>JANNPW010000103.1:0-16919 GCA_031400405.1 Mariniblastus sp.
AAAATTAAAATGCAAACTATTCCTTTGGTACCCGTTTTAAACAAACCTTTTAAAAAAAAAAACAAAAAACAAAACCCCCCACTCAGACAATCAAAACCCCCCCAATAAAAAAAAACGTCTCAACGTGCGGGAACAGCTGCAGTTGAATTTGCGATGGTGTTGCCAGTTTTCGTACTGGTTATCGTCGGAGCAATCGAATTGTGCAACTTGAACACGCACAAGGCTCTGGTGATTAACGAGACACGAGAAGCAGCCCGCTTGGCCATCAATTCAAATGCGGACGCGAGTCAGATTATCAGTTCGACTGTTTCACAACTCGCACAATTGCTCCATACTCCGACCAGTGATGTTACTTGCACGTGTACCGCAATTGCCCCCAATGGCACAGCACGGGCGTCATTTTCACAAGCGGTTCGCGGAGATTTAGTCGAAGTTACAGTCGCCGTGCCCTATTCGAGCGTCGCGATATTTGCGGCGAGTTTCGCCAGCAACACGTTACAGGTTTCGGACACTTGTTCCATGCAAAAGGAATGACCTGACGCTCAACGAAGATACTTCCATCCATCCAAAATACGTGATGTTGAATCTCTATTTAATTCCTTCAGAATCGCGTCATGTAAAATCTCCAGCGAGGATTGGGAGTCATCCCGTAAAACAATCCGTTCGAGGCTCATCGATCTCAATCAAACTTCTATTCGAGGTTTTCCTCGTTTCACGCAAACGCCGACACGAAAGGCAGAATCGATTGCAAACCGCAATTCGCGGCGTTTGTTGTACGATCGCTGCGCTTATACTGAATACTAACTGAATACTGGGCTATCAAAAATTCCGGTTCACGGCGAGGATTGAATCAGGGATGTTATCTCCCGCGTGAAAAATTCGCTGGCAAGACCTTCATCCCTCGCCGCCAACTCATGTCGGTTCTTTGATTCGACCCGACCCCTCTCCAAGCCGATTTGTTCTTCCATCGGTTGATATTGAATCGCCAATCAAGATAAACTGCTGGTCGGCGACGACGTCCACCAAGGTGATTGGAAAGCACCGGCCGAAATAGAACATCGCTGCGATCGAATTCGTCGCAGAAATTGATTTTCAACATTTGGCACTTTCCGGACAGAATCAGCGACACCTCGGGTAGCTTCAGCGCCAATGTCTATGTAGACGATTAACTGTCAAACGTGAGCCAGTTCAGTGCTCAGTCCCGAGGAACAACTTGAAATCGGCGACCGGCTGCGGGAAGGCGATCGGGAGGCTTGGAGTGCGCTGTATGAGCACTACAACCTTGCCGTCTGGCGGTTGACAGCCAGACTCGTCGGTCCAGATTTGGCGGGTATCGCAGACGTGGTGCAGGAAGTGTTTTTGGCGGCCGCGAGTTCGGCGCGACGATTTGACTCCGGGAAAGGCACGCTCGGTGGCTGGTTGGCTGGCATCGTCCATCGACAGGCGGCGAACTACTGGCGAAAGTCCGAACGAGCCCAGCGGTGGAGGACGTTGCTGGAAAGCGGAAAAATTAATCCGGTTGATTTGCTCAAGTCGACTGAGCCACCATCCGACTTGAATGACCAAACAGAAATTGCGGAACTGGTGCGGCGAGTTCTCGCCGAGCTTCCGACGGACTACGCGATTCTGCTGACCGCAAAATATCTGGACGAGCACAGTCTCGAAGAATTGGCGGCTGAACACGGAAGTTCCGTCGAAGCAACAAAATCTAAATTGGCCCGTGCACGGCGGGAGTTTCGTGCCGCGTTTGAAATTCTTGTTGGCTCTGAACAGGGAGCCCGACTGTCATGACCAAAGAAAACAACGAAAACCAGTTCGAACCCGAGGAACATCGACTCGCCGCTTTGATCCGGACGATAGATTTCCATGTTCCGGCGCCCGATGAAGCGCTGCTGGAATCACTGCGACAACGCGCCGCAGCCAGGTTCGAGGAATCATTCGTCTCGCTGCCAATTGATAATCGGGCGCTTCAGGACGGCTCCGTTGAAAAACGTAACCCAGGCAAAGGAACAAGATCAATGATGTTGGTACTGGCTTCCCGAGGTTTGGCCGGAATGGTCGCCGCAATATCGGCGGTGGTGCTTTGGCTCACGGTAATCTCAAATTCTGCTGCGTTGAGTACAACGCCGTTCTCGAGTGTGCTCAACGAACTCCACAGCGCGAGCAGTTTGCAACTCAAAGTGAGCAAAGCTGGACGAGCGGCGGAAGTTTGGGTTCGTGCGCCAGGCTTGGTTCGTTGGGAGGAATCTTCGCAACGCTATCAAATCGCCGCTGGCTCGCGGTTGTGGAAGATCGACGAAACCGCCAACACGAGTGAGGCATCGGACTCCCCCTGGTTCCTTGGACCCCAACAACAAATCGACTTGATTAGTTTGTTGGATGTCGACGTTACCGACGCCTCGGGTCTGCTCCAAGCGCGGCCGGTCGAACAAGTCAATCGCGACGGTCGCAATTGTCTGGTCTATCGACTGGCCTTGCCTGCAGATAATGGCAGTGTGGATATTGAGGCGACCGCCGACGCCGAGAGTTTGCAACTGATCGAGATTCTCGCTTGGGCATCCGGGACCAAGCGGACCGGGCCACCGCTGGCCGAAATGCAGCTGGTTTCGATGAACGTGCCGGTGCCTGACGAAAAATTCGAAATATCGAAATCACTTACCGAAGATGGGCGCATCGGCAAGATCAGTGACGCACAGGGAATCGTGGTATTGCGGCCCATGTTGGCCAAACGCTGGACGCCGATCTGCCGCGAGACATTACTTCGCCCAGGTGACTGGATTCGCACCGAGTTGCGGGGCGCCAACGCGATCAAAGTCACCTTGTCGTCCGAGGTGGAATTGACCCTCGGTCCGGGCACCTTGCTCGAAACCATTTCGCCGATGGAAGTAAGACTGCATTCCGGTACAGTCCAGGCCGTTTCTCCCAAACTGAATACGCTCGAAGAGACTTGGAGATTTTCATTGTTGGGTCCGCGGACTGCCAAACGGATCATGGAGCCGAATCAGAAACTGCTGGTGCGCGTGGATCGGGACGAAAATCTGGCCGACGTCGCTCCGACACCACAATGGCTGGCTGGTTTTGAGGGCACCTCGAACAATGAGACGCTCGGTTCCCTGCTCGTGACTTTGCCCGATGGACGAAACGAACCGCTGACCGTCGGCTATCACAAGGTGAGCGTCGAAATCCGCGATCAAATTGCGCGGACGACAATCGAAGAATCGTTCGTCAATCACACCCCGAGCCGACTGGAAGGCGTTTTCCATTTTCCGTTACCACAAGACGCATCGATCAGTGGTTTCGGTATGTGGATTGGCGATGATCTGATTGAAGCGGACGTCGTCGAAAAACAGCGGGCTCGCGAAATCTACGAAACCATATTGCGTGAAAAACGTGATCCGGGCTTGCTCGAATGGAATGGCGGCAACATCTTCAAGGCCCGTGTGTTTCCGATTGAAGCGCGGTCCGAAAAACGAATCAAGATTGTCTATACGCAAGTCTTGCCAATGCGTGCCAATCGATACCGTTACGCCTACAGTCTGCGCAGCGAATTGTTGCGCACAACGCCGTTGCGTGAATTGTCGTTGTCGGTCACGATCAATTCGGTGCTCGCCCTGACCAGCGTGACCTGCCCGACACATACTGTTAGAACTCAGCAGACCGAGCATTCTGCACAGATTGAATTTTCAGCTCAGGAGTATGCGCCGACGCGGGACTTTGAAGTTGTTTGTGAGATCGGTGAACAGCAACCAAATGTCGTCGTGGTACCGCATCGACGCGGCGCGGACGGTTACTTCCTGATGCAACTCACGCCACCGAGCACCGAAGGCAACTGGCAACGAGAAATACTGCCGGACGGTGAGCCCTTACAAGTCGTACTGTTGTGCGATACTTCGATTTCGATGGACAACGAAAAACGCAAACAACAGGCCGAATTCGTCGCCGCGGTACTGGCGTCTCTGGGAACGGACGATCGTTTTCAATTGATCGCCGCCGACGTGGCAACGGCTTGGGCCTCGACGGAACCACAGATCGCCAACCCGGACAACATCGCTGCCGCAACCAGATTCTTGAGCGACCGCGTGTCGCTCGGTTGGACGAATCTGGATCGCGCTTTCGAAGATACGCTCAGCAAATCCGCGACGAATGCCCAAATCATCTACATCGGCGACGGAATAATTTCGGCGGGCGATACGGATCCAGCGGCGTTCGTGAGACGATTGAGTGTGCTGTTCGAGAAGTCGGCTAACACGACGGCCCGACGTTCGCTCCATGCAATCACGTTGGGGAATTCCAATGATTCCGTGGTCATGCGAGGTATCGCCAATGTCGGGGGTGGTTCAGTGCGCTCCATCAACGGGGAACAAACCGCGCAGATTGCGGCGCTCGAATTGCTGAATGAGATCGCTCAACCTGGCTTGCGCGATTTGAACGTGGAATTCCGCGGCTTGAAAGTGGCTGCGGTCTACCCGGAGCGATTGCCAAACGTAGCCGCCGGGACTCAACAGATTTTGGTTGGGCGTTATCTGCCCGAGAGTGAAGACCAGCAAGGCGAGATCATTGTGACCGGAAAGCATGGCTCCGAAGAAGTCCGCTACTCGGCAAAGGTAATTCTTAAGGGTGCCGAAGAAGGAAATTCATTTGTCCCGCGGCTGTGGGCTCGCGCTCATCTGGACCAATTGTTGGCGCAAGGCAGCAACCAAGCGATTCAGGATGACATTATTCGTTTGTCAGAAGAATTCCATATCATCACACCGTACACGTCGCTGTTAGTTCTCGAAACCGATGCGGACCGCGAACGATTCGGAGTGCAGCGGCGATATGAAATGCGAGATGGCGAACGTTTTTTCGCCGACGGTCGCGGCAACGCCAACTTCGAATTGTTGCAACAACAAATGAAGCGTGCTGGAGACTGGAGATTGGGAATGCGGCGGCAGATTCTCAGCCGACTTGCCCAATTGGGCCGAGATTCCGCCGTGTTTCAACAGGATATTCAGCAGCTCGATGTCCTGGAAAAACGACTCGGTATGTCGACGAGGTCTTTGGTTTCCGCATGGTTCGACGACGGAAGGCTTGTCGACCTCGATGGCAGGCTAAACCTTAACCGATCTGGGTCCTTAGGTCGATTTGCGGGCGGCAGCGGCCGAGGTGGTGGTGCTGTCGACGAATTGTCCGCCTTTTCCATCGAAGAATTGATGCTGGAAGCAACTAGAGCGGAACAAACCGTTGACGAAGGTATGCCCGCTGCGGGTGATGCGGTTGCGGAAAGCCAGTCAACTCTGGAATTCCAATTTTCTAATGAATCGGATCGAAAGGAATCGCTCGCGAAATCGCGAGGTGATGTTTTGATGACGGGACTGGACGTCGCGGGCCGGTCAAGAGACGTTCCAGAATTTGGTTACATCGACAGCGACACCACGATGGATGATGAATTGTTTGCGGTCGTAGCTGGGAAGAAATACAAGGACAAGGCCGAAATGCCTTATGGAGGTGGAAGTATGGGCGGAAGATGGAACGGGCTTTACGACAACGAATACGGTTACAATCAACCCGACTACACGTCCTGGATCAACTCGGTGTTTCCTGCACTTGACCCGGCGCCGGCGAATGAACCGATAGCGCCTCCGAAAGATCCGGCCAAGTGGTCGCCCGCAGCAATTTCGCTGGCGAACAGTTTATTGCGGACTGAAAGTCTGTTGGCCCTGGTTGGCGGGATTGAAATGCGCCGCGACACGGAGTACCTCGATCCGCGCTGGGACCGCTCGTCCGGCCGCAGTTCCGATCAAGTCCTGTATTCACCGACGGCCTGGCTCACACGGGGGAACAATTTAGCGGAACAGACGGTCGTCAACTATTGCGACGCCACTGAACGCAGCGTTTATTCACTGGCTTTTCAACTGGGACGCAGCCGCGCGTCTCGAAGGAGCGAACTGACAGCTCCTCCGCTGAGTCTCAATGATTTTTCGCTTTCGCCACTTCAACAAATGTATGCTGATTGGAATGTTGTCGTTGAACCGGCAAGTGACAATCAAGTCCGACTGGTCATGTCGCAGCAAGATACAACCAACGTCGCGAATTTTACCATCGATACGTTTCGGCATGTGCTGTTGAAACACGAGGTTCTGCGTGACGGTAAGGTGACCAACACGACCTCATTTGAAGACTTCGTCGAACTGGCCGGCACTTGGTGGGCGCGCCGAATAATCCTCACCAATGATTTAGGACAAACCGTCTCCGATACGCAGCTCGAACTGCAGTCGTTAACAAAAGCCGAATACGATGTGCGGTTACAGTTGTTTTTGGCCGACAAGCCGCAAGTACAGTTCGTTCACATACCTTTTGTGACACTGCAAGTCGCTCGACAGAAATTGGCCGCTGGAACCGCGACGTTTGACGATCGACTGGCGCTGATCCTGCACAATGCTCGCCTTCAACAATGGGAAGAAATGTGGAAGCAGGTTGATGCTGCCGAGCAACTTACAGCGGACAAGCCGGGTGTGCGCTGGATTCGCACGGTACTGCTGGCTACGATTCGTCGCAATGAAGAAGCCCGTCAACGGTTGATCGACGAAGCGCAACGGCTTGTAAGAAATACACGTCACGCTGATGTGTTTTTGGCCGAGTTCATTCTGAACCAGGCAAATTCGGTATCAGCCACGACTGAGTTTTATGCCGCGCATCAACTGTTGAAACCTGTCTACGACCGACCATTGGCTGATCGCGTGCCCGTTGTGCTACCGCGTTGGCCGAATGACAATGTTGCCGAGCAACGACTCCGTGCATCCATGTCCCAGCGGATCACGGACATTTGGAATGAACGTGAAGCGTCGAGTCTTGAACGGATGGAACGCCGAGAGGATGTCTTGGTGTTGCGCCGCGTTATTGCCGAATCGATGCCTTGGAATGCCAGCGCTCAGCAGCAATATGCCGGGAAACTCGATCAGGCTGGACGGGTCGAGGAAGCTCATGCTTGGTTGCGGCAAGAACTCGCTCGTCCCGAACGTAGTCCCGAAGATGATGATCTGCTCCGCCATGCCGCCGTTGAAATTTTTCGCAACCACGCTCAATGGGATGAGTTGCAGAAATGGACGACTGCCTGGATCGCTCGAGATCCCGAAACCTATTCCTATTACTCCACCTACGCGCAGCATTTGTCAGCGCTGATATTTAACAACCAACTCGATGCAGCGTATGCGTTGGCTGATCAATGGCTTGTCGAAGGCCGAGTTGAGGGCAAGATGACGACGGTACAGCAGCTGCGATTCGATGCCGCTTTAAATTTTGCCAATGGACAACTTCCCAATCTGAATTTCCAACGAGTCGACGAACGCTGGTTTACGCCGTTGACCGAAACGGCGGCATATTTTGTGCGCCATCCCGAGCACTTCGATGTCGTTTCACGTTGCACATCGAATTATTACTTCAATCAAAGTGATGCCGCCGACCAACTGCGCGGCCAATGGTTGACCATCTTGCGCAACGACGCAGCGACTCTGTCCGCGACGCAATTGAATTCGCTGATCGGCTGGTCGTTGAGCGGACGCCTGGAATTAACGGAACCAATGGATGGTCGGAAACAACTCGACGCCACTGAAGTTCCCGACAGTGTTTGGGAAAAAATTGCAGGCACACTGAAAGATCGGTGGCTGGTTACGAATGAGCAGGTAGAAAAGCGGCAGTTGAGCGATGCGTTGGTCGCGATCTATTCGAATCGATTTCGTGAGACTCAGTTGTTACCATTTCTGCGGGAACGAATCGTTGTCGCGGTTGATGATGACAAGATCGCGTACACGGCTGTACTGTTTGATAATTTGCTGACTGCGGCGTGGTCCAATGAGATCGAATTGGAAGCGTTCGCGATCCTGCCACAACTAAGTGCGGAGACGGATGTTTCGAAACGGCTGACGGTCGAACTACCAGCTCTCTATCGATTGGTCGATTCGCTGCTAGCCAACCGGATCGCTGCGGGCGAAAAAAGTATGCACGACCAAGGCAACCTGGATCAGTTGACTCGCCCGGAATTGGCAACGCGGCAAACGGAAATTAAAAAGTTAGCGCGGACGGAATTTTCGGCCCGTCTGGCGGAAATGGCCGGCGGTTCGGGTGAACCGTTAGCGAATTGGTTTCGAATGGAGCAAATCTGGCTCGATGTGCAATTGGGACGGAACTTGGACTCAGCGGAAGCAGTGTGCTGGCAAGTACTGGGTGATGTGCCGCCGAAACAAAATGCGGATACCGATTCCGACGACTTGGAGCCAGCCGATCCCGTGGTCGAAGACGCTCCTGCCGATGTAGCCCAGCAACGACTACTATTTTTTGATATGCAATTGAAACGACGTGCCTTGACGACGGTGATGAAGCTGGCTGTGGGACCGAAGGCAGCAGCGCAGAGCATCGAACGACTGCTGAAATATCTCGATGCCGGGATTGCCAACGGTGGCGACGCAGCTAGCCCGTGGCGCAAGGCAAAATTCCGCATGTTGATTGCGCTCGATCGGCCGGACGATTTGGAGCGCGAGTTACGAGACTGGATTCGTACGGCAAGCACGACCGCCCCCTGGCGGCAAATGTTAGCGCGACTGCTGGCCGAACGTGGTAAACTCGACGAGGCCATCCAATTGTTTGAGACATGCGAAAAAGACGATCTGTTGACGGCCTCGGATTATCGCGCATTGTCGGATTGGAATTTGGTGTCCAATCGCCGCGATGGCTACGAGCGAACGCGGATTGAATCCTTCAAACAAATGCCCGAGCAATCGTTGCAGCAATTGCTGTATCAAACTGATAGTCGTTGGTCGCGATCGGATATTCCGCTGCCGAGCGAGTTGCCGGAAGACACGCTGTTCGCGCTGCGAGCGCTGTTCGAAAAATCAGCAGCTCCGGAAAATTATTTTTATCAAGTTCGCTCGATTTTTGGCGCCTGTCGCGATTTTCGATTATTGCAGATATTGCCAGACGCCATGCTCGGCCGATCGCCGCAACAGGTCTACGCAATTCTGCGGAGTTTGCATGACAACGTGTTGGTGGAACTGCGCAATGAAGCCGCGGCGGATGAGATTCTTGTTCGAATCAAGAAATTGCGAGCGGGGGAACAAACCGCCATCGACCGACGAGCGCTGGATCTACTCGAAGCATTGGTCGAACGGAAATCGGCTGAGCTATTGAATCAACCCGGCCCCCATATTGAAGCCTGTCTTGCGGCGTTGCAACGGGCGTTTCAACACGATTGGGCCGAGGGCGAACCGAGAATGATGGCGGTATTTTTGACGCAATTGGGCGCTTTGCCAAACGAGAAACTGAAAGCGGAGCAGCTGCGTGAATTGTTCGACTTGCAGAAACTGGTTCCGGCGCTATCGCGCGATCATTTGTCGATCACCATGGAACTTTGTCAACTTCAGTTCAATGGCTATGGCGATCGCGACGAAGCGTTGCGACAAATGGCAGTTGCCGTGGCGGCATATGCTCTGGCTCACCAGGGAGTGTGGCCGTTGCAGGACAACGAAATCCTCAATCGCTATGTGACACTATTGGAATCGGCGAATCGCCATCTTGACGGGGAAAAATTGTTACTGCAGTTTGTGGGTCGACCGGCCAACAACGAGCAGACGACGTGGCTGAAAGATCGGTTAATGGCGCTATATAATCATGCTTTTGAGAACGACAGTGCCGTGTCCATTGGCACCGGGCGAACAAATTTGTTTGCGCCCATTGTCGCGCTAAATCGCTTGGAATTGGACCGGGCGCCGGACGAAAACGCGCGATACAATTTGGTGAGTCGCCTAATCAGTACGTTTGACACGGCTCACCGACATCAGATCGCCGGGACAAAGGAAGCGGTCCAAGAGTTTGCGTTTGAAACACTCCCCAAAGTTCTGACGCGTCAACAGCAGCAGTACCAAAACACCGTCACACATCCGTTGCGGGTAATTCGCGAAGTGCTCGGTGCCCGGTTGTGCCTGGAGTATGTTGTCCAACGGATGGAACAGTATCCCCAAAGTTTCGAAGTGCAATACAACAATTCTCGGAATGCATTGGGGTCCGAACTGGCAAGCCGGAGGGCGGAAGTTGGCCGTTCGGAATTGGATGAGCGCGTCTTGAAGCTGGCCCTCGCTCATTTGGAGAGTTATTTGCGCACAGCAGACTCGAATTACTTAAGCATTTTTTACCACGGTCACGATGAGTTTTGGACTGAAAGAGCAACCGAGTTTGCAGCCACTGCTGAAAAAGTTCTCAACGAGAAACATGCGTCCGGACGTCGCGCGATGAATGTGGCCAAATATTTTCGCAATGGCTTGGCCAGGCTACCGCGAGCGATCGAAATTTTACAAATCGCCGACGGCAACGGGATGTTGAGCGAATCGGAGCAGTTCACACTGGTCACCTGGTTGCGGGAGGCAAATCGTTTTGCCGAAATGATTCCGATTTTGGAAATCTTGGTGAAATATCAACCGGATTCCATGCAGTATCGTTGCGATTTGCTGGCGGCCTATTTTCATACTCAACGATTGGAACAATTGCGGACACTGCTCGCACAAACCGTCGAACACTTCCATGCGGGGGGACGCTGGACGGAAGGCAATGTGGCCCTGCTCGCCGCGGGCTGTGTTGGCGTTACGGATTGGAAACGAGCTCAGGAATATTTTACCGAAGCGATTGCGCTGCACCAACGAGCGAACCCGTACAGCGGATTGAATGACGTTACGCTATCGCAATACTATCAGAATCTGGCCAGTTCCGAGTCTGCGTTGGGTAATACTAAAGCAGCCGTGATGGCGGCCATGTCTTCGATCGTCTGTTGGGACGCACGAAATGAAAATCGTCAATACGCGATCAACTCGCTTCGCAGTGCGGTCGATGCGGCCAAGAGTTTGGATGATTTTGTTGTCCAGCTGGATCGCGAGTCGACTGAGTCGGGCCAGGACAATCCGATCTTGCGCAAAACGATTGGCCAAACTTATCAGGCTCGCAACGAACATCGCCAAGCGATCGCTCAATTCAATTTGGCGTTAGAAATTCAGCCCAACGATAAAGCAACGCATCAGGCGCTGATTGTGAGTTTTGACGCAGCGGACGACGAAGCGGCGGCCAGTTCACAATTGCTGAAACTTATTGACTTGCAGCCACACGAACTGCCACTGTATCAACAATTGGCGGAGCGTCTGAATGACAACCCCCTCGAAGCCGAGCGCGCCGCCACGTCGATTGTCGAGTCTTCCCCCAATGAAGCCGAACCTCACGCCGCGATGGCAGAACTCCGGCAGACTCAAAACCGCTGGGCCGAAGCGATACCGCATTGGGAACAGGTAGCGCGGTACCGCAAACTGGAACCGACGGGTTTGTTGAAACTGGCCGAGGCTCAAATTCACGAGCAACGATTCCCGGATGCCCGGCAGTCCCTACAAACACTTCGGCGGACAGCTTGGCCCTCACGTTTCGCGGATGTGGATTCGCAGATTCGACAATTGGAAGATCAGTTGCCGAGGTGAGATTTCATGCGATTACTCGTTGCAAGATCGACGAACGAGGATCAAAGATCGTTGGTCGTCAGGCAATCGGCTTCTCGATATCGAAGTTTTTCATGCGGTAGGCCAGCGTCGAGGGTTTGATTCCGAGTAGTTCTGCAGCACCGCCCGGGCCAGCGATGCGCCATTCAGTATGGCGCAGAGCCGCAATCAGATTCGCTTTTTCGTTTTCTCGAAACTCGGCATCTGTCAAAAAAGTTTCGCTGAAGCTGGCAGCCTGGTTGCTATGTGCGGGCGCTGCCGGTGGACTGGCGGTTGGCAATGCCAGATCCAGTCGCAAGCGTTCCCCCTGGCTCAAAATGACCGCCCGTTCCAAAACATTTCTCAACTCCCGGATGTTTCCTGGCCAGGTCAGTTCCTGCAACATCTCGCCCTGTTGCCGCGAGAATTTCAGCGGTTCCCGGCCCATGGATCGACAGATGTTCTCGATCAAGTGCTTCGTCATTGGCACAATGTCGGCCGGTCTTTCGCGCAGTGGCGGAACTTGTATCGGGAACACGCTCAAGCGGTAAAACAAATCTTCGCGGAATCGTCCCGCTTTGATTTCCGCCACGAGATCGCGATTCGTTGCGGCGACAACGCGGAAGTCTACCGAGATGGTTTTGTCGTCGCCTACCCGTTCGAACTCGCGTTCCTGCAGCGCGCGGAGCAGTTTGCTTTGCAGCGAAATTGGAATCTCACCAACTTCGTCCAGAAACAACGTACCGCCATCCGCCAATTGCATTCTGCCGATGCGGTCTTTATGAGCACCCGTAAAAGAACCCTTAACATGACCGAAAAATTCGCTCTCGAAAAGTTCTTTCGGGATGGACGCGCAATTGACTTTCACCAGTGCCCGTTCAGATCGGGTGCTGTTTTCGTGAATCGCTCGCGCAATTAGTTCCTTGCCAACACCCGACTCACCCAGAATCAAGACATTCGCATTGGTTTGGGCTACAGCCGCCACCTGTTCGAGTGTTCGCCTGAGTGCCAGGCTGTCGCCGACGATTTCACCAAAGCTGGCTTCCACCTTGATCTCGTCGCGTAAGTAATCGCGTTCCAGTTCCAATTGCTCTTTGAGTTTGCTGATTTCGCGATAGGCATCCTCACGTTGTTTTTCAATTCGCAAACGCTCCGTGATGTCGCGGAAGACAACTACCGCGCCGTTCAATTTTCCATCGCACAGGATTGGAGTGCTGGTGTATTCCACGGGAATGGCTCGACCATCGGCATGCCAAAAAACTTCGTTGTCGACACGATGGACTATTCCGTCGGTGATCGCGGCATAGATCGGACACTCTTGTCGCCGATAGATCGTGCGGTCCAGGTGGGAATGGTGATGGACTTCATGTGCTGATTTGCCGAGACATTCTTCGATACTCCAGCCGAGAATGTCGGTCGAAGCTTGGTTGGCGAAAGTCATTCGCCCCTCACTATCCAGGCCGTAGATCCCTTCTCCGGCAGCATTGAGGACTAGTTGCACTAACGCATCGCTCGATTTCGACATAGGTAGGTTGCTCGCAAAAATTTGGGTTTTGTGATCTCGAAATTCTGTGAAATGCAATTTTCTGAGACATGAATTAGTAAAAAATGTCGGTTTTTTCCAGCTTACATCAATGGCACAGGAAGTGCAAAGATCCAATTCAACAGATTTCCTGAGTCGCAGGAATTTGTGACCCGCAATAGTCTAGCTAGGAGTGAGCCGTGAGTTTGCCGACCGCCATTAAACCGCCTTTTTCCCGCGAAACCGCGTTGGCGAAAGTCCAAGCCGCACAAGACGCTTGGAATAGTCGAGACCCTCAAAGGGTCGCAAGAGCCTACTCCGAGAATTCGCGGTGGCGCAATCGGGACCGGTTTTTCTCGGGACGTGAAGCGATCATTTCTTTCTTGCAGGGCAAATGGGAAAGGGAGTTGGACTACCGGCTCATGAAAGAGTTGTGGGCCTTCACCGACAACCGAATTTCCGTGCGCTTCGAATACGAATGGCATGACGCTGTAGGACAGTGGTTCCGCACTCATGGCAACGAGCATTGGGAATTCGATGACGACGGTCTGATGCGAATTCGTGACATGAGCGCCAACGATGTTCCGATCCCAGAGACTCAGCGACGTCTCTTCTAGCAAACAAGAGTTCATTTTCAAATTTCAGTACCCCCTTTAATTTCACACTAACAGGAGCAACCGATGTATACCCAAAAAAGACACTACCTTCGTTTCGCGGCGATCAGATTCGCGATGGCAATTATCATGGGAGTTGTCTCAGCGACGGCTTCGCTCGCTCGCCAAGACAACCCGTCAGACGCCGACACCCATGCCGTTAAGTACAAGACAGAGAAGATCGACGGGCTCGATATTTTTTATCGGGAAGCCGGGCCCAAGGACGCACCGACCATTCTGCTATTGCACGGTTTTCCAACCTCGTCACAAATGTTCCGAAACCTCATCCCCCAGCTGGCGGACAAGTACCATGTGATCGCGCCGGACTATCCTGGTTACGGCTACAGCTCGATGCCATCGGTTGATGAGTTCGAATATACGTTCGACAATATGACCGACGTCGTGGACAAGCTTATACAAAAAGTCGGTGTTACGAAATACAGCCTTTACTTGATGGATTATGGTGCGCCGGTTGGGTTCCGACTGGCAACCAATCATCCAGAACGTGTTGAATCCCTGATCATCCAAAACGGCAACGCCTATGAGGAAGGATTGCGCGATTTTTGGAAACCCTTGAAAGCCTATTGGAAAGAAAAATCGACCCAGAACGAGCAAGCACTTCGTGGTTTACTGACCCTCGACGCGACGAAATGGCAGTACACCCACGGAGTTCGGGACGTCGAAACAATCAGTCCTGATAACTGGAGCCACGTGCAACCATTGCTTGATCGAGACGGCAATCAGGAAATCCAATTGGCGATGTTCTATGACTATGGAAGCAATCCGGCTTTGTATCCGAAATGGCAAGCGTATCTACGTGAACATCAGCCGCCGACGCTGATTGTTTGGGGAAAGAACGATGAGATTTTTCCTGCCGAAGGTGCCGAGCCCTACAAACGCGACCTGAAGAATCTGGAGTTCCATTTACTCGATACGGGGCACTTCGCATTGGAGGAAGAGGGTGCGTCGATCGCCCAACACATGCGGAAGTTTCTGGAAAAAAACACGTCTGTCGCGCCACGCCAGACTGGTTCCAAGTAACCGTCCGGTCGGGCGGTTGGCTCGACTTTAACACCACTTATCCACTTACTTACAAAAAAAACGAGTTTCAATAGTTTCCCTGTTTTACCTTTAGGAGAATTCCATGACATCTTTTACCATCCACAACGCCAAGACCGCACCAGCAGCTTCCAAGCCATTTATCGAACAGGCCCAACAGCAATTCGGCATGGTCCCCAATCTGATCGGTTTACTCGCGGAGTCCCCGGTCGCCGTCGAAACCTATCTGACGCTGTCCGAACTCTTCACGAAGTCCAGTTTCTCGCCCACCGAGCGCAATCTCGTTTGGTTGACAATCAACTATGAAAACGACTGCCACTACTGTATGGCAGCGCACACCTTGATTGCCCACAGCGAGAAAGTCGATGCCGAGATCATCGATGCACTGCGCACGGGTGAGACGCTTGACAACCCGCGTCTTCAAGCACTTCGCTCTTTCACCAGTAACATTGTTGCGAATCGTGGCTGGATCGACAACGAAGAAGTCGATGCATTTCTGGCCGCGGGCTATACCAAGGAAAACGTGTTTGAGGTTTTGGTAGGCATCGCTCACAAAGTACTCTCGAACTATTCGAATCACCTGGCTGAAACGCCTGTCGATGTTCCGTTTCAGAAATTTGCCTGGACGAAGAGTCCTGTGGTGTCGTAAAGATGAGATTGAATTGCCGCCGCATCGGTTTGGTGCGGCGGCGATTTTCGAACAGCTAAAAATCAAGTCCCATTGGCGAGACGTTTCATACTAATTCAACATAGCCTCACGAACATTCACTTTCGTTTGCGTCAATTGGAGTACCGGAGATGGCACACATTGTCAGCGATATCGCTTTCACACCGGCAGTCAAAGCCGCCCAGCAACAGCGGGGCTCTCGCAAGAGTTACGAACGAATGGAACAGCAGGGAGGTTGGCAGGATCGTGTCACGCCCGAATTGTCGGCCTTTATCGCGCAGCGGGACTCATTTTATCTGGGCACAGCGAGCCGAGACGGACAGCCCTATATCCAGCATCGCGGCGGCCCCGTCGGATTCTTGAAAGTCATTGATGAGCGAACACTTGGCTTCGCCGATTTAAGTGGCAACGCTCAATACATTTCGGTCGGTAACTTAAGCGAAAATCATAAAGCCTTCATATTTTTGATGGACTATCCGAACCAACGGCGGATCAAGATCTGGGGAACCTCCGAGATCGTCGAGGGCAATTCGGCCTTGTTGCAACAAATGACCGACAGCGGATACCGAGGAAAGCCGCAGCGGTCCATATTGCTTCACATCCAGGCGTGGGATGTCAATTGTCCGCAGCACATTACTCCGCGCTGGACAGAAGATGAGTTCGCACCGATGTTTGAATCGCTTAAATCGCGAATTGTAGCGTTGGAACGCGAGAATCAACGACTTCGCGATCGTGCGAGTGCTGGATAAGTAATCCGGTCGAAATGTTTGCAGGAACGGATGGGAAAATTCAAACAGCACTGACCTTGGGCGATTGATCCGATGGAGTGCGCGGCTTCACGGTGAATCGGTAACAACTACCTCATCGTTGACATTTCTTCAAAAACGCTTTGCGTTGGTCCGTGAAATTCCACCACGATTTGGCTCGTCCACCGTCCATGAAATGGGTGATCGACAGGAACACGTCGATCACACAGGGATCGTGTCGAACTCGCGTTATGTCGCAAAGTCGGTTGTACATCGAATACGGGTCCTGACCGATCAAGTCAGCCGGGCTGTGAAATCCCAGGACTCGGAGATCTTCGGCCGTTGCGGCGCCCACATTCGGCAGGTCAGTAAATTGGACAACATTTTTCCGAATTACTTTGGCAGGATTCATGGCGATGGAGTCCGAAATAAACTGATTTACGTTTGTACAAACAGCATTTAGAAAATGTCAAAAAATCAGACAGTTCTCGCTGAACGCCACCACTACTCATTTTGCTTCGCCAAAAAATCCCGCAGGGCAAGCCCATTGGTATCTACACAAGTTTGCTTCGTGGGTAGTGAACCGTATTGGAATCTCGCTGGCTTGTCCAGCGGAAGCTTCGGCTTTGAGCTACACCCAAAGATCCCCCCCATTCACCTCGTTCCTCAGCCGGATTCGCCCAAGGCGAATCCGGCTGAAGCACGAATCAATGGCCCAGCAAGTTTGTAGCAAAAAACACAACCATCCACCGGACAAGCCGGTGGTATTAAAAACGCGCCGTTCCTCGTAAC
>JANNPW010000036.1:0-7422 GCA_031400405.1 Mariniblastus sp.
TTTTGTGACACCGGACGGCTCGCGCCGTTCCGCTAAGATCCGGAAGTTAATTCGGGACAATTCCTAAGTCAGGTCCGCAGCCTCGATTCGAACAATCGGCGGCGGGGTAGCGTGTGCCGAATCGCACACTAAAATCAGATAGTCAAATCCCGCAGCCGCTTGGGGGATGAACACCACTTCGTTTCCAACCGGTGGCGGCGAATTTTCACGATCGGTTTGGTTTGGCATGTTCCTTGCCAGTGTCCTGGGACCGGTTACGCTTCAGTACATGAAGGTACCTCTAAATTTCAACTGCCTTTCAGGAAACAAATCATGGTCGCCGTTAGGAAAATTCTTTGCCCCGTCGATCTATCCGACAATTGCCTGGCAGCGGTTGAACTCGCTTCGTCGCTTGCCAAACTGCATGGTGCGAAGCTTGTTTTTCTTTACGCCGCTCCGCAGTGGTTGCCGAC
The DNA here is from genome assembly GCA_031400405.1 of Mariniblastus sp. Lineage (GTDB taxonomy): Bacteria > Planctomycetota > Planctomycetia > Pirellulales > Pirellulaceae > Mariniblastus. The sequence continues at coordinate 453 of JANNPW010000036.1, forward strand.
TGAAACGATTGTCGATAGTGATTACGTTCGCGCTGCGGTTGACGCCGATCGCAGTGTTTTTTTGGAAATTCGTCCCACGGACCCAACGGTGGAATACGACCACAAGTTTATGTTTGGTAATCCAGGGCCGGAAATCGTCCGGGCTGCCAAGGATTTTGACTTGATCGTTATCAGCACTCATGGTCGTGGCGGTTTCATGCGATTGCTGGTTGGCAGCGTTGCTCAATATGTGATACGACATGCAAAATGCCCGGTGATTACCTATAAGGCGTCTCCGCCGAAATCAAACGAATCCGTTGCGGCGCCGAATGAAGTGGTGGCGGTGAGACGCGAAACAATTGAAATTGATCCGCAATCCAACCAGCGTCCGCCAATCAAACAGCGGTTCGTCACCGATGTGATGCATCATGTAGGGCCGCTGCGCGGTTACCACAAAATGGACGACGCGATTGTTGAGTTACAGCGCGCCAATCAAACTGGTGCACCGGTCATCGACGAAGCAGGAACGTGTATCGGGATTCTGACCCAAACCGATATTAACGAATATCGCGAACTTCAAGAGCGACTGGCGGCCCGCGACGAAACGGTGGTCGATGAGATTTTCGAGACCGATGAGTTTGGCCAGCGCCGCGCCGGAAATAGCAGTTTTGACTTGGTCAGCCGGCATTTGACATCACCTGTGATCACAGTATCCAATGACGACTCTTGTGAAACGGCGCACTCGGCGCTAGGTCGCAACGCCAACGTGCATCATCTGGTCGTGGTCGATGAATCAAATCATCCGTTGGGAATTTTGGAATCGGCGGATTTGTATGACTGCCGAATCACTGTTTCGTAAGCCGTCTAGTTCGAACCGAAGTTAAGTCAGGAGGGATTATTATTCTAGTTTATTACGATCCTCGTTTTTTGGAGCACGACACTGGAAGTCATCCCGAAAGCACCGAAAAACTCGTGCCGAGCGTCGAATTCATACAATCATTGGACGGTGAACAGTTTCCCAGGCCGACTTGGCAACCCGCCACTTTGGAACAATTGCAGCGGGTCCATACGCCAGCCTACGTGCAACAAGTCCGCGATTTTGCCGCCGCTGGAGGAGGGCTGATCGAAGCCGATACGGTCGTGAGTCGTCGTTCCTTCGACGTTGCGCGGCTGGCCGCCGGAGCGGTTTGCGATGCTGTACATCGCGTGACGGAAGGCCTGGATCGTCAAGCGTTTTGTTTGTTGCGACCACCGGGGCATCACGCCTTGGCCGATCAAGCAATGGGGTTTTGCCTGTTCAATAACATCGCCGTCGGAGCTCGAGTCGCCACCGCCGAACTAGATTACCAACGTGTGTTGATCGTGGATTGGGATGTCCATCATGGTAACGGCACGCAAGATATTTTTTATGCCGCAGGTGATGTCGCGTTCTTTTCGACACACCGTGATTCATTTTACCCCTACACTGGATCGGCGAACGAAACGGGAATCGGGGCTGGCTCGGGTTTGACAAAAAATTTACCGATTCCATTCGGCGTTCCACCGCGCGATCAACTCGCTCAATTCGAATATGAATTGAATACATTTGCGGATAGTTTCCGACCTCAATTGGTTCTGATTAGCGCCGGGTTTGACGCCCATGCCGACGACCCGCTGGGTTCATTGGGGTTGGCGACATCTGATTTCGCGATCTTGACCCGAGTGGTTCGCCAAATTGCGGAACGACATGCCCAAGGCAAAATTGTGAGTGTCCTCGAAGGGGGATACAATCCACCCGTCCTGGCAGCCTGCGTGCAACAGCATTTGCTGACCTTGGTCGGTGATTCGATCTCCTAAACACCTGTACATAAGTAAACTGGCATAACCATCACCAGTCGACACAAGTGGAGAAACGAACATGGATTTACAGGATTTACAGGATGATTGTCGATCCGACTTACAGTATGGAGAAATCACTGAGAAAATCATCGGTTGTGCCTTCGCAGTCATCAATGAGTTGGGAACCGGGTTTCTGGAATCAGCTGATGAGAAAGCCTTGGCAATCGCGCTCCAGGACAAGGGATTGCGAGAGCAATGCCAGCATCCTCTCCATGTTCACTTTCGACAACGAATCGTTGGCGAGTTCTATGCCGACCCTCTTCGTCGAAGGAAAAGTTGAAGGAAAAGTCATCGTCGAGCTTAAGGCTGCAAAGGCGATTGCTCCCGAGCACCAGGCCCAGATTATTAACTACCTAAAGGCAACTGGAATCGAGGTCGGCCGACTGATCAATTTCGGCAATCCGAAACTCGAATACAAACGATTCACACGACACAAATGAATCAATCAGCGAATTGAAATCATCCTGTACATCTTGTTCATCCATGTTCATTCAATTTGTTCGAAAACTTATGCATTCGTGCTTAATTCTATCGGGGCGCGCGCGGATGTCCCCAAGGATCGCTTTCCATTACCCGGTTCGTACAGCGCACCAGGGCTGATTCAAATTGCGATGCAGTCGATTTGAAATAACCAAATCGATCTTGATCCGCCTCGAACATCAACCGACGTTTAGTCTTCAATTCGGCGAGGTTCATGAGTTTGTGGCTCTCCATGAACTTGATCAACCCTTCCAACAGGGTTCCAATCACTGTCGGACCGTCCCGATAGATCGCCGAAGTAATCATGGCGACATCAGCACCGACCAAGAGTGCTTTGATCAAATCAGACGAACTACCGATTCCACCGCTGGCTGCCAGGGACATCTCGGGACAGAAGTCTCGCACGCACAAGATCGCGGCAAGCGAATTTGAAATCGAACCGGGGTGGGACAAACCCCAGCGGTTGGTGACTTGAAAACTATCCAGGCTGATGTCGACGTCTGGTGATTGGCCGAATAGCACGACCCCTTGTGCAGCCCATTGCAACTGTCGCACGAGGTGGCTCACGCTGGTATAGTCCCGCCCCAGTTTCATAAACAACGGGATCTCCAACATGGCGTGCAATTGACTCGCTGTCTCCACCAGCTCGTCTTCGATTTCGCGCGGCGCGGCGTATTGACCTGGTGGAGCATGTCGTACATGCAGCTCGATCGCGGAAGCCCCCGCCAATTGCAGCGCCTGGGCAAACGCCAGCCAATGGGCACCGCATTTTCCATTCAGGCTGGCGATGATCGGAATCGTCTGTTGGGAACTGACCCGTCGCACTAGTTCTAGGTAACCCTCGGCATTTTCCCAACTGGTTTCAGTCGGCCAGCGATGAGCTGCCTCGAGGACGTGATCGTGGTTTGTCGTTGGATCAACAGGTGTCGCAACCAGGTGCCCATGTTGCTCGTTCCACAGTATCACCTGGTCTTCCTGCAACGAGGGAAGCACCAGTGCTCCGGCACCAGCCGAGATCATCGCGATCCGCAACATTTCTTCGGCGGTCAACTGGCACGCCCCCACCACGATGGGAGACTTCAACACCAAGCCGCCATACCGCGTCGTCAAATCGATACTCATCTCGAACTCCTTAAACTGTAACAGGAGAAAACCCGTCCAAGACAGGCAAACCGGATGCCAAGTGAGCAGAGTATTTCGAGAGAATAATCAAGATGCAAGTTCGCAGAACCCAGCATTCAGCTGGATTGTACCACTGATTCAGCGGTAAAGAAACTCGAACTTGGCTTCGACATCGAACTGTTTCGTGGTCGTCCCGATCTTGGTTGCCGGTGGATCGGCAATTGCGAAAATTTCAGGTTTTGTTTCCCGCAAGATTTCCAAAATGGATTGGCGGAGATCGGGGGTCAAGTGGGCGAACTCGGGCGCTGCGTCGCGACCTTCGAGCACATTCAGCAGGCGCGAGATGGTCAAGCGGCGCACCTGTTCGGGCAACGCCTCAAAGGCCGGCGAGTAGATCAGATAACTACAGGGGTACTTGAAGAGTCGGCGGTTGAGCTCAAAATCCCGCAACGATCGGCCCTGCGAATCTCGCGGCCCACGAGCCGAAAACTCCTCCGCAAATCCACTCGTGCCAGCGACCGGTGACTGCAGCAGAAACTCATCGCACATTAACAAATGGGCTACGATTCGATCGGCCGATACCGAGATCCGACGTTGGGCACTTTCACTGATCAATTCCGGCTCCCGGTTCAGCAGTTCGTTCATCTGAAATGTTTGCTGGAGCGCTTGTCGAGTCTCAAAATTTGCCGCCGTGATGGCGTTGTGCATTTGAGTTTGATGTTCCATCACCATCAACGCCACAATGTCGCTGTGCGGTGTTAAATAAGGCTTCGTCGAGAATTTATCGGACAGATTTTCTAGATTGGCTCCCGGTTCCAGGTCCGGTTTATCACCGTCGGCAAATACGGTGTTTCCCATGTGCCGCATCTCGCCATGAGTGCCGGTCACATACCACCCACCCCAGCGCTCAGAGAAGGGACTGGTGTGATCGGTGGTGTACGTGCCGCTGCCCAAAATTGGATGACCCGCACGATCGGCGTAGACACTGCGAATCAGATACCCCGGCACGTTTTGCGTACGCGAATTCGCATGACAGGTTAAACATTGCCCGCGATCGCGAATAAATTTCGGTGGCGCGTCTGGATGTTGTTTCAACGAATAAAAAATAGCCCCCTGATGCGGATCCGTCGCGGCAAGTTCCAACACCTCGCCCTGTTGGCAGTATCCGACATAAACATCGTCGTTAAAATAAACCGCCCGCGGGCGGTTCGGGTTGATGCGGTGAAGCTGCATACTGGTCTTGGAAAAAACCAACGTTTGGCTGCTGTGTGGGATGTCAAGTTCATCCAGTACGGCAGCCAAATAACCCTGTTGCGTATCGTAGTTCAATTTGATTTCGCCAGCTTCGATCCTGGCGGCCAACTGAGCCACTGGATCCGTGACCGGCGCATGCAAGTAATCGATGGGCGGATTCTCAAACGATGCCGTCTGAGCGGTGGCGCTGGAACAATGGGCCGCCGTGGAGATCGTCAACCAGACAATACCGCACATGATTTGCTTGATCGGATTGGTAATTTTCATGTCCAAATTCCAACGGAAGTTACAACCGATCGGTTGGGGGCCGATGGTCTCCAGCGATCTCGCCCCAGCTTGCGGCCGAATTGCTTTCTTGGGCTCCGAAGATTAAACTTGTAATCTACACATTAATATACAGAAATAGGCTCGTCGCGTCAATCGGTAACGTCCTTTCGCACCCACCAAAACCGGAGAAAAACATGTTGTCCAAAACCGCTGAGTACGCCCTCCGCGCTGTCACGTGCATGGCGGCGCAAGTGGGCCAGCCGGCTTCGGCTGATCTCCTGGCCGAGAAAACGAAAGTTCCCCGACGTTACTTGCACCGCGTACTGCAGGATTTGGTCGCTGCCGAAATGGTGCAATCCCGTTCCGGCCCGGGCGGAGGATACGAGCTAGTATCGTCGATCAGTGAACTGACGATACTCGATGTTGTCAATGCCGTTTCGCCCTTGGAACGAATTCGCCGGTGTCCGTTGGGATTGACCTCGCACACGAAACTTTGCCCGTTGCATGCCGAGTTGGATCGCGCCTATGCCGCCACCGAAGCGGCTTTCGCAGGCGTTACCATCCTGGCGTTGTTGGAATCAACCAGCCCCATCATTCCATTGTGCAGCAATTAAGATCAGTCGTCATCAAGCTGATTCCGTGATAGTCCAATTGATGTCAGCTCCGAACTCCGGCTTGGACGCCCAACTATTTTTTTGAGCTGGAAATTTTTGAAGTGGTTTCGTCAACAATCCGCCAATTTATCGAGATAAACACCGGAATCGGTCGACGATCAAAAACGCACTGGCAAAACTTTGTTGGTCTGGTCCAGCGCTTGCTTTAAGTTTGTTCGTCGATCGACGACCGATTGACTCAACTTTAACAACTTAAATCAGGGAAACGATGATGAAGACCAGCCTCAAAATTACTGCCACAGCCATTGCCGCCACTTTACTTTTTTCTTTCGGCGGATCGAGCTACGCCCAAACCACCACCGAATCACCGTTCGATTCGATTCAAAGCGACGCCAACGCGGCAGCGAGCAACACGGCGGTACCGGCGCCTCAAGATCGTCTGCGATTAGTACCGAGCAATGAAACTGCACCTCGAATCGCGCCCCACTTCGACCCCAGCACGGGTAGCGCGCAACAACCGTACCTGGCTCAACCTGTTCCCATCAATCCATCCATTTCGCCAGCCTATCAGCAACCAACCCAAGTCGTTCAAAGCGAACCGTTGATGTATGTGCAACCCGCACCGCTGGTCTTGCCGCCGACCTGCAATCGACTGCCCAAACTTCAATTCAGTGGTCGGTTGATCCCGGGTGTTGGGATGCAAGTCATCGACGTGGTCTTCGGCGGTGTCGCCTACGGCGTCGGGCTGGAACCGGGCGACATCATCGTGCAGATTGACGGACGACGCGTCGCCAACCCTTTCGATTATGAAAACGCCTTGTTAAACGCCGCGATCTATCAGGACGGACATGTTGATTTAGTAGTGCGAAACGTGCGGTACCAACCTGGTTGTCGGATCAATCGGGAGTTCGTTCAAGTCCATGCCGATTTACCCATTCGCTTCTACGTTCCCGAAGTCATCGCTGCTCGTTAGTCGATTCCATTAAGTACCTGCTCCCCAGCCGCGCGACATTTCGCGCGGCTTTTTTTGTCGCTTCACGGCTTGATCCAATTTGGCAGTATCGTTGCCGGTCCGTATTTGTCGTTTCGCGAGGGATCGCATAGCTTCGGAACAGGAGAAAAACTCTGGGAAAGGCGTCGGCACGAAACCACTGCAAGACAATCCTATGCCACAGACTAACGCGCAAGTGAATGCATTTGTCTTGATAGCAAAAATCAAATCGATAAACGCCTTGGTGTGGCCCCGCCATTCTTCGCCAGGATCCGCCCAATCCCATAGTTTAGCAGTCGAGTGACTTTACTCGATTTGTTGCCAAAGAAGAATCGACAATACGCTTGGGGGTCGCCCCACTATTCATTCTCCACCGACCTTCTCA
>JANNPW010000011.1:0-56254 GCA_031400405.1 Mariniblastus sp.
ACGAAGCGTTGAAAATCGTGACGGTGGACGCTTCAACGAAGTCCTTCACCACCACGCAGCCGGGTTACGCGGTGATTCTGTATCCGCAGGGCAAGCCTGCGGGATTAACAACCTGAGTGATGGCGTTCAGCGAAAAGTGTCGAAATTCCCATGAAAAATGTGACTATTGCTTGACTTCACTCACGGGCAGGCCATTGATAATCACGCCGACGCAATGGGTCGTATATTCGAAAGGATCGCCGTCAAACAAAGCCAGATCGGCGTCTTTGCCGACCTCCAGCGAGCCCACTCGGTCGGCAATCCCCAACACCTGCGCGGCCTCGCTCGTGATCATAGCCAACGCCTGTTCGAAACTCAGGCCGTTGGCCGCCGCCACTCCAGCTTCAAACAGCACCACACGAGTTTTCGGCACGTAGCTTTCGTAGCCACTTTGCATCACCACGGGAATTCCCGCAGCCACCAATTTGCCAGCGGTTTCGAAGCTCAGGTTTTCATAATCGCCAGCCGCCCGAATCATCGTCGGATGAAGAAACACCGGCACCCGCGCGGCGCGAATTTCGTCGGTCAATAAATACGATTCAGCCGCACCATCGAGCCACAAGCGAATCTTGAATTCCTCGGCCAACCGCAAAGCCGTCGCGATATCCTGCGATTTATTGGCGGTGACCAACAAAGGAAATTTTCCTTGCAAAACATTTCCCAACGCTTCCATTCGTAAATCGCGGGCGGGTGGTGAGGAATCTTTCGGTTCGTCTTTCTTTTCTGCCGCTGCGGATTTCTCGGCGGGTTTTGCCGCCTTGTCGTCCGACTCGGCTTGCTTTTTTGCATACAACTCAAGTTTCGTGAGATATTCCTGTGCTTTAATCAACTCCTGACGCAACATCGCCATTTGTTTGCCGCGCGATCCCGGCGAACCTTCTTTTCGATTGGCCGTCTCGCCAATTGTCGCCAACACCGCTGCCGTCTCAACCATTTGGGCAGCCTCGATCGAACCACCAACGTTCTTGAGGATGATCGTTTGCCCCGGAACAAGTTGGCCCGCTGAATGCCCGGTGTGAATTGTCGTAATGCCGAATCCGCGCAAGTATCCCAATAGCTCCTCGTTCACATTAACCGCATCAACGGCTCGCAATTCTGGTTGAATGGCAGTGCTGCTATCCAAGTGGTCTTGGTCTTGCGGTTGGTTGTAAATGCCGCTCAAGCCAGCGGTGCCGTGACCATCAATCAGGCCCGGAGTGACCACGGCTGCCTCGATGACTCGAACTCCGGCAGGAATTGCGACTTGATTGGCGGCACCGATCGCGGTAATTTTTCCATCGGCAACAACCACGATACCGTCTTTAATCGGCTCGCCAGCCATCGAATAGACGATTTGACCACGAATCACCAGCTGGGCCTTCAATTCAGCCACGCCGCCAATCGCCGTCACTGAAATGAGCACCAACAATACGTTTCGAATTTTCGACATCAACGTTGTTCCAATTATTATCAGTTTTCTTGAATTGCCGGGGTGAGGGTCTCAACACGTCAAGGCGCTGGTCAGAGTCGCCGCCAGTTCATTTCAACATCAATCCAAATTTGATTGCAATCTTAATTGTTTCATCATCAATTCATGATAACAACAAAAATAGGGAGACTGGTCATGCGTTGCGCCATAACCACCAACGGCATACAAACGATCTTGGACATTCGTTCGATCAAAAACTTTCTCACCTTCGACCCAGGTCTGTTCGACTTTCGTATAGACGCTGAGCGGATCGCCATCGAGAATAATGAAATCGGCATCCTTGCCGGCCACCAGGGAACCGGTGCGTTGGTCCAGGTCCAAAATCTTCGCGCCATGGATCGTGAGCGCTTTCAATGCTCCCTCCCGAGACATGCCACCGCGCACCGCCAGCGCCGCCGAACGAAAGAACAAGCGCGAGTCGGTGATGTAATCGTCGGTATGAAAGGCAACCATCACACCGGCACGTTCCAGAATTCCACCGGTTGCCAAGGTCAAATCGACCGCTTCCAACTTTCCACCAGGGCTATCAATCACAATCACGGAACAGGGAACGCCGGCGGCAGCAATTTGATCTGCGACTTTCCAGCCGTCGCTGACATGGTGCAGGACCACGCGAAAATCTCCCTCGACCGCCAATCGCAATACGGTCATAATGTCGTCGTGACGGTGGGTGTGATGATGAACGACGCGCCGTTTTTTTAGTACTTCTTGCATGGCATCCATCCCGATATCCCGGTCCGGCATTTTTTCTGGATCGCCGGCGGCACGTGCAATTTTGTCACCATATTCACGGGCTTTAATGAAGTGTTGACGAATGAGCGCTGCGGACTTGCCGCGCGAACCGGGGAAACCGCTGGTCGACTCTCGAATGGAATTGGTACCGTTGGCCATTTTAAGGCCCCCCATGATCCAACCGTCGTCGGCTTGAATCAATAGATCATCAATCGTCTCAGCGCGGCGCAGTTTTACGTAAACCGTTTGACCGCTCAGCAAGTGTCCCGACCCCGGCATGATATTCAAGGTCGTCAGTCCGCCTGCCACCGCGCGACGAAAACCGGAGTCCCGCACGTTGATCGAATCGTAGATCCGCACGTCAGGCTGAATCGCGCCACTGTTATCGGCCCCGCCGATGCCACCAACATGGCTATGAGTGCAGATCAAACCTGGCATGATCACTTTGCCTTGCACATCCACTACTTGAGCTCCATCGGGAACCTGCAGGCGATTGCTGTCTCCAACCGCTTGAATTCGATTGCCGGCAACAATCAGCGTTCCGTTCTCGATAACATCGCCTTCAACGGGGATGATCTGCGCGCCGACAAACGCCCAGACTGTCTCCTCGGAGTCGGCTACATTCACCGCCTCAGAATTCTGTTTCCATGGCGCTACCACAAATCCAGCGGTCGCCGATTGACAAAGGAAATTGGGAAGCAGTAACCCAACTAAACAGATCCAAAGAAGCTGTTTTGACATTTGTGGCCTCATCAATAAACCTGTTTGGTTGCTCATGATCGCCTTGAATCATGATCGTTGAACGGTCACTCAATCGAGTTTTCGTCTGGTCAAACCCATTGACGTCGATGCGACATCGCGGCTGGCCAGCGTGGAAACCGCTGTATTAAACCATATTTGATTGGCAATCCAAGCCGGCATTTCTCACAACGAAATCGTAACCTGACCGTGGTGTGAGAATTTTCCGGTTGATTCCCACTCACGTGCCGGGTTCCGATTCCAACCACTTTTTCGACGGCCTCGCGGTTGAGCGAAAAAAGGGGGTTGCAATTTAGTCTTCCGGTTTGCTATCGTCGCCGCACATCATCACAATGCGCGGCATGAATTCGCCGACGACTTCAACCAAATCGGACTGGGCCGCCATGACGTCATGAATGTTCTTGTAAGCACCAGGAACCTCGTCCAGTCCGCCCGCCAGCAAGCGCACGTTTTGGCGTGACAAATGTTCGCGCCACAGCTTCCAACCGAACGCCGCTTTGGCAGCAGTCCGCGACATGCAGCGACCGGCGCCGTGGGAAGCAGAATTAAGGCTGTCGGGATTGCCTTTTCCGCGCACCACAAAACAGGAATCGGCCATGTTACCTGGAATCACGCCCAGCTCACCGCGTCCAGCGGGTGTGGCACCCTTGCGATGCACGTACCAGGAATGTCCTTGGTGTTGTTCCAACCACGCAAAATTATGGTGGTTTTCGACCGTCGCGATTTTTTGAGCGCCGGCCAATCGAGTCACATTGTTGTGAATGATCTCGTGATTGGCCGAAGCAAATCGCCCCATCAAATTCATGGCCAACCAGTATTCCTGCCCGGCCTCCGAATCCATGTCCAGCCAGCACAGATGTCGCAAATGTGTGTCATCACGAATTTTTGACGGAACTTGCTGACGCGCAATGTCCGTATAGCGCTGACAAACGCGGGCTCCCGGACCACGGCTGCCGCTGTGCGACAACAAGGCAACATATTGCCCGGCTGGCAAACCAAGTTCAGCTGCGGGCAGCGTCAATACTCCCCACTCGACGAAGTGATTGCCGCTACCGCTGGTTCCTAATTGCCCGACGGCGCGATCACGAACTTCTCGTGTCACGGCAGTGATGCCCCAGTCTTCATCGAGAACCGCATGTTCCTGGGAGTGTTTCCATTGACCACCGGTCCCAAACAACGTGCCCTTGGTCAACGCGTGATCCATTGATCGACAAAGGTGAACGCTGTTCTCTTGCAGGGGTGCTACCGGCAAATCCGTAATCGTAATTTTCATGCGACACGCGATATCGACGCCGACACCGTATGGAATAATGGCGTTTTCGCAAGCCAACACGCCGCCAATCGGCAATCCGTAACCGGAATGCGCATCGGGCATCAGTGCCGCAGCGCGAGCGATCGGCAGGCGGCAGGCATTGCGAATCTGATTGATGGAATGCTCGTCAAAGTCCTGGCCCCAACGGCGGTGCGCGATTTCATTTAACGGAATATCCGATTTCGCAAATTCAATCAGCGCTGCCGCCAGTGGAGAATAATAGGGGTCCGTCAGAAATTGTCCCGGCGTCGCAACGATCAGGGGGATCATTTTTTTTGGCGGCTCGATGGTCTTGATTCGAGCCGCCACTTGCACGCAGCCAATCGCCGTGGAAACGCAATCGGCTGGCACACCGAAGCCAAGGAGTTGTTTTTTGTTCATCGTTGGTCCGCCGGGATCGCTAAGTGAGATTGACAGTGGTTGTAATTCTACAAATTCAATGCAAGGGACACTCTTTCGGCGAAAAGGTGATAGGTCAATGGCCACTTTTCGGAGATTCTTTGTAATACTTGACGTGACGGTCAGGGCATTTCGTCCGTTAGAATGTGCTCCGATGCAATGCCTGGGCAAGTCGGTGCCTACTCAAGATTCTAACAGCATGCGGTTGGCAAGCGAAAGCTTGCGCAGGACGGAAAGCCGACGGAAAGTAAATCCCGTAGGGCTGCGGGACCGGGATCAAAATAATTGCGGCACGGTTTCACAACGCCGACGGTTACTCGCAAACAGTTTTCTTACACCAAACCGCAATTGCGTCGTTCTGCGGCGAACATTTTCTTGGTTTCTTCGATCCCGATTGCTTCGGGCACAGCATCGGTATCCGCATCAAACCATTCCGGTTGAAATTGAATAAAACCGTGACCACCCTTCTGTTGAGAATTAGCAATTGCCTGTTTGGCGGTCAGGGCGATCACCGCGTCACCCAAGGCGACAGGTCCATTGCAGCGCGGTTGATTGGTGCGATCGCCGGTACTGATACACCAGGCCCAGTGCTCGATCTCTTCGCGATAACCGCGACTAACGGGGCCGCCCCCTTCGGCTGCTTTAGCAGGAGCAGCGTCACCGCTGGCCGATGTATCCAAGGAAGCAGTACCGTCTTTGGCTTTTACACGAGCCTTATACGACGTACCCTGGCTGGGGTACAGCATCACCTCAGCTTCTTTATCGAGGACCAGCGTTCCTTTTGTCCCCATGACACATTCACCGTAGCCACCATAACCGTTTCCGTTAATCGACGAATAGGTCACGATGACTTTCTTGTTCGAATCCTGTTCGAAGCTCGGGATCCCATTTTTTGGATCGGGATATTGATTGACGACATCTTTGTAACCGACATCGAATTGATAGTCGTAGCCTTGACCGGGAAACTCGAAGCTGCAATACACGTGGTCTTCCGCGTCGCGATCCCGAGGAAAAGTATGTCGCCCCCCCAACGCGTGAACCGTCAATGGATGCACGTGCTTGCCCACTTCCTGGGACAACGCCGCGATAAAAATACTCGCGGCGTCCAATTGATGGCTGCCAAGTTCGGCCATCAGACCGCCGCCGGTGCGATCCCACAAACGCCAGCGAACCATTTCTTCCATTGCCGAACGAACTCGGCCGTCCGGATAGACGTCATGGCGATCCACGTAGCCATGGAGCGCTGCGTTGACGGTTTTGTCAGCGTCCCACTGGCGCCATTGAGCGATCTTTTTAGCCAGCTTCAGTTTCTCGCTACCGGAGGTGTTCGGTGAATCGTAATCCGCAATAAAGTTATTTAGTTGTTCCATGATCCGGTCGACAATTTTTCCCTGGCCCGCTAATTCGCCACCGGGAATAGGTAGAGCCCAGGTATCGTTGCCCGGTTGGTTGTTGCGATGCCACTGGGCACGGATATGGTGAATCTCGCCCAAGAGACCCCAGCGAATAAAGTTCACGGCATTGTCATACAAGATGCTGTAATGTCGCTGGTGTCCGACCGAAAGAAAACTATTGGTCTCGGTGGCCGTGCGGGTCATTAATTTGCATTGGGCCACGTTGTGAGCCATCAATTTCTCACAGAGGACATGCTTGCCGTTTTTCATGGCCGCAATGGCGATCGGGGCATGCAGAAACAGGGGTGTTGCTATGATCACGCCATCAATGTTGGGGTCGGCAATAGCCTGTTGCCAGTCCGCAAAGATCTTGACATTGCGACGGGCTTCGTCTTCTGTTTGCCAGCCATAAACTTTCATCAAACCGGGTCGCACGGCAGCCGTGTTATCGCTGGTCCAATCACCATGAAAAGCCCGATGAATACTCCATGGCCGAATATCGCAGATGGAAGTGACCTGGACGTAATCCGGGTTGATCGCCCCCATCAACACGGTTCCTTCGTCGCCTGTTCCAATCACGCAGACGCGAACCTGGCGTTGGGGGCGTTGGTAACCAAAATACATGGCTCCGATCCCGGCCGCTGACGCGCCGCCAGCAATAATTGATTTTACTAAAAAATCGCGGCGGTGAATCTTGTCGAAAGCGGTGACCGCCGAATAATAATTTTCGCGACCGATTTCACGTTCTTCAGGAGTCAGGTTGACCATCGTAACTGCTCTGGGGATTGATTGAGTTGTAAATAAGTAGTGAATCAATCGTCAGCTTCAGTTTACCTGCGAACGTTTGATCCGTCGGTTTGTTCCATCTTCGTTAAACGACTTTAGGCTACAACTGACCTGCCTCGGTAGCATGCGTCAACGCGGCTGACTTTCGGCTAAGGAAAAAATCCAATCCACCGAATCGACCTGCAGCAGTCGCGAAAATCACCAGACAGGCGGCCAGTTCAATAAAATAAAAATAGGTTGGCAAAGAACCCGGGAACAGTGGTGGTTGCGTGGCAATCACCGAAATCAGGAAAATTGCCGCCGCCGCCGCTGATAACCGCGAAAAAAGCCCGAGAATTAACAACACGCCGATCACGGTATCAAACCAGGGAATGACTCGATTAATTACCCTCAACGCACTATTTTCCTGATCAAACGGTCGATGCAGAAGTACACTATTTTTCTCGGCCTGCGCGTCCAATGCCAGGGCATTAATTTGCTGTTCCAATGAGTCCCAGATCGAGAGAACTTCCTGTTTCCAAGTCTGCATTTGTTTCTTTCGGTCCTGTTCAATTGTTGTAACTTGATTGCGCAGCGAATCTACATACTTGGCCACTTGTTCCCGACTATCTCCGTCCTTCTCGGATCCCTGCAGACGGTTGGTGCTGGCGAAATGCGACACCAGTGCCGAACGATTTTGGTCCAAAAATTCTGCGAGCAACAGCTTGTGATTCAGAAAAATCTGGTTGGCCCGCGCGGGCTGGTCCGCAATCGCCGACCGGTTGCGTTCGTCGGTCGCAAGTTCCGATTCAAGTCGAGCCGCTACCGTGACGTCATTCCGCTGGTTGGCCGACTGAATCGCGTCTTCCAGGCCGGTCCGGCGTTTGGAAATTTCGGCGATTAGATCGGTACTGCCGAAGCCAAAATAGCTTGTCGCCTGGTCCAAGAAATCGTCCCAAATCAAGTAGGTCAAAGTTGGATCGATATTTGGTGTTTGGGCGCCGGCGCTGCGACTACCCGGGTTCTCCGCTCCATTTACGCACAGCAAAATTTCGCCTTCGGGATCGTTAAGCAGTTTCTTGAAAAAGGGCGCACACGGCCCCTTGGCTTCGGCAAAAAAATACTGTGCCGTAAAATTGCCTGATTTGAGCTTCGCGGTGCCCTCTTTAAAAAAATGAAAGCCGACCACAACCCTCAACAACAACAACGAAACAAAAATCATTCCGAGTTGAAAACGAGATAAATTGAACAATTGATCGATGTCCTACACAAGCCAAGGTTAGTTGATTTGATCCATAAACTGCTCGGCTTGTCGACGGTCGTCTTCGTTCAGCTCGCTGAGTATTTTCTGAACCACTTGCCGTTGTTCGTCCGCCAATTCAGTTTCACCGAATTCGTCGTGGCATTCAATCAGCGATTTGCGAACCAGCAAATTTTTTGGCAGACTTTCGGCAGCATGTTTGAAATCGGCAATCGCCTCCGGAAAGCGCTTCATTTTTTTGTAATACAGGCCACGAGTTTGGTAAAACATGGGAGTATTGGGAAACAATTCAACGGCCAAAGTTACCAAGTCCAACATATTGTCAAAATCGTCGGGATTGTCGTTAATCGCCACTTCGATCAGGTTATTGATGACCGTCGGAGTCAAAGGCAATTGTTGTTCCGCAATGCGCCAATGTTTTTGTCCCGTCAAAACATCACCCTTGGTTATCTTGTCCAGCCCCAACAAGATATGCACGACTCCGGGTTGAGTGCTTTCAATCATCGACTGTTCCAACCAGGCGATATCCAGATCGGGGTTGGCTTTAACATTCACATATTCCAACAGTTTTTGGTAGATGACCCGATTTTGAGTATGCCTCACCACAGCGACACATAATAAATTTAGGCGATCGAAGTATTGCCGGCGATCCTTAAGATCGGTAAACGTATTGGCTTTTTCGACAACCAACGCCGTTGCCATCTGTTCCAGCGCCATTTTTGACTCCGGTTTTCTGCTCAATCCAACCGCCTCTTCCAAAATCGCGTTGGCCTGATCGTAGTCCCCGACTAAAACACAACTGGCAACAGCAATTCTCCAAAAATCGACCACATCTGGATTTCGGCGAACTAACGGCATGAATTTTTTCAAAATCAAATTCAGACGCGCGATAGCTTCTGGCTTCTTGTCCATTTCGATTAGTAATTTGACCAATTTTGGAACCGCGGTCAACTGAATTTCGTTTTCAATTTCGCTCCCCAGGAGTTGTTTCAAATAGTTCATCGCCAACTCTAATTCGGCCTTGCGTTCTGGCGTAGCCGCCTGGAAATCGAGCGCTTTTAATTCATGGAATTCAGCGAGGCTAAATAGCGCGAACGGGTTGGCAGGATCGACCGCAATGGCGCTATCGAAATGCTTGACTACCAGCTCGTCCCGTTTAGCTTCCGACATTTCAGACAAGGGGGACAGGTAATAGCGGGCCAACCAAACATGGGCGCCGACAAATCCAAGCCGATCTTCAGGAGCCAGATAACACATGATATCTTTGGCGCTGATACTATTGCCGTTTTCCGCGCGGATGAGGCCCAATTGATATTTCATCGCATCGCTTTGAGGTTCCAACTCCACGAGTTTTACCGCAAAAATCTCGGCGATCTTCGGCCCTTTTTCCGGGTCAGTCCGAAAGAGATTGTAGTAGGCTTGACTCGCATTAACACTCTGTCCCTGTCGCAGGAAACTTGCAACCCACAGTCCCGACAAACTTCCAGCGATTGCCAGCACGGCGGGTAGACCCCACAAAAACGCCCATCCGTGCCGCGAAACAGTCCATGAATTTATCATGAACAACGCCCACGCGACTAAGAAGCGCAAAGGAAAAAGCAACACCGAGACGATTGAACCGACAAATGTCCGATCCGCTTGAAGTCGATCGCCTCGGTCAATTGTATCGGCGAGCCAATTGCCCACTGCTCGAAAAGGTTTCGTGAGAAACCCCATCAGCGAGAAAGATTGAAATCCGTCATTTCGATGTCGTGGAGCCATATCAGATTCGCTGGTTATTTGTCCGAGGGATTGGGAACGCCGGAGGCCGGGGCTTGGTCTGGAGCTTCCCCCGCGTCAATTTGCCTGATGCGTTCTTGATAAATCGCCGGCGACAAACCACTGCCCTCGTAACACTTCACCAATGATTCCAGAATACTTCGATTCCAAGGGCGATCTTTAAGTGCAATTTCGAACGACGCAACGGCTTCCGTCATGCGATTGAGTTGCATCAAAGCTGTTCCGCGAGTGTCAAAGAAGTGCGACAGCACCTGTCGTGATCTGGCATCGCGATTCAACAAACGAACGGCCTCATCGATCAGCTTGAGCGCTCGATCCGGATTTCGATCGGTGCCAACCAAATAAACATAGGCCAAGTTATTCAAGATCAATGCGTTCTGTGGTTCCTTTTTGCGAGCAAGTTCAAAGTAGCGAACCGCTGCCGGATATTCCGCTTTGGCCAAGGCGGTGGATCCAAGTTCGTTTAACACCGCCGCGGGTGGATCCGCATGTTTCTCTGGATCATAAACCTCTCGGGCGGCAGCCGACAATTCAGCGTTGTCACCGATCGCTATTCGCGTCAATCCCCGCAATGCTTCCGGATTGGTCGGATTAAATTTAAAGGCCTTTTTCAACATCTCCAGATCTTCGGCATCGTATATTGGAGGAGTGGTCGACTCCAGGTGTCGCACCTGCCATTGCACAAACAAATTGGACAACAATTGTTCGATATAGACTCGCTTTACGACTCCTGACGAACCTGACTTGGCCTGATTCTCGACCTCTTTCATCAGTCGTCTTTCGGCTTCGGCAAAACTATCTTGCCCGACCAAACACGACGTGACATGCCCCCAAGACTCCACCCATTGTTCGACTGCTATATCGCCCGCTGAATCGTTGAGCTTCGCTTGGAATTTTTGCAATGCTCGATTGTAAACGTCCTTGTTCAAATTGGTCCGAGACAGGGTTTTGTTAAGTTCAATCAAACGGGTATAAAAACTGGCGTCAGTGTCGAACAATGATTCGTAAACGACGTAAGCATCGACGAATTTTTCCTGGGAATACAAAATGGCCGCTTTGATTTTCTGAGCTTCAGTATTTTGCGGATCACGTTTCAGACACAGATCTGCATGCTGATAGGCCGCCTCATAAATATTTTTTTGTTCGACCTGATTGTTACTGCGGACATTCATAAAATAGCTGGCCAGCCATAAATGCGCTTCCGGGTATCCCGGCTCTCCGGTAGGAGCGATCGCCCGCATTAATTCGGCGCCTCGTTGAACTTCCCCGATTCCCATGGTGGCCTTGGCAAAGTCATACCGAAATTTCATGTCGTCCGGATTCAACGAGATCAGTTTTTCCAAATAAACCAACTCCCCCGTTTGAATCTTCTTTAGCTCAATCCGACGAGGATCTTCGGGCGGAATCAAAGCATCCAGATCCGCGGAGTTGGCGCGGTCGCGGTCCGTCGTTCGAATAATCTGAATTTCCGTCATCAACTCTTGTGCCAGCTTGGTCTTTTGGCGTTCAGAGTCTTCCACGTTTTTTTTGTACCACTGTTCCAAGCCTCTGGACATTCCATATTTCGCGGAATAGATCGCAGCAACGCCAATCGCTGCAACCATGATTGCTGGTATTCCCAACATCAAGGCACGCCCCCGACGCGATCCCGAAGACATCGTTTCGGGGGGAGTCGTCAACATCGTTACCGGGATCGAAACCCAATGCTTGATCGTATAGAAAATCGAATTCAACATAATTGCATGCTAAAAAAACGCTGGCGGGAAAACCCCGGGTAACGGGGTCTGCCAGAATTACGTGTTAAGCGGAAAGCGGAAATGGGAGTGGACAGCTGCAAACTTGGAACGGAGCGGCGTACGCGACAGCTCGGGAGCTGGCAATCAGCGATCAACGCCGCTAGCAAGTAATACTTCAGCGAATCGCCGTCTCCGTGCTCTTTAGTTTAACCAATACCAAATTTTTTCGCCACAGTTTGCTTTATTTTTTCGCGTCGTCAAGGAAGCGAGCTCAACGCGGTCGGAAATACAAATTGCTAAATCTCTTTGATTCTTCAAATTGTCGCTGTTGAAAACGTCCCCTTCAATCCGTGCAAGTGAAACATCCGTCAATATCATCAAGTCCGGCATATCTGGAAAAATCGGGAGAATCAACACAAGTCCCCACAGCCAAAAGCCGAAAAATGGAGTGGGTAGGAATGTTCCTGCCACATCGTGACTCTATTTGCGTCGATTGACCCATGAACCAAAAATTAAAGTTCAAACTAATTGCCCTCGTGGCAGCTCTTTCGGGAACCGGTTGGAACTCAAGCCAGGCTCAACTGGAACAAGCCAATGTTGCGGGTTTCACGCAACCTGCGGTCCAGTCGCCACGTCCAGTTGCGGGAAACACCTTCGGAACGGTTCAGTCAGCCATTCCTTTTTCCTCCCGATCCGGGGATCAATTGCCACCCATCGTCGCCCCGACTCAAGTCGGCCAAGCGAATTTGCCGCCGATTGTTTCGAGGGATCAATATAAGACTGCAGCCGACAGCGTTCCCGAGTCTTCAATAGAAATCCCGGCCGCTCTGCCGCCAATCGTTTCTTTGAACCCATCCCGAACAAAAATGCTGTTGCCACTACCGCAAGCGGAATCGCCAAAAGTATCCCGTTCCGCATCGCTGGCCAATGTATTGCCCAATAATGCGAATCGTCCTCCACAAACTACCAACATGCCACGATCGACAATGGCAATAGAAGAATGGAAGCGCGACAACGCGGTTGCCCCAGCCGCTCAATGGCAACAAGCTCCGAGTCGCAATGGTGCCTATCTGAATACCGGATTCTCCGCTGCTGGCGTGCCACTTTATGCCGGAAGTTCTCCGCAGGACACGGGAATTCAAGCTAGTCCTTCCGATTCCGTTTTGGAAACGCCCGTAATCAGTTCCGAAAGCCAGATCATTTCGCCAATCGCGCCGCCACTTTCCGCACCGCGCAATTTCGATCAACCCTATGCTGCCGATATAAGTAGCATGCCCGCGCAAACGCCAACCTATTTTGACAGTCCGACGATGGAGGTCCCCTATGCTGGCGACTACCAAGACGGCGCTGCATTCGGAGGAAGTGGATTTGCCACAAGTGACGGTAACAGTGGCGGGTTTGATCAGAACGCGATCGATTCTCGCATGGGATATTTTGGTGCCATGAGCCGTGCACGACGGTACAACGAACTGGATGTTTTGTACATGACTCGAACGGATGGTGACATTGTGTTGTCAAACTTCGGCGGCTTGGGAAGTTTTGACGCGAACCTGGGCTGGAGAGCTACCTTAGGTTTACGCACGGATGATACAAATGGTCGCGAGATTTCCTATTTTGGTACAACGGAACTCGACAAAGAAATCAATCGGACGGACGCGCTCGGACGTCTAAGTGCCCTATTCACCCCGTCGTCATTTTTCAGCGCCGGGGAAGCCGCTCCGTTTTTCAATGCTGTGATTCAAAACGAACGCATGCAAACTCAACTGCACAGTGTCGAATTCAATAAAGTCCAGTGGGGTTGGGATGTGGTCAAGTCTTTCATTGGCTTGCGATACATTTATGTGAACGATGAATACGAGATGTTTAGCCAACGCGAATTCGCTGCCGTGCCCCCGTCGTTTTCCAATCCGGCCGGAACACCGGCACGCACGGAGACCGGCAACTACCGCTTGAACGCCCAAAACAACCTGGTCGGCGTGCATATCGGTCGCGAGTTGTTTTACGATGTCGGCTATCGGCTCTCCTTTTCCGGTTTGGGTAAAGCCGGTATCTACGCCAATGTCAATAAGTTCGAGTCCAGTGCTTCCAACTCAGGCACGACATTCCAAAGCAACGAAAACAACAATTCGACGTTGGCCACCTCGTTGGATCTGCACCTGACCGGCCATTATCAACTAAGTCGACGCGCACGGTTCCGAGTGGGCTACCAGGCACTGTTGCTCGATAACGTCGCGTCCGTCTCGGATAACCTGTCGGGATCACTGTCACCGTTCTTGGGCGCCAACACAGGCGACTCGGACAGCATGTTTTTTCACGGGATTAATCTAGGTCTGGAATTTTATCGCTAATTCACCCGCAAATTTGCGAACCAAGTCCAATAATTTTTATCACCCGGATTGACGAATTTGCCAATCCGGGTTTTTCTATGTCTAGCCCGGTACAGCCGTTTTCGCTGCCGTTTATTTGCCCGTCGACAAACCGCGATTCAAGATTCACAATCAGCCTGCCTGGGCTGTCCAATGCCGGAATAGATTTCAGAAAATTCTCCATGCCCACAGCTGACGTGATCATTATCGGGGGCGGAATTGTCGGCCTCGCGACGGCCTTCCAATTCTCGCAAGCGTATCCCGACAAAAAGGCGATCGTGCTGGAAAAAGAAAACCGCTTGGCCAGCCACCAGACCGGACACAATTCCGGCGTCCTCCATACCGGAATCTATTACAAGCCGGGCTCCCTCAAGGCGATTAACTGTCGCAATGGCAAGCTGGCCATGCAACAATTTTGTGAACAACAGGGAATTGAGTTCGAACTATGTGGGAAAGTGATCGTGGCGGTCGACGAATCCCAACTGCCATCAATGAAACGGATTTACGAACGCGGTTTGGAGAACGGCGTAAAGTGCTCGATCGTTGATCAGGCACGACTGCGCGAAATTGAACCTCACGCGGCTGGCATTCAGGCGATCCATGTTCCCGAGGCCGGCATTGTGAATTACGGAGCCGTATGTAGTCGGCTGGCAGAGATCGTCATTCAACGGGGTGGAGAAGTATTGACCAATCAGCTCGTCAAGCGCATTCGCCACTTGCCCAATGAAACGGTCGTAAGCACCGATCACGGCGATTTTTCAGCGAAGTTAGTGGTCAATTGCGGCGGTCTGCAATGCGATCGGTTGACGAAACTGGGCGGCGACAAACCTGCCGCCAAAATAGTACCGTTTCGCGGCGAATATTTTCAACTTAAGCCAGATCGCTATCATCTGTGCCGCAATCTTATTTACCCTGTGCCAGACCCGAATTTCCCGTTCCTCGGTGTGCATTTCACGCGGATGATCGATGGCAGCGTGGAATGCGGACCCAATGCGGTGCTGGCCTTTGCCCGCGAAGGCTATAAGATGTCGAACATCAATCCTTTCGATTTGATTGAGAGCCTGACCTACGGGGGGTTCATTCGCATGGCCGCCAAACACTGGAAGATGGGTATGGGAGAAATGTGGCGATCGTTTTCCAAAGCCGCGTTTGTGAAGGCCCTGCAACATCTACTTCCGGAGATCACGGCCGACGATCTCGAACCAGCTGCGGCCGGGGTGCGCGCCCAAGCCGTGCTGCCCGATGGTTCTATGGTCGATGATTTCTTGATCATCGAAAGTCAACGCATGATCCACGTGAACAACGCGCCCTCGCCGGCCGCCACCGCGTCGCTAAATATCGGCCGCCTGATTGTCGAACGCATCGAAGCGAAACTCTGACACTGAACACTGAACACTGAACACTGAACACCATCTCCCAAAATGCCCATCCTCGAATCCATCACCTATCCGATCGGCGTCCTCCGCGAATTTTCTGCTCGGACGTTTCAGCATTTCGGTGTGCCCGAACCCGATGCGCGTCTCGCGGCTGATGTGCTGGCGACCAGCGATCTACGCGGCATTGAATCCCATGGCGTGGCACGATTACACACCTATTTCGACATGCTGACCTTGGGCCGCATCAATCCGCAACCGAAAATCAAAATTATTCGCCAAAGCCCCAGTACCGCCACCGTCGATGGCGACAATGGTCTTGGTTTGGTCGTCGGTCCTCGCGCCAATGAAATCGCCATGGACAAAGCCGAAACGGTCGGCACGGGCTGGGTCAGCGTTTGTAATACCAACCACTACGGGATCGCTGGCTATTACGTCCTCGAAGCTCTCAAACGGGATTTGATCGGTTGGGCGATGACCAACAGCACCAAACTCGTGGCACCGCTCTGGGGTGGCGAAAGAATGCTGGGCACTAATCCAATCGCCATTGCCTTTCCTGGAAAAAACGAACCCCCGATCGTGATCGATATGGCAACCAGCGCTTGTGCCTACGGCAAAGTCGAAATAGCGCGCCGCAAGCAATCACCCGTGCCGGCCGGCTGGATCATTGACGCCAACGGCAATCAAGCGGTCGACCCGCAGCACATGATAGATGGCGGTGCACTCTTACCACTGGGAAGCACCCGTGAAATGGGCGGCCACAAAGGCTATTGCCTCGCGGCCATGGTGGATGTGTTATGTTGTGTCTTGAGCGGCGCGAATTGGGGACCATTTGCCCCGCCATTTGCCCTGCGACAAGAAATTCCCCAGCGCAGTGTCGGCAAAGGAATCGGGCATTTTTTTGGAGCGATGCAGATCGAAGCCTTCATCGATGTGGATGATTTTAAAACCCAGATTGACGATTGGATTCACACGTTTCGCGCTACCAAACCGCAACCAGGCTCACCGGGTGTCGTCATTCCGGGCGACCCCGAACGCGAGTGCGAACGAATTCGCGCCAGCAGCGGCATCCCGTTGTTGTTGCCCGTGATTGAAGACCTGCGCGACATCAGTCGAAAGACCGGGATCGCGTTTGATTGATCAGTTCCCTGGCATTCCTCGGTGTTGTTCCCAGCATGAGAAAATAGCGCGATGTCCGAACCCATTTCGCGAACCGCTCGGCTGGAGGCGATTGGTGCCGAGCACCAGCTCAGTCATGATTTACCGCCCCATCCAGAATCGCGGGACTCAGCTGGCCAGCGACCGCACCACCTGTTTGAGCAGGAAACTAACTTTCTCGGCAGACAGTACTTCCAGCAGGAGGGAAATCCCAGAATTTCAATTTGGGATTTGATGCTGCTGACGGGCTCAATCGCTGTGGGAGTTAACGTCATCCTGCAAATCGGCATGGTCGGATCACTGGTTCTGTTTGCTGGCTGTTCCTTGGTCAGTACCATTGTGCGAGCGAATCCAGCCAGTCGCCGATTTTGGATCCAGTATTGCTGGGTAATTTTTATGCCGCTGGCCTGTGTCTTTGGCGACCCCATGGTGTTTGGCAGTTTCGAGTTTGGCAAACCGCAACGATTCAATGCGCTCGCAATTCCCAGCTATGTATTCATCGCCTGGCAGATCTTTTTTCTGATCACCAGCTGGTTCATTACGCCGGAACGCCAGCGCTTCAATGGATTTCTGGGCGGAACATTTCTTGCGGGAGCATTGTTTGCTTTGCTTATCGGAATTTGCCTGATTCCAGGGACGATGATTGGAATATTGATGTTGATCGGCATGCTCGGTGTGGTTCCCTGGCTTACGGCCCTGACGCTTTATCGAACTGCTCATCTGCATCTACGTCGATCACGAAATTCCCGAGGTCGGTGGCCGATTTTTTTCGCGACCGCGGGCTTCGTGCTCCCAATCGCAATTTGGACATTGTTGTTGGCACTTTCCCTAATCGGCTTGATCGATCCCAATCAAATGTTGTCGCCCGATTGATAGCCTGGTTCAATTCCTGGGAACAGTCGATTCGACTTGTACGGTGCGAGAGATCCGAGCCAACCAGCGAGTCGCTTGTTGGAGCTGCTGCGAATCGAGATACTCTGTCGCCCCAGTATCGGATTTCAATTGCGAATCCCAGAACGCTAAACTCGACGATTTGACGTAATAGACATGGTCCGGATTCGATTCGCCGGCTCCTAAATATTGAACGCCGGAGATTCCGCCAAAATTGTGGCGGGCTCCTTCGACAAACATCAGATATTTCGTCTGGGCCGGCAGTTCCGAAAATGCACCCAGCCGCCAACTGGCGGGCTCCCCGGTTAAGCCGTCGTCCTGGGAACCCGTCATGACCATCGTCGGCCGTTGGATTGCCGTGAATGATTCACGATCGATCGGGCCGCCCAATCCCTGTGGGCTAATCATCAAGAGCGCTAATGGACGGGGGTCGGAAAAGTCACTCCGCAAACTGGTTTGTGGATTGATCAAGGTCAAGCCGCCAACCAATTGCGTCGTATAGGCACCAAAGGAATGCCCACCCAGACCGATTCGTTTATCATCGAGCCGAAATTTCATTTCAGGAACGGCGTTTTGAATTTCCGCCAATCGATCCAACAACAGCTTTACATCATCCGTTCGCGGGATTAGATACTTGGTGATCCCCCCTTCGGAAAAGTAGTTTCTCAATCGAACTTGTTTTCGCTCAGTATCATTCAACAACGATAACGAGTCTCCATGGGTGGGCTGCAAACAGACATAGCCGTGGCTGACCCAATGATCAATCAACGGTCGATAGGTGTCGCGGGAGCCACCCGCCCCGTGCGAAAACACAATCACTGGTAGCGCCTCGACAGCATTTCCAGAGTCGGTTGGATCCGCTGCCAAGTTTGCGACAGGAAACGTAACCGCGATGGACAAGGGGTTTTTATCTGGCCCACGCTCCAGATTCAGATTTTTTCGAGCAACCAACCACGACCCAGCCTTCAATTGGTACAACGAGGATTGTTCCGGATCAACTTGCGCATTTGAATCATCACGTTCGGGATCCCGTTGGCCTGGAGACCTTTCCCGCAAGAATGCTTGAGCCTGTTCTCGTTCGGTGACCGACAATTTTCCGTCACCATTTTTGTCAAATCGATTCAACGTTTGATCTCGAATCCGCTCCCGAACACGAGGTTGATCTTGCGCGACCAGGAGACTGGACGTCGCCCATAACATCAACGACGCCAGAGTCATCGACAACCGACTAATTCGACCCATGTGCGATTTTCCTTCCCGTGTATCTTCCTGGAAACTCGACGTTTCGTTCAGCGAGAGTCGCGTTTTTGATCTCAATCGGGAAGAATAAAACTTGACTCAACCTCGAAGGTAGGACGCGTCAGACGATAAATCGAAAAATGATTGGAGAACCATCATTTGTTCGGATGGTTCTTCCCGGTGGCCTGTACTTTCGCCAATTCGGACCATAATTGGCAACTGGCGTGAATCCCTCGATGAAAATCGGCTAACGAAAACTTTTCGTTCGGACTGTGCAAATTGTCATCGCTTTGCCCCCAACCCAACAACAACGTATTGATTCCGAGGATCGTCGTGAAATCGCTGACGACCGGGATGGTGCCACCCGATCGAACAAACACCGGAGTTTTTCCGAATCCCACTTCAATGGCTCGACTGGCAGCATCCATGAAGGGACTATCCAATGGCAAGACAAATCCCGGCGCGCCATGCATCGCGTTCAATTCCATTTGAATGCCGGGAGGACAAAGTTCCGTAAGTCGCTTTCGCAACGATTCGATCACTCGATTCGGATCCTGTCCGGGCACCAACCGAAAACTGAATTTCGCTCCGGCCTTGGCAGGCAAGACGGTTTTCGCACCTTTGCCCTGATAACCGCTCCACAATCCATTAATGTCAAAGGTCGGTCGAGTCCAGCCACGCTCCAAAGTCGAGTAGCCTTTTTCTCCGTTAAGTTCCCGGACGCCCAACTCATCACGATAGGCAGTCTCACTGAACTTGAGTTTAGCGAATTGTTCGCGTTCCAGCTCGGACAGCGGTTGAATATTGTCATAAAATCCCGGCAACTGAATTCGACCATCATCATCAATCAAGGCAGCCAACATTTTGGCGAGCGCGTTGGCTGGATTGGTAACCGTGCCGCCGAATCCCCCAGAGTGCAAATCACGATTAGGGCCGGTCAAGTCCAGTTGGAAATAGGTGTTACCCCGCAAACCATAGGTGATCGCCGGTTGTTCGGGTCCGTATTGCGAACAATCACTGATCACCGCGATGTCGGCAGAAATTTTTTCTGACACGGGCCGATCCGTATCGTATTTTCCCGCCAGAAATTCCTTGAGACCACTGCCACCACTTTCTTCTTCGCCTTCAATCAGGAATTTAACCTGCAAGGGCAAAGCCCCCACGGATTTCAGGTAGGTTTCGACACCAAACAGATGGGTAATCAGCTGACCTTTGTCATCCGTTGCGCCGCGCGCGAAAACCTTTCCGTCGCGAACCGTCGGCTCAAACGGCGGTGTCTCCCACAACTCCAGCGGATCCGGCGGCTGCACATCATAGTGCCCATAGACCAACACCGTTGGCGCTCCCGGAACCGGCGGCGATTCAGCGAATACCAGTGGCTGACCGCAAGTTTCAATGACTTCGGTTTTTAGACCCAGGCCACGAAACTTGTCTGCCAACCAATTTCCCGCGGCGCGTGTCTGCTCGTTGTAGGCCGGATCAGTCCCAATGCTGGGCATTCGCAGCCATTCAAACAGATCGGCCTCAAACCGCCCTCGATTTTTTTGCAAATAGTCTTGGCAGGAGTTCATTGTTATTCCTTCGGACTGGAAAACAACCGCTCGTGCAAATACGAATACGCCAGAGCTTGCATATAAGCGCGTTGTTCATTGTTGGCCGCCCCCCCATGCCCGCCTTCGATATTTTCGTAATACGAAACGTCGTGACCCTGTGATTCCATCAGCGCCATCATCTTCCGGGCATGCCCCGGATGGACGCGATCATCACGAGTTGATGTCATAAAAAAGACGGCCGGATATTTGGTTTTCGCCTGGATATTCTGATACGGGGAATAAGTTCGGATGAAGTCCCATTCGCCCTGCTTGTCCGGATTTCCATATTCTGCCATCCAACTGGCACCGGCCAACAACAAATGGAACCGTCGCATGTCCAACAATGGAACCTGGCAAACCGCCGCTTCGAATAGATCGGGATACTGTGCGACCATGTTACCAACCAGCAAGCCACCATTGGAACCGCCTTGGATTCCCAGTCGTCGTTTACTGGTTACCCGACGCACGATCAGGTCCTGCGCCACCGCCGCGAAATCCTCGTAGGCGCGCAATCGATTTTTCTTCAGAGCGGCTTGGTGCCAACGAGGACCATACTCCCCACCGCCGCGAATGTTCGCAACCACATAGACGCCACCTTGGCTGGTCCATGCGCGGCCGGCGCCGGCGTTGTATTCGGGTGTCAATGAAATTTCAAAGCCACCATAGCCATACAACAACGTGGGGTTGTTGCCGTCCAGCACTACGTCTTTCGAGGCAATCATGAAATAGGGCACGCGCGTACCATCGACGCTGGTTGCAAAATGCTGTGACACAACCAGTCCCTGCGCGTCGTACTGGGGCGTCAGCTGCTTCAATTGTTCCTGTTTCCCGCCGATCTCACCCCACACCAAGGTGGTTGGACTCAGGTAATCACTGGCAGTCATCCAATAGGCGTCGGATTCATCGGCATCGATGGGCGATACGCTCACCGTCCCAATCGCTGGCGCACCTGCCAGCGGTTCCTTTTTCCAACCCGTTCCCTCCGGAGTCAACACATAGATGCGGTTCTTAACATCTTCCAGAACATTTAGAATCAAATGATTTTTCGTGTTCGAGAAACTTGCCAATGAAGAATTGGCGGTCGGTTCAAAAGCGACATAAAAATCGCGATTGCCATCCATAAACTTCTCGAAGTTGGCGACTAACAACGAGCCCGCTGCATACGATTTGCCGTCCACGGAGTAAGGGTCTCGCAACTCCAGCAACAAATACTCGTGAAACACACTCTTGTTCGCACTATTAGGTGCATCGATTTGTTTGAGCACGTCGTCGCCTGTATGTAAAAATAGTTCTGTGTTATAGAACGCCAACGTACGACTCACGAAATTTCGCTCAAACCCCGGCGAGTCATCATGCGACGCAGAAATATACATGTCGGTCGATTCACCTTCGTAAATCACCTCGGCCGCGGAGAGCTCCGTCCCGCGACGCCACAACTTGGCAATTCGCGGGTAACCCGAGGTGGTCATCGACTTGTCGCCAAAATCGGTAAAAATATACACTGCGTCACGGTTGATCCAAGTGATGCCACCCTTGGCTTCGGGGCAAGTAAACCCATCTTTAACGAACGATTTCGTGGTTAAATCAAACTCGCGAGTCACCGTAGCATCGGCCCCGCCACGGGAAAAACTGATCAAGGCTCGATCCAGATCCGGTTTCAAAATTGAAACACCGCTCCAGACCCAATTCTCTTTTTCGTCCGCTGCCAGTGCATCCAAATCCAGCACCAATTCCCAATTGGGAATTGTCTTTCGATATTCTTCCAACGTTGTACGGCGCCAAATTCCTCGCACGTGTTCTTTATCGCGCCAAAAATTGTAATAATACTCGCCGGATTTGGAGACAAACGGAATCCGCTCATCGGAATCGAGAATCTGCAACAAATCATCCCGTAATTTTTGGAACGCTTCCGTTGCCTCGAAATGAGTTTGAGTTTTTTTGTTTCGTTCGCGGACCCAATCCAGTGGTTTTTCCCCTGTCACGTCTTCCAGCCACAAATAGGGATCTTCATCATCCGTCACGGCGGAAACCTTTCGATTGCTGGGCGAGGTGGTCGAAGGCTGTTGCGATTGTGCCAACGCAGCGGCACTAACGGCACCTACGAAACAACCGATTGTGATTACTTTTAGGCGTTGGTTCATCGCATCAGCTCTCAGTGGGAAAGATAACAAATTTTTGGATCAAAAATTAACGGCCTGGGCGTCGCTCTATGCTAGGCGATTCTCGCGACGCATTCAATCTACCTCGGCAATTGTCCGAACCGTTCAAGCCCCGACATATTGCACGTACAATTTCCGGGCGATCGCAATCTCATCCGTGCCGGAAACAATGGCCCGACCGTCGGGAAACACCGTAATAGTGTATTGGTCCACAAAGAACTTCAGGAGAAACTGGTTTTGTTCCACTCTGCCCAATCCCCGCAACCGCGCGGCCAATGCTTCCAGCGAAATCCTTTCACCGTTGGACGGACTCAATTGGACGGCATGGCGCCCACAGAGCACGGCATTGTGGCTCATCCGTGTTCCCTCCAACCAGGAAAAACTTCGTTGCCGACACGTCGGGCAATCGACACGGTCCCGCAGCCGCGACACATCCATCTGCCGCAGTTGATTGTCCCACAACGAAAAAAATGTCAACTGCCGACTGACCGCCGCTACATTGCCGGACAAAATCTTGATCGCCTCATTGGCTTGCAACGACGCAATAACTTGGATGATCGTGGCCAAAATCCCAAATGAATCACACGTCGGCGTAGTTCCTGGCGGCGGCGGACCATCCAGCATCAAACAATTCAAACACGCGGTATCCTCCGGGACGATGGTCATGGTTTGTCCATCGGCCCCCAGGCAGCCGCCATAGACCCACGGGATCCGGTGTTTCACTGATACATCGTTGATCAAAAAACGAATTTCGAAATTATCGGTACCGTCCAGAATCACGCCGACTCCATCGAGCATCGTTTCGATATTGCCGGCATCAACGTCCGCCACAATCGGCTCGATTTGAATCGTGGAATTGATCGAACGCAACTTCCCGGCCGCCGCGATTGATTTGGGCAGGTGATTCTCTACATCGTGTTCGTCGTACAGCACTTGCCGCTGTAAATTGCTGATTTCCACAAAATCCCGATCGACAATTCTCAATCGCCCCACACCAGCCCGCGCCAGCGTATTGCAAATAACCGAACCGAGCGCACCACAGCCGATGACCAGGGCCGTCGCTGATTGCAATCTGCGTTGACCCGCTTCGCCCAAGGGGGCAAAACGAATTTGCCGAGAGTAGCGTTCGAGTTCGAGCGGTAATTTTTTTTCAGTCGGATTCATGTTTCGTATCACTCATTGGCACTGGCACGTTTCTTTAATCCGGCACACAACGCGCCAAAGCTGTCGATAGGTATTGCCCCGTGATCGACGCCGGGTTCGCGGCGATCTGTTCCGGTGTGCCGCAGGCAACCACTTGTCCCCCGAGTCCAGCCGCTCGCGGGCCCAGATCAATGATCCAGTCGGCGTATTTCATTAATTGCAAATTGTGTTCGACGATCAGGAACGAATGCCCGACAGTCATCAAAGCCTCAAAACAGTCCAGTAACTTCGTAATGTCAGCCATATGCAGACCCGCCGTCGGCTCGTCCATGATAAACAAAGCCCGTTTCTTTTTGGAAGCATTGAGAAAGACCGCGAGTCTTAAACGTTGCGCTTCGCCGGCGGACATGGTCGTGGCGGATTGGCCCAGTCGAATGTACTCCAAACCAACATCGATCAGGGCTTTCAATTTCGTCTGCACCTGCGGTTGACCGCGAAAAAACAAAAACGCTTCCCGGACCGTCAAATCCAGCACCTCCGCGATGTTTCGACCGCGATAGCGGACAGCGAGCGTGGCATCGCGATAGCGGGTCCCATCACAGTCATCGCATTTCAAATAAATGTCGGCGAGAAACTGCATGTCGAACGTGAGTTGCCCTGTTCCCAAACATTTCTCACACCGGCCGCCCGGAACATTGAAACTAAACTGGCCCGCTTCGAACTGGTGCGATTTGGCATCCGGTGTTTCCGCAAACGCTTGGCGAATGTCAGCAAAGGCCTGCACATAAGTCACCGGATTGCTTCTCCCCGTTCGACCGATCGGCGATTGGTCGATCAAGACCACTTCGTCGATTGAACTTTCGCCGAACAAATCGTCGTAGGGCAGGGTGGGGATCGTCTTATTTTCAAGGCGTTGGACCAGCGCACCATAGAGAGTTTGCTGAACAAGTGAACTCTTGCCCGCACCGCTCACTCCGGCCACGACACAAAGACAGCCCAATGGAAATTCCACATCCAGCTGTTTCAAATTGTGACCTCGAGCACCTGTCAAACGCAGCTTGCCGCGCGGTTGTCGGCGTTGCCCGGCGCCGCTGGACATCCCGCGACGTCCTCCCAGATAGTCGCCAGTGATCGTCGCGGCTCGTTCCAATTCCGCAGCCGAACCATCAAAGACAATTTCGCCGCCTGCCGCTCCGCCCGCCGGACCGATCTCGATAATCCGTGGCGCAGCGCGGATCAATTCCTCGTCATGGTCGACTACGACCACCGTGTTGCCGCGCGCATTGAGACACTGGATCGCGGTGATCAAACGCGCCACATCATGCGGATGCAGGCCGTTAGTCGGTTCATCCAAAACATACAGCAAATTGACCAGTGTCGAGCTCAAACAGGTTGTCAACAGCACTCGTTGCAGCTCGCCTCCGCTGAGCGTTCGAACCGGACGATCAAGCGTCAAGTAGCCCAGACCAACTCGCTGCAAATACTGCAATCGCGATTGAATGTGCACCAACACCAAATGCGCGATCACTTGCTGCGATGCCGTGAGGGACAACTGCTGAAAAAAATCTGCCGCTTGTTCGATTGTCAGCCGGCACACTTCGGCGATCGTCTGGCCACCAATTTGAAAGGCCAATGCAGCCGGCGTAAGCCGCGAACCGCTGCAAATTGAACACACCTCCATCAATTCATCGTCTGAATATCCAACACCCCCGCAAGCGACGCAAGCGCTGGCCTGTTTGTTGAAACTAAACAACGTCGGCTCCGCCATTGGAAACAGGCGACCGCAAGTTGAGCAAATCAGCTTTCTCGAAAATTTCAAATTTTGATAGACGTTGCCGTCAACTCGACACTCCAGCAAAGGCATCGATAGCGAAACCATTGGATCAAGCAAGTCACCGGCAATCAGGACCACACAAGTTCCAGCGCCGAACTGGAATGCGGTTTCGAGTGATTCCGTAACCCGGGAACGATCAGTGGTACCAGCGGTCAACCGATCCACTACAAAATACGGCGAAGTGGTATTCGATCGAGTCGGCCAATCGCTGGCGGAATCGAGATTGACAGTTCGATCGTTCACGATCGCGCGCAAAAAACCGTTTCGGCGGCCGATCAACAAAGACTCCCGCAGGTCGATTGGCTCACTGGGATTCGATTGAAACGCGACCAAGTATTTGGTTCCGCGGGGTAACACTTCCAACCATCCCGCGACCGTTTCCGCATCATCGCGAGTGACCGCCGAACAACAACTGGGACATACCAGTTTGCCCACTCTTGCGAACAACAATCGCAAATGTTCCACAATTTCTGTGGCATTGCCAACGGTTGTTCGTCGATCCGGAGTTCCTCGCGGCGGTTGTACCGCGATCGCCGGTGGTAAACCGTCGATCAAATCAGCGGCCGGTTTGTCAAGCTGCGAAAAAAACTTCCTAGTCCCCGGTGACAAACAATCGATGTAACGGCGTTGACCTTCGGCATACAATGTGTCGAATGCCAAGCTCGATTTTCCACTGCCCGAAAGTCCGCAAATCGCCAACCATTGACCATGCGGGATATCCAGATCGATGTTTTTTAGATTGTTAACGCGGACGTTTCGCAATCGAATGGTGCGATCCAACAACAGTTTCTCGTGATGGGGTTAGACAATTTCGCGGGGAAAACCATTCCCGTTGCAATTTTCTCTGGAATTATTTGAACGTCGGGGGGCAACCGATCGTACCATAAACGGTGAAATCGGCTAAAATCAAGCCAGTTCGAATCGAAAAAATCAAACTTTTTACAATTTCACTGGGTATTGTTCGCATTAGCAAGACCGGTGAATTAATCATCTTTCTGATCGCATGGATCCTAACGCGACTCGACCAATCATCGCCACTCAAGTGCTGTATCGCTGCACTTGTGGCGCCGATTTGCAGCTTGATCCCGACATTGGAGGTCGTTGTACGCAATGCCACAAGGCCGTTTCGGCCAAAGTTCTGCAACATGAACTGGCCAAAACGATGACGATCTTGGACGGGAGTTTCGAAGTCGTTCCGTCCGCTGATCGAAACGCCGTTCCCAACACTTCCAGCCCCGACCATCCCACCAAGAAACGACTTCCGCTGGACAGCTCGCGAACGGTGGCTGATCAAACAGCGGTAAATCCCGGTCTGGATGACCCCGAAATCTTGATCGGCGAAAAGTTTGGGCACTTCGAGATTATTTCACCCCTGGGACGGGGTGGAATGGGCCAAGTCTACCGTGCCTTGGACACATCTTTACAACGCTATGTTGCCGTCAAACTTCTTCGAAGTGGTATCGGCAGCACGCATCGCATTGCGAAAAGTACCGAACACGAAGTCGACAAGTTGTTGCAAGAGGCGGTTTCGCAAGCGCGCGTCGCTCATCCCAATATTGTGACTATCTATTATGTCGGCAAACAGAATGGTGATCCATTTCTGGCCATGGAATTGGTCAACGGAAAACCCTTGAGCGGTCGAATTGCTGATGGCAACATTCCATTTGCGGAAATCACCTCGGTCGCCATGCAAATTTGCGAAGCGTTAAAGTTCTCCTATGAGTTGGATGTGATTCATGGTGACATTAAGCCATCCAACATGCTGCTCCAACATAACGGAGTGGCCAAGTTGTCGGATTTCGGCATGGCCCGACGCGTTTCGCGGGATGCTGATAACGCGATCGGCGGGACACCTAACTACATCGCTCCCGAACTGCTCAACGGGGACAAGCCTTCGTTGCAATCCGACATCTATGCACTCGGAGTGACGTTGTATGAAATGTCGTTTGGAAAATTGCCCGTCGATCTGACCGGGCATTCAATCGCGGACTGGGCTTCCGTTCACGAAGCCAGCCAATTGTCATTCCCCCATCCTTGGCCGGACCGGTTTCCCGAATCGTGGAAAAAACTGATCGAAAAAATGCTGGCAAAGGCGCCTGCTGATCGCTATGGTGATTACACGACCTTGATTGATGATTTGAAGCGCGCGACACCGCATTCGCAAGTCGTGGCCCGCCCATTTCCTCGCATTGTGGCGGCGGGATTTGATTGGATTTTTGTGTTGCTACTTGCCGTCCTGATGCCTTGGGCGATGAGTATGATGTCCGAAAACCCCCTTATCTCCAACTTGTTGCGGTTCGGTCACTTCCTGCCCATTTTAATTTTCACGACTGCTGTCTATTTCTGGCGACAATCGCTCGGAAGAAGCTTGATGCATATTCGGGTCGTTAATCGATTTGGCTTGCGTCCTAAACGGCATACCATGCTGGCCCGTTCGTTGGTGAGAATGCAGTTTCCCTGGTTCGTCATTCTACTTTTGCTGTTTCAGGACTTCACGGCGTCCTGGATTGGAATCACGGTCGGCGTGTTGGTGGTCCTTTCCGGGATCTTCTTATTGGTGGATGTTGCGTTTATGGCGATTTATGACAAACGCCGATCGCTTCACGATTTGATGTTCGGCACTCAAGTCGTGATTGACATGGATACCAGCAGCTAGCTAACCGCATAAAGCTCTCTCGGAATAATCCGAAAATTCTTCTAAACCTACCCAATCGGAAAAGTCGATAGGCACAAGGACGGTTTCGTCGTTACGTATCCAAGGTAGGAACCTATGCTAGCCCTTAATTCAAAAACCGCTTTGGCCGCTTTCATTAGCACCATTCTGTCGGGCTTCGTGTCCAGCCAAGCGCAGATACCGCCGTCGCAACGTTATCAACCCATTTCGCAATCCGCCAACTCGCAACAACCCGCCCGACAATTGCCGGCCGGGACGAATTTTGCAAATCAACCATTAGGAAGTTCCGTTCCACCGTCGGTTCATGTTCCGCCGCCAAACGCCCGGCAACTTTCGGCACCCCAAAGTCCAAGTCAATCTCAAGTAAATAGTGACCGGCCATCGCAATATACATTTTCCGATGCCGCTGAATATCAGAATCAGACCTCCCGTGGTCGTGAGTCTGCTTCGGTCCCCGATGTTCGTGGGACCGTGATGCAAACCAGTTTCACCGACGAGCCCAAGTCTTCTCGCGAACCGGTCGTGCCAGAAATTCTTGCTAATTCAAACAAGTCGCCCGGATCCGGACCCGTATTTCAACAACCTGGTCGGCCAACAAACCAACTTACCAATCCGTCGGCGGCTCAAACCGCTCGACAACCAAGCCCGCTCAATTCTGATCCTGCGTTTCCATCGGCAGAACCAAAAATTTCCCCGGATCAATTCGCGAATCAAATGCAACAGCTGCGTGGCAGCGCGCCGCGCATTGCGCCGCAAGAGTTTCAAAACTCCAACGTACAACAAGAGTTTGATGCGTTGCAACGACAAATTGCCCAACGTCAACCGGCCAAAAATGGACCTGCGATGGCGGCACCACAGTCGTTAGCAACTTCCTCCAACAAACGGGATGCCACCACGCCATCTCCATCCGCTTCGACGGGGCCAGCACCACTGGTCAATCCGCTTCCCTCGGCCGGATTCAATCCAACCCGTACTGCTTCCGCCAATGTCCCGGCAGTAGCTCCGCTCAATAATCAACGGCCCCAGACGATGTCGGGTCCAACCGGCGAATCAGCCAGCGACTTTATTTCCAAACTTGGTCCGACGCGATCGAATAACGGGACTGCCGGCATCTACGACGTTCAGGCGGCTGGCATACAGCCGGTTCCGACCGACGGGTCACCGGCGACAATGCATGTTCCTGTTGACGCGATGCAGGACCGAAACGTCCAACCGGTTTCGGGTCAAACTGACACGGCTCCAAACGCCTCAATCAAGTTGACCGCACCCTCCATCGCGGTGGAGACGTTTGGTCCGCAAACCGTCGGCATCAACAAGCCAGTGACTTACAAAGTCGTGGTTACCAATGTCAGCAATTCATCCGCTGAACGCGTGTTGATTGGCATTGATTTGCCGGTTTGGGTCGACATCGAAAACGTAAATCTGACGGGTGGTGAAAAAGAAATCACCGACGGCAAACAACAAGCCCGAGTCGTCTGGAAAGTCGACCAAATACCGGGCAATGGTTCACAAACAATCGAGATTACCGCAGTCCCGCGCAAGGCCGACGCCTTTGATTTGGGCGTCGAATGGACGTTAGCACCTCGCGCAGGGTCGGCGAACATTAAGGTCACACAACCTAAACTTGAAATGAGTATCGTCGGTCCGGATGAAGTTCAATTTGGCGAGCAAGCGCTATATCATGTGACGATCCGAAATCCTGGCACTGGTACCGCGGAAAATGTGGTCGTAATGTTGCCAGAGGCACTTGGTGGCGAACGCGCCTCGTTGGGGAATATCCCTCCCGGCAAAGACAAAAACTTTCAAGTCGAGTTGTTGGCCCGCACGGCCGGAGAACTGGATTTGTCGGCGTCAGCGATTGCAGACGGCAATCTCGAAGTCCTCGCCGCTCGAAAACTAACGGTCCGCAGAGCCCAACTGGGGATTTCGATTACTGGACCGAGTTTGAAGTACGCGGGTACCGAGGGCCAGTATCTGGTCACGATTTCCAATCAAGGCGATGCCACCGCCAATGAAATTATCGCCGCCATGGCGCTGCCGACTGGTGTTCAGTACCTCGGTGGCATTGAGTCGTTCGCTTTGATGGGCGGCGGCTTGAAGTGGCCAGTAGGTTCACTCGACCCGGGTCAAAAACGCGAATACACCGTCAGTTGCCAACTGGATGCCTCCGGTGACTTGCAACTGGAAGTCGGAACTCAAGGCAAAGGTGATCTGCAAGCTGCCAGCGCCTGTGTTACGCGAGTCGAAACGGTGGCAGATCTGGTATTAACGGTGCGTGACCCCAAGGGTCCACTCCCAACTGGCCAAAGCACCGTCTATGAAATTTCGGTTCGCAATCGCGGAAGTCGCAGCGCCAAAAACGTCAACGTCGTGATGCAGTTTTCCGAAGGAATTGAACCCAAGTCAGCTTCTGGTCTCGAACATAAACTTGTGCCTGGACAAGTTCTGTTTGCACCGATCGCATTAATTGACTCCAATCAGGAAATCACTTTCAAAGTAAATGCGGAAGCACTCAAGCCCGGCACGCATGTTTTCCGGGCCCAATTGATTTGCGATGAAGAGGATTCCCGCGAAATTGCCGAGGGCACCACCAAGTTCTTTGGCAATGAAGTTCGTTCGGTTCAACAAAACACTGCCAATCAGAAATCGGAAATCGGCGAATCGCAGGATTTTACAAGTGGCGTGAAACGATAGTCCTTCAATCCGAAGCTTCATTTCAATCTTCCAACAGCCCGGATCGGATTCGATCAGGGCTGTTTTCGTTAACTGAATTGGCGCTCGAAACCTTGGAGAACATAATTTTCAACTCCAGGACGCATTGAATGGCTACAGTGCCCTTTACCCCGATTCACCGGAACCGATCCAAGCTGACATGCAAATAACCCAATCGCACTACGGCCTGACTGGGGCGGGCGAAGCCGTTCGTCGATATACGTGCACCAATGGAAATGGTTATGTCCTGGTCATGATTGATTATGGCGCAACCGTCACCTCGTTCGAGGCACCCGATAAAGATGGGATCTTCGAAAATATCACTTTAGGGTGCAATGAACTGGCCGAGTACGAAGCCTGTACAGCCTATCTCGGATCCACAGTGGGGCGATTCGCAAATCGCATCGCCGGTGCGAGATTTTCGCTGGATAATTGCGAGTACTTGCTCGCAGCTAATGATGGACCGAATCATCTCCATGGAGGCCAACGAGGATTTGACAAACGAGTTTGGCAAAGCGAAGCAATCGCCAGAACCAATGAAGTCGGCGTGAGATTTTCATTGTGCAGTGCCGATGGCGATGAAGGCTACCCCGGAAAATTGAACGTGCATGTCGAATACACGTTGAACAACGACAATGAACTAAGCATTGAATTTTCAGCGACAACAGACCGCGCAACTCCGGTTAACTTGACCAACCATTGCTATTGGAATTTGACGGGCGATTTTTCGGATAGAGTGCTGAGCCATCGGGTCCGAATTGCGGCGAGTGAATATTTGACATTGGATCGACTTTCAATTCCCAAACAGATTTCTCGGGTCGATGCGAGTCCGTTTGATTTTCGCGATTCAACTTCGATTGGCCAACGCATCGATCACTTGGATTCCGATCCTGGTGGTTATGACCATTGTTTCGTACTTGATTCGTTGCGCGATTCGGATCGCAATTCCCGTAGCCAAGAATTGAAA
Source organism: Mariniblastus sp. (assembly GCA_031400405.1). Classification (GTDB taxonomy): domain Bacteria; phylum Planctomycetota; class Planctomycetia; order Pirellulales; family Pirellulaceae; genus Mariniblastus. The sequence continues at coordinate 31,753 of JANNPW010000011.1, forward strand.
CTTGCTGCCCAGGTAACGGAACCCGAATCTGGACGATGCCTGACGGTGTCGACCGATCAACCTGGGCTGCAGTTTTACACCGGAAATTATCTCAATGGCCAACCGGCCAGCGGTGGATTTGAAAAACATCGAGGCTTTTGCCTGGAAACCCAGGGATTCCCGAATGCAGTCAACCGCCCAAATTTTCCGTCAACCATTCTGCGGTCCGGCGCAACGTATCGACATTTTACGGTCTTCCAGTTTAGTGTCAGGGATTGATCCGCTAATTTATGATTAAGGAAAACTGCCGACCGCAGCGATTCCACATCGGTTATTTGCCAGCCGAGAAAGAGACTTGGCCCTTGTTTTGCCGGCATTCCAGCAATCCCTTAGCGGTTGAAGAACGATTATCTTGAATTAGAATTAGTTCCTTTTCCTATTTCTTTTATTCTGAATCAGGCAATTTGAATGAGCATCGCGATTGTTACCGGCTCGGCTGGTTTGATCGGCTCGGAAGCCAGTCGTCATTTCGCTTCCCAGGGACTGACGGTTGTCGGTATCGACAATGACATGCGCAGTGAGTTTTTTGGCGCGGAGGCCTCGACGGAATGGCAACGCCGCAGCTTGGAACAGGAGCTGGGCGAGCGATACTTGCACGTCGACGGCGATATTCGCGACGACAAATTGATTGATCGATTGTTCGCTCAATATAACACGGACATTCAGCTGGTTGTGCACACGGCCGCTCAACCGTCCCACGATTGGGCAGCGCGCGATCCCAAAAAAGATTTCACCGTTAATGCTTACGGCACTTTGAATCTGCTGGAAGCGACGCGCCAAAACTGTCCGGACGCGGTTTTCATTTTTACATCCACCAATAAAGTCTACGGTGATCGCCCCAATCAACTTCCTTTGATCGAGCAGGAGTTGCGGTGGGAAATTGATCCATCCCATGCGTACCACAACGGCATCGCGGAGGAGATGTCGATCGACAACTGCGTGCACAGTTTGTTTGGCGCTTCAAAAGTCGCCGCCGATGTGTTGGTGCAAGAATATGGCAAGTACTTCGGCATGAAGACAGCTGCCTTTCGCGGCGGCTGTTTGACTGGCCCCAATCACAGTGGTACCCAACTCCATGGTTTCCTGGCCTATCTGATGAAATGCACCATGACCGGGACGCCCTACACGGTGTTCGGCTATAAAGGTAAACAAGTTCGCGATAACATTCATAGCTACGATTTGATTCAGGCTTTTGATCATTTCTATCGGCAACCCCGTTCGGGTGAAGTCTACAACATCGGCGGCAGTCGCTTTAGTCATTGCTCGATGTTGGAAGCGATCAAAATCTGTGAAGAGATTTCTGGCAACAAATTGCAACACACCTATCAGGAAATCAATCGCACGGGTGATCATATCTGGTATGTCAGTGACGTTTCCAAATTTCAGCGGCACTATCCGCAGTGGTCGCTGACCAAAGACATCCCGGCAATCCTCGGCGAAATTTACGAATTCAATACTACCCGTTGGGAAGCACAAATCGTCTGATGATCGACCTTGGGAAGTTTAATTTATTGGGCGTGAATATCTCCGCCGTCGACTACGAAGCGGCCGTGGCAAAAATTATCGAAGCGGCTCAGCAACGAAAACCCTGCGGCGTCTCGGCCTTGGCCGTGCACGGCGTCATGACGGGTGTGATGGACAATACCCATCGTCATCGGTTGAACGAGCTGGAGCTGATCGTACCGGACGGCCAGCCCGTTCGTTGGGCTTTAAATCTCCTGCACGGCACCAAACTGAAAGACCGGGTCTATGGACCGAATTTGATGCTGGACACCTGCGCCGCGGCTGCGAAACATGGCATCGGCGTATTTTTGTTTGGCGGCAAACAGGAATTGTTGAATGACCTGCAACAACGTCTGTTGGCTAAATTTCCTGACCTGAAAATTGCCGGCGTCCTGGCGTCGAAGTTTCGCACAATTTCTCCGACCGAAAAACAGGAACTGATCGACCTCATTCAACGCAGCGGCGCCGGAATCACGATGGTCGGTTTGGGCTGCCCAAGACAGGAAGTCTGGGCGTTTGAGTTTAAAGAGCAATTGCGCATGCCGGTGCTCGCGGTCGGTGCCGCTTTCAATTTTCATGCCGGCCAATTGGCTCAAGCGCCGCCACTGCTTCAACGACTGGGCATGGAATGGTTCTACCGCTTGCTGAAAGAGCCGACACGACTTTGGAAAAGGTACTTGTTGCTGAACCCGTACTACCTGTCGCTTTTGTTTCTGCAATGGAGCGGAATCAGAAAGTTTAATCCGAATTCGACTGTCGCTCCGCAAACGGAAATCCTTTACGGTTAGACGCAGTCCGATGCCAATGGCCCACAGCCACGGACACTGCTAGAGAATTTATCGACCCACATTAGTCTCTATAAAATCTTGGTCGGTCTCGCTTAGCCGATCGATGGGAACCGTAACTCTTTTTCCATCGGCTGATTCAAGAATGACTTCGTTATTGGTTTTCTCTACCAATTTGGCGTCAACCTTGAATTTTCCAGTTCGATCGGTCCACGTTCGCGTCGCACTCGCCGCCATGATACTGGCGTGGGATTTCCTGGAATTGGTAGATGATCCGCCTTTCGAATCGGAAGAACCCTCTCCAGAACCAAAGAAATCAGCAAATCCTCGCGGAGCGCCAAAACTGTCTCGAGCCGATCCATCCCTAATCTTGGCAATTTTTTCGTTTGCACTTTTTGCCCACCTGCTCTTTGTTTCGGGATCTTTGACATCTTCCAAGGTCTGATTGCGAACCGCCAACTGTCCAACGGCGACCGTGTCGAGCATTAGAAACCCTTCTACCAAAACCCAAGCATACATGTTGTTAGATTTTACAAAGTAACCTTTACACCAAGTTTCATTTTTTTCATAAAACAAGGGCATTCCTTTGGAGATATCCTTCCCTTGCGCTGCAACGGCGTCGTCGAGGGCCAGCGCACCTCCTGGTAACACAAATAGATTGGATGAATAGGCATTCGAATCTTCCTGGACCTTGGCCAATACGTCATCCGCCACGGCAACCCAACCTGGATCCCGAAACCTGACCACACGTATACCAATCGAAGGCAAAACGGTCACAAAATCGCCGTCTTTTGCTACAACTTTCGCTGGGTTCCAGTTGCCGTCGTGGGCGTACAAGACCGGCGTACCGGGAATCAGAAATGTGGCGAATTCAACCCGCGTATGCCCGGATGGAACTTTCTCGGGTAAAACTTGCGGCGGTTCTGGCGGCTTTGACTCGATAGTTTTCCCGTCGGGCCCCCTGGGTCCAGGTTTTTCCCTGGGGCTCGCGGACACCGTTGAATTCATCGTCCCGCGTTTGATCGAATCAGAAACCAGAATCCTTGGTCCAAAATGCCCATGTCCAGCGTTCATATATAAGTAGTATTCAACACCCTCGTCCGGCTTCACCAGTCCGTGAGTGATAATTCGAATGGTTCCGGATTGTCCAAACTTCTGAAACGGGTCGACTGTTGTTCGAAACTCCTCCTTGTCCGTTCGTTCGGTTGCCTCAACTCTAAAAAACGGGCCGTCTAGACCCGCTTTACCGAGTCTTGTGCATCGATAGTCGATAAGAACATCAACCCGCCCTTTTTCATTTTTCTCGATTCGCAAATTTGAAAGAGTAAAGAAGGGATCGTCTTCACTAGCCTCGAATAATTCATCTCGATCAAATCGTCCCTGCCCATTCGATTTTGGAGGAGAGAACCCCATAGAAAACAACAGGCTGATTCCCAGCACAAACCCAGCACAACGTTGATACATATTGGATTACCCTTGTGTAAAAAAACTGTGTTGGCCCAGTGGCAAATCGAATTTTTGCCAAAGTTCTTTCGGGATTGTGAAGGCAACTTGCTGACGGAATTTGCCCATTCAGTGTAACAGCTTCTTTGCATCTAGTCAAAATCGGAAGAGCAGGATACGATTCCGAAGCATCGCTTCGACTTCCGACTTCACCAACAACGTGACCGTTGAATCGACGCTATTATATCTGCTTTCGTCGATAGGCGGCGCCCAGCAATCCCAGACCGACCGCAAGCAATCCCCCGCAACCCGGCTCGGGGATCGAAACGAACCCGTACTGCAAATGATCGACCTCCATTGTGTTATTAGTATTGCTAATCAAGATTCGCGATATACCGGCTGAGTTGCTGAATCCGAAAAAACGATCTTCGGCAGTTTCGCCCGCGAAACTACCATCTGCGATTGAAACTGGACCAATCGTGCCCAGTAAAACGTTGCCTGCGTCAAACGCTTGAAAAGTTGTTGTTCCAAAACCATCGGTCCACACCAGGCCTGCATGTGTCGGCAGTGCTCCCAAAATGGACGAGTTGAAAGTAAACGAGATACTGCCTCCGACCGTCACCAAAAAACTGTCACCCAGCAACCCACTGCCATCAACGACCCCATCGTCGCCATCAACGGAGTCGTGAAGTCCAGCGCCAAAAATCACGCTTGTCACGCCACCGGCCGACGCTACTACACCGGGAACGTTGAACAAATGGCCCTCGAAATTCTCAAGATGGAAATAGTCAAACGAGAAACTATTGAAGGGGCTGTCCGATGTTTGGAGATAGGGTGTCGGTCCAAACTGATCTGCGAAAGTGAATTGTGGAATATTGGTCGCGAGTAAGGCGAGACAAAGCATAGACGTAGTGAAAAAAGACTTCATTGCAGCATTCTCCCGAATTTGGTTGAATATGAGCGTCATGGCTACCAACGTGAAATATTCTAATCTAAATTGCCAAATATTTTTGTCCAAGAACGCCACGGCTTAACATTCCCATCGAGAACTGCTGGTTACTGCGGCCAAAAAAACAGAAATAATGTCGCGAAACGTCGGCAGCTGGGTCAGAAGCGAAAATGCCTGGGTCAGAAGCGAAAATGCCAGGGCCTCACGAACACACATTTTGATTTTTTCTTTGATTTTCGAGTCAATGCAGCCACAAACAGTCTGACCTAGAGCGCTAAGTGACTCTGCTTTCGGCTTGGGATTTTGGCTCGGGTCTGGCTCCCCGGTTTTTCCTTGCCGGTTTCTGCCGTACGACAAAAATTCTCAGTTGGCGATCAATTTAGCCCCAAAAAACTCACTCTGTTTAGCCAAAAGCTTCTTGGTATGCTACAACGGTGGAGCGTTGGCAGTTGACAACGCGCAGCCGAGGCTCAATAAAACGGAATCGCGCATAAGACCATCATCTACAGGAAATCGCTTGTCGTGGCACGAACAGAATTGAAAGTAATTCCCGTATCCGAAGAAGACGCAGTGTACGCCCGATACGCAGGTGCAGCTCAACAATTGGAGCCAACACTTTGTTGTCCGGTGGAGTATTCACGTGATTTGTTGAAGGTCATTCCGGCCGATGTGCTGGAACGCGACTACGGCTGTGGCGATCCGACGCCCTATGTCCGTTCGGGCGAAACCGTGCTTGATCTGGGGTCCGGAGGCGGCAAGCTTTGTTTTATTGCCGCCCAGTTGGTCGGGAGTTCCGGCAAGATCATCGGCATCGATTGCAACGCGAGCATGATGGAAATGGCGAAACGAGCCGCGCCAATCGTGGCCGAACGCCTGGGCTTTGCCAATGTCCAATTTCGTTTTGGACTCATCCAGGATCTACAACTCGACTTGGAGAGGCTCGAAGGTGAGTTGGCTCGGGAACCTGTGCGTGGCTTCCAAAGCTATTTGAAGTTGCGAAACATCGAGGAATCGTTGCGGCGCGAGCATCCATTGATTCCGAACGAATCGGTCGATTGTGTGTTATCGAATTGCGTCCTCAATTTGGTACGCAATCGAGATCGCCATCAACTTTTTGGTGAAATCTTTCGCGTACTCAAACGTGGCGGGCGGGCGGCGATCAGCGACATCGTGGCCGATGAACACGTACCGGCTCATTTGCAAAACGACCCGAACCTTTGGTCGGGCTGTATCTCAGGTGCATTTCGGGAGGATGAACTCTTAGTGGCTTTCGAACAGGCCGGGTTCCACGGGATGCAAGTGGTCAAGCGAGAACAGGAACCATGGAGAACGGTGGAAGGGATCGAATTCCGGGCGGTTACGGTCGTGGCTCACAAGGGCAAAGCAGGTCCTTGTTTGGATCATAATCAAGCGATCATCTATCGTGGCCCGTTTAAGAAAGTTGAAGACGATGATGGGCATCTTTATTATCGCGGCGAGCGCATGGCCGTTTGTGAAAAGACCTTCCAATTGCTGCAACAGGAGCCCTACGCCGGTCAGTTTATTCCCATCCTTCCTAGCGTGCCTGTCAACGGGACAGACGCTCCCTTGTTCGACTGTCGACGCAATGCGCGAAGACTTCCTCAAGAGACCAAGCGGGGCAACATTCCACCGGCGACCACGGAAAATGCCGAATGTGGCGGTGAAGCCTGTTGCAATTGAATCCGCAGTCCCATCGGGACATGGTAATTACGTAATCATAGCCCGAAGATCAATCGAATGCGTACCAAATCGTTGCAGCAGTTAGGTGACAGACTGGCGTCACCACAAGCACAAGTGGCAGTGCTCGAGAGATCGGATTTGGTTGCCAAAGGGAAATTCGCAACAGTAATCAACAGTCATGGCATTGAGTGTTTGCGGTCGCAATCGATCGAAATACTGCAAGTCAACGTGGGTAAAACCTGCAATCAAACCTGCACACACTGTCATGTCGACGCCGGGCCGGATCGCAAAGAGAAGATGTCAAGAGCAACCGCGCAACAAGTAGTACGATTGCTCGATCATGCATCCGTTCATACGCTCGATATTACTGGCGGTGCTCCCGAAATGAATCCGCAGTTTCGCTATTTGGTTGAGCAGGGCTCCGCCCATGGAAAACATGTGATCGATCGCTGCAATCTAACGATCCTATTAGCCCCTGGGTTTACCGATTTGCCGGAATTCCTGGCCGCCCATCGAGTGGAGATTGTGGCTTCGCTTCCGTGTTACCTGGAAGAGAACTGCGATTCTCAACGAGGTGACGGAGTATTCCAGAAATCGATTGCTGCTCTAAAGCAACTGAATACATTGGGCTACGGTCGACCTCAATCCGGATTGACTTTAACGCTGGTTTACAATCCCGTTGGCGCCTGCCTACCACCCATCCAACAGGAGTTAGAGGCCGCCTATCGTGACCAGCTTGAATCGAGGTTCGGCATCGTATTCAATCGTTTGTTTGCAATTACCAACATGCCGATCAGTCGTTTTCTCGATGATCTGCTGCGCAAAGAGCAGTACCACGCGTACATGCAAAAGCTGATCACCAGTTTCAATTCGGCCGCGGTCGAGTCGCTAATGTGTCGCAATACGCTGTCGATCGATTGGCGCGGCTACCTCTATGACTGCGATTTCAATCAGATGCTCGAGTTGCCGGTAAACGGTCCGACACACCACATTAGCGAGCTGGATTGGAATCACTTTGGGGTTCGCGACATCGCAGTAGGCAATCACTGTTTTGGTTGTACCGCCGGCGCGGGAAGTAGTTGCCAAGGGGCGATTGTAGGTAGCGATATCTAAGTTCCGATAGCGATAGTTGAGTGCCGGTAGGCACGGCAGTCACTAGTCCACGGCGTGAGCCCAATGGCACTCACTTTCGATGTGTTTTTATAGCGGCAAGGCTCGCGCCCTCCGGTTTCGCGGCATTTGCGGGGCATTCACCGGACGGCTTGCGCCGTTCCGCTAACAAAGTGAGTGCCATTGGGCGTGAGCCGTGGGTTCGGTTACCCGGAATTTTTCTCAAGCCCCGAGTAGGGGCGACAGATTTTGGAAATTTACTGCCGCCTCACTCCGGAGCTTTCGTGATTTTGTTTTCGCTCTTCCCCCAGTTGACGCCGTGGGCCGCGAATTGACGCCACTACCGCGGCTAAACTTGCCCCGACTCAAACGGTCACTCATGTAACTTTGATTTGCCTTTCAATAATCCCGCAGTGCCATCGCCGCTGCAGATTTTGCGAACTTCCATTTTGCGGTTGGTTCGGCTAGTATTGGCGCTTGACGTGAAATTGATGTCAACGCGTGTGAACAGTAATTGAAAGACTTGAAATGAACCCTTTTGCCGAGCGTCGCAACCGCTTGCGAACTCAACTCGGTCTGACCAAGCAAACGCCGTTGCTGGTTACCAACCTGATCAATGTGGGTTATCTGACCGGGTTCACGGGCAGTTCGGCTTGGTTAATTGTGACAGGGGATCGGGAACTGTTGATCAGCGACTCGCGTTACGCCACACAACTGATCGACGAGTGCCCCGACGTTGAATGTGAAATCCGCGACGCCTCGTCAACGCAACTGGAAACGCTGGCGCGGGTGATCCGAACGTTCAAATTCAATTCGCTGGTTTACGAATCGGAGTCATTGACCAAATCGGCGTTCGATCAAATGAAGTCGACGCTGGCTTCGATCGAATTGATTGATTCCAAAAAGGCCGTCGAACAGCTTCGCAGCATCAAAGATGAATCCGAAATTGCGGCCATTCGTCAGTCGATCCGAGTGAACCAGCAGACAATGCAAGTGATTCGAGCCCAACTTCGTCCCGAACAGACAGAGCTGGAAATCTCACATCAATTGGAGCATCAGATGCGGCTTTTTGGTGCCAGTGGCGTCGCTTTCACGCCGAGTGTTGCCGCCGGGTCGCGATCCGCGTTGCCGCACGCCCAGGCTTCGAATCGCCAAATTGGCAGCGAATCGTTCCTCCTAATCGACTGGGGGGCCAAAGTTAACCGCTACGCCAGCGACTTGACGCGAATTTTCGTGACAGGTAAAATTTCGCCCAAATTGCGGAATATTTATCAGATCGTGTTGGCTGCGCAAACAGCCGCCATCGCTCAAATACGCTCTGGAGTTTCTCTCAAAACGGTCGATGCAGCTGCCCGCGCGGTGATTGAGACGGCTGGATTTGCGAAAAAATTTGGGCACGGAACAGGGCATGGTTTCGGTTTGGAAATCCATGAGACGCCGTTTTTGTCACCGATCCAAGATGGAAGTCTGGTTCCCGGCATGGTGATTACGATCGAACCAGGTATTTACTTGCCGGATTGGGGTGGCGTGCGAATCGAAGATGATATTCTGGTCACAACCGATGGCTGCGAAGTACTCAGTGATTTACCGCGAGAATTGGAGCAGTGCCAAATCGATTTTGTGTAGTCGAATCGATGGATTTCCAAAAACGCGATCATAACTACTAAATCAACAATCCCTTAACAAATACAGAGAAATAATGGCTAAGGAAAAAGACGGACAACCGCACGAACCTTCATCGAACTCGGTTTTCGAAGTCGCCAAAATTCGCGAATTGATCGAGTTGATGCGGGAACACGAGTTAAACGAAATCGACCTGAAACAATCCGAGCAGCGAATCCGTTTGCGACGTGGTGCTCCGGCAGCGACGGTCGTTCAGTATGCCCAGCCTGCGCCGGCAGCTGCATCGCCGGTCCACACCGCTGGCGTGGCGCCGGTCGCGGTTGCCGCTGCCGCCGACAATAGCATTTTTATCGTGAGCCCCACCATCGGTACGTTTTATTCGCGCCCCAAACAGGATGCGGCGAATTTTGTCAAAATCGGTGACACCGTGACTCCCGACACGATTGTTTGTTTGGTCGAAGCGATGAAAATGTTTAACGAGATACCAGCGGGTGTTTCGGGTAAAATCGTCGAGATGCTGGTAAAAAATGAAGAAGCGGTCGACAACAATCGACCATTGTTCAGAGTTGTTCCAGCATAATTTTCGTCTGACGTACGTCGTTCTCCGATTCCATCCAATTATCGTTTCCTCGCCGATCGCGCCCGCTTATGTACAATCGAATTTTAATCGCCAATCGCGGCGAGATCGCGCTGCGAATTATCCGCGCGTGTAAAGAACTGGGAATCGAAACGGTCGCCATTTTTAGCGAAGCCGACCGCGGCAGTGCTTACCTCGACTTGGCCGATGAAGCGTATTGCGTCGGCAACGCCCGTTCCAGAGAGAGTTATTTGCGGATCGATCAGATCATCAGTGCGGCGGAGGTTTCCAATTCGGAAGCGATCCATCCTGGTTATGGATTCCTCTCAGAAAACGCGCATTTCAATGAGGTTTGTCGCGATTCCAACATCGATTTCATCGGCCCCACTCCGTTGGCGATGCAAATGCTCGGCGACAAAAATCAGGCCCGCGAATTGGCACGCAAAGCCAAGGTCCCGGTTGTTCCCGGTAGTCCTGGCTTGATTTCCGACCCCAACGAAGCAATCAAAGTGGCACGCGAGATCGGTTATCCGGTGCTGGTCAAGGCGACTGCCGGCGGCGGTGGCAAAGGAATGCGGGTCGCCACCAGCGAACTCACGTTAAAGACAGCGCTCGAGCAAGCCGCGCAAGAAGCCCAGGCCGCGTTCGGCAATGGCGGAGTCTACCTGGAAAAATTTGTTGAGCTGCCGCGCCATGTCGAGGTGCAAGTCATCGCCGACATGCATGGGAATGCCGTCCACTTGTGGGAACGGGATTGTTCGACTCAGCGACGACATCAAAAACTGATCGAAGAAAGCCCGGGTCCAACGCTGACTGACAAGGTTCGCAAAGCAATCTGCGAAGCTGCCGTGCGATTGATCAAGAATGCGAATTACTACAACGCGGCCACCGTCGAGTTCATCGTCGATAAGGATAATAATTTTTACTTCATCGAAGTCAACGCGCGAATTCAAGTCGAACATCCAGTCACGGAAATGGTCACCGGTATCGATTTGATTCAGCAGCAGATTCGTATTGCCGCTGGCGAGAAATTGCCATTTGCTCAAAAAGATGTTGTTTGCAATGGCGTGGCGATTGAATGTCGCATTAATGCCGAGGATCCCGAGAAGGGTTTTCAACCGTCGCCCGGCCGAATCGATCAGATTTACCTACCCGGTGGTATGGGAGTACGGTTTGATTCCCATGTGCATGCCGGGTACGTGGTCTCGCCCTACTATGATTCGATGATTGGAAAACTGATCGTGCATCAACCGACTCGCGAACAAGCGATTCGTTGCATGGTGCGTTGCTTGCGTGAATTGCGGGTGAAAGGAATCAAGACAACGATTCCGTTTCAGATCGGCGTGTTGGAACACCCCGATTTTGCGGCCGGCAAAGTCGACACGAAATGGGTCGAACGGAACATGGAAAATATCAAATTGGGTTAGTTGGTGTACTGACTCGATTTGCCCAAATGCGATCTGAGCGTCGCGTATCGGGTCATTGCTGTACCCAAAGTCGAGTTCCGCTCCCCAATCGTCCGTTAACGGCAGAACTGCTGGAAACGACCCAACCATTTTCAGCTCGAACTGGCAAATCAAGGTATTAAACTCAGTTGGTTTTGCGTAAAATCGGCGCGCTTTTAGACCGAATTTTACCACCTGCATTGAGGCGAAACCTGTGGCCAATACTCTCTCTCCGCCGACCCGACCGGACCATTCCTTCAAACGAGTCGCGATTCTATTCGCGGGCGGTCCAGCTCCCGCCGCCAATGCTGTTATCTCTGCCGCCGCCGCTTCGTTCTTGCGAGCCGGGGTGGAAGTTATTGGAATCAAACATGGATATTCCTCTTTAGCTGAATATGATCCTGCCAAACCGCTCGAAGAAGGCAAGGACTTCATCAAATTGACACACAAAGTCCTGGGGCGAACTCGCAACGCGCAAGGCATCATGATTGGTACGGCGCGAACCAATCCAGGCAAACACATCAATTGCCCGGCCGACTTGGGTGATGTCAAAAAAGCCGCACCGATGATTAAGGTTCATGAAGGCCTGCGTTCGATTCAGGTCGACGCGTTGATTTCAATCGGTGGCGACGATACGCTCAAAACGGCAAACAAGTTCAAACTCTTCCAACAGCGCAACTGCCAACCGCATGAGATCATTCCCGTAGTGCATTTGCCGAAGACGATTGATAACGACTATCACGGGATCGATTTCACATTCGGTTTCTTTACAGCGGTCGATTTTTTGGGAACCGAGATTCGCAATCTTATTTACGATGCCGAGGCAACGCGCTCCTATTTCCTGACGGAAACGATGGGACGCAGTGCCGGTTGGTTGTCCTACGGTGCGGCGATCGCCGGCGAAGCCAGCCTGGTGATTTCCGTCGAAGATATCATGGCTGGCTACCTGATCGACGAAGAGTATCAGAACAACGCCAACGAGACTTGCCGACGGCAATGCATGGATATGGGCCGAGTCGTCGATCGAATTGTGAAGACGCTGCTGGCCCGTGAAGCCGAGGGCAAGGAATACGGCGTCATCGTAATCGCCGAGGGGATCGCCGAATACCTTCCGTTCAGTTTCGTCGAGGGAATTTCCCGTGACGATCATGGACACATCAATATTTCGCAGGTCAGTTTGCACAAGATTCTGTCGGCCGCCGTCGAAAAACGATATAAGGAAAAAACGGGCCGCGTGCGATTGGTCAAAGGTTTGCAGTTGGGCTATGAATCACGTTGTGCCAAACCGCATGCGTTTGATGCCATGTTGGGAAGCCAATTGGGAGTCGGTGCCTTTCGCGCTCTAGCAGAGAAAAAGCTAAATGGCGTCATGGTCAGCGTCACCGGACAGTTGGAATTGCATTATGAACCGTTCGAGAAGCTGGTCGACCCGGAAACTTTGGTGACGGTGGTCCGTTATATCGATACCAATAGTGACTTCCATCGCTTGGCGCGGTTTCTAGAGACTCACGTCAATGAGTAATGTGCTTGCTCAGTCGGAGTGAATGTGGACAATTAAGCGGGCCATTGGTCATGCTGCCAAGCGCCTGTCAACTTCATTGTCCAACCACTTCCTATCACGCAAATGCCCAATACTGCTTTTAGAAATCGTGCCGCCAATTCATTGGCGGAATGGTCCAACGCCGGTCAGCTAAAACCTTTTTATAATCTCACGTCTCCGATGCGTCCTGTTGTGACGATCGACGGACACGGGGAGTTGCTGGTGCTCTGTGCCAATAACTATCTGGGGTTAGCCGACCATCCGGACGTCATCGCCGCTGGAATTCAGGGCTTGAAAGACTACGGAGCCGGTACCGCATCGGTGCGTTTCATTTGCGGCACGCTCGGTTGCCATCGCCGATTGGAAACCAAAATTGCCAGCTTTCTGGGAACCGAGGCCTCTCTGAGTTACGTCAGTTGTTGGAATGCGAATGAAGCTCTGTTTCCGACATTGGTCGCACCCGAAGACGCCATCCTCTCAGATGAACTTAATCACGCCAGCATTATTGACGGCATGCGATTGATGGCCAAAGGTGTCACCAAAAAAGTTTATCGTCACAGTGATATGGAACAACTGGAAACGCTGTTGAAAGAAACGAGCCAACATCCAACTCGCTGGGTCGTTACCGATGGCGTGTTCAGCATGGAAGGCGATGTAGCCAAGTTGCCGGAATTGGTGGCGCTGTGTCGCCAATACGATGCAATGCTGGTCGTGGATGATTCGCATGGTGTGGGCGTGTTGGGGAAAACCGGCAAAGGAACGCATGAGCATTTCAATTTATTAGGCCAGGTCGATGTATTTACAGGGACACTTGGAAAAGCCCTCGGTGGCGCGGCCGGCGGATATATTGCGGCCAGCCAAGACGCGATTCAAATTCTGGAACAACGCGGTCGACCGTCATTGTTTTCCAACGCGTTACCGGCCACTGTGGCGTACAGCGCGTACGCTGCTATCGAAGTGCTGGAAAAAAATCCAGCTATCGTTGCACGACTTCATCACAACGTCGCCAACATGCGGACCGGATTGGCCAAATTGGGATTCAATTGCGCCCCCTCTCCCACGGCGATCATCCCGATCATGATCGGGGATGAAGCGGAAGCAATCCGCAAATCAAAGCGCATGTTCGAGTTGGGCGTGATGGTGATTGGTTTCGGATTTCCAGTCGTTCCCAAAGGCGAATCACGCTTGCGGGTGCAAGTGTCGGCCGCGTTGTCGGATGCGAATATCCAACAGGCACTTGACGCATTTGCGAGACTCTAGAATCTGATGATCGATTTACGCAGCGACACGTTGACTCGACCCAACACGGCCATGCGCCAAGCGATGTTCGATGCGCCGGTTCACGATGATGTGATCGACGTCGATCCGACGACCGCGCAGCTTCAAACACGAATTGCCGAAATGTTGGGCAAAGAGGCCGCGATGTTCATGCCCTCTGGAACCATGACCAATCAAGTCGCCGTCCGTTTGCATTGCGGGTCGGGAGACGAATTGATATGTGAATCCGGATGCCATATCTACAACTATGAACAGGGCGGTTTCGCCCAATTGAGCAATGTCGTGGCCCATCCCGTGATCGGCGATGGCCACGTTCTGAAATTGGATCAACTGCAGCATCTGATTCGCCCTGACGATGAACATGCTGTGCAAACTCGCTTGATTTGTTTGGAAAACACCCACAACAAAGGGGGTGGGATTGTATTGCCCTATGAGGGAGTGGTGGAAATTTGCCAATGGGCTCATGCGCAGGGCTTGGCCACGCATTTGGACGGCGCGCGTCTATTTAATGCCGTGGTGGCATCGGGAATCTCAGCGTCGCGGTGGGCCGAACCCTTTGATACGGTCAGCGTCTGTTTCAGCAAAGGCTTGGGGGCGCCCATCGGCTCGGCACTGGTTGGTCCGCAAAAAATGCTTGCGCGGATGCGCCGTCATCGCAAATTGCTGGGAGGGGCAATGCGACAGTCGGGCGTAATCTCCGCCGCCGCACTTTGGGCGTTAGAACATAACATCGATCGCTTGGCAGAAGATCACGTCAATGCTCGAGTCATCGCGAAGACAATCACGCAAATCGATGGGCTGGCTCTGGATTTGGACCGTGTGCAAACCAACATCGTGATTTTTCAAGTCGACCCAACCGTGGGAACGGCCGCCGAATTTTGTCGACTCGCCAAAGAGCAGGGGGTCTGGTTGTTGCCGTTCAGTCATCAACATGTTCGAGCGGTGACTCACCTCCATGTTTCTGCGTCAGCAGCAGCGCAAGCGGGCGAGATTATCGCGACAGTTGCCAAACAACTGCGCACTTGAAATTGATTCGTTTTGATTGGGCAATTCCTTGCAGGCCGAACAAGATCGCGAAGACCAATCCAGGGATCGTGCGGTTGACAACCGCACGATCCGAAATGCGGTAGGGGATTCCAGTCTGTCAATTTTTCCAAAACAGGTTGGCAGACCATGCCACTTATTTTTCGCTCGTTGCTACGCCGCTTTGGCCAATAGTTTTCCGACGACATGCACATCCATTTGCGGGTAGGGAATCCCAACACCAGCTTGGTCCAGCGAATACTTGGCCGCGATAGTGAGGCGTTCGCGAACTTCCCAATAGTTTTTTGGATGATCCCACACTCGCAGCTGCCAATCCACTGAAGAACTTCCCAATTGAACCAAGTAGACTTCGGACTTACCAAATTTGGAATCGACTGCCACGCTATTGACCGCTCGTTCTAGTGCGGCCCGTGTAATCTTTAAATCCGCAGCATAAGCTGTGCCGACGTTGACATCGACTCGCCGAACAGAATTGCGCGTATAGTTTTCGAGTTTGTTGCCAAAAATTTCGCTGTTCGGAATAATGATATGGCGATTGTCATTGGTATTGATCCGGGTCGTGAACAGGTCGATCTCCTCGACTTGGCCCTCCACTCCTGCCACGACGATGAAATCGTCGACCTTGAATGGACGAAAAACCAACAACATGACTCCGGCGGCGAAATTGCTTAACGTTCCCTGTAATGCCAGTCCGATTGCGAAACCCAGCGCGGCTAAGACTGCGGCAAAACTGGCGACACTAATACCGCGACTCTCCAGCACGGCCATCGCCACGACAATCATGATCAAACTCCGCACCGCTTTGGATAGGAACTTGCCCATCGTCAGGTCAACTCGGTTTGAAACGAGACCACCGACGAACCGGCCAATCGCCGACGCAATCACGTAGCTTATGACCAGCACGGCGATCAACAGTAGGAAATTGGCCAGGTAGTCTTTCAGCAATGTTTCCCGGGCCTCCACGCTGCCATTGAATGCCTGGCTGACCAATTGGGCGAAATTCGCGGTGACTCCCTTGGCTTGTGTCGCCAGATCGGCTGTTGTCGCAGTTTCTTGTGCGAAAACGGTGTGGACAAAACAATTGAAGACCAAGGCGAGAACCAAAATTGGAATCGTTCGACGAGTTTGCATGGATGGCTCCGTTTCGTTCACTCGGCTTTTCCTAAGCGGAATCAGCCAGCGAGCAGCGAATAATCGCGAGTAAAGGTTAGCTTGGGGCGGCGGAGTTTAGAGGGATCGGCGATTTCGGCAAATACCGATTTTTTTGGTCAGGGCGAACTGGCGAACTGGGCGAACTCCATCCTGAAATTCGCCCCAACGAATCACCCGGCTGGACGAAGGCGCGGTCAACGGAATGATCTGGACGCTGTTTTTCGATTCAATTACGCTTCCCCAACTGGAGAATCAGGGGCTTGCCTTCCAGACCCTGAACACAATTGCAGCTTAACCGTTGGCTATACCATGTTGAATTTAGTAAATCGCTGGCCGGATTATCTGCTGCCGGTTGGAATTATCGCCTGTTTGATGGTGATTTTCGTGCCATTGCCACCGGCGTTAATGGACCTGTTGTTGGCGGCAAATATTTCGGTCGCCGTGATCGTCTTATTGGGCACCATTTACGTCAAATCGCCGCTGGAGTTTAGTGTCTTCCCGTCGTTATTGCTGGCGACCACGATGGCGCGATTGGCCTTGAATATCGGTATAACTCGATTGATTCTGACGCGCGGAGCGATTGATCATGAGGCCGCAGCCGGTGGCGTCGTTCAAAGTTTTGCTGAATTTGTAACCGGTGACAATCTCGCTGTTGGTTTCGTAATCTTTTCAATCATTGTCGTTGTCCAATTCGTCGTGATCACCAAAGGCTCATCGCGGATCAGTGAAGTGGCTGCGCGATTTGCCTTGGACGGATTGCCCGGCCGGCAAATGGCCATCGATGCCGAACTGAACGCGGGCACCATCGATCATCACCAAGCCAAAATCCTGCGTGCCGAAACAATCGATCACGCTGACTTCTACGGAGCGATGGACGGTGCCAGCAAATATGTGCGGGGCGATGCAATCGCGGGAGTGGTAATCACGGGCATCAACATCATTGGTGGCTTAGCTATTGGCATGTCGCAAAACATGTCGTTTGGCAAAGCCGCCGAAACATTTACCAAACTTACGATTGGCGATGGATTGGTCAGTCAATTGCCCGCGTTGCTGATTTCACTGGCAGCCGCCTTGTTGGTAACACGCAGTACACGAAAAACCGACCTCCCGCGTGAATCCCTGTATCAGGTCTTCTCGCAGCCGATTGTGTTGGTTTTGACCGCTATTTTCTTGTCGTTGCTGGTGTTTACGGAACTTCCGAAACTTCCCCTGTTGATGATCGCCGCCGGCTGTTTGGCAGGTGCCTATTTTTTGTCCGCTGAGGCCAAACAAAAATCACTGACCGTTCAAGCCGATCCAGAACTTCCCAAAAAGCCAATCTCAGCCGAGGCGACAATCGAAAAATTGCTAAACAGCGAGATTATGGAAATGGAGCTGGGCGTGGGTCTGATTCGGCTGGCGGATTCACGTCAAGGAGGAGGGCTGTTGAGCTTGGTCACACAAATTCGGAAAGATATCGCGAATGAGTTTGGTTTGATTTTGCCCAAATTGCGAATTCGCGACAACCTGAGTCTGCCCGCCAATGGCTTTCAGATTCTGGTACACGGCAATGTCATGCGACGCGGGGATATTGACCCAGGTTCCTTTCTGGCAATCGATCGCGGGCAAGCGACAGGTCCGCTTAACAACGGCGCTGTAACCGGAATTCCAGCCGAAGGTTTTCTGGATTCGCCGGCGTTCTGGATCCATCCCGATGCCTATGAAAAAACGCTTGCGGCAGGCTACGAAGTCGTGACCGCGGAAGAAGTGCTGGCTGCGCAACTGAAACTCACCGCGGAACAAAATTCGTCGCAATTGCTGTCCCGGGACGCGACTCGGCAGTTGATCGAAGAAGTGCACAAACATTCGCCAGCCGTCGTTGATGAACTCATTCCGCATTTGATGTCATTGGGCCAGGTACAACAGGTATTAAAGTCGCTGCTCGACGAAGGAGTCTCCATTCGGCCGTTGGGGATGATCCTGGAGACGCTGGGTGACAACGCAAAATTGATCGAAAACCGGTGGGACCTACTGGAAAAAGTTCGCTTGCGATTGGCGCGTCATATCACTTCGAAACTACAGGATGCCGGCAGTGGAAACGTCATTGTCTACACGATTGCCGAGGATTTGCAGGATCGAATTGCTTGCGCTTGGGAACGAAAACAAAACGAAATCAGAATCGGTCTGCCTCGCGAAACCGTGCAGAAAATTGCGTTGGCGATGGAAATGGCAGCTGTGAAAATGGCCGCCGCTGGCTTTCGCCCTATCGTCCTGGTAAACCAATCGATCCGCCCCGTGATCGCCGAATTGGCGTTCGAATCGAGACCCAGAATTTTGGTGGTCGGCAATCGCGAGATCCAGGGCGCAGAGATTCAAGTGCTCGGTGAAATTTCCGTCGATCAAGTCAATGCAATGAACAATGCGGCCGCCTAAGAATTGTTCCTCAAGGAATTTTCCGCCAATCGCTTCCGTTGGTTTGATCCGGGGCGGCAACTGGCTGGCGATCAAGCCGCAATTGACGATGAGGCTCCCCGCTGCGGGTTTATCCCATTGGTATCTACACAAGTTTGATCGACAAACCGTGGTTTAGCCCAGTTACGAGGAACGGCGCGTTATTAATACCACCGGCTTGTCCGGTGGATTGTTGTGTTTTTTGCTACAAACTTGCTGGGCCATTGATTCGTTCTTCAGCCGGATTAGCCTTGGGCGAATCCGGCAGAAGAAAGAGGTGAATGGGCGGGATCTTTGGGTGTAGCTCAAAGCCGAAGCTTCCGCTGGACAAGCCAGCGGGATTCCAATACGGTTCACTACCCACGAAGCAAACTTGTGTAGATACCAATGGGCTTGCCCTGCGGATTGTTTGGTTTCGGGCTAAACTGAGCCGTCCGCATCCTCTTCGTCATCCACGAAATCACTTTCGTCATCGTCCGCATCCACTTCGTCATCCACGAAATCGTCATCGTCATCGTCGACTTCGATTCCATCAACCACGGGCTGCTTCGTAGGCGACTTGGGAGTTGATTTGACTGGGCTGTCCAAATCGTCGGAATCATCGTGGTCAAACGGGTCGAGACCACCGTCATCGGCTTCGTCTCGTGGCACCAGCGCGATCACGGCCAGCGTATCATCATCGTCCAACGACATGATTCGGACGCCCTGCGTATTGCGGCCGATCGTATTCAGATCACCACATTTGATCCGTTGGATTTTTCCACCGGCGGTCATCAATAGCAGTTGGTCATCGTCGGTAACGGCTTTGATTCCGATGACTTTGCCGTTGCGCGCGGTAGTCTTGATATCGCGCACACCCTTGCCGCCACGACGTTGCACGCGATAGCGATTGGTGCCGCTGGGTGAATCCTCGGCCTCATCGGATTCCCCTTCCGTCGCGTTAGGGCCAAACAATGTTCGTTTTCCGTACCCTTTTTCACAAGCGGTCAATAGTGTTGCGTCGGGATCGGCCACGACCATTCCGATGACGCGATCTTCCTTGGAAAGACTGATACCTTTTACGCCGCTGGTGTTGCGGCCCATCGGGCGGGCGTCGGATTCGGCAAACCGAATCGCCATTCCGTTGGACGTCGACAGCACAATCTCATCCCCTTTTTTGGCGACCAGCACGTCAATCATTTGATCGTCATCGCGCAGTTTAATGGCAATGATGCCGGCGTTGCGTGGGCGTCCGTAGGCCGAAAGCGGTGTCTTTTTGATCAGGCCTTTTTGCGTAGCCATGACCAAATAATGATCGGGTGCATGGAAATCCCGAATGGCTCGACACGAGGCAATCTTTTCATTCTCATCCAGCTGCACGATATTGATAATCGCGCGGCCGCGACTCTCGCGACTCAGCTGCGGCAACTGGTGGACTTTTCGCCAATGCACGATCCCTTTCGTGGTGAAGAACAACAGGTAATCGTGAGTGCTGGCCGCAAAGACATGTTCAATGGGGTCTTCGTCTTCGCTCTTGGCCCCTTTGACTCCTTTACCACCACGGCGCTGGGCCCGGTAAGTACTCACCGGAGTTCGTTTGATATAGCCACGGTGTGTGATCGAGACGACCATGTTTTCTTCTTCGATCAAGTCTTCCAGATCGATATTACCGAGCTCTTCGAGGGACAGCACGGTACGGCGTTCATCCGCATATTTCCGTTTGATTTCCAGCATGTCGTCGCGAATGATCTGATAGACGTTTTGGTCGTCGGCCAAGATGCGCAAATATTCTTTGATCTCTTCGAGCAACTTCGCGTGTTGTCCAGAAAGTCGTTCCTGTTCGAGGTTGACCAACTGGCCCAGCGTCATTTTCAAAATTGCATCGGATTGAATGCCGGTCAGCCGATAAACATCGGACACGCCTCGCTCCGCTTGGAAAACCGCGTAACCATCCGCCCCTAACGCACGTTCCATCATGGATGCCGGACACTCGATCCCCATCAAACCCTGTTTCGCTTCGGCTTGAGTCTTCGATCGGCGAATCACGCGGATAATCTCGTCGATATTGGTCAGGGCCAGCAACAAACCTTCGACGGTATGTTTCTGTTGCCGGGCGCGCGTCAGTAGGAATTGGGTGCGACGTCGAATCACTTGCACGCGATGGCGCAAAAATTCCCGCAAGAAATCCTTGATAGTCAGCTCGCGCGGCTTGCCATCCACCAACGCCATGAAATTCATGGAAAACGACGTCTGCAAGGGCGAAAATTGATACAACTGGTTCAAGACGACTTCCGGATCGGCGTCGGACCGAATGTCGATATAGAGTTTAACGGGCTCTTTCAGATCGCTTAAGTCGGAAATCCCGGAGATCCCTTTGACGCGATCGGTTTTGACGAGCGTCGCAATCTTTTCCACGACGCCATCGCGAGTCTGTTGAAACGGCAACTCCGAGACGACGATACGAAAGCGATTTTTCTTTTTGGGAATTTCTTCGATTTCGCATTTAGCGCGGACAAGAACAGTACTGCGTCCGGTTTGGTAAGCGCGCATGATTCCCGAACGACCGCAAATGATACCGCCCGTGGGAAAGTCCGGACCCGGCAACACCGTCATGATTTCGGTGATACTGCAATCGGGATTGTCGATCACCATCAACATGGCGTCGCAGACTTCGCCCAAATTGTGCGGCGGAATGGACGTGGCCATACTGACGGCGATCCCGCTCGAACCATTGACCAACAAGTTGGGAAACTTGCTGGGCAAAACGACCGGCTCGAGTCGGCGTTCGTCATACGTCGGCGTGAAATCAACGGTATCGAGTTTGAGATCATCCAACATCAATGCGGCGACCGGAGACATGCGCGCTTCGGTATATCGCATGGCCGCCGGAGGCAGTCCCGCGATCGATCCAAAGTTCCCCTGTTTGTCGATCAGGATATGACGCATGTTCCATTCTTGCGCCATCCGGACCAGGGTTGGGTACACGATACTTTCACCGTGCGGGTGATAATTACCGCTGGTGTCGCCGGATATCTTGGCACACTTGACCCGGGCTGCTCCGGGGGTCAGATTCAAGTCATTCATGGCGACAAGGATCCGGCGTTGGGACGGCTTCAGTCCGTCGCGAACATCGGGCAAAGCGCGGGACACAATGACGCTCATGGCGTAAGTCAAATAACTGCTTTTGAGCTCATCCTCGATCGGCATTTCGAGAATTTTTTCGTAACGGTTAATCCCCGTTCCTTCCCGCCGAGGAACGGAGCCATCACCATTTTCATCAATTGGTCCGCTGGAATCTGTCGACAAATTCTTAACCCTTGAGACGTTAAAAAAGAGGTTGCTAAACTGCTACCACTCTTCGAAAAAAAACGCGATGCTGACGGGATCTGTCAGGAATCCATCACAACCAAAAAAGCCGTAAAAACCACGGTTTTTTGGCCCTTAATCCGAGGCAAATCGCCGACCCGGATTGTACCAAAAAAGCGCTACATCCACAACGAGCGGGGCGTAGCCAATTGGCCCTCAAAACCAGTCCCGGCAGCGAGTCGTCAATGACGATTTCAATACGAAACTTGACTTGTTCTCTTGTTCCTGCCAACAATGAGTGACGGTCGCACTCGATTCCAATTTCCCTACGCCTGCAATCTGACATGCTCAATTCACGCGACCATTTGGATTTGGAACATCGGCTGTTGCAACGTTTGGATTACCTGTCAGCCATTTCGGCAGCCTTGCCCCGCGAATCGACCGAGACAGCCACCAAGCCACGGATGTTTATCGAACTGAGTTCTGCCGCTGCTGTGCGCACCCAGACTGAACCGGACTTGACGACGGCGCTGGATATTTCGCAGACGGCCGGTCATCGCCTTGAGACCTCGACCGGTGAAATTTGGCTGAGTGGCAATTCGCTGTTGTGTGCGTGTCCCGATTGCCAAGCCCCGATGACCATTCGCATTTGGTTGGGCCTGGCCGATTGTTGGCGGTGCCAGACGTCTCTCGCGCTCACCGAAGAACAACTAACTGCCATTCAGACGCTGCAAGAGATGGCCGCCCCATTGCCGGCGCCTGTGGCCGGAGCCGCGCGCACTCGTCCGATCCCTGTTTTGCCAGCCGGTTTAGAAGCATTCGCGCTCGAACCTGCTCGAGACAATCAACTCGATCCTCGCCAACAGGAATTGGAGCGACTGACTCGCGGTTCCTGGGCGGCCGGGTTGATACGCAACGGATTTCACATGACGCCGGCTTGGTTGTTGAGCCTGTTACTGCATCTGATTGCCATCTTGATTCTGGCCCTGATCGTGTTCAGCGACGGAGCGTATCTGCCCGAAAACATTACGTTGTCGACGTTCCTGAGTTCCGCGCGAGAAACTGGCGGACAGATTCGATTGGAAAATCCGCTGGACTTGTTGCAAGACGATTTGGAACTGGCCAGCAAATTGAACGCCGGGGAACAAGAGTTGCGCGATGTGCTGGAGAAGGCCAATCAGGATGCACAGGAATTGGTGATCGACCCGCGTCCGACCGCTTCTCAGGTCGACATGTCGGTGGTGAAAGACAACATTACCAATCGACCCGATCAACTCATGTCATTCGCGGCGCGCGATCCGCGAGTGCGCGCCGAAATCGTAGCCAAGGAAGGGGGCACGACGATCACGGAGGCGGCAGTGGCCCGTGGCCTGCGATGGCTGGCTTCTGTTCAAAACAAGGATGGCAGCTGGAGCCTCGATTCCTATGATCGACACGGCAACCCGAATAACAAAGGGGATGTGATGGGAACTTCGTTGGCCCTGTTGCCGATGTTGGGCGCCGGTCAGACCCATGAATTCGGCGCATATAAGGAAAACGTGGCCGCTGGGTTGGCTTGGCTGATCGAAAACCAAACTGCCAATGGCGATTTGCGAGCGGGCTATGAGGGTCAAGCCGGAATGTATGCTCACGGCCAAGCTTCCATCGTGCTGTGCGAAGCGCTCGCGCTGACCGGTGATCAACGCTTTCATGATCCTTCACAACGCGCGATCAAGTTTATTGAGTTCGCTCAACATAGTGCCGGCGGTTGGCGATATGAACCCGGCCAGGTCGGTGATACCAGCGTGTTTGGCTGGCAAATGATGGCCTTGCAAAGCGCGCGAGCGGCCAACCTCAATCTGGAGGTCGATGCGGCAACGTTGAAATTGGCGGACTATTTTCTGGATCAGGTCGCTGCGCCAGCGACCTTCAACAACCGAAATCGAACGCCACTGCCGACGGGATCGACCTATTGTTATCAGCCAGGGCGTCCGGCCACTCCAGCCATGACAGCCGAAGCAATCTTGTGCCGCATGTATCTCGGTTGGACGCGGCAAGATCCGCGGATGAGTTCGGCCATCAAGTGGTTGATCAAAGACCATCTGCCCAACGCCAATGAAAAGAACCTCTATTATTGGTACTACGGTACCCAGGTCATGCATCATTATGGGGGCGAACCATGGGAGAAATGGAACAACACGATGCGCGAGCTGTTAATATCCACGCAGGAAACTCGTGGAAATCACCCCGGCAGCTGGCATCCCGATATCTGCGAATGGGGTAACCGCGGCGGTCGAATCTATACGACTTCGTTGGCCTGCTGTACGTTGGAGGTGTACTATCGCCACTTGCCATTATTCAAACGGATCGATTTGGATCAATGACAACAAGTCGTGGCGGAACCATTGGAGATCGGCACTAAGGAATGGTCCCGAATTAAGTTCCGCGGTTTGATGGTAGCGGAAGGGCGCGAGCCCTCCGGTTTTTGTGACACCGGACGGCTCGCGCCGTTCCGCTAAGATCCGGAAGTTAATTCGGGACCATTCCTAAGTTGACGGTTGCCGCAACCACGAATCGACTTGCAGAGCCTGTAACGTGCGGGCAATTTCATGCACACGG
>JANNPW010000124.1:0-12611 GCA_031400405.1 Mariniblastus sp.
AAGCACGAATCAATGGCCCAGCAAGTTTGTAGCAAAAAACACAACCATCCACCGGACAAGCCGGTGGTATTAAAAACGCGCCGTTCCTCGTAACTGGGCTAAACCACGGTTTGTCGATCAAACTTGTGTAGATACCAATGGGGCAAGTCTGCGGGATTCATGAAAACGAACATCCATTTTGGCGGAGTTCAGCGAGAAGTGTCAAAAATCATGGATCAAAACCGAGTCTCAAACATCCATTTGTCGCCGCCGGTTCGAGGTTGGTTTTCCACGATTTTAGCCGACCATCGTCGCGCCGTCACGATTGGTTAACCATGGATTCAAGTTGTTCCGCCAATTGTTGGTTTGCCAGCCGGTCTTCGAACAGTGCTGGTGATCGTTCCAGGATTTTTCGCGACAATTCAGCTCGGAGTTCCGGGTTGGATGCGATCGTCACCGCCCGATCGATGTACGCGGCAGTTGAATCAACGATGCAATCCGCCAGATCCATTTGGCGATACATCGCATACGACAGCCGACAGCGCAGGAAATCGGATGGCCACGTGATCACGGGCAAACCGATTGCCAAGGCTTCATAGGTTGTATTTCCTCCGCCAAAGTGAATTGGATCCAGCGATACATTCGCGACGCCATACAAACTCATAAAGTCCTCGTGCGACTGTCCCGGCAAAAACTTCACCCGGTTCGCGTGATTTTTTAGCGACTGCGCAAATCGCCGTCGCAACATTTCTGTCCAAGCGGGATATTGTCCCTCCATGAGGACGATTTCGGCAAGTGGATCGCGATCCAGAATCCCAAAGAGAATGGCATCAAACTCCGGATGGAATTTGAACAGAGTTTGGAAACAAAGATAGACATGCCGGCGCGGATCGAGACCAAAGTATTCGCGATTGCGCGGTCGCGGAGCAGCTGGTCGTTCATAGAAGACATTCAATCGCTCCGTTTTCGCCAGCTGCTCGGTGTAGTGGCTGGCCCCGTCGACGCTTTCCAAGTGTTGGCTGCTGATAAACCAATCCATCTGCGGGCTGCCCGTGGTGACGGGATGTCCCCAAGTACAACACTGTACCGGCGCCAAACGCGACATCGACAGACTGTACGTCAATGTGTCCATCCCGACATCGGTAAAATAGAGTTGATCAAGTTCAAGGGCTGCCACTTGCGCGCGGACCGTGGACAGGTTTGTCGGCAGAGCGACGTAATGATCAGCCGAATCGCGAAAGGCCCGTGCGTACAGGTCGTCATGATTGCCGACCGAGATTACGGTGACCTCGAAACGATCACGTGGCAAGTGCCGCACGGTACCCAGATTCAACCGGCCGATGGTGTGGTTGCGGAAATGACGCGAGATCATACCAATTCGAATCCGTTGGCCAATCGGGCGCTTACGACGGCGGATTTTTGGTTGCGGCGCGCGCAACACGCTGGCCAGTTGTCGCTGCAAATCGCGGTCGTTCATTCCTTGATAGGCCGCATAAAAGTTGGTCGGGGCCGGGTTGCGCTCGATGTCGATGGCCAATCCATCGGAAACCAGTTCGGCCACATTGGACTCCAGTTGGGTTCGCCGCGCGTGCAGGTCATCCATCGAATCATACACCGGTGGCAGTGACGTGGCGATCACGTAGCGGATGACATCGTTGGGCTCAATCAGCTGAGCCTGTTTCAGAATCCCGATCCCCTCTTCGATTTGCCCCTGTTCCTTGAGCACATACCCGAGATTGCGCCAGGCATGGACGAAATTGGATCGCAGTCCAATGGTATGGCGGTAACAGTCCAGCGCCTGATCCGGTTGCCTCAGATCCTGAAAGACATTTCCCAAATTGTTCCAGGCCTCGGCATATCCCGGTTCGATCGAGATCGCTTGACGAAATGCGGCCACGGCTTCCACCAGCTGTCCGGCTTCATGCAACGCGATCCCCTGCTGCAGCAGCCGAGGCGGATCACTCAGCGTCGACGAGGCATCGGCGCCGTCGATTGATCGCGAATTGCTAACCTGCGGCCGGTCGCTCTCGCTCCTCGAACCACGCGAAAAAACTGGCGGATCGTTGCGCAAATCAATCCCGGATACGGCTGCCGGCGGCGGGACCAACCAAATGGTGCGCGTTTCGTCCTTCACTGGATCGGGCCCACAGAGCACCGGGTTTTTCGTGTCGGGCAGAATTTGGACATCAAAAATTTCTTCAACACCGGAGTGAAACTGGAACGCGGCCACGTTAAGTCCGGTGGTCAGATCGATCACGGCGATGCCACACTTGAGCTCGTCGTGCATCGTCTGCACCGGCAGCCCGCCGAAAATGGCTGTTTCGCGGACTTTGGACAGGCCGACAAACGCGAACTGTCCATGAAACGCCAGACCTCGTGTGTAGCCCGGCATGCTCACCACCGGCTCAATTTTTCCATTGTTCGGATCGATCGTTGACAAATCGCCGCAGCCCGAATTCAAGACCCACAATCGTTCATTAAACCAACGCGGCGAGTGGGGCATCGCAAACCCCCGCGCGACAGACTCGCCTGATTCGACATCCAACACGACACCGCTGTGAGCTTTGGTCGGACGCCAACCCGCCGGTGTGTCGGTTTCCGACATCGCCGAGACAAACGTGGGGCGACCATCGCGAATCGCCATCCCGTTCAAGTGACAACGATCCTCAGCTGCGAGCGAGGAAACAAACGGAGGTTGCCAGCGGGGAACAAAACTGAATTCCCGATGAAGCGTACACAGACAGGAAAAAAGTGTGTTGACGACCCAGAGTTGTTCACCGCACCAAGCCATTTCGTGAATTTGGATGTTTCCCGTTGCCAGCGCCTCGCGAGTCAACCAGCAACGATCGTGTTGACCGAGGGGTTCGATCTGCGGTGCCAGTTCATGGGCCGCCGCCAAATGCCAAACCAATCCTCGCGAGCCGACCATAATTCCCGCCGGTCCCGCCGCCACGCCCATGGCCTGTTCGAACGATTGAAAGGTCGGCACGAGTTTCCCATCATGACATCCAATTACCAGCAGCTTACCTGCCTGATAGGTCGAAACCAGCAACGATGCGTTGCAATGTCTTAAGATCTCAGGAAAGTACGGCGAGTATTCGAACTTGACTTCGCGTTCAACGGAACCTGCTGCCATGGCTTTGACTGACAAATTAGTGGGGAGTTGATTATGTTCCAAGCTGGGCATCATTCTAGCGGGACAGTAAATTCCCACGTAGGCCCCACGTTGTGCATCCAAGTGGTAACACCATCAACTAAACGAACCACTTGGCAAAACATTGGTCGACCAATTTCCATGACCGAGACAAATCGAAATTGGTCGCATGGGTTAACGAATCGCAGGCAAGATAGTTTTCTTTCAAATCTGTCGATTCATGACTATCACTTTTGATGTGATTGCGCGCCGGCGACAAGTTATCGGACAACAAATCGTCGATCGAGAGTGATCGGCGATTTGAGCCCAACACCGTCTCCAGGTTCTGGAAATTTCGGCTGGAAGTGATAAATCGGAATCTACTTCCGTGTTCGAATGAACTGGCAGCGGATTGTACCCGATTGGGATTACTCGAATTTCCGCTTGGCATCGGCGACTGTTGCGCGACAAATCCGAAAGCAGTTTTGTTAGCAGACTTCGGCCACGCACCTTTGTTTCCGCCGACGAGCGGGCTGGGAGCGGGTTGTCGCAATGCCGCGATAGGATTGGCGAGGACGTATAGTTCTCGTCCGTTGATGCCGTTACTGGCCGAAAAGAACAATGAAGTTCCGGCACTGGTGATCTCCGCCGGATTCGATCCGTTGACGCCCGCCGCAATGTCGACGATCAGTCGCGTCGAGAATCCGAAAATTCCGGAACTATAAATTTCCCGTCCGGTCGTGGCATTGGCTGCGGAGAAGTAGAGCGTACTGTTGTGATTGACGAAGTTCTGCGGCACCGAACCGCTGGCACCCGCATTGATGTCCTTGGCCAGTACCGTACCGGCGAACGAACCGTTACTGCGGTGCAGTTCGACTCCGGTCGTCGGCTCAAAGGCGGAGAACATCAGCGTGCCATTAAGGTTGGTCAGATTGGCGGGACTCGAACTCCCAGCACCCGGGTTAATATCTTTGACCAACGTGGTCCCGACTGCTGAACTATTGACGGTCCAAAGTTCGACTCCAGCGACCCCATCGTTGGCGGCAAACATCAACGATCCCAGAAGATTGGTCAGAGCTGTGGGATTAGAGGAATTGGGGCCGGGATTAATGTCCCTTACCATGACAGTGTTGGCAAAAAGTCCCGAAACGCCAGAAGTGCTTTTCCATATTTCGACTCCGCTGACACCGTCGTTGGCAGAAAAGTAGGTGGTTCCTTTAATATTGGTCAATCCGGCCGGATTGGAACTGCCAAGACCTGGGTTGATATCTTTGACTAAGAACGTACCGTTGGCCGTTCCGTCGCTGCGCCAAAGCTCTCGGCCGTTGGTGCCATTATTGGCAATGTAGTAATCGAATGCCGTGAACATCAGAAGCCCATTGACGTTGGTCAATTGCGATGGAGCCGACGAAGGGAAAGTGGTGAGCGAGTCCTCGGCGATGTCTTTAACCAAAACCGTTCCCGCAGTTGTACCGTCGCTTTTCCACAACTCCGTTTGAGCCAATGATCCGATCGAACCGGTCGTCGCTGCGAAAAATAGTACACCGTTGACGTTGGTCAAACTGCTGGGGTTTGCGCTGAACCCGCTAAGTCGGATATTGCGCACCAATATTGTTCCAACCGGCGATCCATTGCTGCTCCAAAGTTCGTTTCCATTGACGCCGTCGTTGGCCGTGAAGGCAAGTTGGCCATTCAAATTGGTTAAGTTTCCGATACCTGAATCGAGTGGCCCGGGCCGAACGTCCTTGACGAGCACAGTTCCGCCGACTGTTCCATCACTTGACCAGAGCTCTCTCCCGGTATCCGCACGATTGGCCGTGAAGTAGACCCTCCCATTAACATTGGTGAAGTTTTGCGGGTTTGATGCCCCCGCCCCGCCAATGATATCAATCAATGCCAAGATCGACGGCGGCGTCGACGATTCAACTCCGATTCCCGAGACGCGGCCGACAGCAATTCCCGGGCCTGGAACGAAATTGCGTTGAACGCCAGGACTGGGTACTCCCAGGCCCGTAACGCCAGTTACGTAGACCGGCGACTCGCCACCCCCATCCATGACCCAGAGTTCGCGATCGATTTGGGTTTCTCCGGCTTGGAAGAACAAACGACCGTTGACGTTAGTCAATTCAACTGGATAAGCACTTGCGGCGCCGGCACGGATTTCTTTTACCAGTACGGTTAAGGTTGGGCCGCCACCGCTCTTCCAGAGTTCTTGGCCGCCGCCGCCATTAGCCCCAAAGAACAACGTACCATTCACGTTCGTTAGTCCGCTTGGAGCGGAATCAAAATTTGATGGGCCGATATTCTTGACCAATGTTGTCCCTCCAAATTCTCCATTGCTTTTCCAAAGCTCACGGCCATTTATTCCGTCATTGGCAGAGAAGAACAGCGTGCCATTCACGTTGGTTAGAAAAGCTGGAATAGAGTCCGCTGCGCCGGCGCGAATTTCTTTTACCAAAACTGTTCCGGCGTCCGTCCCATTGCTTTTCCAGAGTTCTTGGCCGCTACCACCGTTCGCTCCAAAGAACAGCGTTCCGTTCACGTTGGTCGATTGGAAAATACCGGAATCAAAAACCCCCGGACCGATATTTTTTACCATCATGGTCCCCGCGATTGTTCCATCGCTTTTCCAGAGTTCAAAACCGTTGGTTCCGTCATTCGCGCTAAAAAATAGCGTGCCATTGACATTGGTAAATGCGCGAGGGCCGGAACCCAAATAGCCAGGTCGAATGTCTTTCACTCGAATTGTGTTGTTGTTGGTTCCATCGCTTTTCCAAAGTTCATAACCGTGAACTGGATCCAAGGCGCTGAAAAACAAAGCGCCATTTACATTTATAAAAGAACGTGGATAGGAACGACCAACGCCCTCGTGAATATCCTTAACAAGCACGGTGCCAGGGTAAGTGCCATCGCTTTTCCAAAGTTCCGCGCCATGGTGACGATCTTCGGCTTGAAAGAATAGCGTCCCGTTGACGTTGGTAAGCGACACTGGTTTGGAGGCACCGATAGCTGTGTAGCGAAAGTTACGAACCGGTACCGTACCGGCGCTGGTCCCATCACTTTTCCAAAGCTCCCAGCCCCCCTTGGCAATAAAGAACAGCGTCCCATTGACATTGGTCAGAAAAGATGGGTACGAACTGCTGGCACCCGCATCAATGTCTTTGACCTGAGCCGTACCCGCGACCGTCCCATCGGTCTTCCACAATTCAACTCCGCCAATGTGGCGGGCGGAAAAGAACACCGTATTATTGACGTTGGTAAACCCACTAGGATTCGAACCACCTGCACCCGCCACTATATCAATCACCGTCGGCAGGCCGGCCATCAGTGTGCGTGACTCAAGCACCTCGAATCCTTCGACCAGATTGCCTTTGAATTTGCGCGAGCGGGCCGATGCCTTGATGGATCGTGTGCGATTAATCGAATTTTTCGGACTCATTGCGAAACTCCTTTGGTTGGAAATCAGGTACCTGCGGTGTCATGATCAAACTTTAAAGGCCAGGAAAACCAGCCTGCTGTATTTCTGTGGAAACTAATTAGTTGTGGCTATTCTCAAATGCGCCGTTTCCGAACGGTTTCTATCAATGCTCAAGCAGTTTATTAAGGTACATGGCAAATTGGCTGGCAATACTCGATCTACCATGCGACAGCCGACAGTTCCCACGCCGAGTCGGCGACCTACCCGATCCGCTTGCCAATCAGCCGGATGTACAAGATCAGAAGTATCAACGGCGGTGCGGCGAGTCCCGCAATCCCCCAAAGCAGCTGACGGGATTGGGAAAAGCCCAATTCCATTGCCCATTTCGCGCAAATAATCGCGACAATAAAATGAACGTATCCGACCGAAGCGTAAATGATTTCCATCCGATTTCCTGGTTCTTTTTTCGTGTGGTGAATTGATCAACCGCGACCCCCACCGATCCGCCGGAAACGTGTAGCATCGTTTGCCTTCCTTTTTGACCGAAGGTCCCCGTATTTAAATGCGCCGTTTTCGGCGGCTTTCTATCACCGCCAGTCAAAAAAATTCGGAAATGCCCGTACCTGGCTCGAAGTTCGTACGCGGCGGAGTAGAATCAACGCTTGACGAGAATGATGGATACGTACAGGGTCGAATCGGATGCAAGAAATAACGCGAGTCTTGTCGGCACTGGATCAAGGGGATCCTGCTGCGACCGCGCAACTTCTAACGTTGGTTTACGACGAACTTCGCCGGTTGGCGGCCAAAAAAATCGCCAACGAAAAGCCCGGTCAGACCTTACAACCAACGGCCTTGGTCCACGAAGCCTACTTGCGATTGGTTGGCAGTTCGAACGCCGAAACGTCCTGGAACAACCGAAATAGTTTTTTTGCAGCGGCCGCTGAAGCCATGCGGCGCATCCTGATCGACCGGGCACGGCACAAGGGCCGAGTCAAACACGGGGGTGCGGTTCACCGAGTTGATGTGGTGACGGACGATCTCGCGGCTCCCCTATCGGATGAGCGATTGCTGGCTGTCGACGATGCGTTGACCCGTCTGGAACAAGAACATCCCGACAAGGCTCAAATCGTGAAACTGCGGTTCTTTGCCGGTATGACTAATGCCGAAGCCGCCGCAGTCGTTGGAGTATCAACCGCGACGGCACAACGTTATTGGACCTTTGCTCGTGTTTGGCTATTTAGCGAACTTGAAGACAACCCGTAGGCAAAGTTTTGGCAGGAGCCTCGATCGCCCTATGTCAATGTCTCGGCAGGATCCTCGACCTCCCTAAAAACATGGTCCAAAATCGCAGGTGAGTCAAATCCGCGATCGAATAGTGAAAAAGTTATCGAGGGTATGATTGAATCGACGCTAAAATAACGCATTAGTTATGAGTGCGAATTGCACATTCGATTACGCTTTGTTCGTGAAAGAGTGACTTTTCAGGAATTATTTGGATTCTATGAGCGAGCAACGTCCTTCCATCGACGAGATATTTCTCGACGCCATTGAAATCGCCGATGAATCGTTGCGCGCGGCCTATCTCGAAAGGGCGTGCGGCGGCGACAGGTCACTGCGCGACCGGGTCGACAAATTGCTGTTGGCTCTGCCCAAAGTTGGCGCGTTTATGGAGGAACCGGTGTTTAGCCCGGCGACTAACGCCAACCAGAATTCATCCACGCCGAACGCCGATCTTATCGGCCAAGTCTTCGGACCGTACAAGCTGATTCAGAAGATTGGCGAAGGAGGCATGGGCGTCGTCTATCTGGCCGAGCAAGACGAACCGATCAAACGCCGCGTCGCGCTCAAGATTATTCGCACCGGCATGGACACCGCGCAATTCATTGCACGATTCGAGCATGAGCGACAAGCGTTGGCTTTGATGGAACATCCGAATATCGCCCGCGTCATCGATGCCGGTGCGGCAGCCAACGGCCTACCCTACTTTGCGATGGAACTGGTTCAAGGCGTACCGATTACAACCTATTGCGATCAAGCGCACCTGTCCATCAATGAGCGGATTCAGCTATTGATTCCCGTCTGCTTGGCTGTCCAACATGCCCATCAGAAAGGGATTGTGCACCGGGACCTCAAACCATCGAATGTCATCGTCGCGATTTATGACGGAAAGCCGGTTCCGAAAGTGATCGACTTTGGCGTGGCCAAAGCGACCGCCCAGCGGCTGACGGAACGGTCCATGTTCACCGAACTGGGCCAAATGATTGGCACGCTCGAATATATGGCTCCGGAACAAGCTGAGCCGAAAAATCTGGACATTGACACGCGCGCCGACATCTATTCGCTGGGCGTATTGCTCTACGAGTTGCTCACCGGCGCTCCGCCGTTTACGGCGCAAGAACTTCGTGCCGCCGGAATGGCGGGTATGTTGCGAATGGTCCAAGAGAACGAACCGGACAAACCCAGTACAAAGATCACAACGAGCGATGACCTGCCTCGAGTGGCCGCCAATCGCCGCCTGGAACCGCGCCGACTAGCGAGTCTTATTCGCGGCGATCTGGATTGGATTTCAATGAAGTGTTTAGAGAAAGACCGCGCCCGGCGCTACGAATCCGCCAATGGTTTGGCGAGCGACTTGGAGCGGTATCTTTCGAATGAACCGGTCTTGGCTTGCCCGCCGACCGCTCAGTACAGATTGGGAAAATTTATTCGCAAGCATCGTGCGCCGCTCACGGCCGCCGCCGGGTTTGTGTTGCTCTTGGCGGTCTCGACCTTCGTCAGTACTTGGCTAGCGTACCGAGCGGTCACTGGCTGGAATGAAGCGGAAAAACAACGCACCCTGGCCCAGGACGTCAACCAATTCATGTCGGACGTGTTGACCAGTGTGGAACCTGACCAAAAAGGGGCCGATGTCCGCCTGTTAGAGGTTCTTGACGACGCATCCAAGACCGCATCGCAACGATTCGTCGACAATCCCGCGCAGGAAGGCTACGTTCGCATGATGCTCGGTGAGGTTTATACCCGACTGGATTTCTATCGGAAGGCGACGGCTGAGTATGATAAAGCAGTCCAGGTATTTCAGTCCGTCTTCGAACCCACCGATCGGCGTTTGCTGAACGCGCAATCCCAACATGCTCGAGCGTTGTTAAATCAAGCTTCAAATCGTCCGGCGGAAAAAATCCTCGCAGTGTTGGTCCCATTTATTCGCACCACGCTAGGTCCAAATGACCTGCTGGTGATCGACACCGAGCGGTTGCAGGCCGTGGCACATGCGCGAGCCGGACGCTATGACGAAGCCGACAAGGAATTGTGCGATTTACGATTGCGGGCCGAGTCCATTTCGGCCGACGATGCACTGCATATTCGTTTATTGGACTCGCTGATTCCGGTCCGGCAAAGCAAGCTTGGTCGTGGGCCTGCCGAAGACCGATCGGTCCTTATCGAATTGGAACCGCTAGCCCAAGAGATGGCCGACCGTTCGGCACGAAGCCTTGGTATCGACGCGGTTCAGACCCTGCGCTCCCGTATTATCGTCGCAGAATTAAAATGCTTACTCGGAGATTATCCAGCGGCGGCCGATGTTTGTGCCGAGATTCTCAATACCTCGGAGGAACGATTGGGTAAATGCCATGGCCAAAGGCTACTGGCAATGAAGGTACTGGCCGATGCCAAGCATCGGTTGGGTGATTCGGCCGGCGCTGCCGCACTCATTCTACAAAGGTTGGAATGCAGCAAACCAGAGGACATTTCAATCGTCCGAGTTTCGAAAATCAGCGACGCGCTCCCCGTTTTGGATCGCGGTAATCGCTGGATGGAAGGAGAATCCTTGGCGCGGGAACTCTCCGCTGATCTGATCAAGCTCGGCGGCGGGCATGGCAACATGTTGTTTGTCGCCGATCTGTCTGTCGCGAGATTCGTTTCGCTTCAAGGCCGATCAGAGGAGGCGGAAGCTTTGTTCCAGGCACTTCAATCCCGCGTCGGCGAAACCGCCGACGATAACTTGACTCGCGCGCGTTTGCGTTTGTACTACGGCAGTCATCTGCGTACGCAAAAACGATTTGATGCGTCGGAAAAAGAAATTCAAGCCGCGGCTGATACGGTTCCGGACATCCGCCAAGGAACCTGCGGCCACAATCCCGACGACATCATCGTCGAGTTCATCGCTCTCTATGACGATTGGGGCAAACCGGAAGAAGCCGTCAAATTTAGAGAGATGTTGGCGACTCTCCAAGCAGCGCCTGCTGGCGAAACGCCAAACGGCGAACCAAAGCGTTGACGTGCGATTACGGTTGCCGTTAAACGTATAAGTCAACAGGCTTTCCCTCTTTGGAACCCACCATCGTAGCGGCATTACCTCGCGGAATTCGATCATTGTTGGCGACCAAACGAATCGCGCCGAAATCGTTTGAGACCGTTGAGTTGTCCTTGGCCATTGCATTGTCCGTAGTAGCAACCGGTTTACCGACCGCTATAATGCGAGCTCGGCACAGGCTTAGTATTTGGCAATTGTCTTCAAACCTTTCCCTTCCGCAAATAGGACCTCAACCACGTGTCAAATTACCTGGAAAACAACAAACCGCGAGGATTGACACCTGTTCAATGGCTGATTTGTGTGATGGCGGCGATTGGTTTTGCGTTTGATATCTATGAACTGTTGATGTTGCCGCTGATTTTGAAACCGGCGTTGGCGGAGTTGGGAGGGAAAGCGGCAGATGGGTCATTGATGCTCGCGCCGGGTTCGCCGGGCTATGTCGCGTGGGCGAGAACTTTGTTTTTCTTGCCGGCGATCGTCGGCGGGATTTTTGGACTTTTTGGCGGTTACCTGACCGACCTGCTTGGTCGTCGCCGCGTGTTGACGTGGAGTATTTTGCTGTACGCGGTTTCCGCAGCGGCGAGCGGATTTGTTACCGATATCTATCAACTCCTTTTTTTCCGCTGTCTGGTTTTCATCGGTGTCTGTGTCGAATTCGTCGCGGCGGTCGCTTGGTTGGCCGAGTTGTTTGACGACGTAAAACAACGGGAACGCGTGTTGGGATATACGCAGGCTTTTTCATCGATCGGGGGGTTGCTGGTCGGTTCAGCGTTTTTGATTATCGCCAGTATTTCGTTGCAGTTGCCCGCCATTCACGGAGGTCATGAAGCTTGGCGCTATATGTTGATATCCGGAGTGATTCCGGCGCTGCCGCTGATTTTAATTCGACCGTTTTTGCCGGAGTCCCCGAAATGGGTCAAGAAAAAAACGGCTGGCCAACTCAAACGCCCAAGTATTTTGCAGCTGTTCGGTCCTGGTTTAGCCCGGACGACAATTATTACCACGATTTGTTACGCGGCGAGTTACGGCATGGCCTTTGGGGCGATTCAACAATTGGCTCAAATCCTGCCCGCCCATGCGTACGTCAAACAAGCGACCGCCGAAGCGGTAACGAAAGTCGTCAGCGCGTCCCCGGCGCCCGTGCCTCCGGGAAAACTAAAAGCGATCGAGGGGAAAATCCGCGACGAATCGGTCGCCGCAGTTACGATTTGGCAAGAGGTCGGCGGTTTGACGGGACGATTGATTTTGGCCATGTTGGCAGTGCAAATCGTTAGCCGCCGCAAACTATTGCGAATTTTTCAAATTCCTGCGTTGATCTGTGTTCCCTTGATTTTCTGGTGGATCAGTGAATCGCTCGATGATCCCAGCTCGATGCAAATGCTCAAGGTTTTGATTTTTGTCGCCGGTTTGCTGGTAGTCGGACAATTTAGTTTTTGGGGCAACTACATCCCGCGAGTTTTCCCTTTGCATTTGCGCGGGACGGGAGAAAGTTTTGCGGCAAATATCGGTGGACGAATTATCGGCACCGCAGCCGCCTGGATCACGCTGACGTTTTCGGCCGCGACACCACCGAATGCTGGTAAGATCGCATTCGTGGGAGCGGTTGTTGCCGGCGTCTATTGTTTGGTCGGATTTATTTGTGCCTTTTTGCTGCCCGAACCGTCCGAGCTGAATTTGGAAGACTAAGCATCCGTGGGATAGGCTTCCAACCTGGCTTGTAGGAATCGACAGGCTGGGAGCCGAGACCACAACCGCGAACCCACAGTAATTTT
>JANNPW010000026.1:0-11832 GCA_031400405.1 Mariniblastus sp.
CGAGCAGAAGAGCAGCGTGAGACCGTCCCGAGGCTGCACGTTTACTCTCACAGAGTGAACCAATCACAGGGCCTCGGGTTCGCTTTTGTTGGAAGTCGCGTGACGATTACCGTCGCACCGAAGAAACTGAAAACCTTCAAACGTCGTGTGAAGGAACTCACAGGCCGCAGCCGTGGGATCTCGATGGAACGCCGTTTCACCGACCTCAACCGTTACGTGCGAGGCTGGATAGGTTACTTCGGCCTGGCCCAGCAGTTTGACGAGTTCGTCAATCTGGATGGCTGGATTCGCCGCCGGATTCGGATGTGCTACTGGAAACAGTGGCGACGTCCACGCACGAAGGTTCGCAACCTTGTGCGACTCGGCGTGAGTCTGGACATGGCGATCAAACACGCGATCAGTCGCAAGAGCTATTGGCGGTTGTCTCGCACACCCGCCATGCGTTACGCGATGCCCAACAAGTGGCTGGAGCAACTGGGACTTCTTTCGCTCAAACAACTCTGGTGCGACCTCGCTCCGCTTCGAGGAACCGCCTGATGCGGACCCGCATGTCAGGTGGTGTGGGGAGGGCCATCAGCGATGATGGCCCTTACCCGATTTCGTTTAATTTCGGAGGAATTTAACGCCGTACTGTTTCGACACTGCGACCCGAACTACACGCGAGTGAGTCGAACATGCTGCAATAAATCATAGGAGACGGTCGCATTAGCGCAAATCTTTTTTAGATTCTTGCATGTTACCGTCCGCGAAGCGTATTCGGCAAGTGTGGTAGTTGCCAGACTTCTCGTCGAATGCAGTATCAAATTCTTGATCGAGAACACCGTTGGGCCCAAAAATCATAGGATGCAATTGGGGACTTGAACATTCGCAAACGTCATTCCGGCCTATCAAGCTTTTCGGCTTCAAACTTGCTTACGTCAAAGTCGAAAACGGGGTTTCCCTCGTTGTGTACCGGCATTGAAATCCGAACGCGTTTAGCGCGTTGCATCCCGCGATAGAACGTCAAGTAGTCCTCGAAAAAGATGGTGATGGTGTCGTTGTCATTTGTATTTAGCATGGCGAAGTCAATAGCATCCGCGTCGTCGAAACGCACCGTCGCTGCTTCTTTTCGGAGGGAACCGACAAGTAATTGACCCCGCTTAATTGAGAACATAACGTCGTTGCCAAGCCGGGAGTGCCTGCGAACGGTGATCGTCGCACGTTGCGGACCGGCATATGGAAACGCAAAGTCCACCTCGTTTGTGCTCTGTATTGATGCGCGATCGACATTGCCTTTGCCCATCTCGTCTTTGCTGTGTGAATAGGTCCATTCGTTCTGTTGCTTGATTGGCGCGGATGCATGTTGTCGAACCGTTGCATTTTGAGCCGTATCAATTCCCGCCATCCGAAACATGGCTGGAAGCAAGAAAAACAGAAAACCAAAAAACACCAGCCAAGTGAAACACCCAGTTTTTCGCTTCAGTATTGCGCCGCAACTGGGGCATGCGGTTGCCTTGGTGCTGACGGAATTACCGCACTCTTTGCATTTCTTTAAAGCCATTAGGGACCCGTGTGAATCTTAGCTGATTTAGGGAAGTTTGTAATGTCCTGGGGCCATTAACTTTTGATCGAAAATAGTGTTGCCGACAAGTGAGAAGCGGTCGAACGTCAGATGATCGAACGAAATTGAGTGTCAGCTATGGAATATGTGGGATTTGACGACAGCACGGCCACTCGCGTATTGGGTGAGTGCACTTCGTCTTGCCCGGTCGGATAACTCTTTATTATCCGCTGTATCGACTACAGTGCGACCGCAGAGTTGAGCAGATAATCCGGATCGAGGTATTCGTCCGAGTCCGCACCACAGTTTACCAGCAGTCCACAAATCTCGTAGCAGTCGGTCATCGCGGCAAGTCGTTTCTTGTCGCAGCCAGGTTTGGTTGAGTTGCGGTATGTATCAAGGACCATCCGCAATAGTTGTTTTAGTTCGGATACGTCGTCAGTAGCGACGTCGACATCCTGCGATGAGAGATACAGCAGCGAGCGATCAGGCGAATACATCGTGGGTGGACGGCCTGACGAAAGTGCAAGCGAAAGATCAAAAACGTCTCGGTATGCAGCTTTCGCCAAGTAGTCGTCCCAGTCAAAGTTCCGTTTACTCATTTGTGTCCTTCGGGCGTAGGGGCGTGGGAATTAGGGAATGGATTTCTGTCGGATAACAATTATTATACGGAACGCTTTATATACCCGAACCATCGGATTTGAGTTCCGTGCAAAGAATCTAGTTGTTTCCAAGTCAACTGTCAATTTTTTTCCTTCTTTCCTCGAATCAAGATTTCTTGCTTCAGAAATATATGGACCTCCGAATAAAACCCTTAATTTGCGAAGGATGGGAACAATGACTGATCCTCGAAAACTCTTCCACGGGTTTCTCAGGGAGTTGCCTACGAAGAAATGAACCTGCATGATGGCCAATGGACAGCGAGCGTCCGACCGCAGCCTTCAAAATATGGTTGACAACCCCTCAATGTCACAATAGACCGACCGATATGGCTTACATCGCTCAAATTCATGCCGCACTCGATGAAAACGCAGATTGGTTCGTTGAACAATCGGTTACCCAATGTGCTGCCTGGATCTCTGCCGCCACGAAACTCATCCATCGAGCCGAAGAATCAAAACGAAATGGACAGGGAGTTGGTGCCAGCTTCCGCGTGAACCTCGATATTCTAAACAAAGAAATTACTTTTGCCCGCAAATGGTATGGGCGAAACAGGGTCTACAGCAGTAGTCGAGAAACCGGCGTCGACTTCACCTTCACCGATGAACGAAGGTAAACCATGAATGCCAGAGTCGCCTCGTCCATGAACCCCTACCTGCAATGGATCAAAGAAAAATCCAACTCCCCGACCGAGCATCAATTCCAATCGGAGCTGGCGGAGTACCAGGCCAGCTATTACGCCGGAGGAACGAGTCGCTTCCTCCCCATGCCGACCGGCGTGCAAGCGATGGGCAGCGATGCTGATTCCCACTATCGACAAGAACAAGCCTACTTTCTCGCCGTCGAACGGGGCCGATTTGAAGACCGTGAAAACATGGTGCTTGGCCAAGGCATCAATCGCCTCACCTCCAATGTTCTGCAAAACGGCTTTGTCCACGACAGCCAAGCCCCGGACGAGGATTTGGCCGACGATCTCAATACCGGTTGGCTCGATTACGCCAACGATCCCAAACAAGTCGACCACGAAGGGGAACGAAATCTCGACAAGATTGCCGACCTGGGATTCCGCAACATGATCGTCGACGGCGACATCAGCCATTTAATTTTGGAAAACGGATCGCTGCAAACGATGGAGGCGCATTACATGCGATCACCTTGGTCAACCCTGCGAGCTGGCCGTCAAGAAACCAACGGAATCATTCACGGCGTGGAGTTAAAGAACGGTCATCGAGTCGCCTACCATTACACGCCAGAGTCACTAAACTCGCTGTCGGCGTCCCGTTATCAGACCCGTCGCATCGAGACCTTTAACGAAGGGGGCATCCGCCAGGTATTACATGTCTACAACCCCCGTCGATTCACGCAGCGTCGCGGTGTGACGACGATTGCCCCAATCGTCTTTCCCGCCAAGTACCATGACGACCTACAATTTGCGGCGCTGGTCAACGCGAAACGTCAATCCTTCATTGCCACGATCCATGAATTTGATTTGGCGTCCGAAGATGACGGCTCGAACGACATCTCACAAAACCGCTCACAGCCTTACATCCCTGGCGTGACATCGCGAGAATATGAAACCGGCTCACCGGGAACCAAGGTCAAAGGTCTGCCTGGCGAAAAGATCAAGCCTTGGACAACCAACGTCCCATCGCATTCGCATTTTCAACACGCCGACCTGTTGATGACCATCATGTCGATCAATCTCGACCTCCCCATGATTGTCTTTTTTCTCGACGCCTCCAAAGGCAACTTCAACACGTTCCGGTGTCGAGCTCCAGACCCACCACCGTCTCGCGGGATGACCTTTCAGCGCGTCGACCCAATGAGTCGCTCCGGGCCAAGTGATCTTTGACATCGCAAGGAACACGAAGCTGCCCGTTCCTGGAACCGTTCGTCCTCCTTCGGTTAGTCCTTCTTCGGCTCGTCCTTCGATATCGGGTTGGCTTTTCGCCATTCCTCGTATTTCTTGAAGGCGGCCTTGCGGGTTTCGTCTTTCGTGAATCCGGCGTACATCCAGTCTCCGAACATATCGCTGTGCGAGCCGAGAATGTCGAAGCCGCAATCCTTAAACGACTGCCCGCTGAGTGTCACACAGATCGCCAAGGCATCATCGCAAGCGCGGGTTTCGACCCTGATCTTCGTTGGGCCCTTCAAATCGAATAAGACTTCTGGTAGCAACGTCGTCTCGTCCTTTAAGAGTTTTTCCTCAAAATACGCAATCAGATCATTCTTGGAGATGCTCGCCACCGCCACCATCGACATCGCTTCTTCCTTATGAAACGGCAGTCGCTGAGCGGATGTCGAGACGGCGAAATCCATGAGGAATTCGAAGGTGTCCGAATCGCTCTGCAGATTCATGACCTGTTTTTTGATCATGTCTCGTATGAAGAACAGGAAGAATTAAATGTTTAAAGGTTCGGTGGCAGCGGGCGAGCGAGCGGCCAACTTGCTGACGATTATCGGCAGCGCGATCCGCAACGATTTGGATGTCCGAGCCTATCTGGATGACGTGTTGCAAAGCGTCTTGGCAGGGAAAACGGACTGGTCCGTTTTGACGTCTCATGCCTGGAAGTGCGAGCATCCCGAATCGGTTCGCGAATATCGCACAGACGAGCGCCGCCAAGCCGCCGACCGAAAACGAACTCGCCGAGCCCATCGCCGACTCCTGAAAAAGTCAACTCGCCACCGCTAACTGGTTCTAGTGTACGGTTACTTGGCACTCGCATCGGTTATGCAAGTTTTTCTAAAAGCTACGCGAAAACGGTTTCCCATAAAGGTAAATTGTTAATTGTCGGCTTCTTTGGTTTCAAATATCGGCTGCCGGAGCCAAAGCACTTCCACCGGTTCCACCGCCCGCGGTAGTCAGTCTACCAAGAAACTTGGGGTCAAGACTGGCGGAATCAATGATTTTACTGGTTAGCGGCCAACAATCTTCTTTTCAACCTTCGTCAAATCTTCTAGGCGACTTAGCGAGGGGTTGGAAGCTTCGTGAAGTCCAACCAGCAAAGCGGCAGCAAAGGTCAGAGCGGTTACAAAAAAACCGATGACGAAGATAGGAATGACACTCATTAGCTTTCGCCTCGCGCTGACAGGATTAAGCAGCCGAATGCCAGGATAGATGGCACCCATAGACCGACAAACTGACCTTCTTCCCTGTAACCACTAAACCAGAGTGAGACGGAGAATAGGAAAGACACAAACGCTGCGCCCAGAAACAGATAAACTCCGATTTGTTTTTTTCCCATCGCTGGATCCTTTGTGAAACTTGTTTGAAAATTATCCGATTGTAGCCGAAACTTTTGTGCCGGAAAACGGCCTAAACACTGGTTTGGCAATTCGTTTGGGCAAGGATTTGTTTGTCGGGTCCGTCGGCTTTTGCAAGCTTATCCTCGCGTTCATGCAGTTTGAGTGGGACTGGATGTAAGCTTGAGTAGATAGCTTTCGTTCCGCGATGTTCCCACGTTTGAATTCGAACAAAGCGTCGTTTTGGAACCGCGTTGCTGCCAGTAATTTAACAGTTCCTATCGAGATTCTCATTATTAATAAAGATCTTTATGCCACCTTCGCGTAGATTCAATCACGATTGTCGACTGCCACTCTCGACGGTGGCAGAGGTTGGAGCGGGATTTACCCTCGCTCGTCCGATGCGTCAGGCCAATCATGCAGAGACCCAATTATCATTGTTAACACCGTCTTTTTTAAAGGTGAGGCAAACGGGGCCAGACAACGGCAAAACCAATCTCACTTTTACGCACGTTCCGCTGAACCAATACATCAGAAATATACGGAATTCCGTATAATCCCGGATTATACGGACGTCCGTATATAACCCTTAATTTGCGAAGGATGGGAACAATGACTGATCCTCGGAAACTCTTCCACGTGTTTCTCGAACAGTCGCCTACGAAGAAATGAACCTGCATGATCGCCAAGCGACAGCGAGCGTCCGCGACCGCTGCCTTCAAAATATGGTTGACAACGCCTCAATGTCACAATAGACCGACCGACATGGCCGACATCGCTCAAATTCATGCCGCACTCGATGAAAACGCAGATTGGTTCACCGAACAATCGGTCACCCAATGTGCCGCTTGGATCTCGGCCGCCACGAAACTCATCCATCGAGCCGAAGAATCAAAGCGAAATGGACAGGGAGTCGGTGCCAGCCTCCGCGTGAACCTCGATATTCTAAACAAAGTAATTTCTTTTGCCCGCAAATGGTATGGGCGAAACCGTGTCTACAGCAGTAGTCGAGAAACCGGCGTCGACTTCACCTTCACCGATGAACGAAGGTAAACCATGAATGCCAGAGTCGCCTCTTCAATGAACCCCTACCTGCAATGGATTAAAGAAAAATCCAACTCCCCGACCGAGCATCAATTCCAATCGGAGCTGGCGGAGTACCAGGCCAGCTATTACGCCGGAGGAACGAGTCGCTTCCTCCCCATGCCGACCGGCGTTCAAGCGATGGGCAGCGACGCGGATTCCCACTATCGACAAGAACAAGCCTACTTTCTCGCCGTCGAACGGGGCCGGTTTGAAGACCGGGAAAACATGGTGCTTGGCCAAGGCATCAATCGTCTCACCTCCAATGTTCTGCAAAACGGATTTGTCCACGACAGCCAAGCCCCGGACGAGGATTTAGCCGACGATCTCAATGCCGGTTGGCTCGATTACGCCAACGATCCCAAACAGGTCGACCACGAAGGGGAACGAAATCTCGACAAGATTGCCGACCTGGGATTCCGCAACATGATCGTCGATGGCGACATCAGCCACTTGATTTTGGAAAACGGATCGCTGCAAACGATGGAGGCGCACTACATGCGATCCCCCTGGTCAACCCTGCGAGCTGGCCGTCAAGAAACCAACGGAATCATTCACGGCGTGGAGTTACAGAACGGTCATCGAGTCGCCTACCATTACACGCCCGAGTCACTGAATTCGCTGTCGGCGTCCCGTTATCAGACCCGTCGCATCGAGACCTTCAACGAAGGGGGCATCCGCCAAGTATTGCACGTCTACAACCCCCGTCGATTCACGCAGCGTCGCGGAGTGACGACGATTGCCCCAATCGTTTTTCCGGCTAAATATCATGACGACTTGCAATTTGCTGCGTTGGTCAACGCGAAGCGTCAATCCTTCATTGCCACGATCCATGAATTCGATTTGGCGTCCGAAGATGACGGCTCGAACGACATCTCGCAAAACGGCTCACAGCCT
The DNA here is from genome assembly GCA_031400405.1 of Mariniblastus sp. Taxonomy (GTDB): domain Bacteria; phylum Planctomycetota; class Planctomycetia; order Pirellulales; family Pirellulaceae; genus Mariniblastus. Next base: position 7,424 of record JANNPW010000026.1, read on the forward strand.
TACATCCCTGGCGTGACATCGCGAGAATATGAAACCGGCTCACCGGGCACCAAGGTCAAAGGTTTGCCTGGCGAAAAGATCAAGCCTTGGACGACCAATGTTCCATCGCATTCGCATTTTTAACACGCCGACCTGTTGATGACCATCATGTCGATCAATCTCGACCTCCCCATGATTGTCTTTTTTCTCGACGCCTCCAAAGGCAACTTCAACACGTTCCGGGGCGTGATGCAGCAATCCCAACAGCGTTTTCGAATTCTGCAACGAGACTTTACCAACCAGTTTCACACGCCGGCCTACCTGCATTACGTCTGGCGGCGAATCAATGCTGAACCCGCGATGCGCAACGCCTACTATCGGCGACATGGCAACGCGCTGCTGGCCCATACGTTCACGCCCCACGGCTGGGAGTACATCCAACCGCTGACCGACGCCACCGCCGACGACATGCGATTGACGCGCAACCTGACCAGCCACCGTCGACGCTGCCAAGAGCGCGGTTACAACTGGTGGGATCTCGCCAAAGAAATCACCGAAGACCGGGCCTTGCTCACGGAATTCGCGATGAAACAGGCCGTACGATTGAACAAAATGTTTCCCACGATGGAAGTCAACTGGCGCGAGATCGCCTTCGGCCAATCGCGCACGGGTACTCAGGTCAGCCTGCAAGGTGAAGTCCCCGATGCCCAACCGGATACGACCACTGAAAAAGATTAGGCCCGCGATGTTTCTAAAATTATTTTAGAGAAGTGCTTGACAACCGTAAAACCGTCACACTAGACCGTTTTACATGAACAGTTTGATTGACCTATCCGCATTTGATTTGCCAATCTCGCGAAATATCCTCAATTCTTTCGCAGTTCGTTGACCGTCATCCGCTGGAGCCCGGAGACTTCTTTTTCTACGTCTAGAATCATACGTCTCTCCTTTTTGTGGTTTCTCGACGACCGTTAACTACCGTAGACACACTGAGCACGGTTTCTCCGGGAACCTCAAGGCAAGCTGACGGCGAATCGGGAGAGATTTCCGGAACTTTCGGCCCGTCCGAAATTGCTGCGCGGACATGGAGCCGAAGAATGCCAGCGGCCAGGATGCTGGCCACCTCGCCGCGACGTTGCTGGCGCGTCATTGAAAAGGGATCGTCGATCGATCGCATGGAACATCTCCTTAGGGAGGTGCCCACACCGACCTTCGCTTGGCGACGGGAACGCTGTCTGGCGGGGGTGGTTTTAGCGGCGCGAGCCAACGCGATGCCTCTATCCGTTGACCTACCCGGTGCGAATTGGAGATGACGAGATTGGGTTGCGAAAGGAAACGGGTTATTAACCTTTCCGCCCCGCCGCACCAGAGAGTTTGAGAGTTCGCGACTGGGATTTTAGGGTTCGGAACCATCAAGGTTCCTATCGCGGCCTCGTTGGGCTCTCGGAAAACAGAGAGCGCTGGTCCCACGGCGAGATTGTCGTAAACCCCTGCCAGAGCTGGCCTTAAACGCCAAACGCCTGGTTACCGAGATTTCGGCACCGAGCGTTAACTGGTTTGTCGCGTTCTTCCGTAGAAAAACAACAAGCTCCCCAAGGGGAACCGGTGTCATTCAATTACTCTCTTTTTGGCTTGGCGTAATCCTCTGTGCCAAAGGAGTCTACGGGTTCCGAGACTTTTGGAATGATCGAAGTTGCAAAACGCTGGTCGAACAATCGGAACTAGGATCGAATTTCTGCCGCGCCCGCGCCAGTGATTCGAAATGCATTTTGTTCAGGTCTTGCCAACGCTGGATTCGCTGCCGTAGATGCCATGCGTTTCGGCATGCAACCGACATCGCTACGTCGCCGCAATCACTTCCAGCAATTCGATCTCGAATCGCAGAATTGCGTTGGGAGGAATATTGGTGGTGCCCGGCTCGCCGTACGCCAGCGTCGAAGGAATGAATATCTGTCCCGTGGCACCCTCGGAGAACAGCAGCAATCCTTCCCGGAATCCTGGAATCACTCCGGACAACGGGAACAATGCGTTCGTATTGGCATCAAACTGCGTTCCGTTCAGCAACGAACCACGGTATTTGACTCGAACGGAATCTTGGTTCGTCGGGCGGTCATTGTTACCGGGAGTCGCGATCACGTATTGCAATCCGGAAGCGGTCTGTTGGAGTTGCAAACCATTGACCGCCGAAAATCCCTGAATCGCGGCTGCATCACTTAGAATCTGAATGTTCCTGGAATCTTGAACACTTCCCCGCTCCGTAGCGATCGAAAACTCGATTAACTTGGTTCCTGTGAACGTGGAGCTCGAATTGTCGTACGTAATCGTTCGCAAGGCCGTTTGATAGACAGGCAGCGTTGCCGTTCCAGTCAAAGTCAGAACACCTGTCGCCGCTTCGAACGTCCCAGTAATCCCGGCGGTATTCGTAAATGCCAAGAGATCTCTGTCAGCCACGACGCCCACCGCACGCACCGTCGCTCCCGTGACATTAAACCCATCGCCGGTAAGCACAATCTGATCGTCGATTACACGCGCGATTGCACTTCGATCAAGTTCCAATGGCGTATCGGTGACACGAAACGTTGGAGCAGCCAAACCTTGTACGTTCAAAGTTCTCGAATCCGTCGCAGCACCCGCGCTGCTGGCAATCGAAAAGTCAACTTGTTTGGTGCCAGCGACCGATGGATTTCTCAGATCGTCATACGTCACCGATCTCAAGGCCGCTTGATAGTCGGCCAAAGTCGCCGAACCCGATAACGCAAGTGTGCCCGTGGCCACATCGAACGAGCCGGTAATTGCGGTAGTGTTTGCGAACGCCAGCACGTCACGAGCCGGATCGTTGGCAGCGACCTTGATCGTCGCCCCGGTCACCGCCGTTCCCTCAGAACCAGTCAAGGTCAATTGGTCATCAACCCGAACGGGGCTCGCACTCTCAGCGACTGCTAGTGCTGTGTTGTTGACCGACAGCACGGGTGCCGACACATTCGCTGGAACGCGGCCAAACGGTGTTGTGTCGACGCCGGCGGTCGTCAGTCGGGAATAGAATCCATCGAGAGCCTGAGTAAGATTCGCCAGTTGCTGATCTTCAAACCCTAAGATCTGCGGTCGATTCATCACGGAGCCCGTTGTACCTAACGAGTCATTGTCTGCTTCGCCATCAAGGCTAGTTTTGCGACTTGAGGTTACTTCCTGCCCCAATAAGACACGGTCCACGCCCGCCCCAGCCTTGACGTCCAATTCGCGTCGAAATGTCGCCGTTGCTGCATTCGTCGTTGGCAACACGCCCAGCGTATCATTTCCGTCGTCCAATCTAATTTCTGTTTTGTAACCATAGACTTCACCGGTCGTCATAACTGTATCGTCACCAGCCCCCGCACTCAAAAAGATTGACTTCCGCACTCCCAAGTGATTGATTGCAATCGTATCGGAGCCCGCGCCCGTGTCGAGATGGAAGTTCCGATCAGTCGCCATTGCAGTAATTGAAACCGTGTCATTTCCTTCTTGTCCCAGGATGCGGATCTCACGACGACTGAACGTGTTGTGAAATTCCAAAACATCGTTGCCGTCACCGCCATCCACGATCAAAAAACTAGTATTGAGATCTCGAATCTTGACGTTGTCGTTTCCGAGCTGTCCGTCGATATTCAGACGGTCGGATAAAACAAGTCCGACAATCTCGATTGAATCATTGCCTTCACCCAGACGCAAATTGACTTGCCGAACTCCCGACGCAACCACAAACGGATTGTTCCCGTTATTGACAGTCGTATTCGCGATCCCATTCAGCGTCACACCGCCATCGGGAGTTCCGACAATTTGAAATTCATTCGCGAGAGAATCGCCAGTCACATCCAAAACTCCTGCGGAAAATGAAACGGAAACATCCCCCGCGAGCAACTGTCTTGGCTCAAATTGATGATAGCCAAAAATAGAATTCTGTTTGGGTCCGTACATGGTGCTGATCCCCGGCAATTTGGTTGTATGAGAATAAGTGCACAAGTCTTGAAAAGACCGATTTTAGGCCCGCTGCGTCGAATTGACCATCAGATTATTGGGCAATGTGGGGAAAGTCCAGAAATCGTTGGGCTGAAGCGCTCTGGACAAATTAAAACCAATGAAGGCCAGACATCGCGAATTTACAATTTTGAAATCGAGCAATTGCAAAAAACCAAGACCGTTGCGACCCCCCCCTTTCGCTGTTCGGTTCCAGACCGTTGACATTAGTAAATGTCGTTTTTCAGAACCACCGCATGGCCCCCGATCAGGGTACGCCAGAAGCTCTCACAAGGAAGACTTTCGAAGCTCAATCGCATGGCTTTCGGACTGGCTGTCTACGCTTCGACGGGTTCGTTACCTTACACGTCGCAAGACTCGCTTCTGGCCGTTGGTCAAACGCTGCCAGACGGGGTTCCCACCCGCAGGGTCACGATCAA
>JANNPW010000058.1:0-10232 GCA_031400405.1 Mariniblastus sp.
GTTTTGTTTTTTTGCTCCCCTTAATCAATAAAAAAAAACGTGCCCCCCCGCTTTTCCCCGTTGCAAAATCGCGGGGGAGCACGTTGGATGTGATTTTGCCCTTAGTAGTCAACAGCCCAACCATCCGCGGGGCAAGCCTGCGGGATTTCCGGTCTGTTCGTCATTTCATGTTAAAACATTTTCGTCAGACCGCCCTGTATCTCAAAGCCATCCACGGCGGCAAAGTCAAAAATGACAAACTCGTTTGCGATAAACTGGCACTGCTACTCCGCGGCGGAAACTTCACCACCGCATACGCGTAACTGAGCCGCCAGAGTCCAGCCGAACCGTCGAGAGTTGCAAGCAACTTTTTTTGAGAGCAGGCAGCGCAGCCAAGCTACGCTGACGAGCATCTCGCGGAACTCTCATCCGGCAACGATCAGGCTCAATCGCTTTGATTGGCGACGCCCGCGTGTTTTTCGATCAACCAATCGAGATGAAACAATTGAACCAGTGGCAACAAGTTGACACTTCATCGTAAGTTGCACCTCACCAACAACCGAATAATAACTGGAGACCCGCGGCAGGACTGGCCTGCCAACGCGCGGAGTCAACCAAAACTTTTGAATGGGCTGGTGTGGGTCAGTATGAGTTTCTACGCCGCGCTGCAACGGTTACACAAACAGTGATGTCTGGCAGCCAGGAAAGGAACGCAGGATTTCACCCAAGCGGTCCATGGCCCGCAAGAAGCGTTTGCTGGCGGCCGAGGTTTCGATGTTGAGCGACTGGGCCACTTCCACGTTCGACAGGTTCTCGTAGATTCGCAGCAGGATGATCTCGTGATCGATCGGGTCCAGAGAAGCCAAGGCGGTCGCCAATTGATCGTGTTGTTCGGAGCGGATGGCTCGGCCGGAGATCGATGTATCGTTGCTCAACAAAACGTGAGCCAATGACCAGGCGCTTTCGTCCGGGTTAGGGGCGCGCACGATATTTTTTTCTAGGCGCGCGTCCCGTTTTTCGGTGTTCAGATGCAGGCGATGGGTGGCAACGATTCTTTCTTGGACGATGGTCCGCATCCAGATAAACAGCGGGACTTGGCGGTCTTGGTCGTATTGAGGCAGTTTTTTGTTGACATCGATGAACGCGTCCTGCAGCACATCGGCGGGATCGATTCGGCCGGCGAGGCGTGGATCCAGACGGAGGGCAATCATTTTGGAAAAGCGATCGCCATAGGCCTCAAACAGAGCGGAAATGGCGGTGTTGGAGTCATTCGCCGCGATGGCGGACCGGACGGTTTCGACGAGGAGTTGTTCGTTATCCGGCATGAATCGATCCCAACCGACAGTTTCTTGGCTCGAAGCGCTGCGCTTCGGTTCCCAGATTCTCTTCGTTTGCGGTCGGTTGGGCAAGCTTGAGGTGCGAATTGTTCAGAACTCCTTATGAACGGCTCGTGTGAGGGCGTCTTCCGGGCGGTTCAGGCGGTCAAGGTGACCGGTTTTTGGGAGGCGTTTTCTTGGCTTCGGTTCCATTCGTAAGAACTTTAGTAACTTTTCCAGAAATCCGGTCCTCGATGAAAAAGAGTTGCAGGGGTCTAACCTGAGGAAGCCCGCCGAGCAATTTTCGCCTGGACTCCATAGAGACTTTTTATCGCCATCCATGCCCCCAAAGGAAAAGTTCCCATGTTCCAGATCTTTAGAACCAAAGCCCATCCGAAGCAGCGTCCTTCCAAAGTTAGAAGTCGATTTTTTCTTTCGGCGGGGTGCATGCTTGCGGGGCTCACTTCCGTCGCGATGCCTACCGGAACGTTAACAGCTCAGACGACCTTTGTTTGGAATAATCTACAGGACTATTGGGATGAGTCTGGGGCATGGACTCCGGGAGGGCCTCCCGGCGCAAACGACATCGCTTCGTTTCAAAACGTCGCGGTCGACACCGTTTTTTGGGATAACGTCACCGCAAATCGCCAAGTCGGCAAGCTACAGATCACCGCTGGCAACTACCAGTTCAATAACCTCGGGAGCTCCCAATACGAATTGACCATCAACTCCAACGCCGACAACGCGTTTCTGGTCAGTGGTGCGTCAACGGTGTTTCGACTAGCGGGTTTGCATTTCAATGCGGCTAATGGCGGCGGAAATATTGGTGTGGGTTCAAGAATGCATTTGCTAGGCGGCCACCCGCGCGGTGCCAGGTTATCGCTCAGGGGCCTTCAAGTCGACGGGGAACTAAATGTTGAATCCGGTGCCCAAGTATCCTTGAATTCGCAGCTCTCCGGAGGCTCCTTATCGATTGGATCGGGTACCGTAAACGTCACCGGTTCAGGATCGAGTTTATCGATTTCTGGAAGCGGTTTTGGAGAGGGCGGCGAATTGTACATTGGGTCTCCGACCGGCGGAGCACTGGTCGTTGACGCGGGTGGGCAAGTGACTTCCGGTAACTCCATCGTCGGATTCGCTCAAATCTTAGATAACAATGATTCTGGTTCCGCAACGATCACTGGCGCAGGTTCGAAATGGACAACTAGGGAACTTACCGTGGGTTACATTACCGGCCACGGTACGTTGACTGTAGTGGCTGGCGGCGAAGTAGTTTCTGAAAATGGATATCTCGGTTACATCGCTAACGGTAATGCCACCGTTCAAGGCTTAGGCTCGAAATGGACAATTTCTAACGATCTGTACATTGGACTTCAGGGTGGCACAGGAACGCTTCATGTCGAAAACGGTGGAGAAGTCTCCAGCGTCGACGCTTACCTTGGATCATCAGCAGGCGAGGGGACGGCGATCGTGACGGGCACGGGTTCGAAGTGGGCGAATTCCGGCGACCTAAAGATTGATAATGGGACACTGAATGTCGAGGCGGGTGGCGAGGCCTCCGCCGTGAACGCTGCTTTCAATTCCCTAGCTGGCGGTTCCAGCTCGGTCACAGTAGCCGGGACTGGCTCGAAATTGAACCTGCAAGGGTTGGTGGCTGGGGGCAATGGTACCACTTCGTTAAATGTTCAGTCAGGCGGTGAGGTATCCAGTGCACTTGCGTCATTTATCGGGTTCGGCACCGGGTCAAGCACCGCCACGGTGACTGGGATTGGCTCGAAATGGAACACTGGGGCACTTGTCGTTGCTTCGGGAAGTCTGAATGTTGAGGCGGGCGGCGAAGTTTACAGTACGGACGCGGCAATCGCGACAAGTAATGGCACTGAGGCTACGGCCACCGTCACCGGAGCGGGTTCGAAATGGACGACCTCTGGCGAATTGGTCGTTGCCAATGAAGGCATTGCCAGCATGTTCGTCGAGAATGGTGGACAGGTTTCAAGCATGACCGGAATCATTGGAGCCGAAGTAGGTTCCAACGACCCTGGCACAGGAACGGTCCGAGTGATCGGGGCTGGTTCAAGTTGGACAAATTCCAATAGCCTGACGATCGGCAATCTTGGCATCGGTACGCTGAGTATCGAAAACGGGGGCGAAACTTCCAATACAAGTGGGTTCATTGGTCAGCAATCCGGTAGCACAGGAACGGTCATCGTTACCGGCGTTAACTCGAAGTGGACCAACTCGGATTCACTCCTGGTTGGAAGTAAGGGCACGGGGACAATGAACGTCGAGAAGCGAGGGCAAGTCTCCAGCGATTTGGGATTTATCGGCGCTCAGGCCGGGAGTAGCGGCACTGTGACTGTAACCGGAATCGATTCGAAGTGGACAAATACGGACGATCTATTTGTCGGATTTGAGGGCACGGGAACGCTGAATGTGAACAATGGCGGATTGGTCTCGGTGGGTGGAGACACATCGATCAATGCAAGCAGCCAAGTCAATCTGAACGGCGGCCGGTTCGAGTTCGGGACAACCGATCAAACCAGTTTCAAACGCATCAACGCGGTCAGTGGTTCGCTGGCCGGTACGGTCAATGTATCCGGACTGCATGCCGCTTCGTCCTTCACCGCACTCACCACTGCCGCAGATTCCAGCGACGTGATCGTTGTGAATTCCGGGCGGCTGTTTGGTGATGGTTTGTTGGGGGCCAGCATCGTCAATCTGTCGAATGGTCAAATTCGCGTCTCGTCCAATCAGTTCATGGCGTTTGAAGGTGCTGGAAACATCAATGCCGGCGAAATCAGCAATACCGGCGGACGCGTCGAGTTCAATCTGGGTTTGCAGAACGATGCCGGTGGTTTCATCTCCGGCCGTGGCGAGTTCGCTGCCAACGACGGCGGCTGGGTCAATGATGGCGTGATGGCATTCAGCGGCGGGTTGGCGGACGTGTACGGTGACGTTGCCAACGGCTCGGCCGGAACGATTGCCATCGCTGGGAACAGCACGACCACTTTCTACGATGACGTGACCATGTCGGCAGGGAACATGAACGTGCGTATCAGCCAAAACGGCAGTGCTGTATTCTTCGGATCCTACAACGGCGGCAGCGTCGGTACCGGCACCGTCCACACCTTTGGTGATCTACGTCCGGGCAACAGTCCTGGTGCGGTTAGCTTTGGCGGGGACCTCATCATGGGAGATGGGACGTTCACTCAGATTGAATTGGGTGGATTGAACAGCGGGATGTTTGATCAATTGTTTGTCGCCGGAGATTTGTTCCTGGACGGGACGTTGGATGTTCAACTGATCGACGGGTTTACCTTGGGCTACAATCAGACCTTCGACGTTGCCATGGTCGATGGAATGATGCTGGGGCAGTTCGCGAACTTCAACAATGGCGATTTGATCGGCAACTTCGGTGGTGTGGATCTGTTCATCAATTACCACACGGGCGGATCGGGCGGCCACGGAGTGTCGTTCTTCTCGGCGGTGCCGGAACCGTCGTCCGCACTGTTGTTGGCGGTCGTGATCGGTGCGATAAGCCTTCGACGTCGCAATCGGGAATAGGAACGCTCGGATCGAGTGGCGTGGCGAAGGGCTGTAAGTTCCAGTCGCCCAGGGAACAAAGACCGGCGCGCGTGGCGTGCCGGTTTATTTTTTGAGTCGTGTCAATCATCTACGTGCGTTGCAGCTCGGAAGACGATGCACCGCCAGAGATTGGGATGACGCAGAGAAGAGGCTAGACAGCGAGAGGTTTGGATGACTCAAAGGAACCGTGTTCATCCGTCGATCGTGGCTGACGCACATTGGCAGAGGCTCCGTCGGCCCATTTGGGACCTCTGAGCACTATGCTGGCCAAGGCGTGAGCTTTATCGAATTTGTGGTAGCATAGCTTTGTCGATCGCTTCGGTTTGATAGGTTGCTCAAGTCGAAGAATCCCTAACCCCTTCAACTCGTGCTGAGACTTCCGTCATGCCTAACGAAGACGATTCATTGACGGCTTTGGTGAACGAGTTTGCCGCGTTATGGAAAACTGGAGCGAATCCGGAATTGGGCCCGTTTCTCGAGAGGGTGCCGGAAGCACAACAAGCAGCGGCCGGGCGATTGTTGATCGCGGTCATGGTGGAAGGCCGTCACGGGACCGAAGCTTCTACGCCCGAATCGACGGTCGGCTCCATGATGGGCCCGTATAAATTGCGGCAGCGGTTGGGCGAAGGCGGCATGGGCGAAGTTTGGCTGGCCGAGCAAGAACAACCCGTGCGCCGCATTGTCGCGCTGAAACTGATCAAGGAAGGACTTCGTAGCACGCAGGTCATGGCGCGCTTCGAAGCCGAACGACAAGCCTTGGCGATGATGGATCACCAAAACATTGCCAAGGTCTTCGATGCCGGCTCGACGCCCGGCGGTAGCCCTTATTTCGTGATGGAGTTGGTCAAAGGTGTGCCGATCACTCGGTACTGCGACGAAAACCAATTGAGTATCGACCAGCGTCTGCGGCTGTTTACGGATGTTTGTGCCGGAGTTCAGCACGCTCATCAAAAAGGGATCATCCACCGAGATCTCAAGCCGGCCAACATCCTGGTTGGCCTGCAAGACGGTCAGCCGGTCCCCAAAGTAATTGATTTTGGTTTGGCCAAGGCGATTGAAAGCACATCGCGCTTGACCGACCAATCTTTGTTCACCGGCATTGGTCAAATCTTGGGGACGCTCAAGTACATGAGCCCTGAGCAGGCGAGTCTGGACAACCTCGATATCGATACTCGCACGGACATCTATGCGTTGGGGGTGATTCTGTACGAGCTGTTGACGGGCTGTACACCACTGGATGAAACGACGCTTAAAGGCCAAGCGGCGTTAAAACTGTTGGAGATGGTGCGAGAAAAAGAGCCCATCAAGCCCAGCAGTCGTTTGGGAAGTAGTTCGGAACAAGAGATTTCGGCGATCACCAACAAACGTCGCACGGACAGTGGGCGACTGAATCGGATCTTGGCCGGAGATCTGGATTGGATCGTGATGAAGGCTTTGGAGAAAGATCGCGCGCGGCGTTACGATTCGGCTTCTGGATTTGCGGCTGACGTTCAGCGTTACCTTCAAAGCGAACCCGTGATCGCTCGGCCGCCTTCGTTGAATTACCGCATGCGCAAGTTTGTTCGCAAGCATCGGGTGGGAGTCGCTTCGGTAGCTTTGGTTGCGTTGGCCTTGATGGGTGGGATCGTCGGTACCAGCTGGGCATTGTCGCGCGCTCGGCAAGCGGAGCAGGATGCGAATGCGGCATGGGAAGCCGAGTCGACTCAACGGCAGAAGGCCGAGATGTCTCAGCAGTTGGCGGAGAAGAATTTGGCTTTCGCGCGCAAGGGCAATGAGATTTTGGGTTCGGTTTTTGCGGACCTTGATCCCAATGCGGTTTATCGAGAGGTTTCGGATCTGCGCAATGCCCTCCGGGGCAACTTGGAAGACGCCGTGAAAGAGTTGGACGATTCGGCGATCAGCGATCCTGTGGCTTTAGGGGATATGCTGGAGACGTTGGGGCTGTCCCTGCTGGGGCTTGGTTTGTCGCAACAAGCATCCGAGTTGTTCGAGCGCTTGCTCAAGTTGAGAACCGAACAGTTCGGGACAAATCACGTCGAGACACTCGATAGCATGAACATGTTGGCGATAAGTCATTACCAGACCGGCCGTCACGACCAAGCCTTGCCGCTGTACGAACAAACTTTGGAGTTGCGAAAAGCCCAGCTCGGTGCGGATCATGCAGACACGATCACTAGCATGAACAATTTGGCCAGTTGTTACCAATCGATGGGTCGACTGGAAAGGTCTCTGCCTCTGATGGAGCAGACCGCCGAACTCATGAAGACCAAACTTGGCCCTGAGCACGAGGATACGCTGAAGAGCATGAACAATCTGGCGGCGGCTTATCGAGCCGCAGGTAAGTTTGACCAAGCGTTTCCCTTGTTTGAGGAGACGCTGCATAAGGCGAAAGCAAGTCTGGGCCCTAGCCATCCGCTATCCTTGGTGTTCGCGGGCAACCTAGCAGTTTCTTACCAAAATGCCGGGCAACTAACAAAGGCACTTCCGCTCCATGAAGAAGTGCTGGAGTTGAAGAAATCTCAGCTAGGCGCGGATCACCCGGAGACGCTGAGCAGCATGAATAGTCTTGCGAGCTGCTATCGGGCTGCGGGACAGCTGGATAAGGCGATGCCGCTGTTCCAGCAAACTTTGGAAATGCGGAAGACTCGGTTGGGGCCGGATCATCCCGCAACTCTGACTACCATGAGCAACTTGGCAGTGGCCTATCTGGCCGTTGGCCGGGCCCAAGAGGCCTTGCCGTTATGCATCCAATCGCTCGAATTGCGGACGGCCAAACTTGGCGAAGATCACCCGGATACGCTCCTTGGCATGAACAGTTTAGCTAGTTGCTACGAAGCACTTCAACAGTTGGATAAAGCCTTGCCATTGTATGAATTGACTTGGGAGAAGAAGAAAACAAAACTCGGTCCGGACCATCCTGATACCTTGATCAGTATGAACAATCTGGCGCTGGCCTACCGAAACGCCAGTCAAATGGACAAAGCGATGCCAATGTTTGAGCAGTCGTTGGAACTGTCTAAGGTCAAACTAGGTGTCGATCACCCAGGCACGTTGCTGAGCATGAACAACTTGGCTTCGGCGTACCAGGCGGTAGGAAAACTGGAGTTGGCGATGCCTTTGTACGAGCAGACGCTGGAACTGAGGAAAGCAAAATTGGGACCCGACCATCCTGATACGTTGATGAGCATGAACAACATCGCGGCGGGTTTTCGCGAAGCGGGTGAGTTGGGCAAAGCGATGTCATTGTACGAACAAGCTCTCGAAGGGTTGACGAAAAAACTCGGTCCCGATCATCCGAATGTGTTGTTGCTCATGGCCAACGTGTTGGCGGCCTATGCAATAGCCGGTGAGTCCGCGAAGTACGACCAACTGTTCCCGCTGGCCCTGGAGAAGTGGCGAAAGCTGTACCCGGCCAACGGTGTTCAATTGGCGGGCGTCTTGGCTCGATCCGGTCAATGTTGTTTGGAAATGAAACGGGCGAGCGAAGCCGAAGTGCTTTTGCGTGAATCCTTATCGATTTCGCAAGCGATACGACCGGATAGCTGGAGCACCTTTCATACCCAATCGATGCTCGGCGGGGCTCTGGTTGGCATGTATGCGGAATCGAATGACTCGGCTGAGAAAGCCAAGTTACTGGAGGAGGCCGAGCCGTTGTTGGTGGCCGGCTATGAGGGATTGAAGCAACGCGAAGGTGCGATTCCCGTGGCGGATGCCAAGCGAGTGGCCGAGGCACTGGAACGCGTGATCGAATTCTACACGCTGATGGAAAAGACTGTTGAAGCCGAAAAGTATCGCGCCCTGCGGTCCGTTGTTCCAGCAGATCGGTAGAGGAACAGGATTCTTCGATGGCGCTGGGATTCGTACACGGAGAGGTTATAGCTCAGGGAGGAAAAACAGAGGAAAAACAGGGGCCAGACAAAGGCAAAATCAGCGATCGCGTCATGCTAGCTGCAAAATGACTGGACGGACTCCGATAGCAAACGGCTAATGGAAAAATGCGTTTGTTTGTGTGGCCCATTCTGATTTCCCTTTTTGTGGCCCCATTTTGTCCCCCCTTTTTGTGGCCCCATTTCGTCCCCATTTCGTCCCCATTTTGTCGATTTTGTCCATTTTGTTTCCTCTTTTAGGTGGCCCCATTTTGTTTCATCAATTCCATGCGAACACCATCCTCCCCATTTGGCCCCCGTAAAGTGCGCGCATAGTTGTTCGACAATTTCTGGTCTGTCACCCGCGATCGGTACGAGGTAGCCCTCAATTTCTGTTTGATAGCATGAGTGTCCACCGGTCTGATTCCGGTACAGGATGCCTGTCCTTGCAGAGACGATCAATGCGAGCCCGTTGAGTTCGTAATGTAAAATCCTGGTTGCAATAGACATACAGCCTCTTAAAGACGAACGGTGGCCGTAACCGGGCGGCCGCCATAGATTCTAATTTCAAAAACCGCGTCGTCGGCCGCTCCGGTTCACGGCATGGTTCGCCGATATTCAGCAGGAGGACAAACGGTTGTGGTGAGCAATGTCTTTCGTCGTCGCTTGGTATACGATAACAGTAAAGAAACAGGAGAGTAACGTCGAAACGTCAATCGTCATGCCTCCTTTTCGAGAGTCGCAACACAAATACGACGATCGCGAGCGGTATCCCGAAAATAATTAGCAGCGTCAGGATTTCATTCAGACCAAGCGGCGCCATTGTCGTATTCCTCCAACATGAATTCGTTGCAGTTGCGAAGCCATAAAGTCAAATAAACTCGCATCCCAGTGTCGTTTTGCCACTTGTTCCGAGTTGCGAACAGTTGAAATCTATTGCCGCCGTGCGGTAACGGCACCGATGAACGTTAACGATCAGCCCGTGGCCACGGTGGAGTTGATCGTGAAAGAAAAGAAATGCCGCCACTGGGTTGCATCGTATTGTTCATCGCGAGGTTGCGGCATCCAGCGGACGGTCAGCCACGTGCCGAACGCGCGAGTCAGTGTACCGGATTGGGCGGGACCGAGCAATCTTCGGCAGTCGATGTCGCCATTCTGTCTGGTCCAGATGTCAAGCGGTTACACATGCAGTTGCGGAATCGACCGAGCAAGATTCACTCGCCAATCGACCGAGAATAGTCAGCGCACGAATCGACCGCGCAAAGTCAGCGCATCAATCGACCGCGCAACTTCAAGCATAGGAAATCATCCCTCAACCCTGCCGAGGAGTCTTGGATTTAGCGTCGATGAACGTTCGCGATAACCAAGTGCGAGCGAAAGACGTTGCCATCAATTCGCGGCTAATCGAGCACTTTGGTTCATCGCTTTGTTCTGTTGCCAGAATTGCATGTTAATTTGGCGGCTTGATGCACGCTTCCGCTATCCG
>JANNPW010000077.1:0-84048 GCA_031400405.1 Mariniblastus sp.
CAATGGCCCAGCAAGTTTGTAGCAAAAAACACAACAATCCACCGGACAAGCCGGTGGTATTGAAAACGCGCCGTTCCTCGTAACTGGGCTAAACCACGGTTTGTCGATCAAAGTTGTGTAGATACCAATGGGCTTGCCCTGCGGATCGTTAGGCTTTTCGCTAACTAAAGAACAACGCACTCCCTTCGCTTTGCCGCCGGATTTGCCTCCGGCAAATCCGGCGTCAAAGCGTGGTTGGCGTGGACTCGTTGTGTAGTAAAAAACCGAAGTATCCGCAGGGCAAGCCTGCGGGATTAACAACCTGAGTGATGGCGTTCAGCGAGAAGTGTCCTAAAATGCGACTATTTGGAATGACTGGCGGGGTCGGTTTCTTCAAAATTTCGGATTCATCGCCGCCAACTTGTCGTCGAATTGATGTGAGGCTGGCAATGGGTGGATGGGGGCTTTGTCCTTGGGAATTTTTTTGGAAAATCTAGAGGGAAACTATTTGAAATTCCCGGTCCATGCCCCTATAATCGTGGTATGTAAAAATACATTGTGGGCCAAATAAAGGTTTTCTGTTTATTCCATACCCTTTTTCCGCCTTCTAACCCACAAAAATTCCCATTTTTCTTTTTTTCTTTAGGAGACATTGCAATGTCGAAACTGTCCAGAAGTGCTTTCACACTCGTAGAACTACTTGTTGTGATCGCGATCATCGGAATCTTGATTGGGATGCTTTTGCCGGCCGTCCAACAAGTTCGCGAAGCGGCACGCCGCACAACCTGTAAGAACAACTTGCGTCAATTGGCGCTTGGCGTTCACAACCATGAATCGGCCTACTTGAAGCTTCCCAAGGCCGCAATTTACCCCAAGGGTTGGAATCCGAATGCAAGCGGTAACCAGAACATCATGCTGTACAGCTGGTTTACTGTAATCGCCCCTCAAATTGAATTAAACAATGCTTATGACACTTTGGATCCACGTAATACAACGGCTGCTGCTCGCTTGGCCAACACGATGGATTACGGACTTCAATACGCTGTCTTGACAAAGGCAGTTGACCTAGCTCAGTGTCCATCCGATCCTAAAAAAGCAACCAACTTGACACGGCCTGTAACCGGTATCACTGGAACTCCGGTTGCATTGACTTCTTTGGCAACAACAAATTATGTTGCAGCCAACAATGTTGGTATTTGCCACGGTGAAATTCTTCCTGCTGGTGTTGCTCCGCCAACCGCAAATACATCGCCTAACGGTGCTTTTTGCACGATTAAGGCCATTGGCATGGGCGCTTTTGTTGATGGAACTTCCTCGACAATTCTGATTGGCGAACGAGCTTCAGGTGCCCTTCGTCCAGCGGTTAACTTGGAATTGGCGCGAGCCGCGACTCTGTGGTGTATCCGCGGTATTGGTACTCCCACCGTTGTCGATGCGACATTGCCAGGTATCCATGATGCAGTGTTTTCAGGTTGGGGTGGTATGAACTTGATCGTTACCGCCGCAACAAGCGGAACGCCTGGTAACCAAAACCGCGCCTCACAAGGAATTTCCAGCCGTCACCCTGGACAAGCTCAGTGTGCATTTGCAGACGGATCAGTTCACTCAATTCCAAACGAAGTTGAGTCTTGGTACAACGGCGGTGTTGGTCTTGTCCCAGCCGTATTGCCAATCAACTCGACAATGAAAGTTCCTGCAAACTCACAATCGTATGGTGTGTTGGAAATCTTGATCGGCATCGCTGATAAACGCGTTACCGATCGAATTAATTTCTAATCGCTTGCGAACATTTTACGTAAACAAGATCGCCATTCGAAAGGATGGCGATTTTTTTTTTGCCATGGTGCGAGCGGTGCCGGCCAAAAAAGTCAACTAGGACAGGATCTTTGTTACCAGGTCAAGTTTTGCCTGTTCGTTTTCGCCGTACAACCAGCGCAACACGTTTGAATCCCAAATTGCTTCGAATTCAAGTCGGTCAATGATTTTCCGATCCAATGCCAAATCGAGGATTTTGCCCGGATAAGATGATTGAGATTCGGATTCCATTTCGCCCAGCGGGTAGGGGTCGTCCAGTCCGAGAATAACTTGGTTTACGGATTGGTTCTCGATCAGTAATTTGAGCGAGCCCGTATCATGAACCAATGTATCGAAGAAGATGTTCTTGTGTCCGACCGCCTTTCGCGGATGGACCTTACCTTCGAACAAATCGGGACGTCCATCGAAGCCCTGAATTCTTCGCCCTAAATTGATTTGTGCGAGTTGGCCACCATGGGCGAAACAGACACGCATCTTGGGGTACCGCTCCTGGTAACCATTGAGTGTCATGAAATGGTAAGCATCGGCGCACTGGGCTAACATCCAAATTAAATGAAATCGCCACGAGGTATTTTCCAGTAAAATAAATTTCTCGCCATCGTAGGGGTGGATTTCGACCGCCAGGTTGAAATCGTTGGCGCGTTCAAATAAAGGTTCATTTTCTTCGTCAAAAATACAGCGCCAGGTTCCAATCGTATCCATGTAATGGGTTGGCAAACATAATACGTGCATTCCCAATTCCTGTACGCAACGTTCGACCTCCCAAATCGCCCCGCGTAGCATTCCCGGATGAACCACAAATCCGCAAGTAAATTTAGTCGGATGTTCGCGTTGAACCCTGGCATTGAAGTCATTTTGAAATCGAAGCGCCTGTTTCATCTCCTCCACGCGCAAGCCATTACCATAAAGTTGCGAGAGATTTAAAATGACCGCATGGTCAATTTTGAATTGTTCCATCCATTGCAATTTTTCGTTCAGAAAAAAACTGGAATCCGTAACCGGTCGTTTCCAGCCTTTTTGCAACATGAATTTTTTGTCGTCGTCCACCCAAAAAATCTCCTTTTCCTTCATGAACGCTGGGATTTCATGGGGATAGGGCAATAAATGTGAGTGGGCGTTAATGCGCAAAGGGCGGCGATTCATGGGGCGAATTTCACTTTGATGGGGCTGCATCACAATCTCGCAAACGGGAAATTTTCGTTCCGCAACGACTTGGTAACCGTATTCAATGATCTGCGGCAGATTTTCGACATTGCTCCGAAAATCTACCGCGAGCAATCTGGCAGTTTAGGAATCGTAAACCCACGGCAATGTGTCTGGCAACTCACTGAGCCGTTCTTGTTCAATAATCAGGCCAACCGTGTCGCGTTCGAGACGACCGAGGAATCCCGTCGCGTAGCTATGGCTAACTCGATTGATTCTAGAGTATATCCGACCAAGTAACTTGTAGAAATTGGCAAACCCAAACTCTGCCGAAGCAGAACCTCCGGTGGAACGATCCAAATTTCAGAATCAGGCTTGAGGGCCGAAAAAATCGCGTGAGATTCGTCCAGCAATTGTGGTTATACTGAAATTCTGAAATTCAACATTTTCTTGACAACTTGTACCACCGCCAATGCCAATTCGCGTTCATTGTCCCAACGGTTGCCTGATTCGGATGCCCGCCAATCGGGCTGGAAAAATCGTTCGCTGTCCAGAATGCAAAGCGACGATTGAACTTCCCCCCATTTCCCAATCGGAACAAAAGAGCGGTAAGCCCATTCCCATTTTGGCTGTCTTGATCGCCCCTCCGGCGCTGGGGAATGCGAATCTGGAAGAAAAGAGCGAACTTCCGGTCGACTCTATTTTGCTCGCCGGTGAATTTGTGGCCGACGCAGACGCGAGTGGCCTGGCGGCAATCGAACGGGCGATGGAGCGTGTCGGGGCTTCGGCAGTTCCAAGCGAAAACTCGGGAAATCCAGAAAATTTCGAGCCCGTTGAGCCACCCGAGCAACTTGTTCCGCTCGGTCCGCTCGGTCTTTCTATTGCTGCCACCGATTCCTCGCCGGCGATCAAAGCACGTCTCAATATTCCAAGTGAGTTGAGTCCGGTCGGTATTCGGATGTCTGAATTGCATCACAAAGCGAAACGGAAAGAGATCATGGCTACGGTTGAGCCGATCGTCGACGTCAAGCCGATTGTGGCCACTCCCAGTCCAATCCGAGTGCGCAGCCGTCGAGTCAAGCCTCCAGCGGCGCCGTCAGCGTTCGAGTTACACGATTCAGAAGAGGTCGCGTTGGAGGCACAGAGTTGGCAGGAACGCGTTTTGCTGTCCAACTCAGACCGCCGCGTGTTGGCGCGATTTTTTGCGTACACGGTTTGTATGGTGGCGATGATCAACTTGTTGCCGGCATTTATCGACGGCTATACCTGGTACCACGCGGTTGAAACCACCATCTTGCCCAGGTGGATCTATTTGTTGGTTTTCGTAGCGGCCGTTCATGTGATTTACGCTGTGTTGCTGTTCCAAATCCCCGATTGGTCAACACTTCGCGCCGTCTCCATTGCGTTGCTCGGGATTGCTTTTGTGTTCGGCTTGTTTTCCACATCTTTGTTGTTTGAAGGCGGCGGCGGAATTATCACGAATTTCCTTGGCCTGTCCTATTCGATCGTACAAAGGGCGGTAATTTGGTGCGTGGCAATGTTATGCCTCTCGACCTTGATGTCGTATTGGGGAGGTCGGGAGGCAGCCCAATGGCAACGGGCCGAACAACTGTTGATCGAGATTTTGGGAAAACCAACCGGCTGAATCAGTCCCCCTTCATTGACCGACGCAAATGGCCTTCCGAGTCGCGGGAATGGCGAATTGTGCGACATAATAGCCATCCAGTGGACGAGTTGAATGGGCGTTTATCGAAAGTACATTTGGCGGTAAATTTCTGTTGTCAGACGTGATTGCCACTTCGTTGAAAAAATCTATCCGGAATCCCTATGCCTTTGGTCGTACAGAAGTTTGGCGGCACCAGTGTCGCCGATAGTGAAAAAATCCTGGCCGCAGCTCGCAAAGCCATCCGCGCCCATCAACAGGGTAAACAAGTGGTGATGGTCGTGAGCGCGATGGGAAAAAACACCGACGCGCTGATCGAACTGGCCCAACAAATCAACGAGCGACCGCCGGCTCGCGAGATGGATATGTTGCTGTCTACAGGAGAACAGGTCAGCGTCGCTTTGATGGCGATGGCGATTCATTCACTCGGCTATCAAGCGGTCAGTTTGACGGGTGCACAAATTGGCATCAAGACGGATAGTTCCCATACGAAAGCCCGCATTCAATCGATCTCCACCGATCGCATGAAGAGATTGTTGGACGAAGGAAACATCGTGATTGCGGCCGGTTTCCAGGGCATCGATGAAAATATGAATATCACGACACTCGGTCGCGGGGGCAGTGATACGACAGCCGTCGCGCTCGCCGCCGTACTGCAAGCAGAAGCTTGCGAAATCTACACCGATGTGGACGGAATTTACACCACGGATCCGCGGGCCTTGCCTGAAGCCTGTCTGATCTCCGAAGTCTGTTATGACGAAATGTTGGAATTAGCTAGTTTGGGTGCGGGCGTGATGCACAGCCGTTCTATTGAGTTTGGCAAAAAATTTAACGTGCCGATTCTGGTGCGAAGTAGTTTAAGCGATGTGCCCGGTTCGTTGATCGTCAAACATTCCGCGACGGAGGTTCTGCCGGTCAGCGGTATGGCGTTGACCAAGGACGAAGCGTTGATTTCCGTCCTGGATGTACCGGATGTGCCGGGGACCATTTATCGAATTTTTGGCCCGATTGCCGAACGAAAAATCACCGTCGATATGATTGTCCAAAATGTCTCCGACGCTGGCCGGGCGACGATTAGTTTCACGGTTCCACGGCATGAGTTGAACGACACGATTGAAGTCATCGAGAAAACTCTGGACGAACTGGGTGGTCGAATTGGCACCACCGACGAAAACGTTTCCAAAGTGTCGGCAGTCGGCATTGGAATGGCCAAACAGACAGGCGTCGCACACCGCATGTTTCGAGCTCTGTCCGATGCGGGAGTCAATTTGCAAATTATCACGACCAGCGAAATCAAGATTTCAGTCCTGGTCGATCGTCAATCTGCGCTCGAGGCTTTGCGGTGCGTCCATGCAGAATTTGGCCTCGATACAATTACTTCCAAGATCGTTGCGTCAAAGGCTCAAGCTACCGCACGTGCGCATGTCAGCCCGACTGAGGTGATTGACTTGCTGCAAGGTGAGGGCATGGAAGGATTGATGATCGACGATATTGTGCTGGACAGTACTCAGTCACGAATCACGCTGTTAAAAGTCCCCAATCGCCCGGGGATCGCCGCCGAAGTATTTGAGAAAATTTCTGAGGCGGGGGTGTTTGTCGACATGATTGTGCAAAGCTACTTCAGCGAACAATCGGCGGATATATCATTTTCGGTCCGACGTAACCAATTTGAAATCGCCGTCGCAGTGGGCGAAAAAATTTGTCATGACCTGGGTTGCCAAAGAATTGATCACAAGAAGAACATTGCGAAATTATCCGTTTCCGGAATCGGGCTGCGAAGCCATACCGGTGTGGGCATTGGAATGTTTCGAGCATTGGCCGAAGCAAATATCAACGTGGAGATGATCAACACCAGCGAAGTTCGCGTGAACGTGGTGGTTGACGGCGCCGATGGCGAGCGAGCCCTGAGTTGTTTGCAACAAGCATTCGATTAGCAGTTCGTTTCATTCGCCCGGGGGCTGGTCGGCAAGGGATTTTACGCTGTCAAACAACAGAGGAAAAAAATGCCCGGCCACTTTTTGACCCCGTGGAATTGTCGGCACGCCGGCCAATAGCGGTTCGTCAGTGTACGATGCGACGCCATCACGAATGACGTTCAACACAACAGCGCGTCGAGGGCTGGCGGTACGATTGTCGAATGAACCGTGGACTAGCAATGGATGATGGAACGCACAACAGCCGGCTTCCAATTCGATCGCCACCGGCTGCTGAAACGTTTCCCATTGCGCATCGGTTAACACGGACTGTATCGCATTCATATCCCCGGCTAGCCCGGTGATTGGCAGCAAATCCCATTCGTGGCTGCCCGGAATGTATTGCAAACATCCATTCGATTTCGTGGCCGGATCAAGACCGGTCCAACATGTTAAATGAGCCATCGGGCGAGTGCGCGTCCAATAGGAGTAATCTTGATGCCACGCTACATTGCCGCCGTGATGGGCAGGTTTGCAAAAAAGTTGGTCGTGCCAGAACCGCACGGAACCACCTAACAACTGACTGGCAGGCACGAGGAACGCCGGATTCCAGAGCAAATCGTGAAAGGCAGGTCTCAACCGCCAGGCGCCTAACGCATGAAACAGGATTCGGTTGGGATCCGTTGACTCGTTGCTGTGATACTCATGCCACAACTCATGACCTGGATGGGCGGGTTGGAGCAACTGGTCCAGTTCGCTCCGCACGGTTTTCAGTTGTTGTTCGGAAAGCAATCGTATCCCAGACAAGTAGCCCTGCTCATGAAAAAATTTAACTTGCTCGTCGGATAAGCGATACTGATCCCAGGCTTCGAACGATGCCGGCTGCGGAAATAAGTCAGTAATCGGTCGATGGTAATTGGCGAGATCATTCATGCAAAATTGTGACAGCGTTGGTTTTTGTTGGGGAATTGGCAAGCAAGAAAATAGGGCTGAAACTTTAAGGATAATCGCCTGCGCTGAGCCGAGCTAGATCGGTCCAGGATAGAAATTAACGGCAATTACCGAAGAATTCACGCAATAACCAATTGTAAATACAAGCGAATCTGAATTATGTCCATAAATCATGGGCTTGGTTCATTTTACCGCTCGTTGCCCAATCCGACCAACTGATGTTGAGCCAGTTTCGTTGCCTTGGTACCCTTCGCCGCGCCAATTGCCCTGACGGCGATTGGCGGAAGTGGGCCGCAGGATGTTGGCTCACGCCGGTTTCGCTATATGATAAACGAGGAAGTTGTGATGATGTTCTTCAGATCTCTACTGTCACTCATGACTTCTGTCGGGTTGACCGCAGTTGGTTTCGTCTCGTTGGCGGCCGGTCAAATTCCGACAGCCGATTCGCCGGCAGCTCAACGGTCAAGTCAAGACCGTGAACAAGTTCAAAATTCGACTTTCGGAATTCAGCCCGCAATGGCAGACGCCGATTTCGGAAACCCGGTTGATCCTGAATCCGCTCCTTGCAAACTGACGGGCCGATTTCATCTCCAACAAGGAACGAATCAAGGCTATTTGGTGTTGCAATGCGAACTGCCGCCAGGAAGTTACATTCATTCATTAACTCAGGCAGAAGAATTGAATCCCACCGTCATACGCATTCAGCCATTGGACGGCTGTTCCGTTACCGGACGATTTCACCCGGATCGTCCGCCGATAGTGATTGAACGGGACGCCGTTTTTGACCAACGATTGGAAAAACATTTAGGCAAAGTGCAGTTCTTTGTGCCGATTCAGATTGCTGAGGGGATCGACGTGGCGGAATTGAAGCCTCAGATGATTTTTGACGGCCAGGTCTGTTCTGAAGAAGGTGTCTGCGTGCCGCTCAATGGAAAACTCGTCACGGCAAGTTTCGCCGGCTACTTTGAACGGACTGCGGAAAATCAAACTAGCTCGCCTACTACTCGAAATAGGTAATTAATTATTGGTTGGCCATTGGCTCAATAATTCATCGTCGGCCCGCTTCCGGAGTGGAATCGTTTTCCCCAAGTAGGCGCGAATTCAATCTTTTTTGTGCCCTTCGGTACGAAAATCGGTGCGATACAACGCGGGTTTCTTCCCGAGAATTACTTACCGTATAATCAATCACACTTACTGCTGATGTGGGGTTGGACCTGGATGAGAAACCTCCGATAATGATTTTCGTGCGTAAACAATTCCTGGTTTCGGCTTTAGCTCCATGCTTACAAAACTTCAAGCTCAGTCGCTGAGCAAATTTTTCATCGTCTCGGTCGTTCTGATTGCAGTTGGATTGTTTGTTGAGCCGTCAGTTGGCCTCAGCCAAGACCTAAATCTGAAAGATCAATTCGGCGACCTGGGAATTGGTGACGACGACGCGAAGGTTACGTTGACCGGCGATTTCAAAATCAAATCCAACACCCAATTGGGTATGCTCAATGTTACTGCGGAGATTCGCGCGAGCCATCATCTTTATTCGGTGACTCAGAAAAAGGGCGGTCCGATCCGTTCGACGATTGCCGTCACCGAATCGGACCAATACCAAGTCATCGGGAGTTTCACCCCCGACGCTCCCCCGCATATCGACGAAAAAGTTGAGGGTTTTGATGTGCCAGTGGAACACCATGAGAACTTCGTGGTCTGGTCGGCTCCCATTCGATTGTCGGCTGGCGTTGATCCGAAGAACTTGACGATTAACTTGATTTTCAATGGTCAGGTCTGCGAAGCGGACGCGTCGGGAGTAATACTGGGTTGCGACCAGTTGCAGAATTTGAAAATCGAAGCGGCGTTCGCCGGTTACGACGATGGACTGGCCGTTGTGTCACCGACGGAAACTGCTGTCGTTGAAGATGTCAAAATTAAGTCATTCCGGCCGGAAAAATCGCATGTGTTGTTCTCGGGTCGTGTTGTCCGAGCCGATGGAATCAAAGCCGCGATTTCTCCAGGCGATACAGTTCGTTTGGAACTAACAGCCGCGCCGGTGGATGGTTTTCATATTTACGCTTACAAGCCTGTTGCGACGGGTTCGGGATTGTCCACGATTGTTGGATTCAGTGAAAATCATGGTTGGAATGTGCAGCTGCCAACTCCGTCAGTAAAGCCTTACGAAAACAAAGAGATTGGATATTCGGGGCATCGCGAATCAGTGACTTGGTCTTTCGACCTTGATGTCCCGGATAACGCGGAAAGCAGGGATTACGAATTTAAGGGCTTGATTGGGTTTCAATCTTGCACGGATTCTAGTTGTGATCCACCGATGGGGGTCAAGTTTTCCGCAGTGGTTCCGGTCGGCGAAAAAACGGGTCCTTTTCCGGTGACATTTGAGGCCGGCGTATCTTTTGGTGAAGCTGAATCCATCTTGAGGACGGCTGCCGAAAACGAAGCGCGAGCAAAGGCGGAAAAGAATCCCACGAATGGAATGAAGCGTCTGCCCGATTCTGCGGAACAAATCGCCCAAATGGCAGCCCTGTATCCCGCCACCGAAAAAGTTAATTATCTGCTACTAAAAGAGCTTGCCGCGAATCCGATCGGGACGCCCATTGAAAAATTAGTACGTCACAAGGAGACGACGTTTGGTTGGGCAGTATGGTTTATTTTTTTGGGTGGATTTTTGTTGAACCTAATGCCTTGTGTGTTTCCCGTTTTGGGACTTAAGGTCATGGGATTTGTGGAACAGGCGGGAAGCGATCCCAAGAAGATTCGAATGCATGGCATCGCGTTTACAATGGGCTTGGTATTCTCGATGTGGGTCTTGGCTGGCATCATTTTGACATTGAAGTTTGTCTTTGGCCGCCACGTAAATTGGGGAACCGAGCAAATGGGGAATCCCTATTTTGTCGGTGCAATGATTGTGTTGCTGTTTCTGTTGGGACTTAATATGGTAGGTGTGTTCGAGATGGGGACTTCCCTGACTCGTGTTGGCGGGGGTGTGCAAGGTAAAAAAGGGTATTCGACTTCGTTTTTGTCAGGTATCTTGACCACGCTCATTGCTACTCCCTGCTCAGGACCGTTTCTTGCTGGAGCGATGGGTTACACGTTGGCTCAGCCGGCAGCGATCGCGATGTTTCTGTTTACGGTCTTTGCACTGGGAATTGCGTTTCCTTACGTGGTTTTATCGTTTTTTCCAGTACTGATTAATAGACTGCCGAGACCGGGTGCTTGGATGCACACTTTCAAAGTCACGATGGCGTTTGCCTTGTTTGCCACTGTCGCGTTTTTCATGCAGACGTTTGGTGGCCAAACCGGCGTTGTTGGTCTTTCCTGGCTGACCATGGCCTTGGTAGTCATTGGATTGGGCGCATTTTTTTATGGGGTTTGGTCGCCAGCCTACGTGCCACCATTCAAACGGATTTGGTTTGGTTGGTTGTTGCCAGCCCTGATTTTGGGGACTGGATTGTGGATGACCTATGATGCTGCGGGTTATCAAAATTTGGCCGCCGTCGATCATCAAGCGGGAGGTTTGGATTGGCAGGTCTGGAACGAGGGCAAGGTTGAAAGCATATTGGATAAGAAGCCGAGTATCGTCTGGGTTGACTACACCGCCGATTGGTGACTTACGTGTAAACTCAACGAGAAGCGTGTCTTCTCTAATGCCGAAGTCTTAGCCAAAATTAAAGAGTTAGACGTTCAATTTGTCGTCGTTGACAATACGTCGAAAGAAGAGCGAATTGATAAAGATCTGGGACGATCCGACCAGAGAGCGATCCCAGTTAACATCATCTATCCGCCCAATTACCCAGCCGATCCGGCTGTTTTGTTGAATGAGTTAATTTCTCCAAAGGATGCCCTGAAGGCGCTTGCGCGAATGGAAGAAATCCAAAAAAGTCTGTTGCAAAACACTGCAAAAGATGCGGAAGTGGCCTCCCAGAATTTGAAATGAAGATCTTCAATTTCTATCCGCTTCCCCGGATTTTAACCGGGCGGCAAATGCGTTAGACTGCAAGGATTATCAGCAAGCGGCTCTGTTTTAGTCGAGAAAATTCTCATGAGCGAAGCGAAAGTCCGTGGCATCGTCCACTTGATTGAAGAAACCAAGACCTTCGGTCAAAAAGGGTTCCGCAAACGAACGGTGGTTTTGGAACAGGAAAACGGCCGATTCCCGAACTTCATACCGCTGGATTTTACGCGGGATGCCTGCGAACTGGCGGATGATTTGTCCGTCGGGGATGAGATCGAAATCAGCTACCTGCTCGGTGGACGAAAATGGCAGAAAGACCCCGGCAGCGAAGTCAAGTTCTTTCTCAGTGCCGAAGCCGTCAGTTTCAAAAAGTTGACGGGCGCCGACAAGGCAAAATCCAAAGCCAAAAACGATGACTTGAATCAGGACACCGCGAACGAAGCGTTTTCTGAATCGTACGATGAAGGCGACATTCCCTTCTAGCAAGGCTATCGCATGTCCGGTTCCATTCTCGGTACTTGCTTCCAAAAATTTTTGAACCCGCAACTCCGTTCGATGATTTACGGTGGGATAGTTCTGGTTTTGGGAGTCTACGTCGCGCCGCTGAACGGTCAAACGATCAATCCAGCCGTCAGTTCAACCGTAGATCGACCGAATATCATTGTCATCAATCTCGATGATGCGGACGTCGGTTTGTTTTCTGACAAGCTGCTGACAGAATACTTGCCGAATTTCCATGCGATCGCGCTGCAGGGAATGCGATTTTCGAATTGCCATGCCACCACGCCACTCTGCGGCCCGTCTCGAGTCTGCCTGTTGCGGGGACAGTACGCGCATCGTACTGGCATCAAAACCAATACGGGAACCAACGAATTGAGCAATGGTTTTCCCGGCGGTTACGAGCTGTTCGCCGAGCGGGGATTTGCGGCTGAGCATGTGGGTGGTTGGTTGCAGGATGCCGGCTATCGCACGATGCTGGTGGGAAAATATCTGCATGGTCATATGCCAGGCACGGCCATGCCGGGCTGGGACGATCAGCATATTAGTTTCGGTGGATTTTATTTTGGGCCGCTTTTTTATTCGACCCGATTTGCCGAAGGAGAACGTTTGCGGCCGCGCGATACGACGCAGTATCGAACTATTCAGGAAACGGAAGCGATCGTTGCCTACATTCGTGATCATGCGCAACGAAGATCGAAACAGGACGTCAAGCAGCCCTTCTTTTTGTTCTTGAATCCTTTGGCGCCGCATCTGCCAGCGGTTGGAACTCCCATGTTGCCGCCAGGATTGAACGATCAAGGTGAGGCGATTCAATTGCCGGCATCAGCCGACTTCAACGAGGCCGACATCAGCGACAAGCCTTTGCATTTACAGGTTCGAAAGTTGTCGGCCCAGAACCAACAGGCACAACACGAATCGCACCGGGCAAGGTTGCTGTCCCTGGTGCCTGTCGACAATTTGTTGAAAACGGTGCAGGAGACTCTGGCTGCTGAGAATTTGTTGACCAATACGATTATCGTTGTCACTTCGGATCATGGATATCAGTTGGGGCACAACCGAATGATTGGCAAGCAACTCCCCTATCATCGCTGCACGAATATCCCGTTGTTGGTCTGCGGTCCAAAAATTCCTGTGGGTCTCACGCGCAACCAATTGGTGGCCAACATCGATCTCGCCCCCACGTTGTTGGAGTTGGCCGGCGTCAATCTCGAGCAAAACGCGCCTGTGGAATTTGACGGTCGTTCCCTGGTACCACTTTTATGTGAACCGGTTAATTCCTCTACCGAATTGCATCCCGCGTTGTTGATTGAGAATTGGGAAAGCAAAGGCCCGGTGGTAGATGTCGTGTCCGCCGCTTATTCCAGTCGTCGAACTTCGTCGACGATTTATACGGAATGGTCCAATGGCGCTCGAGAATATTACGACTTGACGTCAGATCCACTACAGCTGCAGAATCAATTTGGTGCGTTTTCAAATGCCCAACGAGCGGAGCTATCGAGAAAGCTGCACGTTTTGAAAACGGGAGATTTTGCACCCATTGTGACTTGGGCGACCAGCGGCATGATCGGTGGCCGGCCGAAATTGAGCGGGTATGCTGAAGACGTGAACGGAGTCGATCAGGTTGCAATTCAAATCAATCACCCGGTTTCCGGGGATTATTTTGATGGCCAAGATTGGCAACCGGAGCCAAAATCATTCCCGGCAAAATTGCTCAACCCGCAAGGATTGTTGACCGAATGGGAGTTTCAAATTGATTTGCAAAAAATCGACTCGTTGACGGAATTGCAATTTTCAGCGGTCGCGAAAAATCAGGCGGGTTCAGTTTCCCAAACACAGCGCCGGACATTTTCGATTGATCCCGAAGCGCCCGAAACGGAAATGAGACTTCCCCAAGATCAATCTACCGTGGAATCCCCCGTAATGTTGTTTGGTGTTTGCTCGGACAATATTACGGTAACCGGTATTCAATTGGTCTTAAAAAATGTGACGGAGAACCGTTACTGGAACGGCCAGGATTGGGTCGCCCAAGAGTCGACTTTCTTGCGTCCGTTGCGAAACAACGCGCGCTGGAACGTCAAGATTCCGGTATCGGCGGGCGAGTACGAAGCGTCCGCAGCAGCGTATGATGCAGCGGGAAACATCGATTTGTCTCCCGCCGCCAGCCATTTTTGGGTCAAGTGATCATGACCGAACAGGTTCGCCACAAATCGTTTACCGAGTTGACGGTTCCGCGCGAACTGGTGCTGGTTTGTCCGGCTTTCAAGAGCAACGTAAATTTGTCCCGACTGGTTCGATTGGCAGGATGCGTGGCGGTGCAAAAAATCATCGCCGCCGGTTCCGGAAAAATTGATCCGTCCATTGCCCGCACCGCCAGCGAACACGTCATCATCGAACGTCGCCGAACGCTATTGCCCGTTATCAAGAATCTGGCGGAAGACGGCTATCGCTTGGTCGGTCTCGAGCAGACCGATCGTTCGCAGTCCTTGTTTGAGTACCAGTTTGTTCGGCGCACCGCGCTGATTATTGGCCATGAACGATTGGGAATCGAGCCCGAGGAGTTACGATTAATGAATGATTTGATCGAAATTCCTGTTTACGGGCTGCCCCACAGTTACAATGTCGTGACAGCCAGCACGATGGCGATCTACGAGTATTGCAAACAGTTTCCGCTGGGATAGCCGGATTTACGGTCCGTGGTTTTTTGGCTGGGAGCTGCACCGAGGGAAGACGTGTTCCGTTTCGTGTAAGAAGTTGTTTGCGAATCGAATCGGGCTTATAATGAGCCGCGAGGCCCTTGTCTTGTGCCTTTGTCATGTCCAATTGTCTGTGCTGCAAATCGGATTCGTTCGTGGAAAACACGCAGGTCGGTCCATTTCTGGTTCTTAAGAAGCTCGGTACCAACCGCCGCCAGCGAGTCTATCACGCCCGCCAGACCGAACAAAATCGAGACGTGGCACTTAAGTTCATCTCGATTCCACCGGATGTCGAATGGACCACGGCGTTGGAAAAAATCGAGTTGGAGGTCAAAGAGCTACAAAAACTCAAGCACCCTAACTTGGTCAAAGTCTTTGGCGCTGGAGTGCATGAAGATCAGATTTTTTTCGCCACGGAACTCGTCGACGGTGAAAACCTGGCTGCTATTCTCTCCCGCCGTGGAAAAATTACACCGGATCTGGTCGTCGAATATGGACGACAACTAGCAGAAGTGTTGTTGTACCTCCACGAGCGCGAATTGGTCCATTCAAAATTGATGCCGGAGAAAATTCTGATCACGCCGGATCACCAAGTGAAGGTCGCAGATTTGCGATTAAACCGGTCCAAACGCCGCCGTTGGGATTCGGGGAGACATCGAGAATTAGATATCGCCGCCTACATGGCTCCGGAGCAATTCACCGAAGGAGCGACGAACAAGTCGGATTTCTATTCGTTGGGTGTTATCGTGTTTGAAATGTTGGCAGGGAGACTGCCCTACGAACCCGACACGATGGGCCGCATGACAAAAATGAAAATGAACGCGCCCGTTCCTTCCGTGGCGGCCCATGTCATGGACTGCCCGTTTTGGATGGACAAAATTGTCACGCAAATGTTGCAACCCAACCCGCGGCAACGTCCGCACTCGGCCCGCGCAATTGTGTTGGCGTTCGAAGAAATAAAAAAATTGGCAACCAATCGGAAAGCGGCCGTCGACCAGATGACGGGCGGTTTCAATGCGTTAAACGCCGGTGCGGACAAAACAGAAGCCCGCCGACTGTTGGGCAAAACGAATAAGAAAAACGTGCCGGAATCATCCATTTTCCAATCCGTTCCATTCATGATAGTCAGTCTGTTCGCGATTGTGGCAGTGTTGGCGTTTATGCTCTGGCCTCCGAGCACCAAACAGCGAATGGCCCAAATCAAGAGTCTGCTTGAATCGCCCAATACGAAAGACTGGAGCGAAGCGCGGGTGTTGCTGAAGCCGATCGTGGACGGCCAGGGAAAGTATGCCTCGGAAGCGGAAGAATTGTATTTCCTCGCGCGTCGAAAATCACTGGTTCAACGCGCCGAACGGGGCGTCTCCAATCGGTTGCAGAGTGAAAGCGAGCAGAGCTTTGGCCAAGCGGTAGCGTTTCAACAAGAAGGTCGCGACCCGGAAGCAATCGAGTTGTTTCAACAGCTGGTAGATACTATTTCCTCCACGGACGATGAGCGGCATATTTATGTCGAGTCGCTGGAACGATTGGAAGTCTTGAAAAATAAAACCGTGGTCGCCACTGACCTCGAATTGCTCCACCAACAGATTGAGACAACCCAATCGGCCGAAACGGTCGCTGAGTTGAATGCGGCCAAAGATCTGTTGGGAAAAGTGATTTTAAAGTTCGCGGGGGAAACAGGTTACGGTGAAGTTGTCGAACGGGCGAATCGCAGTCTGGAGGCAGTCAAGCGGAGACTGGCTGCGATTGCTGAATGAAACCAACCGCTTGTCGAAGCCAGCGGCGCGCGGAAACAGGGATCGGGCGCCGATGGCATTCCGCTAGCCAACTATTTCGGCCGCCAGCCGGTCGCATAACATTCGTCCGCGAAATGATAGCCGCCAGTTTGGACCTTCTTGAATAAGCAGTCCCGCCAATTGCCAAGCTTCGGCGTGGTTTGCCAGCAATGCGGAAACTCGGAATTCGGTCAGCGTTTCAAACGCATTTTCATTGACACCGGCGACGCGCCGCAATCCAATCGCCAACAATTCGTTCGCCGAATCACGTGGCGCAAGCTTTTCCGACAAGCTGACCGGCGATTCTCCGGCTTCAAGTCGTTTCAAATATTGCATGGTACTTTGATGATTGGTTTGCCGAACTCGATCAACATACCGCGAAGCGCCGGGACCAAAGGCAAAATAGGGTCGTCCGGTCCAATAGCTTTCGTTGTGGAAACAATGATGCTCCGGCTTGGCAAAACTGGAGACTTCGTAAGGTGCCAGACCGGCGCTGTCCAATTTCTGGGTCGCGAATTCGTACATGTCTGCGCGCAAGTCTTCTTCGGATTCTGCCAAATCTCCCACCACTCGGCGATTCCAAAATTGGGTTCCTTTTTCATACGTCAGTTCATAGGTTGAGACGTGATCGGGGTTGAGTTGCAAGACCGCCTCCAAATCCTGACGCCATTCGTTCAATGACTCATCGGGTGCGGCGAAAATCAAATCCACCGAAATCGATCGCGCAAACAATCGCGCGAGTCGGACCGCTCTTTCAACATCGTCACCGACGTGATCACGTTCCAGTCGGCTGAGCTTGGCGGGATTTAGCGATTGCACGCCCAGGCTGATTCGATTGACGCCAAATTCCGCCAGAGCATGGCACTGGTCGGATGTCATATCGTTGGGGTTACACTCCGCGGTGACTTCGGTTGCGCTGGTCAAGTCAAACCGGGACGAGACGATTTTGTTCAAACGCTGCAAATTTGATGGCGACAAATGGCTGGGTGTCCCGCCACCAAGAAAAAGTGAGTCCAGTTCATACCGTTGGTCCAGCCAACTGATTTCGGTTTCCAGGGCATCCAGAAACCGGTCGACTAAATAATCCCGTCCAGCCACCAAGGTAAAATTGCAGTAGCCACATCGGTGCCGACAAAAAGGAATGTGGAGATAGACCGATCGCGGCCAGACGCCGCTGGGACGCCAGGCTTGCAGCGTCGGATCTGTGTGGGGCGCGGGTCTCGGCATGGAGCTTTCGTGGTCCGTGTTTCAGTCGGCGTTCGTCGCAGCGGAAAAATTCTAACAGGGGCTTAAATCCATAACTTTAAACGTCCGCCAAGCAAATCCGGCAGCGCTTTTTTGACTAGCGTTTCGGCTTCGCGGTGAGTGTAACGGGTACTAAAGTGCCCGGCGATAACCAGTTCGTTTTCAAATCGGGACTGGCGTTCCACAAAGTCATCGAGATGCATGTGACCATTTTTGTGAATCAGCTCCTTGCGGTGATCGGGAGCCAGAAACGTCATTTCCGTGATCAAGATTTTTGCCCGGAAGAATTCGGGATTGTTGTCCAAGCCCTCCGGCGACGTATCCCCAGTGTAACCAACCAGCGGAAACCGTTTTTCTTCCGTGACCTCAACTCCTGCCCCGCGGAGATCCCGAATCTGTTCGCCGGTCAGTGCCCCATACTCGGGTTTCAGTTTTTTGCGTCGATCGTAGATCAGGTAGCCGACGCTGGGGACAGTGTGTTTCGTCGCGAAGATTTTCAAAACCAACTCGCGCGACAACTCAATCTCTTGCCCAGCTTCGACGCCGATCAGTTCGCAAGGCAGTCGCCCCCGATCCAGACGTTCGAAAGATCGTAGCATGTTCTGCACCATGTCGATGGCAAACGCCGGCAAGTAAATTTGGGGGGGCGTCATCTTCATCATTCGTCGACGCGCGACATAAACCGGTAGCGCCGCGATATGATCCAAATGACAATGCGTTAACAACCAAGTGGGGATGCCCATAAAATCCCATGGTTGCGCGCCCAAGTCGAACCCCAATTTCAGTTCCGGAATTCGCCAATACGATTGCACTGCAGCACGTGAATATCCTTCGATCGTGTAGTCGCCATGGGTCAGCGATTTGAAAGGGGCATTGTTGAGCATAGGGTCGCCGGAA
The DNA here is from genome assembly GCA_031400405.1 of Mariniblastus sp. Taxonomy (GTDB): domain Bacteria; phylum Planctomycetota; class Planctomycetia; order Pirellulales; family Pirellulaceae; genus Mariniblastus. The sequence goes on from JANNPW010000077.1 coordinate 18,528, forward strand.
AACTTCGATTTTAGCTGGCTGCACTCGAATCGCAAACCGGACACGCGAAATCGCCTTCCATCCAGAAACAGATCCTGGCGATTGGGTCGACGATCCTCGAGACGATCGCTACTCGTCAGAAAAATCGGCAAGCGTTACAATCATTTGATACCGATACTTCAGCCCCAAAGCATCATAATCATGACCGTGAACCAGCAAGTTTCCCTGATTCAAACCGCTATCGGTGGACACCCCATCAAGGATTTGGTTCGCCAATTCGGTTCACCGACCTATGTTTATGAGGCGGAGACGATCCGTGAGAGAATTGCGCAGTTGCGTCAATTTGATGTGATTCGGTACGCCCAGAAAGCCAATTCCAATTTGGCGATTCTGGATTTGATGCGGCAGGAAGGGGTGTTGGTGGATGCCGTGAGTACGGGCGAAATTCGTCGTGCGGTTGCCGCCGGATTTGCCTTTCAAGGCGAGCCCGCACCGGTCGTCTACACGGCTGATATATTTGATCGACAAACATTGCAATTGGTCGTAGACGAGCATATTCACGTCAATGTTGGCTCGCCCGATATGATCGAACAATTGGGACAGCTTGCGCCCGGTCGGGAAATTACTTTGCGAATTAATCCTGGCTTCGGTCACGGCCACAGCGCAAAAACGAACACTGGCGGCCAATCCTCCAAGCATGGGATCTGGTACGCAGAATTGCCGGAAGTCTTGCTGTTGGCCAAGCGATTTCAGCTGACGGTTGCGGGTTTGCATATGCATATTGGCTCGGGAACGGACTTCGAACATCTGTCGCAAGTTTGTGCTGCGATGGAAAAAACGGCGGCAACCGTTGGGTCGTCAATCCGGTCGATCAGTGCTGGTGGCGGGCTGCCAACCCCGTATAAGCCGACCGATACAGGCCTCGACATAGATCGTTATTTTCAGCTCTGGGATCAAACACGTCAGCGATTGGCGTCGCAGTTTGGCCACCCGGTCAACTTGGAAATTGAGCCGGGACGGTTCTTGGTGGCCGAAAGCGGGTTCTTGATTTGTGAAATTCGGGCTGTCAAAAAGATGGGCAGTAATCTGTTTTATTTGCTGGATGCGGGTTTCAATAACCTGGCGCGCCCAATTCTCTATGGAGCCTACCATCCCATGGCTGTCGCTTTTGCCAATGGAACAAACGAAAACCTGCAAGATGTTATCGTCGGCGGACCGTTATGCGAGTCGGGCGATATCTTTACGCAAGTCGATGGTGGTTTGGTGTGCTCGAGAAAATTACCTGTCGCAAAAGTGGGGGATTTCTTGATCATCCAATGCGCCGGTGCCTACGGTTTTGCCATGTCCTCAAATTACAACAGCAAGCCGTTTGCCGCCGAGGTACTGATTGATGCCGGTGAATGTCATTTGATTCGTCAACGGCAGTCGTGCGAAGATTTGATGGCGGGTGAACTGCTCGTCGGTTCCCGTTAGTATCCGAAACGGCACTTCCCAGTGGCTGCGCTGACCGACGAACCGCAGTTTTCATTGCTCAGCCAACTTAGAGCCTATCCCCAAACCCCTCATCCCCAGCCCTTCTCCCCTAAAATGGGGAGAAGGGAGCAAGGTTTTGGGATAGGCTCTAAATAGTGAACAAAAAAAGGCCGACTAAAAAGTCCGGCTTTCATTTCGGGATTGGTCGTCGGGTGTTCACCGACTCGGTGTTGCCGACTAGGCTTTGGATCTCGGTGTAATGGGCACGCGCGGCTCTTTGGCCAATCCGAACGTAAGCTGCTCGTACCATTGGTCTTCGGATTGCACGAGACTACAAATTTTCTTCCAAATTTCGACCGGTGGTCCGAACTCCCGCCAGTCAATGGTTAGCACGCGCACACCGCGACGGCGCATCTCGCCCAGCAGCTTTTGGTAGTTTGCATACAGCTGCTGGAGATAGTCCAACGGAACTCCTTCTTCTTGCGAACGACCACGAGTGTGCATCCGATCGAAACATTCCTCGGGCGAAACATCGAGATATACAAAAATATCTGGCGGCATGACGTCGCGGCTCATGTTGCGATAAACGTCGACGTACAATTGATATTCTTCGGGAGTCATAAAACCCCGCTCCATGGCGGTTGTGGCGAACACCGTGTCGCCATAAATCGGGCGGTCCTGAACCACGATGATGCCTTGATCGCCCCAAGCTTGTTCGACAGCGAGACGGTGTTGTTCATATCGCTGGCAAAGCATGAACATCTGCATGGCGAATCCTCCGCCAGTGTTTACGCCCGATTGCAAGTCATTATAGTAGCGTTGCAGGAAGTGATTGAATTTTGGGTGATGAGTCGGCTCTTCCATGACCTTCGTCGGCCGCCCGGCCGCCATCGCGGCAGACGCAATCGCGTGACAGGCATTGGTTTTTCCGGCACCAATGTTGGCATCGATCGCAATAAACAGTCCTCGTTCTTTTCGTTGACCCAATGTCATTTTTGAAATCCTTGATTGGTTAGCCCGGGAAACGAATGATGCGTTTCTCAACCCGAATTTGAAGAAACGATCGTGCCGACTCAACAGCCTCTAAATTAGCGATGTGCTAGCACTCTCGCAAGCGCTCCGGATAACCGGGCAAGTTTACCTCGAGTCGGCAATTTGCGACCACTTTTCAGGGATCTCAATCAACGTTAGTTCTGCCCAATCGATTCAGTGAAGCTTGGTAAAATTTTCGGATTAAAGAGAATCTGCTGAAGTTGCCGGTTGTAATGAGCCGAATGAACGCAAGGAGCTTTCTATCGGGCCTCCCAATTTACGCTAGCAGTCTTTGGCAACGGAGTAGTTATGACTTACGTAACCGGATTTTTCCTGGTTTTCGCCGGCATGTTGATCGGATACTTTCTTTGGTATCGGGATCGCACGAACGAAGAGCAATTGCAATTGGCGGTTGAGCGTGAGGCGAACGAGTTGCGGGCCACCCTCAGGACTACTCAAAGTTCTCATTCGATTCTCGAAGAACGATTTGCCCGTCAGAAAGGGCAACTCAATGTTTTGCAACAATTGTGCGACGATTGGTCGACCAATCGCGAACAATCTGAGAGAGACCGGGTAAACCTGGAAATGGAGCTCGATCAGAAACGAAAAAAACATGACGAGGCCGCGTTTGAACTTCAGCGAACCCAGCAAAAACGAATCGAACTCGAAGATCAAATACACGCGCTGACGCGACAACAATTCGAAAAAGCTAACCAGATCGAACAGGAATGGCAGCAGAAACATGTTGTGCTGGAAGCAAAATTGACGCAACGCCATGCCGAATTGAAATCGGCGGTCAACGAGAATGAACGACTCGCGAAATCGTTGCACCACGCGGAATTCAAACATGCCGAATTGAATTCGGAAATCGAAGCCAATCGAAAAATGTTGGAAACTGCCACGAAGAACGCGGGTGGTTTGAAGCAAGAGTACGTTTCGCTTGAATCATCGTTGAAAGCGAGCAGTGATTTACTGAAACAGGCGCGGGGCGAGTGTGCTGCCACCCTTTCGAAAAAGAAAGTCGCCGACCAAGCGCTGACTGCGCTCCAATTGCAACACCAGGAAACTCGCATCGAAGCCGAACGGCTCCAGGCTGAGTTGAACGCAATGAAATCTTTAGCGCAGGATGTCGTGTCCATGAAGCAATCGTTGGTTGTTAACCAAGAGCAATTGGATAAAGTCACCGCGCAACGCGAACAAGCACTGAAAGCAGAAAAAACCCTGATCGCCATGTCGGCGGGCCTACAGAGTCGACTGGACAATCAGGAATCCACGATTCACAATTTGCGCGAGAAACATAAAGACGCTTTGGAGCAAGCCAAACGCGAGTTGCAGTTGCGGACGGAGTTGGAAACCAATTTCGATAAACAGCGTGCGGCTTTGGAAGCCCGATTCAGCGAACATCAAAAGCAGGTTGAATTGCAGTCTTCGGAAATCACCTCGAAGTATAGCCATCAAACTTCCGAGCTCAGCCGACAGGTCTCCAAACAATCGAATGAGATTCTGGAACTTACCAAGAAACGTGAAGCTCTGTTAACGGACCTGAATCGTGTGAAACAGGATTTGAGTGCGACCAAAACTGAGTTGGCAAAACAGGAACAACGAACTCAGTTTCTCAACGTGGAAGCGGCGAAGCTGAAGGCAGAAACTTTACGCATTGTGGAGTTGGAAAAATCACTGGCCGAGCGAGATAGCCGACTGAAGCAGGAGTTCGAGCTCTCGGTGTCGACCAAACAGCGAGTCAGCGAATTGGAAAAACTGTTGGCCGAGCGATCCGGTCGACTGAAGCAGGAAATGGAACAGCTATTGGCCCAGAGAAAACAGGTCGATGAATTGGAAAAACTGCTCTTGGATCGAACCGGCAAATTGAAACAGGAGTCTGAACAACAACTGGTTTCGAGAAACCGGGTTGGCGAGTTGGAAAAACAGCTTGTGACGCGCGATGCGCAAGCCACCGAGTTGCACCGCCAATTCGAATCGCTACGCGAGCAAACCGTGGCAGTTCAAGCCCGGCAAACCGAGCTGCAGTCCCGGCTCGACGAACAATCTGCCGCCACAGCAAAGTTTGAATCCGCGAAACGGGATCAATTGGCAAAAAGTGAATCGTTGCAGTCCAAGTTGAAGTCCAGCGAAGAGACCATCCGCCAGTTGCGCCGGGAGCGGGCCGGAGTATTGGCACGGCTGGCCAATTATCGCACGATCGCCGAACCGGACGCGACGGTGATTTCGTTTAAACAAGCGATGCAAGAGCGTCAGCGGCCCTATTACGACAAAGAATATGGTGGCCATACGGAAAATCACGCGGTGCGCGGAGTGGTGTATATGACCGCGCCGGAAAACAGCGATGACCTAAAACGAATTTCGGGGATCGCTGAGGTGTTGGAGGCTCGACTCAACGATTTTGGCATCTACACTTTCAAACAGATAATGGATTGGAAACCGGAAGCGATCGCCGAGTTCTCGCGACTGCTGGCTTTCCGTGATCGAATCGAACGCGACGACTGGAAAGGTCAAGCACGATTCTTTTATGAACAAAAAATGCAATTACAGCAACAAGCCAGATCGGCTGCCTAGGCTGGGGGCGAAGAAAACAAGGGTCGCCAAAGCGATTGCGCTACCGGTCAACCGATATTACAATTGATTGCCCAATCGTTGTCGCGCTTCTTCGGCCCACGGGCTTTTCGGCGCCAGTTCCAAAAATCTCTGCCAATGGGTTTCGGCTTCGCGCGGTCGAACCATTTCGTCCAACAGTCGTGCCAAGTGAAAATGGACATCGGGATAGTCGGCATGATGAAGCAACGCACCGGTAAAGGCGGCCAAGGCTAACTCAGTTTGACCCAATTCGGTCAGCACGCAACCCAGACTTGCCCGCGCTTCAATGAACGTGTCGTCCAATTCGATTGCCAGGTAATACCGTTCACGCGCTGCTGCCAAATCATGTTGTTGATACAGCAGTTCGGCAATTCGGAAACAAACATCCGAGGTGGGACCGAATGCCAGCGACATGGCTCGATAAACTTCGATTGCCTTGTCGATGTCCAGGTTGTCTTCCAGTTCCGTTGCCAGCGCGATGAACTCGGCGGGCGTGGCGAGCTGATCAACATCTTGGGAGGAGTATGGCGCGGAAAGTGGTAGGACTGGATTGTGCAGGCTCAGATGCGTCGCGATCACCGCTGGATCGCTGGCGACTTCAAAATTGATTCGCATCTGCCCACCGGGTTCGATCAATCCTTCGCCTTTGCGCAGCAACAGTTCTTTGCCTTCGACAATGACCGACAATTGACTGAGAGGGCGTTGCAAATCTGGATAGAGTTCAGCCAACCGGGATAGTTTTGATTCAACGGCCTGAGGGGAAACCCCATTCGCGATGAACCGGGCAATGCGTCGCGCTGACGCGACTTCCTGGAAATCAAAATAGGCCAACTTATTGACCAGTCGAGCGGGATGAATAAGACCGCGTCGGTGCCAACGCCGAATCGTCGACAGCGGCAAATTGAGTAACCCCGCCAGCATCGCCGGCGTGTACAAATGGTTCATGTCCCAATCGGCTTCGACGAGGCCGAGGTTTTGCCAAAGCTGAGCCTCGTTGATGATTTCCAGTCTTCCTTGAGCGGCTGCCTCGACGGTCCAGTCTTCAAGTAGTTCATCGGCTTCGTCAATTGGCAATTCATCTGCGCCGATAACGATTAAATCGACAGTAGCGTCCACGCGATCAACCATAAGTCCGCCATGTTGCCGCACCAACTCACGGGCCTCACGTCGATTCATGGTGCCAAGTTTCCCAACAAAGGCAATTCGTCGATCCTGGATGGGCGAGCGATTGAGAGCCGTCAGTGGAAAAATTTCGGACATGATAGGCGAAGCGAAAGAATAGCCTGCGAATGGCAGGGGACGAACTGGGGCGTCCTGCGATTGAAAACATGCGTCCGTTCAACACGCAGCCTACCCTACCAACGAACGTGAATCAATCGCTCAACGACGGTTGACGATTATTTCGGATTCAGCGTCCAACACATCGCGAAAGTGGTTCGGCTCAACGTTCGGGCGAGCCATGGCAGGCAGGGTTGATGGCAAACTCGGATCATCCAGCGAAGGGCGACGGAGCACCGCTAAACTGGCGATTTGATTGGAATGTTGGACTCCGTCCGTCGATTGATCAATCGCGGGCGTGTTATCGGCCTCGTCCGGTTTGGCTTTGTCATCGTTGGAGGGTGACTTAAGGTTTTGCAATTCCTGTTGCGGATTGGCAGCCGTAGGTTCAGCGGTTTCGGGCACTTCGAGCACCGAGTTCGCACGGCGATCCGATGTTTCCTGTTGCGTCGGCGAAGGCTTCCAGGTGCCGCGAAAGCGGCCAGCGGAATTAAGTTCCGTCTCGCCATAACCGGTTGCGTAGCGTGAGCTGGCTTTCATTTCTTCCTCGCCGACCGGTGTGCCTGAATCCAAGGCGTTGCCGTTTTCATCGACCGGAACCTTTACCCAAATGGTCTTGGGGACCTCACGAATTTCTTCATACTCGACTCGTTTTCGAATCGTCTTGGGGACTTCGATCTCTGTGGTGATTGGTTCCCAGTGACTGACTTCGACTTCGTAGGGTTCAACTTCGGTGACTTCTTCGTAAACGGTTTCTTGCACCGGGGTTTTGGTAACTATTACCTCTTCCACGTACCGAGTTTCGGAATAAGGGACCTGTTCGACGTAGGATTTAATTACCGGTTTCTTAACCGTAACGGGGACTTGTCGCGTGACCGTTTCGGCAACCATTTTTTGCACTTCCACGGGCACCCGCCGGGTTTCGATTCGATCTTCATAACGGGCGATCTCGACTGGACGCCGAGTCTGTACCGTTTCCGGAACGAGTGTAGTTTGTTGAACGGTTGTCGGCACCAAAACCGGGACAGTATCCGCGACGGTCATGGAGACCGTCGGTTGCACCCAATGCAGACCACGGCGCCGCCAAATTGAGCGGCCGGTCACAGGGTCGGTATAGTAACCGGGAGCAAGCCATTGCATCTGATAGCGCGCGTTTACGTCATTGGTCGCGTAGGTTTGATTCACGACCGTATCCGTTGGAACGTAAACGGTTTGCGCCACCGAGCGTGGTTTGTAGACCGTTTCATTTTTGACTTCGATCAAGTCTTCGGTGATTTTTTGCCGAACGGTGAATTGCTCGTCACGATACTGCGTTTCGACGATGGGTTTTTGGACGGTGTATTCCTGATCACGCATTTCGGTAACCAGATCGTACGATGTTTCCTCAACGCGCTTCTCGCGGTACTTTGTTTCCGTCACGGGTTTTTGCACGGTCGTTTGTTCTTCCCTGTAGGTCGTCCGAGTTACAGGTTTTTTGACCGTCGTACGTTTTTCGCGTCTTTCAGTATTCCAAACGTGTTTGTAATCCGAAACTTGCTTCTTTTCATAAACCGTTTCGTCGACCCATTTAGACAGGATGACTGGCTCTTTGACATAAATCGTTCGTTCCTCATACCGATAACGCTCGATTCCCGATTGTGCAAAAACAACCGCCGAGCAGAGAATCGCTGAACTGAAAATTACAACGTTGAGGACCGCTTGATTCCAACGGAACATAATGCAACCTAGCCTGACAAAAAAGCCCTGATCGAGGTACCAGTAAAAATCGGTTTTCCGAATAACCTTTAATCTATCTTAGGCGAAACCTCTGTCGAGGGCGAATTTCAGGTTGGGATTGAGGAATAAAAGTCGACTTGTATAAAGTTTGACGATTATGAGGATTGCGGCAGATTAGTCTGGTTTTTTCGAGCCCGCGTGGTTCCCGGACGGGCTATTCAGCCAACCGTTCGTCGACCTAAACTGGATCAGCCAGCGATATTTGCTGGCAGTTTTAGGCAGTGGAAATTCAATATGAACCCTGGTCATTTGGTCATTGATGCGCACCAACATTTTTGGAATCGGTCGTTGACAGAGTTTGATTACACTTGGCAAGACGTCGAAGGATTAGAAAAAATATGTCGCAATTTTTTGCCGGCAGATCTAAAACCTGCGCTTCAGACAGCCGGTGTCGACAAAACAATCCTGGTGCAAACGCAGCACAATGTGGCTGAGAATCGGTGGGCATTGGCTTTGGCAGAATCTCACCAATGGATTGCCGGCGTCGTGGGTTGGGTCGACCTGACAAGCGTCGATTGTGAATCCCAATTAGAAGAATTCAGATGTCAACCAAAGTTCATTGGTGTACGACATGTAGTTCAAGACGAGCCCGACGATGACTTCATTGTTCGCGACGACGTTTGGCGCGGTCTGGCGATACTCGAGAAACAGGATGTGGCGTTTGACCTGTTGTTTTACGCCAAGCATTTGAAACATGCCGCGACCGTTGCACGGCAATTTCCAAATTTGCGATTAGTCATTAACCATTTGGCAAAACCGCCAATCAAGTCCGGCGAAATAAACGCTTGGCGGGACGAATTGGCGGCGGCCGCCAACTGTAACAATGTTTACTGCAAACTCTCCGGAATGGTAACCGAGAGTGATTGGATGAAATGGAATCCCGCAGACTTCCGGCCCTATGTCGATGCCGCGTTGGAATTCTTTGGCCCCGCACGATGTATGTTTGGCAGCGATTGGCCGGTTTGTGAATTGGCCGCGACGTATCAACAGGTTTTCGAGGCGTTGGTGCAGTGCATCGGCGGAGTATCGGTCGACGAGCGAGCGCAAATCATGGGACGTACGGCGTCGGATTTCTATCGGTTGGGGCGACCGTAATAGTGGATCTGTTGGGTACAGGGAACATTGGAACCGGGCCGGCAGAAACCCAACGGATACTCGCACGAATGGGGATGATCGTGGAGCACGTGGTTCGGCAAGAACACTACGGATTTGAAGAAGTGGGCAGCAGAGCGAATCGGTTGCACGTTAATCAAACCCGTTTGACCGTATCGTTCGAGAGCAACATCCTCAAAATACAGCGGTTGATAGCGGATATCAGGCGCGGCCCAGGCAAACACTTTGGGGCTGGCGGAAAATTGAGTCCAATCGCCCGATCCGTAATTCAATTCACTCGACCGATCCTGTGGTGCGGCCGCATGTGTTTCGCGAATATCGATGCTGATTTCTTGTATCGATTTTCGCGACCAAGTTTCGTTGGGACTCGTCCGATTTGAACTCGACCCGTCCCCGCGACTGTCTACCGAGTCGTCTTCGTTACTGGCTTGGTCTTTGTCTTGACCGGAAGTAGAGCCACGATAGTATTTAAACTTGGAGTTGGCTGAAGCAGGTCTTACGACGCCGTCATCCGGTTGACCGGCGGTGACAACGTTGGTGCACAGGTTACTTGAGGTGCTGGCGATTACCAAAATCAATAGGTTAAAAAAAGTAATGCGATTCATGCGGGCACCGCTGGAGTATTAGGTCGAGCCAACTCGATTGCGACGGGCAGCGCGAGTTTCGGCAAAACTTGGTTCAGGCGGACGGATCAATCGCCTGACGATGGCTATCGGCATTCGACAATCGGGAGAGTTCGCAAAATTGACAGGTCGATTGAATTTTAGCTAACCGTCAAAGTTGATTGAGCAGAGAAAAGTCGCCTATCCGGTTGTGGAGAATCAAGTTGTTACGAGGCAAAAACCGGATAGGCGAGACTTGAGGATCGATATTAGCAAGAAAAATACCAGATTCCAGTCAATCTTGAATTAATTTTTCTAAATGGCCGGGGCGGCGGCTGGCATTACTAAGTCCTTACCTCATAATGGTTTACGGCTTGTTTGTGGTGGAAAACTTGTTCGTTTTTTCGAACCCGGGCATTTTTGTCTCGCACGTAAACATCAAGTTAATTGTAAAATCCTGAAGGTTTGAGCTGAGTCGCGGGATTTTCCTTGTAAAATGTGAAATAGGACAATCCCCGATTGCATCGTTCTAAAAGACTTCCCCATTTTTCCGAGATTTTCCATGAAATGTCGTGACCATTCTTTAAGTCGTCGTAATTTATTGACTATTGGAGCAGTTGGCGGAATCGGTTTGACGCTAACTGATTTTTTTCGTCTTAAAACTGCGCAGGCCGATCAAAAGCATTACGAAAGCAAAGAGGGAACCGCGAAATCGGTGATCTTCATTTTCTTGCCCGGCGGAATGGCTCAACAGGAAACGTTTGATCCCAAACCCTATGCGCCGCTGGAATATCGGGGACCGTTGGGCAGCATCGATACGAGCCTGACTGGAGTACGGTTCGGCGAACTGTTTACTCAGACTGCCAAAATCGCGGATCGGTTGACGATTGTCCGCGCTATGACCCATGGTGAAGCGGCTCACGAGCGGGGGACACACAACATGTTCACCGGTTATCGTCCGAGTCCGGCACTTTCCTATCCCAGCATGGGAAGCGTCGTTTCTCACGAGTTTGGGCCGCGAAATAATTTGCCGCCCTATGTTTTGATTCCGGACCAGCCGACCGAATTTGCCGGCACGGGCTACCTTTCTTCCTCGTTTGCCGGTTTTAGCCTGGGTGCCGATCCAGCCAACGCCGGATTCAAGGTGCGTGACTTGCAATTGCCCGATGGAGTTGACACCTCGCGTTTTGACCGCCGACGTAAGATGCTCGATGTGGTTAACAACCATTTTCGCGAGAAGGAAAAATCGGATGCTTTGGATTCGGTCGACACGTTTTACAACCGGGCATATAGCTTGATCAGCTCGCAACAGGCGCGAGAAGCGTTCGACATCGACAAAGAAGATGCAAAACTGCGGGATGAGTACGGCCGCAATACGGCGGGCGCGAGAATGTTGCTGGCCCGTCGTTTAGTCGAGGCCGGTGTCCGATTCGTAACGCTGACCTACGGGGGTTGGGATCATCACGATAACATTGATGGCGCCATGCGTGGTCAAGTTCCACCGTTCGATCAAGCCTACGCGATGTTGATTCGTGATCTGGAACAACGCGGATTGTTGGCCTCAACATTAGTTTGTGTGGCGTCCGAGTTTGGCAGAACTCCGAAGATCAATGCGACGTCGGGACGCGACCACTGGCCGAAAGTTTTCAGTACCTTGATGGCCGGCGGTGGGATCAAAGCAGGTCAGGTCTATGGCAGTTCCAACGCGACTGCCAGTGAACCGGAAGACAATGCTTTGACGGTTGCCGATTGGGCTACCACGATCTACAAGTGTTTGGGGATTACCGCGGATAAAGAGCTGATGGCTCCCGGAGCGCGCCCCATCGAGATCGTGGATGGTGGCAAAGTTCGCCAGGATTTGTTGGCGTAAGCAGTTTCCACGCCGGGGGTTGTCGCAGCGTTGGGAATCCGGCAATGGATCCGCGCTCCCCGGAGGTTTCAACCATCGTTGTTTCAATCGAATTTGGTCCGTTCATTTCGCACAGGTTTCCGATGAAAAATCTTCAATCTCGCCGGTTTGCCGGTTTCCTAAGGGGTTCGATCGTCAGGATCTTGATCGCGGGTTGTTTGCCTATTATATTTGCTAGCGCCAATGGCAGTACTGTTACCGAACCCAAGTTGGTCCTAGCCAAGCCGCAATTGAATTTGATTCTTCCGCGCGGAGTTCAGCGGGGAGGTCAATACACATTGCAATTCCTGGGAGCTCGTTTGGAAAATTCGGCGGAAGTTTTTCTGTATGATCCTAGTCCGGGTGTGACTGTCACAGGGATTACCCAAGTTGACGCCAATCGAATTGATGTGGCAATTTCGGTCAGCGCGGATTGCCGTTTGGGCGAACACGTGGCACAGGTCCGTACGCGCGATGGCATGTCGGATTTCCGTTCGTTTTTTGTGGGTGCATTGCCGGCCGTTGACGAAGTTGAGCCGAATACGTCGCTGAGCGAAGCGCAATCGATAGAACTCAATGTGACTGTCGCGGGAGTCGTGGAAAATGAAGACATTGACTATTTTCGTTTCGCTGGCAAACAAGGGCAACGCGTTTCGGTCGAAATTGAAGCGATTCGATTGGGTTACATGTTTGATTCCGCGATTGCTTTGTTGGACCAGGATCGGTTCGAAGTGGCCGTGTCGGATGACACCCCACTGACCAAACAGGATGGCTGGTTTTCCGTGATCCTGCCGAAAGATGGTGATTACTTCGTGACCGTCAGGGAGGCATCCTTTCGAGGAAACGGTGATTGCCGATATCGATTGCACATCGGTGAGTTTTCACGACCAACGGCGGTACTGCCCGCTGGCGGTAAGCCGGGCGAAACGCTCAAGCTGAAATTTTTGGAGCGGCTGGGTGGCACGGGTCCGGGGGTTAACTGGGTCGAGCAGGAAGTCACGTTGCCGGCTGCCGAGAGTTTTCGCAGCGGTTTGTTTTTTACGGATGACAAGGGAATTTCTCCGTCGCCTATCCCGTTTCACTTGTCTCCATTGGAAAACGTGTTTGAGCAAGAGCCCAACGACACTTGGCCTGAAACACCCGCCCTGGATTTGGTGGCTTTGACGCAGGGAGTCGCATTGAATGGGGTGATTGGAACTCCGGCAGATTACGACTACTTTCGTTTTCAAGCCAAACAAAATCAAGTTTGGTACATCACCTGCCATGCGCGAAGCATCGGTTCCGGACTTGATCCAGTCATGCATATTTTCGGCGCCGACAAAGGAACCTTGGCGGGCAATGATGACAATGGTACGCCCGATAGTTTTATTCGGTTTCAAGTGCCGGCTGACGGCGAGTATTACGTTCGCGTTTATGATCACTTGCTGCGTGGACAATCCGATTTTGCCTATCGAATTGAATTGGCCCCGTCGGTACCGAGATTGAGCATCGGAGTCACTCGCAACGATCGTTATTCGCAAGAAAGACAAACGATTGCCGTGCCGCAGGGTAGTCGGTTTGCCGTTTTGGTGGATGCGTCACGCGTTGATTTTGCTGGTGAACTGGAGTTAATCGGGGATAATCTGCCAGCCGGAATCACGATGAAAGCAATGCCTATGAAGGATAATCTTACGTCGATGCCAGTGGTGTTTGAGGCGGCGGCCGACGCGGCGATTGGCGGCGCCATGGTTGACTTCCGGGCTCGACACATCGATCCGGCCACGAACATTCAGGGTGGGTTTCTAAACCTGGCCGATTTTGCCTTGGGCGAACCGAATAACAGGCTGTATTACGGTTGCACCGTGAATCGGCTCGCGATGGCCGTTGTCGAGCCACTGCCATTTCGTTTGGAATTGGTGCAACCGCAGGTTCCGTTGGTTCGGGATGGCGTCATCAATATCAAAGTCGTGGCGCATCGCAATGAGGGCTTTGTTCAACCGATCCATGTGCAGTTTCCCTTTCGTGGGCCGGGCGTCGGCACGACGAATCAAATCACAATACCGGCAGAAGCGTCGGAGTTGTTGTATCCCTTGAATGCCAATGGCGCCGCTCAGTTGGGTAAATGGCCAATGTATGTAATTGGGTTTGCGGAATCGAACGGTCCGGCCTGGACATCAACGCAGCTGGCCGAGCTGGAGATTGCGGAGCCCTATGTCAAAATGGAAATTGAGCGGGCTAGTGTCGAGTTGGGCCAACCCGCGAAATTGTATTGCAAGATCCAACAATTGACCCCGTTCGAGGGCGAAGCGACGGCTGAAATCCTCGGAATCCCGCCGAATATCACAATCAACACCCCATTGAAATTCACGAAAGATTCGACCGAGCTGTCATTTGAAGTTCAAACGACGGCAGCCAGCCCAGTCGGCAAACACGGTCTGTTTTGTCAGGTCACGATTATGCAAAACGGCGAACCGATTGTTTCGCGTGCCGGCAATGTGGAACTACAAATCAATCAACCGTTGCCTCCCCAAGAGACCGCAGTGCCAACCATTCAGCCCTAAAGGAGTTGATGGTTTCAACGTTGTTCATTTCCGAATTTAATACTCGTTTCGATCGCCCTCAATCCCCGCCAGAATCATGTTGATTTCACAACTCAAGCATCCTCCAGGCGTCGCCGCCGTGGCCGTCTTATTTTTGATAGTCGCAGCGATATTTCCGACAGCGGCGCGCGGGGACGAACCAGGAGTCGATGATACGGCCGCAGTCGCCACGGCTGTTTCCGTTGAACCAATTTCAGCCGTTGTTCCCGTCGCCGAAAAACTGGTCGTTTTTCCAACCACGATTGATTTGAATTCCGGTCGCGATTCGCAAGCGATTGTCGCGCAGCTGCTTTATCCCAACGGTATCACGCAGGATGTGTCGGGTCAGGTCGTGATTGAAATTTCTAATCCCCAATTGATGCAACAAGTCGATCGGGTATTTAGCCCGCTGAGTGATGGCGAAACCACGGTCAAAGTCTCAATCGAGAATTTTTCTGTGGAATTGCCGGCCAAAATTTCTGCGGCCACTGTATTGCCGCCAATTAGTTTCACTAACGACGTCATGCCAGTGTTCTCAAAGTCGGGCTGTAACGCGGGCAGTTGCCATGGTGCAGCGCGTGGTAAAGATGGTTTTCGATTATCGCTTTATGGTTTCGATCCGACCGGAGATTATCACCGACTGACGCGCGAAATGTTGGGTCGACGAGTTAATTTGGCGGTCCCGGATGAGTGTTTGCTTATCAATAAGGCCACTGGAAAAGTGCCACACAGCGGCGGCACCGTCTTTCAACCCGACACCGAATATTACCAGACCCTCTTGGCTTGGTTGGAAAATGGCGCGATTCCAGACGAGGGACCCATCCCAGCGGTAACGGGAATCGAGCTCTATCCCCAGTCGGCCGTTTTAAATGGTGCTGATCAAACACAACAGCTAACGGTTCGTGCAAAATATTCGGATGGCTCGGATCGCGACGTGACGTCATTGGCATATTTCTCGACAAACAATGACAATTCAGCCATCGTTTCACAGGCTGGTTTGGTGACCGCTAAAAATCGTGGCGAAGCGTTTGTGATGTGCCGGTTCGACACCCATACCGTGGGTGCGGATTTTATCGTACTGCCGAAAGATTTGGAGTTTCAATGGCAAACGATTCCAGAAAATAACTTCATCGACGTGCGGATCAATGAAAAGCTGCGCAAGTTGCGGATTCAACCGTCCGAATTGTGCACCGACGCCGAGTTTGTCCGTCGCGCCAGTTTGGATATTTGTGGGATCGCGCCGACCGCCGAAACGATTGAGGGTTTCTTGGCAGAAACCAGCCCGGACAAACGCGCGAAGTTGGTTGATCAACTGCTGGAGCGCAAAGAGTTTGTGGAAATTTGGGTCATGAAGTGGTCCGAGTTGTTGCAAGTTCGCTCGTCACAATTGGTGAGTTACAAATCAGCGCTGCTGTATTACGAATGGTTGAATTCTCGCATTTCCAAGGAGGTGCCTGTCAATGTGATGGTGAAAGAGTTGCTGAGCGCACAGGGCGGAACCTTCACCGAGCCGTCCACGAATTTTTACCAAAACGAGCAAGACAATCTCAAGGTTGCGGAAAATGTGGCTCAAGTTTTTCTCGGCATGAAGATTCAATGCACGCAATGTCACAATCATCCGTTTGACCGCTGGACCATGAATGATTATTACAGTTTCGCCTCGTTCTTCGCGCAAGTCGCCCGCAAGCCAGGCGAAGATCCGCGCGAAACGATTGTTTACAATCAAGGTTCCGGCGAGACTCAACATCCAGTGACCAAACAGCCCATGAAGCCAAAATTTTTGGGGGGCATCGAACCGGATCTGCAAGGTCGTGATCGACGGCAAGTCTTGGGTGAATGGATTGCGTCTCCCGAGAATCCCTATTTCGCCAAAAATCTGGCAAACATCGTTTGGTCCCATTTTTTCGGTCGTGGAATCGTCGATGAAGTTGACGATGTGCGGGTCAGTAATCCTGCCGTCAATGCCCAGCTGTTAGAAGACCTCGGTGGCAAACTGAAGGAATACAACTACGATTTTAAGAAGCTTGTGCGAGACATCTGTAATTCTCGGACGTACCAATTGAGCACTTCCACCAATCCTACTAATGAATCCGATGAAACCAATTTTTCGCACGCCCGGCTGAGACGAATTCGTGCCGAAATCATGTTGGACGTGATCAGCCAAATTACTGAAACCAAGAACAAATTTGCCGGGCTGCCGCTGGGGGCGCGGGCGGTACAGATTGCTGACGGGAATACATCCAGTTACTTCCTGACGACGTTTGGACGAGCCAAGCGGGAAACTGTTTGCTCGTGCGAAGTTAAAATGGATCCCAATTTGTCTCAAGCGTTGCATCTGCTCAATGGCGAGACGGTCCACAACAAAATTATTGAAGGCAAGCTGGTTGAACGCTGGCTTTCGGAACAAAAAACGAATGACGAGATTTTGGACCAGTTGTTTTACCGTTGCTTGGCGCGAAAACCATCCGATGCCGAACGCGGACAACTGAACGCTGAAATTGCTGCCAATGAGAATCGTCAACAGGGCTTGGAAGATGCCTTTTGGGCGATTCTTAACTCGCGCGAGTTCCTCTTCAACCATTAGATTTTTGCGATTCGAAACTGCGCCCTCGGTGTTGGTTTTCCGACGCCGAAGTGGCGCTGTTGCCGCGAACCCTCACTTGATACGCTTCCTGAATTGATTCACTGCCTGAAACGAATGTTTGGATTCCGATGAAAAAAAGCTCGAATAACTTGACCTCGCTGGTTGTTTCCGGTGCGATTCTGTTGATCTTGATTAACGCCGTTCCAGCGCAGGAAGCCGCTCCCGAACCCAAAATTACTTTCGACGATCATGCGAAAGCGGTTCTGCAACAACATTGCTCGTCCTGTCACGGCGGTGGAAAAAAGGAAGCCGATCTGGATGTTACCAACTACACGGCGATCATGCTCGGTGGCGGCAGTGGTGAAGTGATCGCGCCGGGGTCAGCCAACGACAGCTACTTGTATAAATTAGTCACGCATGTGGAATCTCCGGAAATGCCACCCAGTGGGACCAAAATTCCCGATCCCGATCTCAAACTGTTGTCTGACTGGATCAATCAAGGTGCGCTGGAAAACGCGGGCAGCAAACCCCGGACATCAAAGCCCAAAACGGATTTGTCGTTGAGTGGAGATGCGACCGTCCGGCCAGAATCGATTGCTTTCCCGTTGCGCATGCCGCTGGAGCCAGTGATCAAAACAGCACGACCGACTGCGACGGCAATGGCCACCAGTCCGTGGGCGAAACTTGCCGCCGTCGCGGCTCCCAAGCAAGTGCTCTTGTATTCGACCGAGACGCTCGAGTTGTTGGGGGTCTTGCCGATGGAAGAGGGGCTCGCCCACACGTTGAAGTTTTCCCGCAATGGCAGTTTGTTGTTAGGCGGCGGTGGAAAAGATGGTCAATCGGGAAAAACAATTATTTGGGACGTGACCACTGGCAAGCGTGTGACTGCCATCGGCGATGAACTCGACACCGTACTGGCCGCCGACATTAGTTCCAACCATGAGCTGGTCGCGTTGGGAGGGCCCAATAAATTAGTCAAAGTTTTTTCAGTGGCCGACGGCAGTTTGCGTTATGAAATCAACAAACACACCGATTGGGTCACCGCCCTGGAGTTTAGTCCGGATGGGAAATTCTTAGCCACTGGCGATCGCAACGGCGGGCTGCAAGTTTGGGAAACGGCATCCGGAGCCGAACGATTCGCGCTGCCGGGCCACACATTAGCAATTACCGGCGTGAGCTGGCGCGCCGATAGTTTGATTCTCGCTTCAGCCAGTGAGGACACGACGGTACGACTTTGGGAAATGGAAAAAGGAGGCGCCGTCAAAAACTGGGGCGCTCATGGGGCCGGCACTACAGCGATCGATTTTTTGCGAGATGGGAATTTGACGACTTGCGGTCGGGACCAGTTGGCAAAAACATGGGATCAGAATGGGACGCTGATTCGGCAGTTTCCAGCCATGTCCGATGTTGCGGTTGCCGTTTCGTATTGCGATGAAACCGGTCGCGTCATCGGAGCGGACTGGAAAGGCGAAATTTATGTTTGGAATGCCGCTGACGGAGTTGAAGTTGGCCGGTTGATCGCCAATCCACCATTGTTGTCGGAACGCTTGGTTTTGGCCAACCAGAATTTGAACGTCGCCACCGAAAAGCATCTTCCCCTGCTTGCCCAAGTGGAGCAGACAAAATTGAAATTGGCTGAAGTCACCGCTGCGCTTGGCAGTGGCGAGCAGAATCGCGCCCAAATGATGCCCAGGATCGCCGAAATGGAAGCGAAAATTGCGGCCGCCAAGCAACTGTTCGAATCGACATCCGCCCAACAGGCGACCTGGCAAATCGAACAATCGGAGAAAATTACGGCCCAACCCTTAATCGCGGAGGCCTATCAAAAGACCGTGGCCGCAGCCCAGGCGTTGCCGGCCGATACGGAGTTGCAACAATCGATGACCCAGTTGGAATCGAAAAAGAACTTGGTCGAGGCCAGATTGTTGGAATTGAGTTCGCTCGTGGCGAAATCGGACGAGGAAAAAGCCAATGCCAAGAAACAAATGGATGAGCTGGCGGTTGCGCTCCAAGCCGATTCCCAATCCTTGGCGACTCTGACGGCGGAAGTGACGCAGCTGCAGGCACAAATCGCACCATTGACGACGCAAGCGGAGGTGGAATCACAAACAGTCGCTGCGGCTGCCGCCGAAATGGCCGCGGCCCAACAGCAGATTGAAAAATGGAATGGCCAACTGGAGTTTATCAAACAGTTGGATCAATTGAACATGGAGCTGGAGAAAACCGAGCAGGTAATGGTTGAACGTCAAACTTCGGTCGACGCGGCCCAGGAAAAACTTCAGGCAGTCGCCACCGAAGTTGAACAAGCCCAGCAGCAACAGCAGGCAACCGAGGCCGAAGCGGAATCCTTGCGAGTCAAGATTCTGCAGCTGCAGGGTGGTTAATGTTGCGTCAATTTCCAGGAATCGCCTGAATTGATCCGACTTCGGTTGCTTACGAACGGCTTTCTTGGATAATGAAATCTGTCATCGGATGGAAGATCGGTTCCGACCATCGGTACCCACCATCTTGTTTATTCCGAATTAGGTCCCGTTTGGCCAATCCAATTTCCCACCAAATCCAATGAGCTACAGTCGTGATACCGAACGGGGGAACAATCCCTACCGACGTGATACCGAACAGGGAAGCAATCCCTACCAGCGAAGCCGAGGCAGCAGTTTGTCGGGATTGAAATTGCGGCTGTTGATCGCGGGTGCGATTATTGTGTTTTCGATTGTGACCTACGCTGCCAAAAGCCAATTGAATCCGATCACGGGTAAGAGTCAGCGAGTCGGATTATCGGTGAATGATGAGATCTTGATGGGATTGCAAGGCGCGCCACAAATGGGGCGTACCTCAAACGATTTTGAGGCCCAACGTCGGATCGAAATTGTGGGCGCCCGACTGATCAATACTCTCGAGCAACAATTAGCGCTGGAAGGTAAACGCAATCCTTATCCATTCGAATTCCATTTGCTCGCCGATCAACAAACCGTCAACGCGTTCGCCATTCCGGGTGGTCAGATTTTTGTCACCGAAGCACTTTATCAACGGCTGCGAACCGACGGCCAGATCGCTGGTGTCCTCGGACATGAAATGGGGCATGTGATCGAACGGCATGGATCTGAGCAAATGGCGAAACAAGGTTTGATCCAGGGGATTGCCGGAGCCGCTGGCGTTGCCGGCGGAGATATCAATAGCACTCGCGCAGCGGCCTATGTGGGCAATATCGTGAGCATGAAGTACGGTCGTGAGGCCGAAACGGAATCTGATGAATGGGGCGTCAAACTGATGATTTTGGCCGGCTATAGCCCCGAACACTTGTTGACCGTAATGGATGTGCTTGAACGATCGAGCGGTGGCGCAGGGCCGCCGGAGTTTTTGAGTACTCATCCCCGCCCCAAGAATCGCCGCGAATACATTCAGAAAATCATCGATGCAACATTTCCCAATGGCATTCCGGACGGACTACACTAACGATGAAAAAAATCCTGACGATTGCGGTGCGAGAGTATCGCGCGATGGTGGGGACCAAGGCGTTTCTGGTGTCTATCATTATGATGCCGCTCTTGATGCTCGGCGGACTGATTGCGATGGAATTACTGCGTGACGCCGGCACGATTTCCGAGCGCAAGATCGCTGTTTTTGATCCGTCGGATGCGTTTTATTCTGAATTGTCCGCTGCTGCCGCTGCCAGAAATTCCCTGCTGTTTCCCGTCGAGCCCGCATCAAGTGCCAATGGCGGCCCGGCCGCTAACAAAGCCGTAGAAAAAGGGTTGCCGGGATTCGCGAAAGAAAAATACCTGCTCGAGAAAATTG
Organism: Mariniblastus sp.; assembly: GCA_031400405.1. GTDB lineage: Bacteria > Planctomycetota > Planctomycetia > Pirellulales > Pirellulaceae > Mariniblastus. The sequence goes on from JANNPW010000077.1 coordinate 39,201, forward strand.
ACGCGGTCGTTGTCGACGACGCAATGGGGATGAAACTTTCCGAACGAATTCGTCAGCAGGATCTGTATGCTTTTGTCGTTATTCCGCCCGGTTCCGACCAACCCGACATCGATTCTGCGTCTCGAATTCGTTTTCATGCGCAAGATTCCAGTTTGTCGGAGGCGCGAAATTGGTTGGCTGGGACGATCAATGAAATTGTCAAAGCGCGCCGATTGACGGCCGCTAACATCGATCCGGCCATTGTGCGACAGCTCAGTTTGCCGGTGCCGGTGGTCGGCATGGGATTGGTCGCCAAGTCATCCGACGGTTCGTTGAACTCGAAAGAAGAAAACGATCCGATGACCGCTATTTTTCTGCCCATGGGTGTGATGATGTTGATGTTTATGGTCATCTTTATGGCGTCTCAACCCATGCTGGAAAGCGTCCTCGAGGAGAAATCCCAACGCATCGCCGAGGTGCTCTTGGGCAGCGCGAATCCTTTTCAATTGATGTGCGGAAAATTGTTGGGTACCGTCGCCGGTTCCTTGACGGTATTCGCGATCTATTTGGCTGGCGCTTGGGCATTGGCCATGTACCGTGGTTGGACGGATCAGATTCCGTTTGAGTTGGTGCCCTGGTTTTTGATATTCCAGATTGTCGGAGTACTTTTTTACGCCTCGATCTTTCTAGCCGTCGGCGCGTCGGTATCGCAATTGAAGGAAGCCCAATCGATGTTGTTGCCGGTCTGGATGTTAATGATGAGCCCGATGTTTGTCTGGATTTTTATCGTGCGGGATCCACTGGGGTCCATGGCGACGTATTTTTCATTGTTTCCCCCCGCGACGCCGACCGCCATGATGTTGCGCATGGCGACCGGACAGACGATCCCAATCTGGCAACCTTTGTTGGGAATTGTGCTATTATTAATCACTACTTTGTTAATTGTGGTGTTGGCCGCCCGAATTTTCCGCGTCGGGATTTTATGGCAAGGCAAATCGCCCAAGTTGGGCGAAATGTTGAAATGGGCCATAACTGGATAATACGGGGGCCAGAGAAACTAAGATGTCCAATCCTAAAATCGAGCGTCTGGAAATCGCCAAGAGTTGGCTGCCTCGGTATACGGGGATGCCGATCGACAAGTTTGGCGATTACATTTTGCTGACGAATTTCGATTTTTACGTCCGCAATTTTGCCGAGAAGTTTGGTTGCGATATTTACGGCGTAGGGAAACCAATGCAAGCGGCAACCAATTCTGCCGGACTGACTATCGTCAATTTTGGGATCGGTTCGGCGAATGCTGCCACGATTATGGATTTGCTGAGCGCTCGTAATCCGGCCGGAGTGTTGTTTCTGGGAAAGTGCGGTGGACTCAAGGATTCGACCGAAATCGGGCACTTCATATTGCCAATTGCCGCGATTCGGGGCGAAGGCACGAGTCTGGATTATTTCCCGGCAGAAGTTCCCGCGTTGCCGTCATTTAAATTGCACAAATTCGTATCCGAGTCGTTGGTAAAACGAAATCTCGATTATCGAACCGGCGTCATTTACACCACCAATCGTCGATTGTGGGAACATGACAGTGAATTCCGGTTAAAAATGCAGCGAATGACCTGTATTGGCATCGACATGGAAACAGCAACGTTGTTTATTGTGGGGCATTTCAACGATATTTCGCGGGGAGCATTGTTGTTGGTTTCGGACGTACCGACCACGCCCGAAGGCGTAAAGACTCAACATTCTGACGATCTGGTGACTAAGAATTGGTCGCATACTCATCTGGAAATTGGAATTGAAGCGATGACGGGAATCGGAGTTCGCGGTGAACCGATTCGACATTTCAGATACTAATGAATTAAAGTTATGGCGCTACTTTCGTTTCAATGTCCGCAATGCAGTAAATTGCATCAACGCGTGAATGCTCAATTGGCCGGTCGGAAAGTTCGGTGCAAGTGTGGGTTTGTTTTTCGTTTGGGACCCAAATTACCGTTGCCGGACGATCCGAAAACCCGCCGCGTGACGGACGACAAACATTCACCGAACTAAAGTTCAACCAATTCATCAACTCATTGGCCTGTTGAGTTGCGCATTTCAAATCGATTTAAGGCCGTCAGTTTGCAATGTGATTTCAGGCCGGCGTCACGTTGCTATTTTCCACTGTTGCCAAGCAATTTTCCCACGCCGGTTAATAAACCACAATTTGTAGAGTGTTTCGCTATGTCGCTAACAGAATCGAACATGCTTCCACTTGGTTCATTGGCTCCCGAATTTTCTTTGCCCAATGTATTGGATGATCAGCTTGTTTCCAAGCAGGATTTTGCGGGTCAGCCGTTGTTGGTGATGTTTATCTGCAACCATTGCCCCTACGCGAACCACGTGGCCCCTGAGTTGGCTCGAATCGGTCGAGACTACTCCCGTCGCGGCCTGGGTATCGTGGCAATTCAAAGCAATGACATCGAAAATTATCCCGACGACGCGCCCGCCAAAATGAAAGCCGAAGCGGGGACAAGGGGATACGCGTTTCCCTACCTCTATGATGAATCGCAAAATGTGGCGGTGACGTTCACGGCAGCTTGCACTCCCGATTTTTTCCTTTTCGACGCGCAACATCGGTTGGCTTACCGTGGTCGGCTCGACTCAACCCGCCCGCAACGAATCAAATCGGGGGTCTATGATTCAACGGACAATGCACCCCATGGAGCGGAGTTGCGGGCGGCCATCGATGCGGTGCTCGACGGCCAAGCCCCCGATGAAAATCAACTGCCCTCGATGGGATGCAATATCAAATGGCGGCCCGGTGGAGGACCCAGCAGCTTTCGGATTTGAGTACATCCGTCGACCGACCTGGGATTTTTACTCAGCCTTCGCCAGATAATTCAATATCCGTTTGGCAATATCAACCTGCAACACTTGTGCGATCGCTTGCCAGGAGGGCGCGGAATTGATTTCCAACACATAGGGTTGCTGGGTCGCACAATCGTAGACCAGATCCACACCGGCGATCTGTGCGCCGATAGCTCGCGCGGCCGTGAGTGCCAACTCGGATTCACGCGGTGTCGGCAAATGTGGATATCCGACGGCGCCTTGGGCTATGTTGGTGATCCAGTTGTGGTGATTGACGCGTTTCATACACAATACTTCATCTCCGATCACCAGCAAACGAAAATCGAAACCACCGTGGTCAATAAACCTCTGTTGGTAAATGACATTTCCAGCTGCCAGCACTTCGGTAAATTGTTGCGTCGCGGCTTCCAGCGTCTCAATCCGTTTGAGACCTCGCCCTTGACTACCAAACATTGGTTTCAGTACCACGGGGCCATTGAGAATTTGAAAATGCCGCAACGCATCCGACATTCCTTGACTGACTGCCGTGGCCGGGATAGGAACTCCGTGCCGACGCAATACCGTTAGTGACAAATATTTATCCACTGCCATTTCGATCGTGCGTGGTGGATTAACAATTCGGAGACCTCGACGCTCCAAACTGAGCAACACGTCCATTCGGAAAATTACCTGTTGCAGTGACCCAGCCGGCATGGCTCGGGCCAATACGCAGTCAAACGATTCCAACGGGTGACGAGGATCGTGCGCGAGTGCTGTCGGCGAGACAACCGAATCATTGAAGATCAGGTCACCGAGCGTTTCAAACTCCACGCTTTCAACCTGATGCTCGATTCCTGCGGCGCGCTGCAGGTCCAGGAAATGCCAACTGTCCGCTGGTGAGAGTACGCAAAGCTTCATAGATCGTCAGTTTTCCAACCCAAACGAAGAACGCAACAGATCGGATCGTAGACGCCCACAGGAAAAAGTCCGTCCGGACTTCAGGTTGTTAATTGTCACTTGGGCGGGGCTAAACAGGCTTTTGTCAATCTTGTAAAAATCCCGGTCGTAACGATTAAAAATATTCAGGAACGGCTCACCAAAATCGCGTGAACTGGAACTGGGCAGTTTTTCAAGTACCTGTTCCACTGCTGAGTCGGTTGTCTCGACCCAGAGGTTGACATTGCTGCCATAGAGAATCGAATCATTGGTCCATCCCAACGACACCAAATCATCGGCAGCAATTGGCGGCAACGGCGCTGTGCCGGTGGCATTGCGAACGGACAGTAAATCGAATTGCAGTTCATGCAATTTATGTAACGTCGTTTCCACGCTGCGGGCCACAACTTGCATTGTGCCGGGGAAGCTGGCCGTGCGCGCCAGGCACAGTGTAACCTGTTCAGCATTAACTCCGCAGGACTCCGCAAACAGCTGCACGGCTTCTTCCGATGGCAAGGCGTTCGACTCGAATATGCCAACGGCAATCGGCGTTCGGCTGGCAAGTCCATATTCAGACAGTATGTTTTCGTTTCCGCGTAACAAGCGGGCCGGTCCGCTGCACATCGCAAAATATTTTTTGACTGTGAATGCCCAACCAGCGTATTGAGATGCGATACAGGCAGCCAATGGAAAATCGGTGGAGACCATAATCTGTGGGAATGGCAAGTCAGCACAATTAGCTGGCGTTAGTTCCACCCGGGCGATTCCCGACAAACAAATTTCAGCCAACCGAATTCCCGCCGCCAACGTGCCGGCGCGACCGATGCCGAAATCCAACACCGTCGCTCCCGCAATTTGACTCGCCACGATCCCGAGCTGTTCCGCCTGGTCGATGGAACGTTGACACAGCTGAAGTGCATTGGAGTTGAGTCGATCAAGCAAATTTTGTTGGCTGGCAGAGTTCATGCGGCGGATTTCCAATCGAGTTGATGTTTTTGCGTATCGACGATTTCGTGGTGGACAAGATTACGACAGGTCATGAGGATTGATACTCGGTTCGGATTGTTCGGCGTGGGGAACGTCAGAACGAGGAAAAAACTCCGTGACGACGGCTCGAAATTCGGCGGCGGTGTTGACGGTCGCAACATGGGTGCGGAAATGCCGAGCTCCACGTCTCCCTTGGGCATAACAACACGCATATCGCCGCATCAATTGGGAACCCTTGGCTTCCCCGAAACGTGCAGCAATCAAATCGAAATGATGCAGCAAACACTGGCGTTGCTGTTCCAGCGTTGGATCGGGAGGAATCGGTTCGCAGCGTAGCGCTGCCGTCGCTTGAGCGAACAGCCAGGGTCGACCCAAGCAGGCGCGGGCGATCATGACGCCATCCACATCGTAATTTCTAAACGCATTCACCACGGCTTCGGCACTGTCGAGGTCGCCGTTACCGATCAGCGGAATCTTTTTGAGGTAGGGTTTGATTTGAGAGATCATGTCCCAATCGGCCGACCCACGAAACATGTCTTGGGCGGTTCGTCCATGTACGGTCAAGGCAGCCGCGCCGGCTCCCTCCACGACTTGGGCAATATCAATCGCGTTGATTTTGTCACGAGTACAGCCCAAGCGAATTTTCGCGGTCACCGGCACGGGAGCACACGCTGCCACGACTTGCTCAATGATCTGACCCATGCGGTCAGGATCGCGCAACAGGTAACTGCCGCTATGCGCTTTCTCCGTGACTTGCTTGACCGGACATCCAAAATTAATGTCAACGACACTGACGCAATAGTCTTCGGCCAACCGACGCCCAACTTTGGCCATCGTTTCGGGTTGGTTGTCCCAAATCTGAACTGCCAGCGGACGAGCCTCCTCACGCACGCCCCACAAACGATCCGGATGTTCCGCTTCGTGTTCATCCATCCAGACGAAGCCGCGCGCATTGACCATTTCTGTTGCTTGCAGCCCCGTTCCGCCGTACTCACGCACGATCTGTCGAAAGGCGTAATTCGTGAAGCCCGCCATCGGAGCCTGCAAAATCGGCGGGTCGACCGTAACATTTCCAATTTGAATCGGGCCGACGTTTGGTAGGATGTAGCCAGTCGAAGAGGGGGATGGAACAGTTGAGCGCATCGAGTAATCCAGGGAATGGGTTTTGCGCCATAGGTGAGCGCTGGTTTTTTGACGGTCGGGACGAAATGGGTTGTGTGCTAAATTGGATGAAGTTGGAAAAATGCCACCGGCACAAATGGATATTCTATTTCCCAAATCGAGATTTGTCGTCCTGTTTCATGAATTTCCTGCGGGCAGCGAGCGGGCTAATCACTGGGATCTGATGCTGGAAGACCAGGGCGAATTGGAAACTTGGCAATTATCCGCTGCACCGGCTCCTGGAAAAACAATTGCTGCGATCAAATTGCCTCGACATCGGTTGGATTATTTGAACTATGAAGGATTCGTCTCCGGCGGGCGCGGTTCCGTTCGGCGAATTCAGGCTGGCGAATTTCAAGGCACCCTGGATTGCGGTCCCGATCAAACCGGTTGGTCAATCGAGTTAAGGTGGAACGATGCATGGATCTCAGCGCACCTGACTGAGCAACCCGAAAACCGGTGGTTCGTGGCGTTTTCCGCCGTCTAGTTTGTCCGTCGGGTTGCCGATTTGCTAGCGGTCGATTCGATGTTTTACCAGAATTCGATGATTTGCTACTATCCAGCTGATGGATGTGAAATAAATTCAACCGCGGAGCGGGAAGTGAGCGGAGCTCAAAGATTCTTGCCTTGGTCGGTCGGATTCGCCATGCTGATGACAGTGTTGGCGATTGCCTCGAGCTATATGGTTGTCGACATCGATTTGTTTCACGAAATGGCGTTGTTTCGTCAGTATCTAACGGACGGTCGGATGCCGATGACAGACGATTTTGCTTACACGCCGACTCTGGAAAAAGTCGTTCATCACGAATGGGGCACAGGCGCCGTTCTGTATGGCGTTTCGGTCGGAACGGGTTGGGGAGCGGGCGGCATTGTCGCCTTGAAACACCTGCTCTGTTTCGGAATTTGTGTCGGCTGTTATGTTCTTGCTCGACGCAATGGGGTCAGCCAGTCGATCATCGTGGCACTGGGTTTTGTAGCGCTGAATCTGGGTGGCTGGATGGCATTTACCAATATCCGGGCTCAATTATTCACGTTGGCGTTTTTGGTCGCGCTCTTTTTCCTGATCAATCTGGATCGCCGTGGCAAACAGTGGTGGATTTGGGTTTGGGTTGCCATGGTGATCGCCTGGGGTAACATGCACGCTGGGGTTGTTTCTGGAATTGGAATTTTAGCGGTCTATGGAATATCGCGGTGGGTGGACGTATGGGTCGCAACACGTTCATTCAGGCAGTCAGTGGTGGAAGTCAAACATCTATTGCTGGCGGGTTTTTTGACCGCCGTCGCGATCAATATCAATCCGTATGGACTTGACTATGTGCCGTACCTGATCCGCGCAATTCGTATGGAGCGCCCGTTGATTTTGGAGTGGTCACCGATTTGGAAAGTCGCATCGTTCAGTTCGCAAATGTTGTTTTTGTTTTCAATTGTCGTTGCCGTCTGGGGAATGTATCGAGCCAAGACTTGGCCGACATTCGAAGCGTTCGTCCTGCTATTGACGGCTTATTTGGCGATGAAACACTTACGACACGGTTCGTTGTACGCAGTGACCTGGATTTGTCTGGTGCCACCCTTGATTGAACGATCGGAATTGGGAGCCGCGATTGGTGAGTTGTGGCAACGGCATGGAAAGCGGATTGCGGTTGCCAGTTTGGCCAGCGGACTCGTAGCGATAGGCTGTGCGATGCAAACCCGATTTTGGGAGTTGCGTATCCCGAGCGAGATTTCCGCTGAAACCCAAGGGACCCCGATTTTTCCGGTTGGCGCAGTTGATTTTTTGCGAGAGAGAGAGTTCAGCGGGAACCTGTTTGTCCCATTTCAAACGGGAGCGTTTGTTTCCTGGAACCTGTATCCGCAAGTGAAAGTGAGTCTGGACAGCAGGTACGAAGTTGCCTATCCCGACGGCGCCGTCGAAGAGAATTGGAAATTTTACCGAGCGGACGAAGGTTGGCGGGCTACGCTGGCTAAATACGATACTCATGCGGTTCTGGTTCCACGACACGAGCCCGTATTCGACGCAATTACGCGATCGATTGAGTCCGAAGCGGATTTCGGTTGGAAACAAATCTATGATGACGGGAACTGTGCTGTATTCGAACGGAAGGAAGTCGTCGTCGCAGCTCGGTAATCGCGCGCAGCGGCAGGGCTCGCTGTGGCTTCGGATCTACGGCTTTGTGGACCCAACGAAATCCCGCTGCGGTGCGAGAGTTCGGACGTCACCATTTCGCATCGTGAATCCGATGCGGTCACAATACTCGCAAATCGGCACAGCATATTTCCGAGTTGTATCGAGCATCTGCCGAATCTCGCTCATGGTTAGACCTGCGGAACCCGTTAACGCATTGGACAATTTCTCAAATACGCTCTGCATTGTTTCGCGATGCAGGTAAATGTCATTGGAGACTTTAACCAGCTCACCGTTTTCACTTGCCAGCTCCAGCAGCTCGACCACCGAGTCCTTGTTCTTTTTTGCTGTTGACTCGAGATCTTCGACGCTGGGCGCCAGTAAGCCTTTGGATTTGAATTGGTCGATCAGTTGATCCATCAACAGTTTTTGGCCCTTGGAAAGTTTGGGGCCTGAGCCGACCAGTGAAATTGAATTTACGTTGGCGACAATCTGTTTTCGTTGTTTCAATAGTTCAATCACAATATTGAGCCATTGCGGATGCGACAGGTAGGAGAATTCGGTGTCCAGGTCGGAACGTGGATGCGAAAATCGCAACGGATGTTCGTCATGCAAACGACTTAGAGTTTTTAGCAAGCGCTGTGAAAGAGTCTCCAATTGTTGTCGTTGCAGTACCGCATTGCGGCTGGGCGTCAGGGCAACTTCGACCAATTCACCGGACGTTTTTAACGCTGCGTACATTCCGTCGACGTCAATGATTCCGGCCGTACGGGCCAGTTCAGCGGGCTGCCAATCGGTGCTGTCCGAAAAATAGGCCGCCGCCGAAGCACGTTTGTGCGGATCCGTTCCAGCCAGCTCATGCAACATCGCCAATTCATCGCTACTCGGTTTCCTTAACCGATAGCTATTGGGGTGCAACACGGTTCCTCCTCCGATGGTTTCCATCGGAGATTGTCGACGGATGACAAATGGCTGGTTCCAAACCGCCACCACCGGTTCGTTCAAAAAAATCTGGGCCAGTCCGGTCTCGCCGGGTTGCAACTCGCTCGCTTCCAACAGTCGGACATTGCCGAAAAGTTCGGCCGTTCCGATGTGAAATCGAATGCGGGTGCGATCTTTCAGCGGCTTGTTTGCGCGGTCAAGCAAGCGCAAGCGAACCGTCAATAACTCCGCCGGCAGCAGATGACCGACGGCCGCCAGTTCATGACCCCGTTCAATCTCTTGCAAACTGACTCCCGCCAGGTTGATCGCCGCCCGTTGACCGCGATGCACGGTTGGAACTTGCGAATCGTGGTTTTGCAAACCGCGCACCCGCGCGATTGAGCCTCCGGGTTGAATTTCAACTTGGTCGCCAATATTGATTGAACCACTCGAGACACTGCCAGTGACCACGGTCCCATACCCGGCGATCGAAAAAGCGCGATCGATCGCCAGTCGGAAGGGGGCCGTCAACGCCGTCTCGGTCGTGAGATTCGTGGAGTCGGCTGTCGTCGCCGTTGGGGTGGAATTTTGTGCCACTGCCGTGCAGGCATCAAACAATGCCGCTTTTAAATCCTCGAGTCCGGCACCCGTTTTTGAACTGGTTCTAACAATGGGAGCATGCTCAAGAAAAGTTCCGTTGACCAGTTGTCGTATTTCCGCTTCGACCAGATCCAGCCATTCTGGATCGGACAAATCAGACTTGGTCAACGCGATCACACCGGCTCGCAGATTGAGTAGTCGCAAGATATCTAAATGCTCGTACGTTTGTTGTTTGATGGAATCGTCCCCGGCGATCACCAGCAAAGCGAGGTCCATGCCAGTCGCGCCAGCCAACATCTGACGGACAAACTTTTCATGACCGGGAACGTCGACAATTCCCACACGAAACGGCGGCAGGTCGAGATGGGCATAACCCAATTCGATCGTGATACCACGTTTGATTTCTTCTGGAAGTCGATCGGTGTTAGTGCCGGTCAGCGCTTTGATCAGCGAAGTCTTACCGTGATCAATATGGCCAGCCGTACCAAGAATCAGGTCGGTAATCATGCCAGCATTCTAGCGGCGGTTTCACCGGTCGCTAAGTGGTCGCGGATTCACTGGACCGCTGGTGTTCGGCCGCAGCGTTGACTCTAGAATTTGACGCTAGGGCGAGCTTCCGCGTTTTCGGCGGTGCGGACCGATGGTTGTGTGCCTAGCGGATTCGCCGGTTGCGTTCCCTCGATAGCAGGTTGAGCGGGGCGGAGGTTCTTGGTCATCGCATCCCAAGTATCAAAGGATCTTTCCCGGAAATTTTGATTTTTTTCGTGAGCCCAATCCGCTGTGCGATCGACAAAATCTTTGGAACGTTCGTTCATTCGCTGGATAAAATTGGGTTCGGTGGGATCCGGTTTGGCAAACAAAGATGGCATGCCCCCGAACAATCCGGGTTTCTCGACAGTCGGTTCGGGTGCGACCTCTTGTTTCCAAGTTGATTTTTGAAGCGGCCCGCCGAACATACTCTTTCGTTCTTTCGCGGCCGGTTTATCGGCTGAAAAATCCAGCAGCCGAGGCCATTGCCGAGCCGGTTTTTCCTCGTTGGGCCCGAAAGGCGTCGTGCGAATACCTTTGCCCCCAAACAAGTTGGGAGCTTGGGCGCTGGCGGTTGATTCGGTATATACTGCAAATAATAACAAGGCCGACAGTCCGCCGGCAAATCTTGTGATTTTCATGGTGTTTCAGCCCGAAATAGAAGTTAAGTTGACCTAGCGGCGCGGAGTATTTCAAAATAAGTAACTCCTGTCCAGAGACAATTTTTGCCAATGTTATCGCTGTGACATGAAAGTATCGCTAGCGAACGGATTTTCGGTCAGAAACTGAACATTGAACACCAAACACTGCACACTAGCTCATGAAACAAATCGGATTTATTGGAGCCGGCCAAATGGCCCAAGCACTGGCTGCTGGAATCGCCAAAAACAATCGCGAGCTGCAGTTTGTGATCGCCGATCCCAGTGAAACAGCTCGGCAAGCTTTTCAGAACCAAATCGGCGCCATCCGAACCCGAGTCCTGGCCACCAATCGCGACGTTTACAATGCCTGCGAAACGGTCTTTCTGGCTGTCAAACCGCAATACGTGGCGGCCGCGCTGGCTGATCTAAGAGTTGGCGATGTCTGCCGCGCGGATCACCCTGTCAATGGTTCTGATTCGGATTCCCCGAATTTGCACCCGTTGGTTGTATCGGTGATGGCCGGTATCTCCATCGCGCGAATCATCCAATTTACGGCCGCGACTCGAGTCATCCGTGTGATGCCTAACACGCCGTGTTTGATCGGCTGTGGCGCATGTGCGATGGCTGTTTCTCCGTCAGTTTCGAAATCCGATGAATCCAACATCCGCAGTTATCTGGAATCGGTTGGCGTTGTGGAGTTGGTTGCTGAACCGCTGTTGGATGCGGTCACCGGGCTATCGGGTTCCGGTCCAGCCTACGTATTCAGTTTTATTGAGTCACTCGTAATGGGAGCTGTGAAGATGGGGCTGCCGCAACTGACAGCTGAGAAACTGGCCGTTCAAACGGTACTTGGCGCCGCCAAGATGTTGCAGGAAACGAGTGAATCGCCGGCAGAATTGCGCAACCGAGTTACCAGCGCCGGCGGGACGACACTCGCTGGTCTCAAGGAATTAGAGGGACTGGGTTTTCGGACTGCGGTCATGTCAGCGGTGCAGGCTGCCACCGCGAGATCGGTGGAATTGGGGCAGCAGTTTTAAAGGCTGTTCGAAATCGGGTGCTGTTGTCTGACCTTGAACCGGATAGAATGTGCGGCGTTAGCAAGCGCGAGTTTGCCTTTACCGCCACCGGATTATTCACCGATTTAGTTGAGTTAGCACATGTCACTCTTTGAAGACAGCCGATTCGTATATCGCGATACGTTTTTCGTTTTCTTTCAACAAAAAAATCGGCCATCATTAAAGAGCGTGGAATCCATGTTGGCGGGGTTAGGAGACAAGTATGAGTCGTCAAATGCTCGGGAATCCGCCGGTAAGTTCGATTCCATCACGGTCCACTCGCCACAGGATTATTCGGCGATGGATATTACCTATATCGATGGCGAAGAAGTTCGCGACCAGATTCAGGATTTGAAAACCGAATTTAGAACGATGACTTTGACCGGCGATGATCATCAAAAAATTGCCAACCTGGAAAAATGTGATGGTCGCTTGGACGTGTTTCATTTTGCCGAACTTTCCAACGAGGAAGTCGACGAAGATGAAGTTCTTGATCCAGGTGGATTGTTATTGGTACTCGAACGATTGGCTCGACTATCCAATGGAGTAAGTTACGATCCTCAGTCGCAATCCTTGTTGTAAGCAACTGCCGGTTCGCGCGGGCGATTGAAAGACCAATCGCCGATCGGGCGATTGGTCTTTTCCGATTGGACAGCCTGATTCACGGAGCTGTCGGGTCTGGAGAACATTTCCTATGATGCGCTGGCGGCCGCCGCATCCAGGTAAAAATCTACTTGTTTACCGGCGATATGCGACGCGGGATACGATTCGAAATCGCCGGATTGGTGAATTACAGCTCGCAATACGGCCGCCTTTTCGGTTCCGGTAACCAGAAATGCGACCCGCTGAGCTCCATTGAGTACGGGGCCAGTCAACGTGATTCGTTTTTGCGCGGTCTCCGGATGGATCGCGACCTCGCAGACTTTGTCTGATTTCAAAAAGTGCATTTGATGCGGAAAGATGGAAGCAGTATGGCCGTCTGTCCCCATGCCCAAGATTACAAAATCAAATTGTGGGATTGCATTGTCATCGATTTCAACATGTTCATAAATTTCATTTTCGTACCGTGATCGTTCCTCGTCGGGATCGGATTCGCCCTGGACGCGGTGGATGTTGGCGGCGTCAATCGATATTTTGTCTAACCATAACGTCTTGGCCGCGCCGAAGTTGCTGTCCGCATCTTCCGGTGGCACGCAACGCTCGTCGCCCCAAAAAAAATACAGACGATTCCAATCAATCGCATCGGCATATTGGCTCGCCCACAGTTGATACAGGAGTTTCGGCGTGCTGCCACCAGACAGCGCGACTGTAATCTTGGTCTGATTGCTCGGCAAACTGCGGAGCCAATTGGAAAAGTCACTGGCAAATGCCGTAACAACATCGTGCGGTGTGGCAAACGTTTTAATATTGGACATGGTGTTTTGTGGAAGTACCCAGGGAAAAATTAGACATCGCGACGAGTTCGCGAAACACACTCTCAGCACACGGCCCATTCTGCTACTTGCTCGCAAGCAAAGCGTTGCGCAAAATTTGAACCGGATGCAGGCTTAACCGACCCGTGCCATCGAAAATTTGATGTCGACAACTCGTGCCGGGTGCGGCAATTAGAACATTTTTTGACTCGGCTCGCACGGTGGGGAACAGAATCAATTCGCCGATTTGCATGGAGATTTCATAATGTTCCGCTTCGTACCCGAATGATCCGGCCATCCCACAACAGCCCGAAGGAATTAGCCGAACGGCATAGTTTTTCGGCAACTGCAACATTCGAACTGTCGCCGCCAACGACGCGAGCGCCTTTTGATGGCAATGACCGTGCAGTCGAATTGCTATTTTTTCGTCCGTGAAAAAAGTCGAGTCTATTTTTCCGTCGCGGATCAACTGCGAAATAAACTCGTCAATCAGCAAGCAATTCTTTGCCAGGCGAGTTGCCGCTGGTCTCAATTCTGGTGATACCAACACAGGATATTCATCACGAAAACTCAACAAAGCCGACGGCTCTATTCCAATCAAGGGCGCGTCAGCGCTGATCAGTGGTTCTAGCGCTCGAACATTGGTTTCGGCATATCGACGGGCTTGGCGTAACAATCCTTTTGACAGCGCCGCGCGGCCGCTTTCCTCGTGAGCGGGCATGACAACGGTGAAACCGATCCCTTCCAACAACTCGACGGTGGCAATCCCGACCGAAACATCATTGTAATTGGTGAACTCGTCGCAGAACAAATTGACCGCGCCAAGTTTGCCTGCCTCTGGCAAGGGTCTGTGTTTTTCAAACCAGTATCGCAACGTTGTGCGCTGCAGGCGGGGGATCGAACGTTGGATGGCAAAACCGGCAAACCATTTTACCCATCTCGACGTGAGGGAATTGGTAACCAACCAATTGAACAACCACGGTGCTCGCGAAGCCACGGCCATTGATCTAGCAAACCCGGCGATCAGTCGCGCTCGGCGCGGTACGCCATTGGCATCATAGTAGGCCTGCAAAAATTCGGCTTTCAGTTTTGCGACATCCACGTTGGATGGACACTCGTTTTTGCAGCCCTTGCAAGACAAACATAAATCCATGACTTGTTTAAGATCTTCGTTGTTGAACGGCTTGGATTCGTCGATTGGATTGGTCAACACATGCCGTAACAAATTGGCCCTGGCCCGAGTCGTATCCGCTTCGTTGCGCGTCGCCATGTAACTGGGACACATCGTTCCGCCCGACAACTGAGTCTTCCGGCAATCGCCCGAACCGTTACATAGCTCGGCGGCGCGAACGACCCCTTGTTCGTGGCTAAAATCAAACACCGTGTCGATCGCGCGCGTCGGCTGGCCGGGTTCGTAGCGCAGTTGCCCGTTCATGGGCGGGGCATCAATGATCTTATGGGGGTTCAGGATATTGTCTGGATCCCACAATTTTTTGATTTGGCGAAGCAGTTCATAGTTTTTCGCGCCAATCATTTGTGGCAAGAATTCGGCCCGCAATCGACCGTCTCCGTGTTCGCCACTCAACGAACCGCGATACTTTTTTACCAAGGTCGCAATCTCTGCCCCGAGGTCATGAAACTGTTGATTGCCGGCGGTAGTTTTCAGGTTGAGCTGGGGTCGCAAGTGGATTTCACCGGCCCCAGCATGAGCGTAATGAACGCATCCCAGGCCATATTTTTCGCTCAAAATCTGGTTGAACTCGGCAATGTATTCTGGCAAGTCATCGATCGACACGGCGGTATCTTCGATTACGGCGACGGGTTTAGTATCTCCGGGGATGTTCGATACGACCCCCAAACCAGACTTGCGCAGTTCCCATACCTGGTCCGCTTGGGCGTCGAACAATACAGGAAAATGGTAACCCAGTTTCGCAGACCGAAGTTGTTGTTCCAGCCCTTGCGTCTGTGCCAGCACGTCATCCCTCGTAGTTCCACGAAATTCAACCATCAGGATGGCGCCCGGATCGCCTTGCACAAACTCAGCATTCTTGCGCTGCTCCAAATTGCGCGCGGCCCCTTCGAGGACTAATCGATCCATTAATTCACAGGCAAAGGGTCGACGCTTCATCGCCAGTTGAGTCGCGCGTAGAGCCTGATCCACATTTTCGAAGTGCACGCACGCGACGCCGCTGATCGGCGGCGGCAAGGGAACGCAATTCAGCTTGATCTCGGTGGCAAAAAAAAGTGTGCCTTCGGAGCCAGCAATCAACTGACAAAAATCGAATCGTCGCTCGATCGGATTCTCGGCCGAGCCAAACGGATTGGTTTCGATCAACAAATCGACCGCGTAGCCAGTATTGCGCCGATGAATTTCCGGTTTGGGGAACTCGTCGCGAATTTCCGTTTGGGTTGCCCGATCGGAAAGCAATTTGTACACGCCGCGATAGATTTTGGCTTCAAGTGAAGGATTGGCTGGATCGCATTTGCTCGTAAACTCCTCGGCGGAAACTGACCGAAACGAGGCTGTGGACCCGTCGCTGAGAAAGCCGCGCACTTCCAAAACATGATCGCGCGTGCTGCCATAAACGATCGAATTCGAGCCGCAGGAATTGTTTCCCACCATCCCGCCGATCATCGCGCGATTCGAGGTCGATGTTTCTGGTGCGAACATTAGCCCATGCGGCGCGAGAGCCAGGTTCAACTCGTTGCGGATTACACCAGGCTGGACACGCACATACGCGCCAGCCGGATTGATCTCCAGAATTTGCGTGAAGTGCCGGGAAACATCGACAACAATTCCGGCACCAACGACTTGGCCCGCGAGCGATGTTCCAGCTGTCCGCGGAATCACACCTATTTTGTTTTCGGCAGCGAAGCGTATGAGCAGCGCGAGGTCGGCCTCCGCTTGCGGAACAGCGACCGCCAGAGGAATCTCCTGGTAGGCGGAAGCGTCGGTCGAATACAGCCGGCGAGTCCGATCGTCGACTGAAATTTCGCCGGACAGACGAGGCTGAAGATCCTGAAGTTTTCGGATAAGGTTGGAATTGGTCATTAATGATCGGAGACAGTCTCGCGGACGAAACAGGATTCAAATGGCAGTCACCGTTGGCGGATAATGTTATCGCGGAAACCCATTATAGCTCGCAAAACGAGGTGTCGTCTGTTAGTCGACGGCACGGATTTCGCCAATACATTTCGGCGGGTTCGATCAACGCATCGGCGACTTCCGGGCCCCAGCTGCCAGCCGGATATCCGTAAATCGGGATTGCCGAATCGTTGGCCCAAGCGTCCAAAATCGGTTTTACGAACTTCCAGGAATGTTCGACACTGTCACCGTGAGCATACAAGGTTGCATCGCCTTTCATGCAATCTAGCAGTAATCGTTCGTAGGCTTCCGGGACATCGGAGTCCGCCAAATCGGAATAGCGAAAATCCATCGAAACATTTTTGGCTTGAAACCCCTCACCGGGAACCTTCATACCGAAGTTCAGCAATAATCCTTCATCGGGTTGGATGCGAATGATCAACTGGTTATTGGGTTTGTTCAACATTTCTGACTCGCGGCGAAACAACGTGTGTGGCGGCTTGTTAAACGTAATTGTGATTTCTGCCACTTTTGTCGGCAGTCTTTTTCCAGTACGAATGTAAAACGGCACATCGGACCAACGCCAATTATCGATATAGAATTTAAGGGCAGCAAAGGTCTCGGTTTTCGAATCGGCTGGCACCCCTTCTTCGTCTCGATAGCCGTTGACTGATTTTCCGCGCACCTTGGACGCCAGGTACTGGCCGCGAATCGCCATTTTGTTGACATCTTCGGGGGCAATCGGTCGCAACGATTCGAACAGCTTGTTTTTTTCATTGCGGATCGCTGACGCCGTCGGTGCAATCGGCGGTTCCATCGCCACGTGCGCGACCAACTGCATCAAATGGTTTTGAAGCATGTCCCGGAGCGCTCCGGATTGGTCATAGTAGCCCCCGCGGCTGCCGACCCCAATGTCTTCGGCTGATGTGATTTCGACATGATGAATGTAGTTACGATTCCACAACGGTTCGAAAATGCCGTTCGAAAATCGCGTTACCAACAAATTTTGCACCGTTTCTTTGCCCAGATAATGATCGATGCGATAGATATTCTCTTCGCGAAAGTGCTGTTTCAAATTCTGGTTTAATTGTCGCGCCGAATCCAGGTCATAACCAAATGGTTTTTCGATGACCAGCCTGCGGTAGCTGCCAGGGGCCTGATTCAAGCCCTGTTGCGCCAAAAACGCCGGGATTTTTTCGTACAGGATCGGTGGTGTGGAAAGATAAAAAATACAATTGCCACACGTGTTGAATTCTCCATCCAAAGCATTCAGACGACGTTTGACGAGTGCGTAGTCAGCCGGCGCGTTGGTGTCGATCGGCTGGTAGTGCAGTCGTTTCGCAAAGGCCTGTTTGGTGTCGTCTGTCTCGTTTGTCAGGTCGAGAAATTCATTTTCGAAAAACGACTTTTTTCGGAAATCGTCATCCGTCAATTCGCTGCGACTGATCCCCAATAAGGCGAACCGTTCGGGCAAATAGTTTCGCTTGAACAAATCGAAGACTGCTGGAATCAATTTTCGTTGGGCCAGATCGCCGGATGCACCAAAAATGGCAAAAACCAATGGGTCGAGTTGGGGGCCTTCCATAAGAGTCCTTGCGGCGGAATGATTGCCAATTGTGTTGGAGCCGACATAATCAGTTCACGAATTTAGTCGAGAATTTACCATGCTGATAGACCACTGTGACAGATTGACCAATCGAAAAATGGTGCATCGAATGGCCAAGTGAGATAGCCGCCACCCGAAAATCCGAATAGGATTATCAATTGTTTCGTACACCCAATCGGCGCTGGTTAAAATCCTCGACCGAAGCAAACCGCGGGGCAATTGCCGCGCATCAATTACTCGTATTACTAGGAATAGCAGGATCATCAACATGTCAGATGCCTATTTAGTGTCGGGCGCGAGAACGCCGATTGGTTCCTTTCTGGGCGGCCTTAGTACTCTTTCGGCGACCGATTTGGGTGGAGTCGTCGTTGCGCAAGCGATCGTCCGGGCTGGATTGACCCCGGACAAGATTGACGAAGTCATCATGGGCAACGTGTTGGCAGCCGGTGTCGGTCAGGCACCCGCGCGTCAGGCCGCGCTCAAAGGTGGCTTGCCGAATTCCATTGCTGCCGTCACCGTCAACAAAGTCTGTGGCTCGGGGCTGAAAGCTGTCATGTTGGCGAGTCAAGCAATTCGATGCGGCGATGCAACTGCCATCGTGGCCGGAGGAATGGAGAGCATGTCACAGGCGCCACATTTGGCACGCGGGCTGCGAACCGGAGTCAAGCTCGGAGACATTCAGTTGACCGACGCGATGGTTTTTGACGGATTGACGTGTTCGTTCGAGTCGTGCCATATGGGAATGCACGCGGAGCACATTGCGACCAAGTTCAACGTTACGCGGGACGATCAGGATCAGTTTTCGGTTACCAGCCAACAGCGCGCTGCGGCCGCCATCGCGGCGGGAATCTTTGTCGAAGAAATTGTGCCGGTCACAGTTACCTCGCGCAAGGGAGATCAGATCATTAGCGTCGACGAAGGCCCGCGCGCGGATACGACGCTCGACGGACTGGCAAAACTCCGGCCTGTTTTTGATCGCAACGGTTCGGTTACCGCCGGCAATGCTTCGACCTTGTCCGACGGTGCCGCCGCATTACTGGTATGTAACCAGTCGATCGCGGCGAACGCACCATGGAGATTCAAAATTCTGGCCAGCTACACTTCTGGTACGGAACCGAAAGACCTGTTTATCGCACCGGTTTATGCCATCGCAGGAGCTTTGAAAAATTGTGGATTGTCATTGGCGGACATCGATTTGTTTGAGATCAACGAAGCCTTTGCCAGTCAAATGGTTGCCTGCCTGAAAGAACTGCGACTTGATCCAACCAAGGTCAATATCTCGGGTGGTGGTATTTCCCTCGGTCATCCGATCGGAGCCAGTGGTGCGCGCGTACTAGTCACTCTGATTCATGCCCTGCGCCGGACTGGAAAAAAACGCGGGGTGGCCAGTCTTTGTTTGGGCGGCGGCAACGCCGTGGCAATGGTAATTGAAGCAGCGTGATCGATTTGAATCGAAATCCCCAGACAACGAGCAGCGCAGCTAACGCGACGTCTGCATTGTTGCCGGCAAGTCGAAACGTTCCCAGGTTGCAAGTTTTCGCGTTTTCTTTCGCGTCTTCTGTGATGTTGTGGTTGTCCTTTCCTCCAGTCGGTGCCTGGTGGCTGGCCTGGTTGGCACCCGTGCCATTAATTTGGCTGGTCTTGTTCTCAACTCAACTCGGTCGAGTGAATTTTCGCGAGGTCTGGCTCGCCGGTTTGCTGTATTGGTTGGGAACCTTTTACTTTATTCCATTGCCGCATCGGGCGATGTGGGCGGGTTGGTTCGCGGTCAGTTTATACATGTCGATCTACACACCGCTGTTTGTACTGGTTTCGCGGACGCTGGTGCATCGCTTTTACTTTCCAGTGATCCTGGCAGCGCCCATCGCTTGGACCGGGATTGAATGGATTCGATGTAATTTTGCGACTGGCATGGCGATGGTTTGCCTGTCGCATTCGCAGTTTAAGCAACCCATCCTGATTCAGATCGCCGATCTCTCGGGAGCCTATACGCTGACGTTTGCGATTGTGATGTTTGCCGCTGGAGTGGCGGTGGCAGTGCGAGCGCCGGGCATGGGTGCTCGTGTTACGGTGCCTGCCGGTGCAACTCGAAGTGGTCGGTTGATCGCTTTGATGGGCGCTCTGTTGACGTTGGCGATTGTCGTCAGCTACGGTCAGTGGCGTTTGCGAGAGCCTGTCTTGACTGCAGCGAAGCCCTCGATTCATGTCGCGATCGTGCAAAGTTCGATCGATGTGATTTTTGAATCACAGACGCGAGCAGAGGAATTAGAACAGTTTGAGCAATATTGCGATTTGACCGGCAGGTCGCTTGCGAATTGGCCCGAACTGGACCTGATCGTCTGGCCAGAGTCCGGTTTTCCCCGTTCTGCCTACGATTTGCTGTCCGATATCGATGCCGAAGGGACCATCGAAGTGTACGAAGGCGCTATCGCTCAGGTTTGGGGAATGGCAATGGGTTACCCCGCGCTCAATTCAGGACATGTTCCGTTACTCGTTGGTGCCACAACGCTCGATCCACAGAAAGATGAAGTGTTTAACTCGGCGTTGCTGATCAATTCATCGGGAGCCGTTGCGGGTCGGTATTTCAAGAATCATCGAGTGATGTTTGGCGAATATGTTCCGCTGGCGGATTGGTTTCCGTTTTTGCACCAGTGGACTCCCATTGGTCGAGGATTGACGCCTGGGAAGTCGTTTGAATCATTTGAAGTCAAAAACGTCCGAATCGCGCCGAGTATCTGTTTTGAATCCACCGTCCCACAGCTCATGCGTCGGATGGTGAACACTTTGACGGCGCAGGGAAAAGAACCCGATGTGTTGATAAACTTAACCAATGACGGATGGTTTTTTGGAACCAGTTGCCTGGATTTACACCTGGCATGTAACGTATTTCGTGCGGTTGAATTGCGGAAACCACACTTGGTGTGTGCCAATACTGGATTCTCGGCGGAGATTGACACATGTGGTCGGTTGTTACAAGTTGGCCCGCGTCGGGATGTGGGTTTAATCAAGGCCGAAATCACGCCGGTGACTCGCACCAGTCTTTATCGAACGATTGGCGATTGGATACCGGCAGTTTTCGGTTGGGTCTGTGGAGTGGTTTGGCTGGTCGCAAGATTTTCCCAGACTCGCAATGTTTAGCAGCATGCGGTTCATAGCCTATCCTGTGGATTGACCGCTCTGTTTCTTGGTTGTTCTCAGCGTCAAGCCAGCTTAGCACGCCCGCAATCAGGGATTTGACAATGCCGACGCGATCACGGCGACATCGACAATATCATCGACGCTGCAGCCGCGCGACAGATCCATGAAGGGTTTAGACAAACCTTGAATTAGCGGTCCCAATGCCTGAGCGCCTCCCAATCGTTCGGTGATCTTGTAAGCAATATTACCCGCATCCAAATCCGGAAACACAAACACGTTGGCTTGTCCCGCGACTGGCGAATCGGAGGCCTTTCGCGCGGCGACGTCAGGAACAATTGCCGCATCGAATTGTAACTCTCCGTCGACCAACAACGCCGGTTGCAAATCCCTGATCATTTGGGTTGCCGCTCGGATTTTTTGAACATGCGGATGGTCGGCACTTCCCCGAGTCGAAAATGACAACATGGCGATTCGTGGAATTTCCCCGGTCAGGCGCAGATGGTTATCAGCCGAGGTGATCGCGATTTCGGCCAATTCCGCGGCCGTGGGGTCGGGAACGACTCCACAATCCGCATAGGTCCAGCAGCGGTCGGGGAATTGCATCAAAAAGAAACTGGAGACCAATTTGTGTCCCGGCCTGATTCCAACACCATACAATCCAGCCCGGATAACACTGGCCGTTGTCGCCAAACTCCCAGCCACCGATGCATCGACAAAACCAATCCTCACGAGCAATGCCGCGAACAGCAACGAATCGGCGGCCGCCAAGTGTGCGCCTTCGAGAGAAAGACCTTTATGTTTGCGATTTTCGTACAGCGCCGCCGCACATTTGGCCAATAACGTTTGATTCGACGGGCAGACCGTTTCGACTTCCGGGGGCAAGGTAGCGACCAGCGTTTGATCAGTCACAACCAAAACCGGTTGGCCAAGTTGAAGTTGGGCCAACTGGATTGCCGCTTGCACGATCCGAGGGTCCGACGATTCCGGGAAAATAATACGGCGCGGGTTGGAATGGGCCGATTTTCGCAGACTCTCAATGACTGTGGGCATGGTAAATCGGCGTCCTATTTCCACAATTCCAATTGTCGAATCTCATACTCGAAACCACCCGATAGAATCGGAAACCGACACCAGGTCTTGGGATCGAGACTTTCATCATCCAAATGAAACGATGGGGCGTACCGTTCACGTTTCCATTGATTGCGACACCATAGTCGAAAAAATCGAATCGTCCATTGTTTTAGCTGGGCGGGTTGGTAATTCGCAAACTGGAGTATGGCATGTTGGAAAACTTCGACCGGCATCATTTTGTCTCGAATCGCCAATAGCTCGATCGCGTCCAACACCTCATAGGGCATCAAATCGTCTTCATCGGTTTGTTTGTTTTCGGGAGGTCGCAATTCGGCCGTCGGTTGTTGCCGGTTAACCGACTTCAGGGCGGGGAGAGGCTGCAGCCCAGCTGGCCCATTTGTTTCCATCCAGGTAAGCCAAGTTCGCAAAAAAGCCTTGTCGATTCCTGCGATTGGGCTGAGCCCACCTGACGTATCGCCGTCCATTGTTGCGTAACCAACGGCGGCCTCACTCCGATTACTGGTCGACAACAACAGTGCATTATTCAGGTTGGCCAACATCCAGACGCTCGGTGATCGAACGCGGGACTGAATGTTCTGTAGCGTGATGTCGTGCTGTTTCCAATTGAGTTGTTGGCCGATCGCCGTGCTCACGATATGGACGTAATCTTTGACCAGTGAATCGACATCGAATTCAAAGTGCGTCGCGCCAACGGCGGTCGCCACGTCGCGGGCCGCTGCGCGAGTGACTTCGCCACTGTTTTCGGTTGCTTGATATACCGTTGTCAAAAGGCGTCGCACGAGGGCCATTGAATTCTCGATCGGCTCCTTGTCCAACCACGAACCGAGCCGCTGACAGAGCGATTCAAATCCAAGTTCCGCTTCGGCAAATTTCAACATGGTCCCGACGAGGACAATGACACTCGCGGAATCACATCCTCCGCTCAACGAAACCACGAAACCGCGGGAATGGCTTTTCCGAAGGTAATCAAACAGGCCGAGGCAAACAGCGCGAGTGAACTCTTCGTATTTAGCCGAAGTTCCCACCGCCCATGTCTCATTCACTGGTTGGTTCTGTGCGAGTTCAATTTTGGGAAATTTGTAGGGCACGTCGATCACATCGGTTACATCGCCGTCGACCTCGGGAGCAAAGCTGCCCGTGCGCGCCCGCGTCATGCGCGTCGAGTCTACGTTCACGATAGCCGTTGTCAAACCAAACGACTGGTAGGAAAATCGCTTGCCGAGAGCCAGCAAATTTCCGCCCGAGGCAATCATCGTTTCACCGTCAAAGATCGCGCGTCCCGATTCGTTTCCCAACAAGTTTGAATAGATATAGGTTACATTAAAGGCGCGGCTGCCTTCCAATACAAATCTCAGCCGCACGTCATGTTTCCGAAACGCGAAATGGCTGGCGCTCGGATTCAGAATCAGATCGGCTCCTTTAGCGGCCAGCAAACTACCTGGCCGTGTGCCGACCCAAGCGTCCTCGCAAATTTCAAAACCGATCTTGATGCCACCGACATTGAACAACACGTTGCCGATCGGATAGATTTGGTCATCAAGTTCAATTTCACCGACGACTCCGGTTGGCCAGGCTTTGAACCAGCGCGGTTCGTAGTGGATTCCATCGCCGGCCAAATGCTGTTTGGCTGCGAAGCCCACGATCGCCCCGTCCACCAGCAACGCTGCCGTGTTAAACAGTCCTCCCCCATACATCATCGGTAAGCCGACCGATACCACCATGCCTTTGGACGCCGGAACAATCGTCTGCAACATCTCGATAGCGGTGGAATGCAGGCCGGGAGCATGGAACGCATCTTCGCAACCGTATCCCGTAATGCAAAGTTCCGGCAAACACAACACGACAACATGCTGTGCGCGGGCCGCTTCGATGGCCTGCAAGATATTGTCACGATTGGCTTCCCAATCCAATGGCGTTTGGTTCAGAGCTCCCGCAGCAACTTTCAACAACTTCATTGAGTAACTCGAGTCGACGTTTGACGATGTAACTGTGGACGAAACCTGCGGTTCGCGCCGTTCTGTACCGATTATACACTCTCTCAAATGTAGCCGAAGTAGAGATCCATAATTGCTGGAATGGTGGAATTTGACTGACGCCGTGCTCGACGCCTTTTCAGGGGATCGTGAATCCCTAAACTGTTAGCGGGCGAAAACTTGAGCCAACGGTTCGGTTCGCGAAATGGTCGACGCTCGACCAATCATTGTTGCGCCATCGTCGCTTACGAAACAAGTTCTATGGGAATCTGCATGACGCCGAAGAGTTTTGAAACGATCGAATGGATCGGCGGTGAAAACGGCCATCTGAGGTTAATCGACCAAACCAGACTTCCGACCGAAATGCTGTTCATCGATTGCCAAGACGTCGAATCGGTTTGGGCCGCGATTAAAATGTTGCGCGTCCGCGGAGCTCCTGCGATTGGCATCGCAGCGGCCTACGGCGTCGTTGTCGGCCTGCAAACCGTAGCGAACAGTAACAGCGATGAATTTTTTGACCGTTTTGAATTCGTACATGATTATCTGGCGTCGTCTCGACCGACAGCCGTGAATTTATTTTGGGCATTGGCTCGTTTAAAGGGGAAATGCCAATCATTACGTGGAATCCTCGCAGTGGCCGAAATTCGCCGCGAGTTGCTCGCCGAGGCGAAACGAATTCACGCCGAAGATCGCGCCATGTGCCATGCCATCGGTCGATACGGAGCGCAACTTCTTCAGGGGGTAAGTGGCGTGTTGACGCATTGTAACGCCGGTGGGCTGGCAACGGCCGAATATGGTACGGCGTTGAGCGTATTTTTCACGGCCCAGGATCAAGGTCACGCGTTGCATGTATACGTCGATGAGACTCGACCGTTGTTGCAAGGGGCGCGGCTGACTGCCTGGGAGTTAATGCAGCGCGGGATCGAGACGACTTTGATTTGTGATTCCATGGCCGCCCAAGTCATGCGTGAAAACCGGGTGCAAGCGGTGGTGACCGGGGCGGATCGCATTGCGGCCAATGGAGATTCGGCGAACAAGATTGGGACGTATTCGGTGGCGGTTCTCGCGCGGGCGCATGGCATCCCATTTTATATCGCGGCCCCCAGCAATACGTTTGATCTTTCCATTCAATCGGGCGATCAAATCCCAATTGAGGAACGCGGCAGCGAGGAGATCACACACGGATTCGGTCGGCAAACGGCGCCGGACGGAGTGCGAGTTTACAATCCTGCTTTTGATGTCACTCCCGCTGATTTCATCGAAGCGATCATCACCGAACGCGGTGTGATCAAACCCGTAACGGAAGCGACGATCCGCAGTCGATTAGGGATCGTTTAGAAATCGTTCGACTCCCGGTTTGGCCAACCGCTATCGAAAAAATTTAACTCCCCAACAGATTGCACCCACGATCGCGGCCGCGAGCAGAATGCCGATTGTTTGCAGGCGGCGATTATAAAACCCCCGTGTCGCCTGTTCGATGCGCAAATACCCAAACAGAACAACCAGCAACGCCAATGTTCCCGATCCGAACAGGCCCGTCATGCGCAGACGATAAAGAATTGTCTGGCTTTGAATTTGATCACGGATTTCTCCCAGGAAGGCAGTGTCCAATTTGATTTTCGCAACCGCGTAATAGGACGTCTTGTGGTCCGTCCCGTATCGTTTGGCCAATTCCTCCGTGTAAGGTTCGTCAACGGAATAGACCAGCCGTGAACCGGGCACAATCAATTTGTCATTGAGGTCCGCGGCACTGATCTGCAATGCCGGTACGTGGTGTCCGAGTTCCAATTCGAGATATCGCTGAATCGTCTCGCAAATCACCGGGTCGAGGGCTTCGTCGGCTGACTGAACGGATCGAAACTCCTGGTCCGTCTTGGCAACTAGAAAGGTCACATGATCGACAGTGTAAGGTTCACTCTCGACCCAATCGGGAGCGGGTGTCGATTCCATTGCAACGGCGGTCGCATCGAGTTTCGTGTCGCTTTCGCCGGTGGGTTGCTGTGCTCGGGCAGCCATCGCTATCGACGACGAATCGGTGTTCGTCAATAACAGGAAAACGAATGGCACGAGAGTGGTTTGAAGTACGGTCATCATCGTCATAGCGCGCCGCGAAAAAACCGCAGTTGAAACTCTCGGCTCCCGGTCAAGCCGAGCTGCAAGGACGAACACGTCAGGAATCAACCAAGGTGTCGCTAACCGGATCGCGAGCATAATGCTGACCGTTCAGCCGGTGGCAACCAAGGGGCAGCCAATTGAATTGAAATTGATATCACAACCGCCAATATGCAATTGGGCGTCATTGGCAATTCGAGTAAGTGGCTAAAAACGCTGGCCCAGATCAAGCAGAGGCTCACGCTGAGGATACTCAGGCGGGTTGATCGAACGGGATCGGTTTGGTTCCACCAGCGCAGAATACCGAATAAACCTGTAAAGAAAATCAGATAGGCCGGCAGCATCGGCATTCCCTTGATAACAAAATGTGAATCCGCTGCTGCAGCGAATTCGAATAGCGAAGGATCGGTCAGATTGACGCTAAAGGTGGCAGCCGAAAAGAAAGCAACCAACCCGACCGCCAATCCAACGCCTGACATGGTCAGTCGTCGCAAGACATGTTCACCGGCGCGGACTTCCCAAAACTTGCTGATCATCAACAACAACCAGCAAGCCACCATACTGGTCGTCGTCAACCAAGCGTAAATGGCCCACGATTCAATTGTGGCCTTCAGCATGGAACCACCCACGGCCAGTCCCAATAAATTAAACACGAGGCAAGCCATCGCGGCGACCAGCAAGGATCCCAGCAGTTCCGTGGCCCGGTCGGTCGCGGATCGGTTCCTTAGTCCTGCTCGAATCTGGAGCAGAGTTTGCTTTTTCAAATCACGTTTGGAAATCTTTTTGGAAACTGCGAGTTTGGTTTTTTCAACGGACAACGATTCATTCGGTTGCAGCCAACTGCGCAAGGCATAGTACATCAAATAAATCAAACCCAGGCCAAGACCCAGCGGCAACAGCCATTGCGAGTTTTGGACGAAGACAATACTGGCGATTACCAACGCGAACAATTTCAGGGGCGTTGAAACACCGGCATTGTTCCACCAGAATCCAATCCTGGACATCCCGGTCCGCATCACGCGCGCAATCGGCTCCGTGGACTGCGCTGGGATTGGGCTGGCGATCGCATAGATCGGTTCCGGAATTCGCTCGACGAACTGAACGGCGGCATTTCCATTGGAACTCGCTGGAATGGAAGTTCGATTCTGGTTTCTGTTAGCTGGTCCCGGTTGGCTGAGATCTTGTAAAGGGCCAAACACGATATCGGCGTCGCCGGTCAGTACCGGCGTCACGATTCGCACGTCCGCATTGCTAATAATCGAGGGTGGCAATTGCGATGGATGCAATCGATTTTTCGGTCCGGCCCCGTTGTTGGTTTCGATAATAGTTACGGTTGCCGTGGATTTCGGTCTGCCGTTCCCATGATCGCCCGCATTCCCAGGCACAAAACTTGTGGCCTTGGGAGATTGCAGATGATCGTGAGTGATTTTTTCGGGATTTGCCGAATGTGAATTGGCGTATTCTCGTTCGCGGTCGACGCTGGGATACAAGGGACCGACGGACTGAAGTGAAATGATATTTTGACAATTTTCGGCCACGTCCGGCCAAGGCATATCCGCTAACATTTCCGGAACATCGTGATATCTCAACTCTGGATCTTTTTGCAGGGCCTTGCGAATCACGTCTCGAAATCCAGCGGGCACCCGATCGACATTGGGCGTGTCGGTCAGGTGTTTCATGATAATCTCCTGAGTGCTCTCGCCATCGAACGGGACATCGCCGGTCAGGATTTCAAACAGGATGATCCCCAACGCATAGATATCGATTTCTTTGCCGTACACGCCGCGGCCAATTTCGGGGGCCATATAGTGAAATGTGCCGACCGACTCGGTTTGCCCGCTGCGGCGTGACGTAGAGATAAATTTTGAGAGTCCGTAGTCGCCGATTTTGATGACTTGAGTGTCTTCATCCAAAAAAATGTTGCCGGGCTTCAAATCTCGATGCACGATGTCTTTTTGGTGCAGATAGGCCACTCCGGACGCGGTCGATAGGAACCAACGTTTGACTTCTTCTTCCGGGAGACCTTGTGGATGGGCGTGGACTACATCGCGCAGGCTGGGTCCTGGAACGTATTCCATGACGACCCAATTTTCATCGTGTTCGTTGGTCCGAATATCCCACAGCGAAATCAAATTGACGTGTTTGAGATTAATGCACTGCTTGACGCCGCGCAACTCGATATCCAAGTTGCGTTGAATTTTTTTTAAGGCGACTTTTTTTCCGGCTGTGCTAATGGCGTAATAGACTTCGCCAAATCCGCCAACGCCAATGCCCCGCTCGATTGTAAAACCGTCGAGTGGTGTGGATCCATTTGGATAGGAAAATCTCATGCCCCGCCTCTCAGCCGTTTGGGCTGACTGTCCTGGATTGGATTGGTGAGGATCGTTTGCCCGCTGATGGTCAAAGCGCAAGGGGCCGTCGTGGATAGATGCAAGCGGGATAATTTTCCTCTCCTCTTAGAGTATCTACTATCGGGCCGATTTGTCTAGGTTTAAGGAACCCAAGCCGGGCAAATGCTGGCCGGAAAGCTGGCCAGCGATAGACCAATCAGTACCGATCCAACACAAAAATGGGGCTTGAAGCCATGTTGACCTCAAACCCCAGGGGGAAGTTGCTTTGATTCAGTTCACAGTCAGCCAGCGGATTTGAGGCAAAGTCTGAACCGATCGTTGCTGGTGATCGCCTAGTTGACTACCAAATCTTCGTCCGATTCCGTTTGGTCAACATCGCTATCGTTGGATTCAGTTTTGGTTTTATCGAAGTAGGCGTCCATTTCGTCCAGAATGTTGCCGTTGGATTCGACTTGTTCGGCATTTACTGGAATCTGGCCCGTATACTTCGGAATCAAATTCAACATTTCTTCTTGCGTTGCCAAGCGAGCGTCAATATCTTCCAACATCTGGCGAGTCTTGGTCAATTGGCTGTTGTCGATGTTGATTTGGGTCGCAGTTGCTACGACTTCATTCATACGGTGACGAGCAGTCAGATTTTCAATCTGGATTTCCAATTCGCGTTGTTGCGATTTGGCTTCGTCGAGCTGGGTCAAAGCAGACTCCAGCGAAGTTTGACGAAGTTTCAAGATTTCATTGGATTTTTCGCGAGTCTTTTCGGCAGTTTGATACATGTCAAAGCGATGTCGCAAGTCTTCTTGGACTCGATCATTGGTGTAGGCCTTGCCGTTGGTACCAACGTAAAATTTCTCGCCCGAGCCAACATGTTCCCGCAAGGTCATCATTTCGCCATACTGTTTTTTCAGTTCAACTTCTTGATTTTCAACCTGGGCGGCCAGCTTTTTGACTTGAGCTTTCTCTTTGGCGATCTGCCAAACCATGTTTTTGATTTCGGGATCAATTTTGGTCAATTGAGATTTGGCTGCTTCGAGTTGGAAGGCCACCGGAACTGCGTCGCCGGCCGTCGATCTTACTTTTTGGAAAGCAGTCTGAGCATAAGGAATTAGTTTGCCGCCAAACAGCAAGCCACCGATTACCACAGCCCCCACTAACCCGTACGTTGCTTTTTTGAACATCTTTTATTCCTCCTGGAATCGAAATTTGGTCGTTTTTCGGTTGAAATTACCGACGTTTGCGTTGAAATTTGCAAATCAATCAACGTTAATTCGGCAGCTTAAAGTGAATCTTTGGAAAAATTAGAAAAATATTTTGGTCGTACCGGTCCGGGGGGGATTTTTCCGATGGTGAGAACTGGAGCAATGGCTCGAAAATTACTTGATTTAGCGGTCGGACCGCCGCGACGTCGTCTGAGGCAAAAAACCATCAGAGTAACCGAATATTCGGGAATTGAACGGGAATGTCAGGTTTGTTTCAGTCCATCAGGCGTACCCAAGACTGGCCAGCCACCATTCTGGTAGGTTTGGTTTTGTTGGTCGCATGTTGGATCCTCTTGCTGCCAGTGAGCAGCCAAGTGCAACGAATTTTCTTGGCCCGATTTCATTTGGCGTCGTCAGGCTATTGTGGTTGGTGCCTGCAGCAGCTGGTGCCCTCCATGTACAACTTCGAAAATCGCTATTGGGTCAGCGACCATCCATTATCAAACGCCGAATTGGAGACCAGCGTCGCTCCAGGCCAGGCACCGGGGTTGAAAGCTGCGTATGTCAACCATTTCTCGGCGCGAGTTTTTACTTTCGGCGACGGGCGACTGATCCATTTGCAAAACAAAGTCGCACCACAATATTTGTATTTGCAATCCCATTATCGTGATGAAACGCTGAACACAACCTGGACAGCAATACCACTCACGACACCTCCAGGAAATGAATTTCGGTTGGTCCGAGAGGGATCTCTGGATGAATAGTCGCTGCACGGAAAGTTGTCCCGCGTCGGTCAGGGTCTCACAAACCGATACCGAATCCCAGGACAAGCTCCACGTCTACCGGATCGTGATTGGTTTTTTGTTCGCCTCGCTGGTTTGGAAATTTCGGATGTTTCCGCTTCTGTTTGCGGTCTATCGAGCGATACCGCTGCAGGACGATTTTTTTCCAGCACTAATGCAAAGTGCCGAATTTTTGGCAGTGCTGTATCTCGTCCCGTTGACTCTCATCGTGAGTGTCCTGTTTCTGTCACATCGAGGGTGGATCCTGTTTCAGGCGATCGTGACTTGTCTGGCGATGTTTGGCCTGTGCATTCATCAACAGAGTTACAACGACGTGACATTTGTGACGTGTTGGTGGACCTCTGCGTGGTGTGTCTGGTACGCCCTGCGCATGCGCGAACCCGCCCCACTGTTGTATTTCAAAGCAGGACGATTGGCGGTCTTGATTTTCTCGTTGATTTTTCTGGGTGGCGCGATGGGCAAACTGACGCCGGGTTATTGGTCCGGCGAAGTGCTGTATCAGATCTATTTCGTGGAGCGAGATTTCTGGGCATTTAATTTATTGCGGTCTCGATTCGAACCGGAAACCTTGCGAGACATCGCCACCTATTACTCACGCATGATTTGCTGCATCGAATTGGCGGGCGCCGGTTTGTGGTTGTTGCCGACACGCGTGGCCTGCGCGCTCGCGATTGGCGTGTTGATGTCAATCGCCGTGTTTTCCAATACTTACTTATTCTCAGTGATGTGTTGCTTGTTCGGATTGGGAATCGCGGGCTTACATCAACCTGCTTCTGCGGCTTTTTCGCGGGCTCAAGCGCAATTCCAATCGAGACCAATATCAAAATTAATCGCCGAGTGAGTCAACGCACCGACACTAATTCGTTCAACACCGGTTTCCGCAATCGAACGAATTGTCCGCAGGTTCACACCGCCGGAAGCTTCGAGCAACATCTGTGGCGCGAGTTGATTGCGCAGTTCTACGGCCTGGCGCATCAAAGCCGGAGTCATGTTATCCAGTAAGATAATGTCGCAGGTAGTTTGCAAGCCGATTTCCAGTTGCTCCAGCGTGTCAACTTCCAGTTGGACAACGGTCTGGTTGCCGCGCGGCAATTCGGATTGATTCGCCATAATCCACTGCCGGGTAAGTTCGATCGCACGCGGAATCGTGGCCTGGGGGTCGTCCAATTGAGAACTAAAAAATGCCAGATGATTGTCTTTGATCAAAACCGCATCATACAGGCCCATTCGATGATTGTATCCGCCGCCGCAGGCGACAGCGTATCTCTCCAAGCGCCGCCAGCCGGGCGTGGTTTTTCGCGTGTCAAAAACCTGGGCCCCTGTTCCGGCGACCGCTGAAACATATTGCCTCGTGAGGCTGCTAATACCGGACAATCGGCCAAGGAAGTTCAAACAAGTCCGTTCCATGATCAGAATATCTCGCGCTGGCCCCGCAAAGGTCGCAATGGTTTGTTGGGGCTCAATGGTCCCGCCGTCGGCAACCATGACATCGAGTTTAAGCCGACTCGAGAAATGACGGATCGCCAGCTGGCAGACTTCAATTCCGCACACAATGCCAGCGGCGCGACTGACCAGCGAGGCGCGGGCAAATGTGTCTGTCGGCACGATGGCGTCCGTCGTGCAATCGACTCCGGTCGCGATATTGGCCGCGCCAATATCTTCGGTCATGGCCATGGCGATTAACTTCAAACAATCACCAGTCGTTTCATGATCCAACATGGATCAGCCTCCGGGGAAAAAAATCGAATAAATAACGCATCTCGAAAAAGTTGCCTGCGCTGTCCCAAATCAATGACTTACTTTTGGCACCGGAATAAATTTGCGCAGGAGCGACCAACATTCTGGACTTTGTCAGGCTTCCCTGCAATCAAGGAACAAGCAACGGTTGCCAACGATTGTCGACGGCTTGCATTTCCTGCCGTGAGGAGTGCCGGACCGAAGGGAATAATTGCTGTGGTGTGATACCAGCCTCAAACCTTTGATTGTTGGTTCGTTGTTTTCCAAACCGGGCTTTCGATCCCAGTTGTTTTCCGAAAGACGGCCGTCGATTTTCCAGTGAACCCCGGCGGGATTGAACGTGTCACGGAATTGGTTATTCCTAATGGTCCGATTAGTCTCCCGAAATTGGCTCCGCTTTGTGCCGCGAACTTGAGGGTATGGACTACAATTTAACGACGGAGCTTGGTAGCATTGGAACTCAACACCACAACTCGCAAGGTCAGACCTTCCTATTTTGGTCCGGTGAAAACTGAGTTCTTCGATGACGGAAGCCGGCCAAAAAGTAGTGCGATCAAGCCTGTCAAACATGACGATATTTCCACGGTAACAATTTTTTGAAAGATTAATTCGGAGAAACGAATTTCATGAGTAAAGCGAAACTGGAATATATTTGGTTGGATGGATACAAACCAACCCAAAGTCTCCGCAGCAAAACCAAAATCGAAAACAATTTCAGTGGAAAACTGAGTGATTGCCCTCAATGGTGTTTTGATGGCAGCTCGACCAAACAGGCCGAAGGACGGTCATCCGACTGTTTGCTCGAACCGGTAGCGATCTTTCCAGACCCCGCTCGCGTGAATGCCTACCTGGTGATGTGCGAGGTCCTCAATCCCGATGGAACTCCCCATGAGTCCAACGGCCGAGCTTTGATTCAGGACGACGACGATGATTTCTGGTTTGGTTTTGAGCAGGAATATTTCCTGTGGGATACTGAGACGAACTTGCCACCCGGATTTCCAATCGGTGGATATCCTTCACCCCAAGGGCCGTACTATTGCTCCGTCGGCGCTCGCAATGCCCACTGTCGTGATCTGGTCGAGGAACATTTGGATCTCTGCTTGGAAGCCGGTCTCAATGTGGAAGGCATCAATGCCGAAGTGGCCGCCGGTCAATGGGAGTTTCAGATCTTCTCCAAGGGTGCAAAATCGGCTGGCGACCAGGTCTGGATCGCTCGTTATATGCTCGAACGCTGCGGTGAAAAATACGGCTTGACGATAAACTGGCATCCGAAACCACTTGGACAAACTGATTGGAACGGTTCGGGCATGCACGCGAATTTTTCGAACTCCGTGCTGCGAACGTGTGGCCAGAAAGAAGTCTACGATCGCATCTGCCAGGCGTTCAAGCCTCGCGTCGAGAGTCACATTGCCGTCTATGGTGCGGACAACGATCAACGGTTGACGGGGCTGCACGAGACACAGCGCATCGATCAGTTCAGTTATGGCGTTTCCGATCGCGGTGCGTCGATTCGAATTCCTGTCGCCACGGTTAAGAACAATTGGAAGGGTTGGTTGGAAGATCGTCGCCCTGCATCCAACGCTGATCCCTATAAAGTCGCCGCGGAAATTATCAAGACAGTCAAGACAGTTGCGCTCGAAAGTGCGGCTGTATAGTTGGATTCAAGTCGGTAATTGCCGGCTGACATTTTAGCCCGTCGAGTTTCGGGTTAAAATGCAGCCGGCTTTTTTGTTGGAATGGTTTTGGAATGGGGCCCGGTTCGAATCACAAGGGGAATTGATGACCTCGACGGCAAAGACTCGCAATGTTTCCCACGACCTGGATTGGTACGATCTGTCGACCGAATTTCGGATTCGCCCCGATACCATCTATCTCAATCATGGCTCGTTCGGCATCCCGTTGAATCGCGTTCGATATGCGCGCCGGAGATTCATCGATCAGCTGGATGAGAATCCGATGGATTTTTACTTGCGGCAAATCGAGGGCCTTTCGGCGTCAGCCTGCCAAGCACTGGCGGCGTTTGTCCATACGGAACCAGCGAATTTGGTTTTCGCCGACAACGCCACGTTTGCCATGAATGTAGTCGCTGCGAATTTTCCATTGGCCGCCGGTGATGAAATATTGCTCTCCGATCATGAATATGGACCCGTCTATCGGATTTGGGAGACCCGCTGCCAACGGGTCGGCGCCCGGGTGGTCGTGGTTCCATTGCCGGAACGCATCGAAACCAGCGAACAAGTGGCGGCAGCGCTATTGGCCGGGGTCACGGAAAAGACTCGTCTTTTGGTCGTCAGCCACATCACATCGCCGACTGCCTTGCTCATGCCGATCAAAGAAATCTGCGCCGCGTTCGCGCGCCGGGGTGTCGCGACCTGCATCGACGGTCCCCACGCACCCGCTCAAATCGCGCTCGACATTGACCAACTCAATTGTGATTTCTATACCGCCAGTTGCCATAAGTGGTTGTGCGCGACGTTGGGTTCGGGATTTTTGTACGCGCATCCACGTTGGCACGACCGAATCGAGCCGATCATAACCAGTTGGGGCCGACTCCCGCCGGCCGTTCCGCAATCCTGGCATGAAAAATTTCTTTGGCAGGGAACCCGAGACCCGAGCTCATTCCTGGCGATTCCAGTTGCGATTGAATTCCTGAATCAGTTGGGCCCGGAAAAATTCCGCCTTCGCTCGCAATGGTTGGCCCGTTATGCCGAAGCAGCGCTCTGCGAACTATTTAAGACTGAGCCGATTGGCAAACGCGAACAAGGCTGGTACGGGTCGATGGCACACGTGCCCCTACCACCAGGTGACTGGTCGGGTTTGCAGCGTGAGTTATGGGACCAGATTGGCATCGAGGTGATGATCAACCGTTTTGCCGAACGCTGGTTCATCCGCGTCTCGTGCCACCTGTACAACCACCAAACCCAGATCGACACGTTGATCAAGGCCCTGTTTAGGCTTTGCCGACGGGCTGCAGTCCACTGATCACGTCGCCAATGATTTGACAAGCCACATCGATATGGGATTTTTCGACGCAGCCCAACGGCATCAAGAACCGCACACGACTGGGGTCGCCACCGGCCATAAACGACATCAAGCCCGCTTGGTACAAGCCATCGACGACTTTTTTCGCGGCGTCTGCCGATCCGTCAAACGGGGTGAATGCCACCATTCCGCCGACGCCATGGGGACCGGAAATTGAACCGGGGTAGCGACTGCCGAGTGCTTGCAAACCCGCGGCGAAATGATCATGCAATTGCCTGTTTTTCCCGTCGACTCCAAAATTGCCGCGTTTGATCAGGTCTTGCAAAATCGCTTTGCCCGCCACAATCGAAAACGTGCTGCCGGTAAAAGTCTGGCTGATTAATCCGGCTCGCGGAATGTAGGCGTCCGTAAACAAAGTCGCGCAGACCTGCGAAATTTTGCCGATTGTCACGATATCAATGTGTTGATCCAAACCGAAATGTTGAAACGCATACGGTCGCGAAGTCCGGCAAAATGTCTGAACTTCGTCAGCGATGACCGCGATTTTGTGTTGTTTGGCGATCTCAATCAGCGCCTGAAAGAAATCCGGTTGGCCGGCGTAATAACCACCTTCACCCTGGATCAACTCCAACCACAGCGCCGCATATTTGCCGGGATGGCGATCCAGATGGTATTTCAAGTGATTGACCGACGAGCGAATGCTTTTTTCCGGATCATCGTGTTTAAAAAATGGAATATAGTCGACGGCGATCGTGTCTGGCATTCCCTCGCGGTACTTCGCCTTATCTGTTACCTGGGACAACGCCAACGTACGCCCAGCAAAGCAATGGGAGAACGCCAGCACTCGATTGGCGGGATAGTTTTTTTGGAAGGCCATTTTGAGGGAGTTCTCGTTGGCCATTGCGCCACTGGTACTAAGCAGGCAATGCCGCAGTTCGCCGCCCGATTCACAAGCAGTATCGACTAACAATTTCGTCAATTCACAAGTGTTGGTGTTTTGTTGTAAATTCCCCTGCATGACCGTGTCACTAATCGCGGCTTTCAACCCCGCCTCGATCAACAGCGGATGACTGTGACCATAACCGTGCACGCCGATGCCCGTGATGAGATCCAACTTCACACTGCCGTCGGCCAATTCGACGAACGGACCATTGCCGATGCCGCTGCCTAAAAATGGAAAATAGAGTTTGCCACCGCGAAGCTCGCCAAACTGTTTGAGAGTCTCTTGGTATTCGGCGGTCAGCTCCGGATTGGCGGTGCGGACCGCATTGATGCCTTGTTGATGTTCGGCAACGGCAGCCAAGATCAGTTGTTTGGCTTGTTCGAGGCGCGGGTCGTGTTGGAGTCGATCCGACGCCAGTGGAAGATTTGATCGGTTCATGAGGTCTCGAGATGGGTTGTATTTTGTTTTGTATCTTAGCTATTTCTACGCAAGTCCAAAAGACAGTCTTTTGGGCCGAAACATGGGCGTTTGGCCGAAGGATGGGAGTAATCGCAGCTACTGTTGGTCCGCATAACTGAGCAGGATCAAAGCTGCTAATTTCGCTCGCGGCACCAGACTGGCAGGTAATAGGTACTCGGCCGAACTATGGATGTTTCCACCGCACGGGCCCAACGTGTCAATATTTGGCAATCCAGCCGCTGCAAATTTGTTTCCGTCGCACGCCCCACCCGTCCCTTGCCAGCGAACCGGGATGTCCAGCGTCGCCGCACTGCTTTCGATTCGTTGTTGAAGTTCGGCGACATCGCTGGTATGCGGTTTGGGTGGCGAAGAAAATTCACCAAACATCTCCACGGAGATCCCGTCCAGTTGATTGAACTCGGCTGTTAACCGCGCCATTTCCGACAACACCGAAGATTTTTGCTCCACCGTTTTGACACGCACATTCACGCGACCAATGGCCAAATCAGGTACGACGTTCAGCGGCCCACCACCAGAAACCCGACCGACATTCAAAGTCACATCGGGGTCGATATTCCGGTCCGCAATCGCCGACATCAATCGGGACAAGGCCACGATCGCGTTGCGGCCACTCTCAAAGTCTCGACCCGCGTGAGCCGCTCGTCCGCGCACGACGAATGTAAAATTGCCAGAACCCTTCCGCCACGAAACCAGGGTGCCATCGGGCAAACTGGGTTCGAACAACAAACCGAAATCACACAGCGGAGCCAATGATTCAATCATCGGATAACTGCCGAATGAACCGATCTCCTCGTCGGGATTGATCAGCACGTCCCATCCGATCTTGCCCGCCAACGAACTTTGCTCGAGCGCGCGCAAAGCAAACAACATGACGGTCAACCCCCCTTTGGCGTCGGCAACTCCCGGACCGTTGAGACTTCCATCGGGCAGCAAAACACATTTTTGAAAGGGATGTTCCGCCGGATAGACAGTATCCATGTGAATGCACAATAACACTCGCCGTGTCGCCGCCGGCCATTTTCGAATATGAATCATCGAGCCAAGCGGTTGCGAGATCATGGTTCCATCGTCGGCGACCGTTTGCATAGGTTGGGTTGGCAAGACTGATATTTGTCCACCCAAAACAGAAAACTCGGTAACCAGTTTTTCGCAGACAGCTGCCAAGCCGGGCAAATTAAACGTGCCCGAATTTTGATTGCAAAGTTCTTCAACCAAGGCGAGCATCGCCGGTTGTTCAGTCGTCAGCCAATCAAGTTGAGCGAGCAGATGGTCCATGTAAATTTCTCGGTCGGAGGTCCAAATAAACTGGGTTCAACCGCCTAGTCCTGTTTGGCTGACTGGTATTGTTTTAAATAAGTTTCCAAATCGATTTGCCAGATGGGCTGTTTGATGGACTCACTGGTCACGATTAATGACTTGGAGTCGGCGGTGAACGCGATTGCTTCGCCCTGACGTTGGATCGGTAGCGGGACCGAAATCGGTTGCGAATGAGAAACGGTCTCGCGCCAATTCTTGCCCGCCAATTTTTCATACAGGTGTGCACTCAAGTAATTTCGAATGATTAACCGTTCACCATTGGGTGAAAACTCCATCCCGGTGACATTGCGGATTGGGAAATCACCAATTCGCAGTGCCGTACCCTGTTTTCGTTGACTCGGTTCAGCGACCGACAGAAATTCCGCCAACGGCAGTAGGAAGATTCCCGGTGACTGCTTTTGTTTACTGTCATAATAGACTTTCTCGATCAACCAGACTTCATTGGTTAACGGGTCCACGGCGACTGCTTCGCAGTTGCGTGGTCCCCCCTCGTAAACAAAATCGATGCGGCTGGCGGTCAACGCAAATTTCTTAACTTCTGCCGCCGGCTCGAACGGAGTTTCCGGAAAAAAGTACAATTGACAACTGGCCCGTTGAATTGAATTGTCGCCGACGTCGGCGACCAGCATATGCGGAACATCATTGAGCTTGAAGGCGGAGATTGCTTCCCAATCCTGGTTGCGCGCCGACTCCACTGCCAACTCCACCTGGCACAGTAATTTGCCGGACTCGTGGACGCCATACAATTCTGCTGTCTGTCCAGAATCATTGATCGTCCACAGCAAATCGGGACGTATCAGTGAGACCACGACTCCACTACTTTCCGAAATCAACCTGGACTCCATCACGCCCAGTTTGCGAAAAATCGAGGACGTATCGTCGGCTGGCTCCGGCGATTGAAAGTGCGCGGCATACGTCCACACATAGACGACCCCGAGGATGATCAAGGTCCACCGAAACCAGCTCGAAAACAGAACATTCATGGACATGTAGCGTGAAACAGGTTCATTCAAAAAATTGACGGAATGACTATCATAGCGAATCAGCAATCCGATTTCAGCAAGGCAACGTGTATTCGTTCCGGTTTCCCCCAACAGGTAGTTCCGATTATCCTTAACGATCACGCCCGCAAAATTTGGTCGGCCGGAGTCGCCGCCGTTAACGCAGAAAATCGAGTTCGTGAGTTTGTCTCGGTCACGCCCACCGAACTCCGTTTTGGGGAAATTGGCGTCTCCCACGCTGAGTATCGAAATCTCGTCGTTGTGGGTGCTGGTAAAGCCAGTGGAGCGATGGCCGCAGGATTGGAACACGTGTTGGGTGATGATTACCTGCGACAAAAGAACGTCTCCGGATTGATCAATGTGCCGGACGACAAAGTTGTTCGGTTAAAAAGGATCCAGCTCGTCGGTTGTCGGCCGGCTGGGATCAATCTTCCCACCGACCGTGTGTTGGCCTCGACGGAGAATATTATCAAAATGCTTGCTGGTTGTGATCCTCACGACCTGTGTGTTGTCTTGATTGCGGGGGGTGGATCGGCGTTGCTGGAGAAGCCGCTGCCACCGATCACGTTGGCCGAGTTTCAGCGGGTGACGCAACTTCTCAGCCATCGCGGAGCGGCGATTGAGGAACTGAATGCGGTCAGGCGCAGGATTAGTGCTGTGAAAGGTGGTGGCTTGGCAACGTTGGCAAACTGCCGGCGCATGATGACCTTGCTGATTTCCGATGTGCTGGGCGATCCATTAAAGATCATCGCGTCAGGGCCGACTGTGATCGAGAAACAGCCATTGGATTCCACGACAAACACGGAACTGGCACTATCCGTATTGAGAAAGTTCGATCCAGATTTGTCTGCCGTCCCAACCTCGGTGATTGAGGTACTGAGGAATCGTGCGGCGGATGTTGTCGCGAATACCCCAGCGATCGACACGCAGGTTGAGCACTTCATCATTGGCAACAATCAGATGGCGGTTGCCGCGGCGCGAAATTGCGCCATCGAGCTTGGATACGATTGTGAGTACGAAACAGATTTCTCAACGGAGACTGCCGAAGTGGTTGCGCGGCGATTGGTGAACTGGCTGAGAAATCAACAACATGGCAACGCGAGTCCAGCCAAGCGTTGTCTGATTTCGGGTGGCGAACCGACGATGCAGCTTTCGAAGAATCCAGGCAATGGCGGACGCAACCAGCATCTGGTGTTAACCGCGATGGCGGAAATGTTGATGGATCAGCCGATCGCCGGGTGTCGTTTTTGTCTGTTGTCCGGTGGTACGGATGGCGAAGATGGCAACGTGCCCATCGCCGGCGCGCTGTTCGACGAAAAAAAAATCGTAGCACTTCGCGCGCTCGACCACGGCGACTGGCTTGGCCAAGTTGTTCAGCATTTAAACCGCCACAACAGTCATCCACTGTTGAGCGAATTGGGATGCCTGTTGAAAACCGCACCGACAGACACCAATGTTTGCGACATGCGAGTTGTGCTGTGGGACCGAGTTGCACAGCCTTAGTTCTGTTGGGCTCTTGCAACGGGATCAGGCGAGTCAGGGGAAACTTCCCTTGGCGGGTGATAACGTGGTATATTCGCGCCCTAAACAATCCGCTCATGGGGAGTTGTGCTTTACCACAACTGAATCGGCTGTTAATCTATTTCGTTTGCAAATTACGGAAAATCAATACCTCTCACTTTATCGACTCAAGATCGGACTGGACTCAGAAGCATGGCAACGAAATACGTGTACTTTTTCGGCGGTGGAAAAAAAATGACCGACGGCGATCGCTCGATGCGTCAATTGTTGGGTGGCAAGGGTGCGAATCTGGCCGAGATGTCCAACGCTGGCGTACCCGTCCCGCCGGGTTTCACGGTTTCAACCGAGGCCTGTGCGCATTTCGAAAAACAGGGCAAGTATCCTTCGGAGATGTTGCCACAGATCAAAGCCGAACTGGCCAAACTGGAAAAACTGGAAGGGAAAAAACTGGGTGACGCAAAGAACCCGTTGCTCGTTTCGGTTCGCTCGGGTGCGGCTCAATCGATGCCCGGCATGATGGATACCGTGTTGAATTTGGGCATGAACGACAAATCGGTCCTCGGATTTATTGAAAAAACTGGCAACCCGCGCGCGGGTTGGGATTGTTATCGTCGCTTTATCGATATGTTCGGCGATGTCGTGATGGGCCCGAGTTCGACTTTGACTCACCACCATTTCGAGGAAGCAATTGAGGCCTCGAAGAAAAAATACGGGGCCGCCAATGACACGGACCTGACCGCGGATCAACTCCGGGAATTGGTCGGCGCATACAAAGCAATTTACAAGAAACATGTCGGCGAAGAGTTTCCGCAAGACCCCATGAAGCAATTGGAATATTCCGTTAACGCGGTGTTCAAGTCCTGGCAGTCCGAGCGCGCTGTTAAATATTTGATGCTCAATAAAATCACCGGATTGATTGGCACCGCTGTCAACGTGCAAGCAATGGTGTTCGGCAACATGGGCAACGACTGTGCCACCGGGGTGGCGTTCACGCGCGACGGTTCGACGGGGGAAGCGAAACCGATGGGCGAATATTTGATCGACGCGCAAGGCGAAGATGTGGTCGCGGGCATTCGGACTCCCAAGAACTTGAACGACTTGGAAA
Organism: Mariniblastus sp.; assembly: GCA_031400405.1. GTDB lineage: Bacteria > Planctomycetota > Planctomycetia > Pirellulales > Pirellulaceae > Mariniblastus. Next base: position 80,805 of record JANNPW010000077.1, read on the forward strand.
AGGAACTCGACAAAGGACTGGTCAAGGCCGGCCACGAGCTGTTCAAAACAATGGCGATGTTAGAGAAACACTATAAGTATCCGCAAGACGTTGAGTTCACGATCGAAAAGGGCAAGTTGTACATGTTGCAGACTCGTAGCGCAAAACGAGTCGGAATTGCTGGCATCCGTTGGGCCGTCGAAATGGCGACCGGCGTTGATGTGATCACCGGTGCCAAACAACCAAAATTGCTCGACGCCAAAGCCGCTTTGAAAACGGTCACCGGCAGCGACCTCGAACAACTGTTGTTCCCCATTTTTGATTCCAAAGTGGAAGCCACGAAAACTGCGATCGCGACCGGATTGCCGGCCGGTCCAGGTGCCGCTTCCGGCGAAATCGTCCTGAATTCTGCCAAAGCAGAAGAGCTGAAGAAAAAGCATCCCAATAAGAACCTGATTCTGGTTCGCCATGAAACCTCTCCCGAAGATGTCGGTGGAATGCATGCGGCCGCGGGAATCTTGACCAGCACCGGGGGAATGACCTCGCATGCGGCAGTGGTCGCGCGCGGTTGGGGGAAGTGTTGCATTTGCGGGGCGGGAGAATTGAGAATCGATTACAAAAACGGCATCGTTTCCGTCGGCGACAAGAAATACAAAGAGGGGGATGTGATTTCCCTCAATGGCTCGACCGGCAATGTTTATGAAGGCGCGATCGCGACGGAATCATCGCCCGTGGTAGCCGCATTGGTAGATGGAAAGAAAGCCGCGCAAAACCATTGGATCTTCAAGATGTATCAGACCATTTCCGAATGGTCGGATAAGTACCGCAAGATCAAGGTTCGCACCAATGCCGACTCCCCAGCGGACGCAGTCGCGGCCATCGCGTTCGGAGCCGAGGGAATTGGGCTTTGTCGAACCGAGCACATGTTCTTCGAGGGTGAGCGGATTACCGACGTACGACGATTCATTTTGGCCGAGACCGAAAAAGATCGAAGCGCAGCGATCAAACGACTCTTACCGCACCAACGCAAAGATTTTGAAGGGATCTTCAAAGCGATGGACGGCAAACCGGTCACGATTCGTCTCTTGGATCCGCCGCTGCACGAATTCCTGCCGCACACCGAAGCGGAGATGACCAAAATGGCCACGGAGATCGGTGTGCCGTTGTCGAAAATTCAGGAGCGCGTCAAAGCCCTGCACGAATTCAATCCGATGCTGGGTCATCGTGGTTGCCGACTGAGCATCACGTTTCCGGTGCTTTGCGAAATGCAAACTCAAGCGATTATTGAAGCGGCCGTTAAAGTCGCTGCCAAGGGCGGCAAAGTGCTGCCGGAAATCATGATTCCCTTGATTGGCACCAAAGCTGAGTTGGACTTCCTCGAAAAAATCGTCCGTCGCGTGGCAGATGAAATCATCGCGAAAGAAAAATCGAAAATCAAATACCTGGTCGGCACCATGATCGAGATTCCGCGAGCCGCGTTGACCGCGGACAAAATCGCCGAGTCGGCTGAGTTTTTCAGCTTTGGTACCAACGATTTGACTCAGATGACTTTCGGTTTCAGCCGCGACGATATCGGCACGTTTTTGCCGGAGTACATTGAGGCGAAAATTCTGGACGTTGATCCGTTTCAACAGATCGACGAATCAGGGGTTGGTCAATTGATTGAAATGGCAGTTAAAAAAGGACGCCAAACGCGGCCCAATTTGAAATGCGGGATTTGCGGTGAACATGGTGGTGATCCGAATTCAGTCAAATTCTGTGTGCGCACGGGACTCGATTACGTCAGTTGTTCGCCCTATCGTGTACCAATCGCCCGGTTGGCCGCGGCACAGGCTGCGATCGACGCGTAGATGAACTGATTTGTCAAAAAGTCGGAAATTGAACCGATTGTGTGGTTGTTTGGTCCAGTCGAACGGGCCAGCAACGACACTAGGGAAACCAGAACGGGCTTTCGAGCCCGTTTTTTTATACAATAGAATTTCGGGATCGCCCGCCGCTTTGAGCGACGACTGTCGGCGGTCACGTTCGAAAAATTTCAACCTTTTGTTGCCAAGGAAAATACGATGTCACCTGAAGTACTGGCTCTGGAAAACGAATCCGATCGACTCAAGAGCGCTGGCGATTTGATCGGAGCAATCGAGAAACTGACCGCCGCGTTGGCGTTGGATGAGACGTTTGTCCGGGCGCATTTGGCGATTTCCGTGTTGTATCATAAGACGGGAAACTACGAGCAATCCGTGGCGCATGCGGAGCGCGCCGTGGAACTGGAACCTGGCGATGCCTTCAACGTGGCCGCCCTCAGCGTGACCTATCAACGCGCCTTTGAGGGGACTCGCGATCCAATTTACATTCAAAAAGCCGAAACAGCGCAAGGGCGTGGTCGCCAATATTAGTCGGACCACATCCCTAACGTCAATCAACGCCGATGTCTGTTGCCGGCATCCACGGTCTCTTTGACCGCAACGGATCGGCTCTACCATGGCGATCCCACGATGCGGCCGTCGTGGCGGCAAATTACGATGAACTTGAGTAGGAAAACCGGGAAAACCGTGGCCAGTCCGACGTAAGACCACGGACCAAGGCAAAACCAATTAAGGCAAAACCATTGGACCGAGGCAAAACCAGTGAACGCTTCATTCTTGCAAGCTGGCGATTAGACGGTCTCTAATTGCCAGACGCGAATGGAAAAGTGTGTTGGGAAAAATTTGATTGTGTGGTCCCAGAATTTTCGTTCCGAGATCAACTCCCTGGTATGGGCATCCCCCAGGATCACAATCGCCGAATCATCCAATCACAACGGGCTAACCCGACTCAAGTTCAAACGCCGCCAACAGCGCGGACTTGTTCCTTGCTGTGCGTCCTGCGACCGTGGAATCGAAAACCGACAAAATCGTGTCCAGCTGGGCTAACAATCGGCTGGTCCGAAGTCACTTTCGCGACCTGTCTGCCAGACGTGCCCTCTCGCATTCGCTCTGGGCACCGATCGCCCCTCGTGCCGGCGTTTAACGCGGTCAATTGAAAACTCGATTGAAAAAGCATACTCCCAAAAATCAAAACGGCCTCAATTCTCGGCCATTACTTTCAATGAATGCAATCTGTTGAACAAAGGCTCTCACGTTGAAATACTTTCGAAGCTCAATCGCATGGCTTTCGGACTGGCTGTCTACGCTTCGACGGGTTCGTTACCTTACACGTCGCAAGACTCGCTTCTGGCCGTTGGTCAAACGCTGCCAGACGGGGTTCCCACCCGCAGGGTCACGATCAA
>JANNPW010000079.1:0-64650 GCA_031400405.1 Mariniblastus sp.
GCCGTAGGCAAATCGCGGGGGAGGACGTTTCTTTTGACGTGATTCAGGGTAGCAAAAAACCTAACCATCCACCGGACAAGCCGGTGGGATTCACAAGAAACTAAACTGCGTAGCATGCCCAAACCACAACATTTTCGTCAGGCCAGGCCTGGGCTGTCAAAAATTTGGTATTGGCAGCTGGAAATTGCGTTTATGAAAAGTTCCTTTTTTGTTCGCGGCCAAATCAAAAAAAGTCGTTTACTCCCCCTCGACCCCAAAATTCGGACGGTTGAATTCGCCACTTGATCAAAGTCACTCCGAATTTTGGGGGAGAGGGGAGCAAAAGTTGCGCATGCTGAATTGTCCGCAACCTCAAATTTTTGACAGCCCAGGGCCAGCCTGCGGGATTTTTTGCGAAGCAACTTAAGTGGTGGCCGTTCAGCGAGAGGTGTCAACAAAAAAACCGGTTCAGAAGGTTCACTCAAATGGGCTGAGTTCCCCCTGAAGCCGGCTATTTGGAGATTCGTTTCCGTAAATCGATACGCGGTATTCAATCTCGCATTCAACACTTCATCGCCAATCGACGCAATTCGTATCGATTGGTTCGCATTGGTTTCCTTACTGCAATTGTAGGACTATCGAATTCCCCCTGCCGGACGTGCCGGTTCCGGTGGCGCGGCTGGAGCAAGCGTAGGAAGCCCGAGTGCCGGTGACATGCCCGTTGGATCCGTTGTGAATAGTCTCGCATCACCACCGAACGGATTACTTTGGATTGATCGGTTCGACCAAACACCATTAACTCGGGAGTTAACCTCGCTGGGCCAACCCAAATCGCTGGCTTCGGCCTTCAAGACCTGCAAGCGCAGTTCTACCATTTCGGATTTGGCACTTTTGCGTTTTTGCAATTGTTCGCGCATTTTTGTCAATTCGTCGGCCAATCGGTCCAGATGTTTTTCATATCCGATCAACCTTGTATCGTAATCTCCCTCCAGTGCTGTTTTCAATTCTGCTTCAGCTTGGCGTTTCGCCGTTTCGTCTTTTGCGGTCTTCATCGCTGCCAGCGCAACGCTCGTCGGGTTGTCAATTCTCATGTTATATCCAGGAAAACCTGCTGGATAGGAAATTGCCCACCGTCCTGGCTCCGGTGCGCTCGCCATATCATCACCGTCTTGCGCCGCCAGGACTGCATGCAATAGTTGCTGTTTCTCGGCCTGTGCCAGCGCTGCCTCATCCTGCGCGTTTAGCCAATTTCCGGAGATCATTCCAATCGCCAGCAATCCCATTGTCGTCACCGCTAATGTCGTCTTCATTACACAACCCCTCATTAAGAAATTTGTCAAACAATTCTGTTACATCACTAATCTTAAAACCGTGCGTCAGTCACTCAGCTCGAAACAATCGCTCCAATTCGTCGACCTGTTTTTGCAACCCATCCGAATCGGGCCACACTTGCTCTGCATCCAACATTGATTTCAACTCATCAATCTGTTGACCCAATCGCCCGATGTTGCCCTCAAACGCCGCCGGTTCCTGCAATTCAAATTCCGCCGCGATGTCATTCCAGGTGCGGCTGGGCTTTGGTTCGGAGATCGTTTCGACATTCGAAAGCACTTTGGGCATAACCCAGATAATTGCGGCGGCCATTAGTATTAGGGCTACGGCAGTTCCGCCCAGCCATTTCCAACGCAACAAGTTGGCTGCCGAGGAACGATAGGCCGTCCGCGGAGCTGGAACGCTATTCGGCTGATGGAGATGAGCCAGACATCCATGCAGGATCTGTTCCAGATCCGTCGCCGTCGCGAAACGGTCGATCGGTTTTTTCTCCAACAAACGATCGATCACATTGGCCAGCATCGCCGAGATTTGTTCGTTGCGGGAGCGCACCGGTTTGGCTTGTTCATTGCTGATGCGGTTCAAAACGCCCATCGGCGAATCGGCGCGAAAAGGAAGTTCGCCAGTCGCCAGGAAATACAGCAGGCTTCCCAAACTGAATAAATCACTTCGGGCATCACAATCCTCGCCACGACTTTGCTCGGGCGACATGTAATTCAAAGTTCCCGCCAACCAACCGGTCTTGGTCATCGATTCATCATTTTCACATCGCGCCAATCCGAAATCCGTAATGACCACCCGATTGACCTGGTTGTCCACGAGGATATTACCGGGCTTGATGTCGCGATGAACCAGTCCTTGTGAATGAGCTGCTGCCAATCCGGATGCGATCTGCATACCGATTCGCACGATTTCCGTTTCCGGTAGCGGGCCTTGTTGTTCCACCAATTCCTGCAATGACGGTCCCGGTACGTAAGGCATCACGAACCAAGGCACGCCATTGCTTTCATCGATCCCGTGAATTGCAATCACATTGGGATGCAACACGGCCGCCGCCGCGCGCGCTTCGCGCGCAAATCGCTGCTTGGCGGTACCGTTACGAGCCCACCGTGGCAAAACCATTTTGATCGCGACGGGCCGATGCAACTCGCGATCAAAGCCCTTCAGGACGACACCCATTCCGCCGCAGCCAATGATACTCTCGATGTCGTAGCGTCCCAGTCGTCCCAAAATCTCCGGATGCATTGGCGGTTGGAGCAATTGCCCCAACCAATTGCGGATGGTTTCCAACTCAAATTCATTGCCCGACTCCGCCGCAGATTTTTGTGCCGAACTGAAGATCTCAGTTCTAGCCTGGAGTGCCGGTTGTGACGAAATCTCGATCAAGCTCGATGACAATTCGTTTCGCCATTCCGGATCGGCCGCCGTTTGCAACATGCGTTGTTGACAGGATTCGCAAGCCGAGAGGTGCGTCTCAATCTCTTGTTGAGTCCAGTTCGTTGGACGCTCGGCCACGATCATTTGCAGATCCTGTTCGGAAACATGTTCCGATGGCTTCAAATTGAGTGGTACTAATTTCATGTTAATTCTCCTGATTTCTCAAATCGTGTTCGCACAATTGCTCGATTCCGGTTTCCAGCATTCTCAATTGAACTTGTTTTTTCAGCTTGGCTAATACTCGGGATCGCGCGATATAGACTGCCCCCACGCTTAGTTTCAATTCTTGAGCCAGATCAGCCACCGGCCGTCGCTCGATCTCGGTTTCCCAAAACGCCTGCCAGGTTCTCGTTTCGACTTGGGAGCGAACATCCTGGGCCACGACCCAGAAAATCTGTTTTTCAAATTGCAGTCGAAACTCAGCGGATTCACCCGTCGTGGGACTGGCTAACGCTGACAAGTCCGTTGACTGATCCAGGCTGGTTTGGGCTCGATCGCGATTTTGCTTCCGCAGAAAATCCACCGTGATGTTGCGGGCGATGCGATAGAGCCAACCCCGAAACGTGACACTGGCATGGGTTGGATCGAATCGTTCAACCACCTTCGCCACGCGAGCCAGGACCTCTTGAGTCACATCGGTGGCATCCGCATATTGCAATCCTCGAGCGGCGACAACGCGAAAAATAAGCGGTTGATAAATGCTGGCGAATTCGTTCCACGCCTCAACGTCCTGCGAATCCCGCAGTTTTGCGATCAGGCTATAGCGTGTGTCCGGCGTTGATGTCATGGATTCTCCCTTGTTCTATAAGTTACAACGCTGGGTCTCGAGAAACCTTTCAGCTCCAGCCAAAATCGCCGAATTCGCAATAATTGCCGTAAAATATGGCGGTAATGGGATCGAAAACCCCCAATATCGCAACCCGTCGCCAATCCCTACACTGCAAATTCCCACTTTATTCCCTTACGCCGATTTTCTGAAACAACAATTGTGAATCCGGAAGCCAATTCGCCTGCTGATTTGATCGTAAGTCTTTCCCGTAGTATGCACACTGGCGGAGCGCCCGCCGATGAGCTTGAATCCCGCATGAGTCTGGCCGCCGTGCGTTTGGGTGTACCCGCACACTTTTTTTCGACGCCAACATCACTCTTTATTACATTCGAAAACGAACCTCATTCGACCCGACTGATCCGTGTTAAACCAGCGGAAGTAAATCTGGCCAAATTGACATCGCTGTATCGGCTGTACTTGCAAATCGAATCGGGCCAGCTCGATGTCGAGGCTGCCGAAGTTGTTTTGAAGGAAATCGAAACAACTAATTACGACTACGGTCATTTGGCGGCGGTTTTTTGTTTTGCCATCATTGGGGGTGGAGCCGGAATTTTTTTGGGCGGCAACTGGACGGTGGTGACATCAGCGGCATTGATTAGCCTGCTCGTCGGAATTTTGGTTCGCGGGTTTGAACATTGTCGACTGCCTGAACATTTGGCAACGGTGACCGCTGGTTTCGTGGCGGCGATCCTGGCGAATGTCGTGCAACACTTTTTTCCAGCCGGCTCGGTCGAGTTGACGCAACTGGCAAGCTTGATTGTGTTGTTGCCGGGATTGCAGTTTACGGTCAGCGTCAAGGAACTGGCGACGCAAAATCTGGCGTCCGGTACGTCTCGAATGGCCGGTGCGTTAACGACGTTTCTGACCATGATTTTTGGAGTTGTGATGGGGTCTGGATTGGCAGATTGGATGATCGATCTGCCGCCGCCAATTGAGCCACTACCGTTGCCAATCCAGTGGTCGTTGGCGGCACTGCTACCCGTCTCGTTGGCATTTTGCGTTCTGTTTCGGGCGCGCAAACGCGAAATGCCCTGGATGTTGCTCGCTTCATTCATTGCTTTTGTCACCGTTCGTGTTGCCGGCATGTACCTGAGTCCGATCGCCGCCTCGTGGAGTGCGGCGTTGGTCGTGGGAGTCACCAGCAATCTATTCGCGCGATTGAGCAATCGACCGGCAGCAATCATGATGATGCCAGGATTGTTGCTGTTAGTTCCCGGCAGTATGGGATTTTTCGGCCTCTCGGCAATCGCGATACATGATGACCTGCCCAGCGGTTTCAAAATCGTGTTTACGATGATCATGGTTGCCGTTTCCTTAGTCGCCGGTCTGTTGGTCGCGAATGTCGTCTGCCCGATCGAAAAACCGGTTCCACGATAGATCGCCATGTTCCACAATTGATTTCGTCATATTCGCATTGCCAGCCGAATGCGTGCTTTGACTCGGGCGGCTTTTCAATAATAATTGATTGAATCGAGTCAAGTTCTGGGTGGAACCCATTTCGATAGTCAAAAAAGCTCCGGCTGATTGCGCGTTCGACATTACTATCAGGACTTGCCAGTAATCGCACGTCTCGTTATTTTGTGTGTCTTGGTTTTGCGGGCCAAAACCATCAACTTCCGAAAAACTCAAACTTTTCGCGGATATTTTTACTTGGCAGTGTAGCTCAGTTGGTTAGAGCAGCGGAATCATAATCCGCGTGTCGGGGGTTCGAATCCCTCCACTGCTACTCCCGGTCATCTACTGGCAACTGGAAGGCAATCATGGCGCCCTTTTCAGACATTATTGGCTTTCCCTTGCGGGTGAATTATCGCTTTCGCGTTAGCGATGTGAGTTATCGGCTGGGAGAAGTTGGGACGGACACCGTAAAGTTGGCTTTCGACGCGTTGTATTTGCTGAAAACGGAGAGTTCGCCAATCGTCTTGCGACAATTAGTTCGGCGCTCAAAGTACTCTGGCAGCCCGGCAGCACTGGCACACTTGATCGAAATGACTCCCGACCGCGACTTGCGGCTGGTTGCGGTGTGGTTGCTCGGTCTCAGGGGAGGAACGATCGGTTCGAAAATACTCGCGAAATTTTTCCCGGCTGCTGACGAACCATTTCGGTACGTTTTGGCCAAAGCCATGTGGCAGATGAAAGCCTGGCACGATCTGGAAAGATTGGCAAAAAATGACCCTTCCGCGCGTGTTCAGAGAGTCGCCCAACACGCCCCAGCTGTTGAATTTCAAACCAGGCTGGAGACTTACACCTCTGGAATCAAGGTGGTCAAACACCATGAGCCAACGATCCACCAGCATTTCATGGCGAGAATCAACTTTGCCGAATCAGTTCAACCCAAGAGCGCAACTGTGATTCGCGAAATCCTGGAACGGATTCGAACACTTGTTCATGGTGACCAATCGACTGCTGCATTGTTCATTGCCTTCGCATGTTTCGCAACGTGAATTGGTTCGAGAAATTTGCTACCGGAAAGAGGTCACAAACATGGTTACGCAAGTTGTTTTTCCATCGACACGTGCGGAATGTCAGCTTCCATAAACTCATCGCCCACAACGGAATAACCTAGCGATAGATAAAATGGCACGGCTGAGATTTGGGCGTGAAACCAGAGTTGATCCGCTTTACCGGCCCGAGCGACTTCCTCCAAGGCTTGCATGATTAGCGTACCCAATCCTCGTCGCCGATAACTCTCCAGTACCGCAACCCGACCAATTCGGCCTTGTTGTTGAAAATCCAAACGGCCGGTTGCCACTGGTTTCAAGCCATCGTAGACGACCGCATGTGTACAGGTGAGATCATGTTCGTCGTATTCTAATTCGAGCGGAATGGCCTGCTCGCGGACGAACACATCGGTTCTGACGTCGCGTATTGCAGCCGTTTGTGTTTGAAAGTCGGAAACTCGTGTCTGAAATGTCATCAATGGTGAAGCAATTTGGGAAATTAATGTATCGACCGCACCTCACGATTCAACCGATTACCCTTCCATTTGGCAATGCCCCGATGAGATGTAATCAGCGAAAAACAGAAACGTCTCGCTGGTTGGCACAACGGCAATGACTCGTTCCAAGGCTCCCCGGCACCTTGACTCTATGTTCGTCGAGAATGAAAGATTAGCAGCGAGCGGTACGTCGTTCAATGAAAGACACTTATCCAACGGATTTTCGTTCGACGTTTTAATCAACCGTCCGGTCCCACCCGGGAGCACATTGTCTTGGACGCTTTGCCTCGTTAAGGCCGATTATAACTCAAGAAAACCGTCAGGAAACGTTGGCCGAGCCAGCAAAACAGTCGATAACGAGACAGAGCTTCGCTGTCAGATAGCGAGTCGGCCTGGCGACCAAATGGTGGCGATCCCGCGCCACGTTGGCCAGTTGCCACGAAATCGGTACGATAACTGTTGCTCAACACGATTAATGTTGGCAAATAATTTCCTATCTTGACCAACATTTTTTCGGATCGTTTCATGGGACTGATTGTCGCCACCAAGGCGTTTTTTAAATTGCTGGCAAACCGCGACCTGAGTAATTCGTTTCAACAATTGTTGGATGGGAAACTAGCTCTTCGAATTGAATCGACTACCCCCAAAACGAAGCCCGTGTCTGTTTCTTCGCAACCTGTCCAGTCAGTGTCGAAGCCAACGCGCAGCGATGCGATCACGCTGTTGGCCGCCCTGCAACGTGAAGCGCGCTTGTTGGATATTGTCAACGAACCACTGGATGGATTTTCCGATTCACAAATTGGCGCCGCAGCGCGGGACGTCTTGAAAAACTCGGGAGCGGTTATTGAGCGAATTTTTGGTGTCGAGCCGTTGACCACGGTGGCCGACGGCAACCCCTTGACCACACCGGCCGAGTTTGATCCGGCGCAGTTTCGATTGACCGGTAACGTAACCGGTGCGGCTCCCTTTCACGGCATTGTCGCTCATCATGGTTGGAAGGCGACACGGTGCGAAATTCCGCAATGGACCGGCAGTGCCGCAGATGCATTAATTGTTGCCCCGATTGAGCTGGAAATCAGTTGATTGAATCGCGATCGTGATACGTGACCAAAAGTCAGCCGTGGTGTGCTTGTCTTCTGAACTTTACCCTTAAATGCACGCATCCCGCTGCGACCAAAAACCCAAATTATGCTACCGAAATACACGATCGGAATTGACCTCGGCACTACCAACAGCGTGTTAGCCTATGCCTTGTTGGAAGAAAAACCGCAAGTCAAATTGTTGAAAATCCCACAACTGGTTGCGCCTCGAACGATTGACAGTCAGCCGTCGTTGGCTTCGTTCACCTATTTGGCCAACGATGCGGAAGCGAACGAACAGGCATTGGACCTCCCATGGTCCACCGATCGAAATTACGCGATTGGTCAGTTTGCACGGGTTCGCAGTGCGGACGCACCCGAGCGCACGGTCGGTGCCTCCAAGAGTTGGATGTCCCACCAAAAAGTCGATCGGCGCGCAGCGATCCTTCCCTGGAATGCGCCCCACGAAGTTGCAAAAATTTCGCCGGTGACAGCCGCCGAACAATATCTGGAGCACCTTGTCGCCGCATGGCAGCTGGAGTTTCCGGACGATCCGTTGGCGGAACAACACGTTACGTTAACAGTGCCGGCGTCATTTGATCCGGTGGCCCGCGAGCTGACTCGGGAAGCCGCCATTGCGGCGGGCCTGCCCGCGGAGTTTGTTTTGCTCGAAGAACCTCAAGCCGCTTTGTATGCCTGGTTGGCTCAACAGGGAGATAATTGGCGGAAGAAATTGCGGGTTGGTGAATCAGTTTTGGTTTGCGATGTCGGCGGTGGTACAACGGATCTGACTTTGATTGCGGTGGAAGAAGAAAATGGCGAACTCGTGTTGAAACGAGTTGCGGTCGGCGATCACCTTCTGGTTGGTGGTGACAACATGGATCTGGCGGCCGCCTATCAGGTCGCTGGTAAATTTGCAGCTGCCGGAACGAAACTCAATCCCTGGCAATCCGTGGCCCTGTGGCATTCCTGCCGCGCCGCCAAAGAAAATCTTCTCGCACTGGACAGCCCCGAGACTCAGATGATTTCCGTACTGGGTCGCGGTAGCAAATTGATCGGCGGCACGGTGTCCGTCGAAATCCAGCGCGATGAATTGGCGAATTTATTGCTTGACGGGTTTTTCCCACGCTGCGATTTGACGGCGCTGACACAGCATCAACCAGCGTCAGGCTTTCAGGAAATTGGCCTGCCCTACGAATCGGATCCCGGTATTACGCGTCACATCGCGACGTTTGTGCGAACGCATTGCGCAAACACACAACAGGAAAATAAATGGAACCTGCCACATCATGTTTTGTTTAACGGCGGCGTATTTAAGGCGGTTGGTTTTCAACAGCGCCTGCTCGAAGTAATGACCGATTGGAGTCAACAATCAGGGTCCGAAATAAAAGTAGAACGATTAACGGGTGGGTCGGATTTGGATTTCGCCGTGGCCAAGGGAGCCTGTTATTATGGTTGGAGCAAGCACTCCGGTGGAATGCGCATCCGCGGTGGTGTCGCCAATTCGTACTATGTTGGCATCGAAACGGCGGGATTGGCCATTCCGGGAGCGCCCCGTCCGCTGAAAGCGCTCTGTGTGGTCCCGTTTGGGATGGAAGAGGGAACTCAAGTTAAAGTTCCGTCCAGCGAGATCGGACTGGTTGTCGGACAGCCCGTTCGATTTCGGTTTTTCAGTTCCAAAGTTCGCAAGCAAGACCAACCCGGCACATTGCTGGACTATTGGTCGGACGACGAATTGGTCGAGACCGACAGTTTGACGGCGACGTTGACTGTGGATGGATCAGCGGACTCCTATGTTCCCGTGAAATTTGACTCTCGAATTACGGAACTGGGTATTTTTGAACTTTGGTGTGTGGGTGCAAATCAACCGGGCCGATGGAAATTGGAATTCAGAGTGCGCGAGGATCAAGACGCTTGATCAATTTCCCCTTGGAAAGGACTCCGACCAAGGCAGCGAGGTTGCCGGCAAATTGAGTAATCCCTGAATCGAACCTGACGACACCATGCAACCTAATACGGCCAATTTTGATCCGCTGATTGATGTTCCACCAGCTCGGTACGTGGTCGGCATCGATCTGGGTACCACGAATTCAGCGGTCACTTACATCGATACCGCTGAGCTTCCCTGGAAAATTCGCGTGTTGCTGATTTCTCAATGGGTGTCGGCGAGTGAAACCGAATCGCTCGATACGTTGCCATCGTTTTATTACCAACCGATCGCGGGCACCACCTCGTTTGATTTTTGCGTGGGAGCCTATGCCCGAGATGAAACTGCCAGGACTTCGGGCCGCGGAATCGCCTCCGCGAAATCCTGGCTCTGCCATTCCGCCGTTGATCGGCTGGCGGCGCTGTTACCTTGGCATGGGATGGACGATGTTCAACGACTTTCTCCCGTGGAAGTCAGTGCTGCATTTCTGAGTCACATCCGGTCCACCTGGGACCAACAATTTCCAGGTCAGCCGTTGGCTGACCAAGATGTCGTATTGACCTTACCCGCGTCATTTGATGAAGTGGCTCGTGAGCTGACAGTGGCTGCCGCCGCGTTGGCGGGTTTGTCCCGAGTCGTATTAATTGAAGAACCGCAAGCTGCGTTTTATGCCTGGGTCTACAAACACGATTCGAATTGGGATTCGCAAGTCGCTGTGGGTCAGAAGATATTGGTCTGCGATATTGGTGGTGGCACGTCTGATTTTACACTGATTCGTGTCCGCAAGAACAGTGGTGAAACGATTGCGCCGAACAAGTCGAATTCGCTGTCTGAATCCGCCCAGCGAATTCAGTTTCATCGCGTTGCTGTGGGCAATCATTTGATCCTCGGCGGTGATAATCTTGATCTGGCAATTGCCAAATTTCTGGAACAAAAATTGACCGACGGAGGCAAACTCGAACCGTACCAATGGGATGTGCTGGTCGGCAGCAGCCGCACGATCAAAGAGCAACTGCTGTCGGACGATGGGGTTGATTCAATCACGCTCAACCTGCCCGGCCGTGGCTCGAAATTGATTGGTGGCAGTCTGCAAACGAAGGTCCAGCGCCAAGAAATCCGTGAACTCGTTTTGACCGGTTTCTTACCGATTGTTGATTTATTCGACCAACCTGCGCTACTTCAAAGTGGCTTTCAGGAATTCGGTTTGCCTTATGCCAACGATGCGGCGATTACTCGCTATCTGGCCCATTTCTTGACGACTCATGCGACAGCCGGAGAAGTTGCTGAAGATCTGTCAACGAAATCCAGTCCAGGAGAACTTTCGAATCGACGGAGTTTGATGGCCCAAGCGCGGCCGGAAGTCATTTTGTTTAATGGAGGTTTTTTCGCTTCCAATGTTTTGCGCGAGACCGTCATTCGGCAAATTTCGCAATGGTTTCGCACGCCGGAAGAACCCAACTGGGAACCGACGGTTTTGGAAAATGACCGACTCGATCTCGCCGTCGCGCGAGGAGCGGCCTATTTTGGCATGGTCCGTCGCAACCAAGGGGTCAAAATCGCGGCAACTTTGGCGCGCAGTTATTACATCGGGATTGGCGGAGATCCGCCGCAAGCGATTTGTATCATGCCCGGCAGCGCAGAATCGGGACAGTCATTTGCCTTGGAGAATCGAACTTTCAAGTTGACGATTTCCCAGCCGGTAGAATTTACATTGTATGTTTCCAGTATTCGACTGGCGGATCAACCTGGTCACATATTGAATGTTGATCCCGAGCAATTGACGGCCCTGCCGCCGATACGAACCGTATTAAAGACCAAGAGCCGGAATGAAAAACGAGAGCTGTCAGTGCAATTAAGAATTGGATTGACGGAGCTCGGGACACTTGATTTGTCCTGCCATGAGCTCGACACCGATCGAGCCTGGAAATTGCAATTCGACGTGCGCTCCACTACGCAAACCGATAGGTCGGAACATGTGGGGACCGGTGAAGCCGAGGAAGTGCTGGACGAATCGTTGTGGAATGAGTGTCAGCTCGTGATCGCGTCGGTATTTGGTGATACGCAGGACGAAGGCTCGAATTCTAACCAACCGTCGAGCGGTCAACCGTTCGATCCCAAAACATTGATCACGCGATTGAGCGCAGTGGTCGGCATAAACCGTAATCAATGGCCCCTGTCGCTGTTGCGTCGAATCTGGCAATCCTTGATCGAAATGGAATCCGGTCGCCGGCGCAGTCCGCAACATGAAGCCCGTTGGTTGAATCTACTGGGGTTTTCGCTTCGGCCCGGTTATGGAGTGGCGCTGGATGACTGGCGGGTCACCGAGACGTGGCGCAACGTGAGTGGTAAACAGATTCATGCCGGACCCAATATTCGGCAGGAGTCACTGATCCTCTGGCGCAGATTGGCAGGTGGGCTGTCTCGTGGGCAACAGATGGCGTTGGCAGAACCCTGGTTGGCAGCGCTGCGCGGACTAGAGAGACAACTACTGGGCAAGTCCACCAAAGGAATGGCGCTTTCATTGCGTCGAGAGGAATCGGTCGAAGTGTGGCGTTTGCTCGGATCATTGGAGCTGATTCATGTCGCCCAAAAACGGGAGTTGGGAGAACTAATTTTGAATTTGAAAGAAAAACCCAAAATGTCCAAGGCCCGGGATGCCATGGTTTGGGCTTTGGGTCGACTGGGACAACGAAGACCTGTTTACGGACCATTGAATACAGTTTTACCACCGGACAACATCGGTCACTGGATTGCGTCCTTCCTCGGCCAAAGTTCAAGTCACCCGTTGGAACAATTGGCAATCGTGCAGATGGCTCGCCGGACCGACGATCGCTACCGCGACATCGACAATGCATCAAGGCAATCCGTCATGAATTGGTTGGAACGGCAACAGGCATCGACTCATTTGATTGACTTGGTTGGCCAAGTTGGCAAGTTTGATGAAGAAGAGCAGGGACGTGTGTTCGGGGAGGTGCTACCGCCCGGTTTACGTTTAGAATAGACCGGCCAACGACTGCCCAAAACTTAGCTGGCATTGGTTTTAGGGATCTCGATAACAAGATAAAGTACCGCCAAGCATTAGCCCATGAATTCAGACTCAACTGCCCCGTCCGCTCAAGCGGCCGCTGAAATCGACGAAGCGGATCCGCGCGTGCAATTGGCAATCGAACGAACATTGTTGGCCTGGATGCGGACTGGATTGGCCTTGATGGCGTTCGGATTTGTTGTTGCCCGTTTTGCGTTGATTTTGCAAACCATCGGTGCTCAAACGAGTGTTTTTTTCGCGATCGAGGCCACGATCATCGGCGTTGCGCTGGTTGCACTCGGCGTGGCAGTGAATATCGCTGCGCCGCTGCACTATCGCGCGTATTTTCAACGAATCAAAAACCGCGGGGGTAGATTGTTTACAGCTTGGACATTGACTTTGTTTGTTTCCTATTCAATCGCGATCATCGGGATGGCTTTAGCCCTTTATTTACTTCTGGTCGATGTTGGAAATATTCCTGCGTCCATCGACTGAGCCGAGTCGTCACCGATTGAATGGGCGAATGATCAGGACGATGGGCAATTTGTGTTGGGGTCGCGAAACAGGGCGATGAATCCAATCGCACACAATCCACAAAATATCGCCAATACACTCCAGTAGAATGTCCAACTCGCCGTCCCGGCATCCACCGTCCGAGCATGGAGTTGGGTTACAGCGATGGTGCCACAGATGCTGCCCATTCCACTGGAGCCCATCGACATTAGCCCTTGTACTTGAGCGCGAAATTCGACTGGCGTTTGGCGATCCAAATAGGGGCGCGCCATTTCAAAAAAAAGTGTCCAACATAGTCCGTGCAGCGCTATACCGATCACCGCCAACTGATATGAGTTAGTCATGGCGCCGGCCGCGAACAAGCCGTATCGGATAATTCCAAACATGATTCCCGCCAACAAGAGCGTTCGGATTTTTACCCGCGCCATCAAAAATCCCATACTCAATAATGCCACGATTTCGGTGATTTGCCCAATCGCCATGGTTCCCGCGATTCGCGTAAAATGCAGATCGCTCAGGAATAGCGAACAATGCATGTAATAGGCCGTCAACGGCATCATGAATAGGGTTCCACCGATGATAATGGTCCCCAGGTCACGGCGCTTGAGCAATTGAAACGCACCCAAACCCATCCGCTGTCGCCAGCCGACTGCGGCCTTGGAAAGAGGTACGGTGTGGGGCAAAAACCAACACCCCATCAAGGCCAACAGTTGCCAGCCAACCGTAAAGTATCCCACGATCGGCGAGCCATCGATCGCTAATCCACTGACAATCAAACCAGCGACGATCCAACCCACAGTTCCCCAAACTCGATGCAAACCGAATCGTTCCGTCCGATCCTTGAGATGGACTAACGTTATGGTGTTGAGCAAACCAAACGCGGGTGCCGTGAGCAAACTGCCAAGGCCAAACAATAACAAAAACAACCACGGGCGTCGGCCGATCTCCAATTCTCGAAACGCAAAAAAATAGGCCGCCGCACCAAGAAATAAGATTGTGGCAAGTACGCGTTGAGCAGGAACTCGTTGATCAGCATGAGCGGCAATTGACAACGGCGACAACAAACTGGCCAACGGCGGAATCGCAAACGCCCACACAATCCAGTCGCTCCAGTCCTGATTCTGCATGACTTTGGATAGGACCGGAATCCAGAAGCCTGGTGCACCCGTCAGAAAAAAATAGGTCACGCCGACCGCCAGCTGGTGACGCCAAGATTGCATAATAGAGTGACTCACAATCGCTGGCGGCATCTGGTGGATTGTTCCCATTAGCGGAGCCAGGGAATTCGCCGCCAAGTGTAACTCACCGGTGTTCAAGGCGGCAACATCGAAGAGTTAAAATTTCGGACAAAGCAGACCAGGCCAGTGGTTCGCGTTCCGGCTTTGGCTGGAAACCGAACAATTCAAGAAAATCTCTGGCGACTCGGCTTCGTCGATTGATTACTCACAAGCGCTTTGTTGTATCATTGACAACTTCCGATATATTGATTCTTGCGCCAAAATTCATCCAACCGAATTCTTATGGGGGGCCACTACGTTTTCTAAGGGAAAATTTGGACACGCGGTTCGAGCGTTCTTGATACTGACCACTCCCAAAACAAGTGAGACTCAGCCATGACAGAAAAAAAGCGAGTTGTAATCGTCGGGGGAGGCACAGCCGGAATCACGGTCGCCGCTCGATTGCTAAAAGCGAAACGAGATCTCGTCGTGACGATTATTGAGCCCAGCGACAAACACTATTACCAGCCGTTGTGGACGCTGGTTGGCGGAGGAATATTTCCCCGTGAAAAATCTCAACGCAACGAAGCGGACTATATTCCCAAGGGTGCCACCTGGATTAAGGACCATGTCGTGTCCTTTGACGCCGCGAACAATTCCGTGGCGACACGGATTGGCCAGACAATTAGCTATGATTGTCTGGTCGTTTGCCCTGGTTTGCAACTGAATTGGACGGCAATCAAGGGGCTTTCCAAGGAGATCGTCGGCACTCACGGCATCTGTAGTAATTACAGCTATGAAACCGTGGAATCGACGTGGAACACCCTGCGAAATTTCAAACAAGGGACGGCGTTATTCACGCATCCACTCGGTGCGATCAAGTGTGGCGGGGCGCCAGTCAAGATTTGTTTCCTGGCCGAAGACTATTTTCGGAAACAACGCCGGCGCGACCAATGCCAAGTTATTTTTAGCGTCGCCATGCCGCGAATTTTCGCCGTGGATCGCTACGCGCGGACTCTCGAGTCGGCTACCGCCCGGCGAAATATTGAAGTGCAATTGAATCAGGATTTGATTGAGATTCGCCCGGAATCCCGCGAAGCCGTGTTTCAGAATATTGTTTCGAATGAACTCTCAACAATCAAGTACGACATGTTACATGTCACGCCTAAAATGGGCGCTCCTGATTTTATCAAACAGAGCCCCTTGGCCGACGCTTTAGGCTGGGTTGATGTCGACAAACATACCACTCGACATACGCGATTTCCCAACGTGTTTTCCTTGGGAGATTGTTCCAGTCTTCCCACCTCAAAAACTGGCGCGGCGATCCGCAAACAAGCGCCGGTTACCGTGGCAAATATCGTCGCGCTGCTAACAAATCAAGAACTTGCGGGTCATTACCAGGGATATACTTCCTGTCCGTTAGTGACCGGCTATAACAGCATGGTGTTGGCGGAATTTGATTACGACAAAGTCCCGCAGGAAACGTTTCCCATCGACCAATCCAAGGAACGGTTTAGCATGTTGTTGTTAAAAAAATATGGACTCCCGTTTCTATATTGGAACGGTATGCTGCGCGGTCGCGGCTGATTTTGTCCACAACTCGCGCGTACTCCTAGCGACGCCACCGATAAGCACCTGTACATAAGTAAACTGGCATAACCTCCACCAGTCGAAGTAACCGGAGAAACGAACATGGATTTACAAGATTTACAGGATGATTGTCGATCCGACTTACAGTATGAAGAAATCACTGAGAAAATCATAGGTTGCGCATTCGAAGTCATCAATCAGTTGGGAACCGGGTTTCTTGAATCAGTTTATGAGAAAGCCATGGCAATCGCGCTCCTTGACAAGGGATTCCGAGTGCAATGCCAGCATCCTCTCCATGTTCACTTTCGACAACGAATCGTTGGCGAGTTCTATGCCGACCTAGTCGTTGAAGGAAAAGTTATCGTCGAGCTCAAGGCTGCAAAGGCGATCGCTCCCGAGCACCAGCCCCAGATTATTAACTCACTAAAGGCAACTGGAATCGAGGTCGGCCTACTGATCAATTTTGGCAATCCGAAACGCGAATTCAAACCATTCATACGACACAAATGAATCTATCAGCGAATTGAAATCATCCTGTACATCTTGTTCATCCATGTTCATTCATTTTGTTCGAAAACTCATGCATTCGCGCTTAGTCCCTTACAGTGTTCACTTGGCCCACACTTTGTTGATCTGATCCAATGACAGAATTCAAATCGCCGGCCGGGATGGTCGATGTCGTTGGCAATACGCCGCTGGTTGAGTTGCCGACGGGCAGTGATAACCCTGCGGTGCGGTTGTTCGGAAAACTGGAAGGCAACAACCCGGCCAGCAGCGTCAAGGATCGCGCTGCCTGGTCGATGATTCGTCGCGCCGAAGAGCGGGGTGAACTGCGACGGGGTATGACCTTGATTGAGCCGACCAGCGGCAACACGGGCATAGCCTTGGCAATGATCGCCGCGACTCGAGGCTACGCCATCGAATTGGTGATGCCAGTCAACAGCACTCTGGAGCGGGTGCAAACCATGCGGGCCTTTGGAGCCAAGGTCATTCTCACGCCGGCCGAACAATCGATCGAAGGCTCGATCGATTATGCTCGAGCGCGGGCCAGTCAGCCAGGCTATCTGTTGTTGGATCAGTTTAGCAACCCGGATAATCCGCTGGCCCACTTTGAAACGACGGGTCCCGAGATCTGGCGCGATACTAACGGAACCGTCACCCAATTTGTTTCCGCGATGGGAACCACGGGGACGATCATGGGGGTCAGCCGTTTTTTGAAACTGCAAAATCCAAACGTGACGATTGTGGGATGCCAGCCGACCGAAGGTGCGAAAATTCCGGGCATTCGGCGGTGGCCAACGGCCTATTTACCGAAGTTTTTTGATCCGATGCGAGTCGATCGAATTGTTGACATCAGTCAAATCGAGGCCGAGAACCACGCCTGTTGGTTAGCGGCCAACGTCGGCCTTTTTTGCGGAATCTCGGCGGCTGGGGCGACGCTCGTGGCTCAACGCATCTGTAACGAATTGACGGCGGGAGTCGTTGTCGTAGTGATCTGCGATCGCGGTGACCGGTACCTGAGTACTCCGGTATTTGATCAATCCGGCGAACAAATTACGGTCTGATTTAGCGATGATTGGAAGAAAGATTGAGCGCCTTTGCTTCCTCTGGCTCGAGCCGTTAATTATATTTGAGGGATGAAATACAATCCTTCTACATTCGCACGGACGGCCTTTACATTGGTTGAACTATTGGTGGTACTGGCTATTATTGGGATTTTGATTGGTATGTTGTTGCCGGCTGTGCAATCGGTTCGCGAAGCGGCACGTCGAGTTGCTTGCCAAAATAACCTGCGGCAACTCGGCTTGGCCCTGCACAATTTTGAAAGTGCTCACCAAGTGTTTCCAGCTTCCGGCTGGACCACAGTCGGTCCTGGCAATCCAGATGGCAAGTATGTTGGCTGGCGGCCGCTGATCTTGCCATTCATCGAGCAAAAGGGGCTGAGTGATTTATATGATCGTTCGCTCAACTGGTGGGAGTCCACTAATGCGGTCTCGGCCAGTGTGCGAGTTCCACTATTTGAATGCCCGAGTACCCATAATCGAGTGGACGTCTTGTCGGCAATAGCCAAACCACCACGCCCAACGATCAGTTTCGTAAATCCTGTCGCCCCGACCGATTATGAAGTGATTCAAGGAGTACAGCCGGCCAACATCAACCCGCACTTTCCGGTTGCGTTTTATAACGCTGCCAATCGATTTGCCGTCATGCATCGTAATTCGACCACGCGATTCGCGGACATCATCGATGGTACGACCAATACCGTGATGGTCGTTGAGTGTGCCGCGCGGCCTCAAGTTTGGCGCAACGGACGCACTTTGCCCTCCACCTACAACGATCAAGGGATTGGTTGGGCAGATAGTGAGGGCCCGTTCAGTCTGGACGGGAGTAATGCAGACGGTTCGATCGAAGGGGGTGGTCCCACAGTTGGCAGCTTTCAATCCATCAATCGCCGAAACGACAACGAAGTTTACAGTTTCCATCCTGGCGGGGCCAACCTGTTGTTTGCCGGCGCGCAAGTCAAATTTGTCGACGATTCCATCGACATCCCCGTGATGGCGGCGATCTGCACCAGGGACGCAGGCGAAACCGTCGACACCAGCCAGTTTTGATTCGTTGCCGACAAATCCGGTTAGCCAGTTTGAGGCTCTCGTGGCACAAGGGATCCACGGTGCTCAGACTCACTTCATCGGAGGCCCGGGGAGCGGTTCGCCGTTGGTGGTGAGGACTTGGAAATGGTGGGCATAGTGGCCCGAATAAGTCCACACAACTTTCTTGTCCGGGGTTACCTCGAATAGCTTCACCGCATCCGGCTCTCGCTGGCCGTAAGCCGTAATCACGGTGTTTCCGTTGGGAAGTCGTTGCACACCGCAAGCGTCTTTGATCAAACCATTGACATCGTCGTTGGTAACCTGCCACACGACCTCTCCCGTGGAATTGAACTCCACCACGCGATTACCGTAGGTGCAGCCAACCAACGTGTTGCCATTTTCCAAGCGAATCGCGGTAAAGGGCCAATTCTTCTGATCCGGGCCACCGAAACTATCCGTGTCCGTGTGAAAGTCGGCAACGACCGCACCAGCAGGTGTGTATTCGCGAACAGAAAACCCCAGCAGGTGCGGCACCAGATAGTTTCCATTGGCAAGCTTTCGCGCCATTCGAGTTTGCATGTGGCTATTGTCAGTCTGTTCCGGATCCACCGTGACTTGATGGACGATTGACCCGGCAGCATCAACCTCGATCAAGCGCGGTTGATTACCCAATACGACGATCAACGTCCTTCCTTCGGGCAGGCGCCAGGCGCTTACCAATTCGGCATCGTTGGCGTCTCGCTCATACCTCCAACACTCCTTTTTTTCATTGTCGAACTCTACAACCTTGTCTTGCCAAGTGATTAACAAATGTCCATTGTCAAGACGAACGGCATCTTTCGAGTTACCTTCCGCTGACCAGACTTCTCGTCCTTCTTCGTCGATGATTCCGGTAAATCCCCCTGCAATCAATACTGCATGGCGGATGGGTTGCGACTGCCCTTGGCCAACCTGAACAACGCCGCAGCAAACCAATGCCAGGTGCAGCAGGACGATTCCAAAAATTTTCAAACTCATCTTCAACCACTCCCCAATGAATTCAATTGCCGGTCAATTTCCGTACCGCCACGGAGGCGGCCGCCATTCCGAAAGCCGCCGTCACAAAAGCGGCCGTGCCATAAATAATCCGCCGTTGTTCGCAGGCATGAGGTGAATCGGCGGCGTGCGGACAAATGCACCGAAAGCCCTGTTCGTCCCAATCCGGTACAGCCGGCTGGCGAATCGCCTCCGCCGAAAATACGACCGGCAAACCAACATGTTTGGACGTATCATACCCGCGCCGCGAAAGCTCCTTGCGAATGACTCTCGCCAGCGGATCGTGTCGCGTCTGACTCACATCACTGACGCGCACTTGAGTCGGGTCGAGCCTGGCTCCCGAACCAGAAACACTGATCATTGGGATGTTTCTGCTTAGGCAGGTTGTAATCAAATGAATTTTTGCCGTTACGTTATCAATCGCGTCAACCACAAAATCAGGTTGTGGCGACAACAGTGCAGCCGAGTTCGCGGCATCGTAAAATGCTTGTACCGGATCCACAATCGCGTCGGGGTTAATCGCGCGAACCCGTTCCGCCAATAGTTCGGATTTCGATTGCCCGACCGTACCGGGAAACGCTTGCAACTGTCGATTTATATTCGTAACACAAACGTCATCAAAATCGACGATCGTCAAATGGCCCACAGCCGAACGGGCGAGTGCCTCGACCGCGTAACTTCCAACTCCACCGAGCCCGAAAACCGCAACATGCGAATTGAGTAACTTTCGGACACTTGCATCGCCGACCAATCGAACCAACCGGTCCCAGCGACGCGGAACGCGTTCGAGTGTTGCCACAGACTTTTTTGACTCATCAACCGTCAATCGCGCATCCAAGTCGCTATCTTCCCAAGGTCGGTTTCTTCGTCGTTCTCGCGGCAACCGACGCTCTGGCACGGCATCATGGGTTGAGCCATCGTGGTCGCAATTTTGACTTGATTGGGAGTCGTCCATCCCCTCACTATAACAAAAAAACCGAGCATCCGCAGGTCGGATGCTCGGTCATCAAATTTGCTACCAACGAAAACTATCTCCAACTCAGACTATTTTGGCCGCCACCGCCATTTAGTTTATCTTTCCTGCGAACACCAAACAAATCGTCATCGCCGGCACCGCCAAACAGGTGATTCCAGCCAGCATTGCCGTCGAGTAGGTCATCACCAGCTAACCCGAACATCCAATCGTTGCCAGCACCACCAAAGAGTTGATCTCGATCATTGCCGCCGACCAATAGGTCGTCACCCGATTCACCGTTGATCCAGTTGCGTTGATTCGATCCAAAGATTCGATCGTCTCCTGATCCGCCGAACAACTGAGTATCCAAGCCAACATTATTGGTCAAGGCGATCCGATCATTTCCGGCCGATCCATTAATGATGACATTTGACAATCCGGTAGACGAGAAACGATAAACCAGGACGCCGTGATTTCGAATCACATACTCAGACCCATTTCGATAGACGAGCAAATTATCAGCCTGTGTGGTGCCGTAAACATACAACTCATGACCATTGATTTGCGCGACGGCTTGAGTCTGTACTTGCAATTGGCTTTGCGAAACCAGATCTCCGATGTTTCGGCCAGCGGCCAGCGCTTGCAGGTTGTCGAAATTAAAATGAATACCACCGAAAATTCGACTTGAGCCCGCCTCTTGTGCCGCCGCACTGAAACTGGAAAAAAATCTGTTTGAGATTGTCGGCACTTCAGAAACCAGTTTGAAGTTCAAATTGTCTGTACCGAAAAAATTGGCCAAAACAGTCGATGCCGCACCGCTAAATGTACTGTGACCCGACGTGTAACCAGGAAAATTTGGTGTCGTCAGCAACGGCTTCCACATGGCGTCGGCGACGGTGGCCGAATTTCCATCAGTATCACCCAATTGAATGGCGGTGATCGGACGCCAGAAGTTGAATTCGTATTTGGTGTCCCAACATGAAATCGCGGCATCAGCCAACGAGAGATTCAACACGGCAAACATACGTGCATTTTCATACAGGCTGTTGCCTTGTGATTCGGCTAAATCCTGCGCAATCATGTTCCACTGCCCCGGCGGAGTGGCTGTTCCCGGACCTCCCGCCCAAATCTTGGCGATGTCGGTCTGATCCGCGGTTCGAGTCGCGCTGGTCAGCTCACCCAGCGATTTTACCATGGCATAATCGCTGGCGTATGCGTCGCTCGACAACGCCGGCGGTGCCACGGCGCGAAATTGATCACTATTGGTCAACACGAAGGGATCAACATCTCCCCAATGCGGCAAAGCGGGGTCCAGGAATCCCGGCGGAGTGGGCCTCCAATCCCCGGCGTTGGTTCCGGCAACATAGGTGACTGTATCCATCGATCCGTCGTGGGCCCTGGCCGACAAAATCTGGTCCGCCACAAATTGCCCCGCCGCCACTCCCTGGTTTTCCCGGATGCCATCCGGCACACTTGCCAATGATGAAACCAGCGCCGCAGAAAAAGTGGCACTTAAAGTCGGAAACAAGTTCGATAACGTTCGCTCAGCCGCCGCCGCAACCGCAGCTTCCGCAGACGCTTTCGGATGCACTGCCGCTTTGGAGGCATACGGCGTGTATCCATTGTGGATTGAATTGACCGCGTCGAATACGGCGGAATGGACAATCGCCATCGCCCGCGACGCAATCGGAGGTGCCGGCTTGACTTCACGAATCGCATCCAGCAGGATTTCGTTCCATTGCACGACCATATCGGCGGCCATCAATTGTCGATCTTCAAGCGACTCGTATTTTAGCGATTCCCGAACGGTTCGTACCTGCCGTTTGGATTTTTGAATCCGATCTTGATGCAAATTCAAAACCGGGATGCCGGTCGTCACATTAAACATGATCAACTGTCTTTCTAAAAGATGTGTCTAAATTATTTGGAATTTGAACAAAAAAACAAATCGTTAGTCATCGACCTGCAGTTCAAGAATTGCTGGTCCGCCCAGCGGCCAATTAGTTCTTTGATGGTCAGCATGTGAACAGTCAAACTAGCGGCTAGGCGACGTTTCCCAGCCGTCCATACTAATTGTCGAGCAAGTCCATGTCGACAAAAACAGTACAATTTTTTTGTGCACCGCCAATAGTTGGGGGACGAAAGGACTGGTAAACTGTCCCTTTAATCGGACAAACCGTCAAAACCAGCCCTCGTAGCTCAGTGGATAGAGCACTGCTTTCCTAATCGCTAAACACGTATTAAAAACATGTGTTTTCTCGAAGAATATTGAAATTTTGTAAGTCCGAATTCGTCCAAATTAGGCCAAAAAGGTTACCCGGGGTTACCCGCTTTTTTATACAAAAGTGAATTAGATTGGCCGGTTTGGATGATCAACCAAAACCGGAACAATTGTTCCGATACCGATTCATCCTAACGAAAGATAATTTGGCACATCAAACATCGCGATGACAACCGATAGTGTGCAACCGTCGATCGTAGCGAACCGAAAAAAAACCGCCCTGTGTCGGCACGTCGTCAGAATTTGTCTCGTACCAATCGTCCAGTTTCGTCAAGTGAGAAGCAATCTTGCGATAGGCGAAAACGGTTGACGGCGGCGACCGGACGAATGTACCCGGTCCATAATACAACCGGAAACAACTGGAATTTAGGTGGGTTTCCGAATTCGGGATATGTCTACCCATCTGCGTCCACGCATCGGTTCGAAATGATCTATCAAGTCGGACTGGTAAAGTCAATTTTTCAAGGTCCGGGAGTCTGCGTTAAAACACGACAGTTCGGCAAGTTCTTGTGCATGGATGGAACGCTGGTCGATTCCTACAAGTACAACACCAGTTTCGATGCAATTAGTCAGACAAACCATTGCATAGCAAAAGTCAGCGTCCGTTAGACTCGCTTTTCCCCCACCCCCGACATCTGGCCGGACCACTGTCACGTTTCAGAAGTTAAATTTAGTGTGGTTTAGAATCAAGTCGGCACACTGTTGAAACGAAGTAATGCATGAACAATTCAAATCCGCCCCGCTTTCTTCGAGCAGAATTGACAATTTTCCATTCGATCGACACCAGACTCATGAAACGTCGGATTTTCACCAACTGTTTCAATCGTTCGTCGCCAAAAACTTCCCTCGATTTCAGAGCTCATGTATGCCAAGAACAGCTTGATTGCGCGTAAAGCAGCCTCTGCGTTGAGGGTGATGTCTGCGCTACTAGTTTTCGATAACAAGGTAGCACATGCTTGCAATTCTTATTGCGGGCAGTCCATCGAAGTTCAATCCGTTTCCTTCGTGTTAGTTTGCGGGACATGGGAGCCTCGGACGAGAATCGAAAATGATTAACGAGCGCCCAGTGCCCGCTTTAATGCCGCGTAACTGGAGGGAACAACGATGGTTCGTTCAAATGCACGATAATAATCAGCGTCTTGCGAATCGCAAATGACTACAATTTTTTTCTTAGCTTCTGCGTCTCCAAATAAAGTCAGTAACCCTGGGCTACGCACACCAACGCAGTTGCAAATCAGGCCAGCCTGTGACTCAGTGGGAGATTTGCAAGACAACAAATTCACATTCATTGAGGCCAAGACGTCGGCCAGGAAGTCGTAGCTGGTCGAAGACGCATCGTAATAGGGGAGTGATGTCGAAACGACCGCTTGTGACGAAGTCGAATTTCTAGCCGAGCCCCAAACGGGCGATTCGAACGCATTGATACAAGCTATGTGGCCTTTTACTTCTTTGATAATTGTTGCAATGGAAAGCGGTCCCAATCGGTCTAGTAATTCATTTGTTGGAAGCTCAACATGGTCCCATGGCTCCCACGCCCCAATTGCGACCTTCGCAATTAGTCCGGCAATTTTTACCAGTTCAGTCTTGGTTCGTAGCGGCTCTGGCAATAAAGACACGGATGCATAGTTCTTGTGTAAATGCTTGAGCGGCGCAAAGGATTCGCCAGGAACGTTCCAACCTTCAATCGCTGTGCACATGACTTCGTTCTGGCTTTGTGGCAACGTCGCTTGTTCAACCTCGAAGATCGATTGATTCAGGTCGAGGCAACTTCTGAAAGCGCGTTCGTAGTGTTTCGGTAAAAGTGATGCCAACAAGACGCGACCTAGTTCTTGCGTTGTAGCACATAGCAGTAATCCTTCGGCAAGATCGTAGTGAAAGCCGCGGACGATCAGCAACTCCATCGCAATCCCCGCCGCCACGCTTCGTCGCCAGACGGAGTCGGTTTTTAGGGGAAAGGACTCTATTCCCAGCATCGCAGCCTGTGCATTGGCAGCCAAAGCGAGTTGTCCAATTCTCTTTTGTCCGAATTGCAGCGACGCTCGGTCCAATTGGGAAATTTTCAGACCATTTGGGTTGTAAAAGGGAGTATTAGCAAGTTGGATTACCTCGGTGGCCAACAAGTCATGTTTTGCGATTGCACCTGCGAGCTGCTGCGAATCAAACGTGTCGGACTGAGTCATTTGATAGACGGTGAGAACTGCCTCGGAGGCTGGCATGACTTCGGCGATTCGGCTCAATCCTTGTTGGAACTCAACTCTGTCGATTGCCGGTGGCATATTGCCGCTGCCCACAACCTGCATCGGGGCTTCAAAGGCTTTGGGGTTGTCTTTCTTCTGCAAAGTTGCATCGACTTGATCCAGTTTCGGGGTGAAAGCTACACTTGCGTCAACTCGCTCCCTGACCTTGGCTGCCAAGAGTAGGTAATCAATCGGTTTGTATAGTACGTCGGCGACACCCCGGTACAGTAAGTCTTTCGCCATCCGTGGTTCGGTGGCGGCGGTCAACACAAACAGCAGCGGATGATGCTCCCGCGACAGCAACTCGACAGCCAGGGCGTGACCATGCATATTCGGCATTCTCAGATCCGTTACGACGGCAGCGTATTGAGTGCAATCAGCCAGCGCGAGCGCCTCATTCCCGTCTGAAGCGCCATCGCATTGGAAACCTTCACGCGTCAGAGCACGCATGGTTAAATTACGGACCATCACATCGTCGTCCACGACTAATGCCTGAAATCTCAAGTTGTTCACTTTTTAACCCGTTTTCAAATTTGAATGTTTTCTAAGACGGTTGTGTCCGTGAAAATTCGGTAGTCGCTTTCGAGTTGGAGGAGTCGGCAGGAAAAGTCGGGCCGATTCTCGCGGCCCCTCTAAGTGCTCGAGAGCCACACACTTTTATTATCGCTCAGTCCTAGCGCTATTGAAGAACGGGAAGTCATAGCGAACCCATGCTCGAGGAGACTGATCTGCTAAGAGCTGGTATGTTCGATATCCAGGCATACGTTGGTGTGGCAACATGGAGTCCAGTTGATGCGATTTCAATTGCCTCGTCCGGATTCTGATCCGAGATGATGCGTACCGCCGGAAGCACGTCCATGAAAATGTCGAGCAACTGCGGATCGAAATGCTTTCCTCGATCGGATAGCATCATTTGCAGAACTTTGGTTTCCTGAATTGCTGCGCGATAGACACGATCGTGGGTTAATGCATCATAAACATCTGCGATCGCGACAATGCGTCCGGCCTCCGGCGTGTCTTCACCAGACAGTCCATTCGGATAACCGTGGCCGTTCCAGCGTTCATGGTGTGACAGCGCGATCTCGCTAGCCAACTGGAGCATCGGTGATTCACTGCCTAATAAGACTTGAGCCCCAATCAGGGTATGCGATTTCATGATTTCGAATTCTTCGTCGGTCAATTTCCCCGGCTTTTGTAGAATTCGATCCGGAATGCCGATCTTGCCAACGTCGTGCATCGGAGCCGCCAGCCGCAGTTGCTCGACGCGTTCTGCGGACCATCCTACAGCCAGTGCCAACAGGGCGCTGGTTAAACCAACGCGTTTGATATGCGAGCCCGTTTCCTCATCGCGGTACATCGACGCCATCACGAGACGGTGAATCGTTTCTTCGTGGGCTCGTTGTATGGTGTCGGTTTGTTGGTGAACACGCGTTTCAAGGTTGCTTGTATAGAGTCGACGTTCGCGTAGAAGCTCACGGCGTTCAAGTGCGCGGGTGACTTGAAAGAGCAATTCATCTGCTTCGATCGGTTTGATCAGAAATGCACTGGCTTCGTACGTCAAGGCCTGGATAATGGTATCGGCCTCGCGGACGGCGGTGAGCATGATAACTGCGATTTCGGGAAAAGCAGTACGCACTCGTTTCAGGAAATGAATGCCGGTTTCGCCAGGCATTGTGACGTCGAGCGTCAGAAGATCGACATCATGCGTCTGGAGCTGTGCCCAGGCTGCGTCCGGATCGTTTACCGTCGCGCAAGAGAAACCCATTCGATGCAAGGAACGGCGTATGAACTCGCGCACATGCGGCTCGTCGTCAACAATGAGGATATTGGCTCGCGGCGAACTTAAACCGACGAACATAGTATTTCTCCATCCAATGTCCGACGAACGGTGGAAAGTAGGGTGGCTATGGAGAGCGGTTTGTAAACGGTTGGAGCTTTCGACTGTTCCAATTCTTCGACTTGTGGCGTCGTCGGGTCATAACCGGTGCAAAACGCGACCTTGATCGATGGGTCGATATTCTGGATTCGCTCGAAAGCCTGCCGGCCGTTCAACTTGGGCATCACGACATCCAACAAAACCATATTGATTTCGCCAGCATGCTCCCGAAACTTGGCCACGGCATCTTCACCATCAACCGCTGTAACGACGGTGTATCCGGCTCCGCGCAAGGCTCGGACGGCCACGTTGCGCACCAAAGGTTCGTCTTCGGCTAACAGTATCGTTTCCTTACCCGCCAGAACTTCAGTGTCGCCTCCTGTATCCGGTATCGTGTGAACCACTTCATCCGCAACAAGTGGAAGATAGATCCGAAATGTCGCGCCATGCCCTTCGCTGCTTTCCACGGTCACTGCTCCACAATGATCCTGCACCGCGCCGAAAACCATCGCCAGTCCCATGCCAGTTCCCTTGCCGACTTCCTTCGTTGTAAAGAATGGTTCAAACATGCGTAGCTTGACATGCTCTGGAATTCCGGTTCCGGTGTCGCTTATGGCGATCACGCAATAACGCCCAGGTGGAAGATTCGGCTGATCATCGTGTTGAATACCGCTTCGACGGTCTGGCAGATCAACGGCCTTTGCAGAGATCGCCATGCGACCACCGGACGGCATTGCATCGCGGGCATTGATACACAGATTCAAGAGCACCTGCGAGAACAAATCGCTATCGAGCAACGCACTTCCAGCATCGTCGTCAAGATTGACGTCCAATGTGATCTGTTCGCCAACGACTGGCCGAACCAGATTGAGAGTTTGGGTTACCATCTTCTTGATCTGTTGACAGGATTTGTGCGCCTGTGACTTTCGACTGAAGCTCAGCAGTTGTCCAGTGATCGCTGCTGCTCGGTCACAAGCGTCGACGACGTGGCTTAGATCTTCGTACGGTTGGCTGTCCGTTGGAAGTTCATCCCGCGCGAAACAAGTATATCCGCGTATTGCCTGCAACAGGTTGTTGAATTCGTGCGCTACGCCTCCAGCCAGAGAACCGATGGCTTCCAACTTATGCTTTTGGCGTAGCGAGATATCCATTTGTTCAAGTTCAGCAGTTCGTTCCTTCACCAAGCGATTAAGGTCTTCTTGCTTCATACGTGCCTGGAGTGTCAGGCTCCACTTCGTGGTCAATGCCAGCGCTAGCTGGCATATTTCGGCATTATCAAAGGGTTTTTTTAGAATTAACAATTGATCATTGCGGCCCAATCGCTCAGAAATATCGAACCAGCTGTGATCGGAGTAAGCCGAACAGATCACTACTTGCAAATTGGGATCGACCTTCCACAGCTCTTCGATTGTGGTCAAGCCGTCCCAGCCTGGCGGCATTCGCATATCCACGAAAGCCATGGCATAGGGGTGACCCTCATTGAGTGCGGCTTGGACCATCGCCAAGCCCTTTTCCCCCTGATCGGCTGAATCGAGTGAGAGATCAATTTTGACGCTTTTGGTTTCACCTGAGTCGCCGAAAAAAGCAGCTTCCGCAGCCTGCAACTTCTTGTTGTCTTCGGGAGGCGTTAAGATCTTCCGAAAGTCTTCGTGAATCGCGGGATTGTCGTCAATCACTAGAATCCGACGGTTGGTCTCGTTGAAAGTTTGCATACAAGCTCCATTTTGCTGTTGAAAAATCAGAAACAACTCCTGCTCGAAGGTCGGTTCCCGGTAGCGAAATTGAATTGGCCACCGTTCCGAGCCAAATCAAAAAAATGGAAGTTGTTTGACCACGATCCCAGGTCATGTGCCCAGATCAATTTGAAATATCTTGGTTACCCATAAGTTGTCGAGCAAACCTACAACACAGTCTCAGGAGATGTTCGGAATACAGGTTGAATCGAGGGATTCCCTTAGAACTTGCCCTAGTCGATGCAACCGGTCGCACTACTAATTGTCACGCACGAATGGGTTTCAACGACCGGAAAGCGGCGAGGTATTGCATTTAGCGGCAGCCGTAGCGTAAATATTGCGCCTTGGCCCGGACCATCACTGTGGGCGGACAGCGATCCGCCTAATTGTTTCGCCGTTAAAGCGCTGCTATGCAATCCGAAACCGTGCCCATTTTTCTTGGTGGTGAATCCGTGTGAAAAAATCTTCGTTAGATTCTCCTGTGGAATTCCTTCGCCGTTATCCCGGACCTCAATGCGAATTTCGTTATCTTCGGTGTCTAAACACACAGTCACTCGCCTCACGTCGTGATGACAGCGCTCAAGTGCGTGCTTTGCGTTGCTCAGCAAGTTTACGAGAATCTGAAGCAGCTTGTGCTTCTCAGTCACGGTTGTTGGTAGCATCTTGAATCGACGTTCAATCTTGACATCGCTTCCAGTATAGTCAGTCTGAACGATCTTGAGACCGTCTTCGATCAACTCTGCGATTTGCACGGACTCCGTGGCCCCGGGAGTGCGCGCGAAGGATTGCTGCATAGCCACGATTTCTTTAATGTGTTCGATGTTCGCAACCAACTCGGCGAGTTCGTTCAGTTCGATATCGCGTTCGGCGGCCAATGCGATCGCCAATTCGTTAAGAAAAGTTGGAAATTGCTTGCCGCGCTCGTTTTTGGTGAGAAACCCAGCTAGGTCCTTCTCGTTGGAGATTACATCGGCTGCTTTTTGAAGGCTGCCCACTCGGCTTTGACTTAACTTATCGGTCAACAAATTAGCGGACACGTTTACGCTGTTCAACACGTTTCCCACGTTGTGAAGTACACCGGAAGCGATTTCAGCCATCCCTGCTTGACGCGAAACCTTAACCAACTCTGAATTTAATTTGCCCAGTTCCGCTTCCGCGTGTTTGCGGGTTGTGATTTCAACCCGAAACATGAGAAACGATTGTCGCTGACGTTGTGCATCCAAAACCGAGACAATCGTCGTGTCAGCCCAATACACGCTGCCGTCCTTGGCGAGATTCTCTACATCGCGCCTCCAGATCCCACCTTTGCTTGTGGTTCTCAATTTCTCTTTGAAATACGATTCACTTTGGGGGGCGATATCAACAAATAGACTTTTCTTACCGATCAAATCCTCGCGAGCGTATTTCGAGATTTCGCAGAATTTGTCATTGCAATAGGTAATGATGCCACTCCTGTCGGCTTCAGCGACGATGATTGATTCGTCCAAGGCCTCCTTCTGGGTGTTCATGCACACATTACTTTTCTCCAGTTCGGCAGTACGTTGCGCGACACGCAATTCAAGAGTTGCGTTTGACTTCCATAGCCGTGCCTGTTGGTTACAGAGCTTTAGTTCTTCTCGCTGGCCACGGAGACATGAAAGAACCAGAAAAATGTTCTCAAAGACAACCCACGCTGCGTGTTCGACCCAGCGAAACGGGCTTTGCATCGAAACGCCATAAGCGGACAGAGGCCACCAGATTCCTCGCGTGAGATGGTCGATTGCGACCACGACACTCGCCGTGAACAACACTCGCCAATCACGATAGAAAGCCAAGAAGGCCAGCGATCCGAAAATATGGAAGTGCGTTTCGATTCTTCCTCCCGAGAGATGAATTAGCAATGCAGACCAGGCTGCCTGAGCGACCGCTACCACATGCCGAGTCGATGATGCACCAGGACAGCAAATACACATGATGATTGGGGCACTAGAAATGACGCCACCCAGCAACACGGCCGCCCATACATGCAGGTGCACGTACGGGGTGGCACCGATCCAAGTGTGCGGTGAAACCACGAGTGCCATCGCAATACCACCCAGCCATTGCAACACCATCAAGACGATGAATAGCCGATCGGTTTGGACATAGACACGATGCCTATGCTCCAGCAATATCTCGTTCGTGCGCACGACCATATCCTTATCCTCAGTATTCTTTGTCATAGTGATGGCGGGCTCGTTCATTTTGCAGATGCTGAGTTTGATTGAATTGGGCAACCAAAAACCGGGTACTCAACATGCATGTCACTGTTACCGTCGAGCAGTCTTTGAACCGTTTGCGAGCCGCGGTTCCCCCCTTCGTGACCTCGCCCACTGGTAATCCCTCCCCCGTACAATCGTTCGCCGGTTTGCGCGAATAGACATACATATCCCGAGGTGCTCGCGCCAAAAAAACTGGCTTCCCGTCCTTGGCGGTCAACGATCGGCTGATTACCAGTCAGCTTTGCGGCCAGGTCCCAAAGTCCGGTCTTTGCCCACGCTTCCGGTTCGTCGGAAGGACAAAAGAACACGGTCCGGACGGCGACGGTGCCGTGTCGATCGGCGAGAAGTCGCGCCAGTTCGTTCAGACTTGCACGACTGCAGGGACACCGAGGATGCAGAAACATAACCAACGTTGGGACCCAAACTCCCCGGCTGATTTGAGAATTGTTCGGCCATGAAGCGGATTTGAAGTTAGTTGTTCCCGGCGTGCGGGAATAATCGACTAGTACAAGCATTCCTAGACTGACCACGATCAGCCAGGCGAAAATAAACGCGAAGCCTTTGGTAGCCGAGGATTTTTGTGAAGCGTCGTTTCGTTTAACGCTAGTACGAATTGGGTCGCAGTCCAGTTTTGCGGTAGTCATTTATTGAAATAGGCCTCCAACCGGTCGCCGATTTTTGAAGTTCGCTTTTGTATCCCCGCCTTTGCTGTCCACGTCTCGGAAATCTCCAGCATCGCCAGAACGCTAACGTGCTGCACAACGTGCTGCTTCGCCTCAAGTAATGTTCGGCGCATTTACTGCGAATCATCCAATGATTGGCGGTCTTCTGGGGGATCCCTTAGAGGCGTTTGCGAATGTACCAGCGATAAAATCGTTGGTAAGGGTTTTCCTTAGGGAACCGCTTCGGGTCATCACGATATCCTTTACAGCCTTCTTGGCATTGGAGCGCGTGCAGTTTGACCAACGGTCGCCTTGTAAACGTCTCTCTGGATTAGGCCGTCGCAACATCGGTTTATCGTCTGCGATTGCCAAGGGTGGGAGAATAAGGTACCGTGAGACATCTGGAGGGGAGAGAAATGTCACAAGATCCCACCGTGTGGATTGTTGAAGACGATGAAGCTTTGCGAACATCTTTGGTCTGGCTGCTAGAGTCTGCCGGGCGCAACGTGGAAGCCTACGCGAGTCCTGGCGAGTTCTTGAACAACTTTGACGCGGATCGCCGGGGTGTACTCGTGGTCGACTTGCAACTGCCCGACATGAGCGGTCTGGAACTCGTGAGGACGCTTCGCGAACAGAATCGCCAGCGACCATTCATAATGATTTCCGGGCATGGAGATATCAGTTCCGCCGTCGAGTTGATGCGCGAAGGTGCGATTGATTTTATGGAGAAGCCGTTTGATCAGTCGCGACTGTTACAGCGCATCGAAATGGCTCTTCAGTGTGATGCCGAGTCGCATGAACGCTACCGAAAAGGTATCGAGATACGCGAACAAATCGACTCGTTGACGCCTCGCGAACTTGAAGTCATGCATATGGTGGCGGACGGGCAACTGACCAAGCAGATTGCAAAACGATTAGGCATTAGCGAAAAGACAGTGGAAGTTCACCGCAGCCACGTCACGAAGAAGTTGCGTGTACGCTCGATCGCTCACCTGGTACGAATTGTGCTCTCGTTGGGGGCCGCCGATGCCACCTGAGGCAGCGCTGCAACACTTTGTAAGAGCGGGAGTGAGAACGAGAAACTGGCCCCGCCAGTCTCGTTATTGGCCGCCCAGATAAGGCCATCGTGGTTGTTGAGTATCGTACGACAGATGCTCAGCCCCATTCCCATCCCATCGAGCTTGCTGGTCTGATACGGTTCGAAAATTTGGTCAAGCGAATCGCCGGAGACTCCCATTCCGTTGTCGATGACAGTTGCCTCAGCGCGGCCCTCCTTTACGGTAGTCCGAATAACGATCCTTGCCGCGAAACCCTTTCTTTCATCAATTGCGTGCAAAGCATTGGTCAGAAGGTTTACGAACACTTGTTTAATCTGCAGAGAGTCCGCCATCACGAAGATCGCGCGTGGATGGAGTTCCAATCGCCTGTCAATCTTACACGAGGATTGATGTCTCGGCACCAGTTCGTCCGCTTGCTTAGCCAACTCGTTTAAGTCAACGCCTTCCTTCTTGGGCTTTGACTTCGAAAGGAAGGACTTCAATTTTGCGATGATCTCCCCCGCTCGCATGACTTGCAAGTGGGCGATGCGCAATGGTTCCAACAACTCGCCGGGACTCGCAGCCTCTTTTTCTAGCAGATCGATTGAGCGACCAGCATAAGTGGCGGCCGCAGCCAGCGGTTGATTTAGTTCATGCGTCAGGGCCAATACCATCTCGCCCATGGAACTAACGCGAGACATCTGTTCTAGTTCCGCTTCGCGTTGCCGCAATCGTTTCCGCGCTAGGTTGAATTCGGTTACATCGCGAATGATTGCAGCGGATCCGATCATAGAACCGTTCTCGTCAAGCGTGGGCTGGAGTGTGAGCACCACGTCAAGCAACTGTCCATCCTTAGTCAGCCGCTGCGTTTCCAAGCCGATCACCGACTGGCCATTGAAAACTTGAGAATGGAGTGCCCTAAGTTCCATACTCCGCTCCGCGGGTATGAGGCGACTAGGGTTCGCGCCCTGCATCTCGGCTGCTGAATGGCCAAACATCCGCTCCGCTGCCAGGTTCCAAGTCTCCACCAGACCGTCGCGTGTCAAACCAATGATCGCCTCGCCAGATCCCTCGACGACCAATCGGTAGCGGCGCTCACTGTCTCGAAGTGCCAGTTCGGCTTGTTTGCGCTCCGTAATATCTTTGGCTATACTAACGAGTCCAATCACTTGCCCGTTATTGTCAGTCATCGGCGAGGCCGTTACGTCGATGGGGAAACAGCTGCCATCACGGTGTTGGACAATGAATTCGCCGCGCCAGACCTGACCGCGGCGTGCTATGTCCCAGATGTTAAGTGCTTCGCGTTGTTCCGAAGCTGATACCACCGGGCCAAGTACTGATTTTCCCATCATTTCGGCTGCCGACCAGCCGTACATCTTTTCAGCAAACGCGTTCCAGTAGAACACAATGCCGGCCAAGTCATGAGCGACGACGGCCTGCTGTACACATTCAAGCATCCGCGCGTGAAAGCGGATCTCTTCCTGCGCCTTTCCGAGCGTCAGACGCATCTGCTCGGCCGCTGCAAGATGGATTTTATTAATCAGCTCGACTGGGTCGGATAACTTTTCAATAAAGGCGAATGCCCCGAGATTCAAAGCGTCCCGAGCCGAACCAAAGGTGCCGTGCCCCGTGTGTATGATAAAGCGTGTTTGCTTGATCCGGCTTTCGCCCAACCGCCGGAGTACATCGATCCCATACTCACCATCCAACCGCAGATCCAATACACAGATTGCAAATAGTTCATGAGTTAACAGTTCGACTGCCTCTTGCAGGCTGGCACAGTCGGTCACTTCAAACCCTTCACGATGCAACAGCCCGGTCAAGGTGCGCCGCTGGCTGCGGTCGTCGTCGACAATCAGTACTCGCATGTGTTTTCCTTAAGTTCCTCAGCGGTCGATTGTAAAGTCACTCAATGTTTTGCATTTTCCTGCGCAGGAATATTTTGCTGGCAGATTGGTATCGATAAGTGAATTGTAGGGAGTATTTCGCAGATTACCGGATATTTCGTGGCAGATCGACCAGAAAGGATGCCCCCTTGGATGCCGGCCCTTCGAGTATGATCGTGCCACCGTGTTTCTCGACGATTTGGCGGCAAATCGACAACCCGAGGCCAGTGCCTTGAATCTTGGTCGTGAATAGCACTTCGAACACTTTGCTCTGATGCTCGGGTCGAACGCCCGGTCCAGTGTCGCGGACGCGGAGGAGATCGGTCTCTTTCCCACGCGTAATTTTGACTTCGATGCGTCCCTCGTCACGGACCGCTTCCAATGCGTTGGAAAGCAAGTTGTCTAGCATTTGTCGGAATTGAATCAAATCAAAGTCGATGTAAAACGAAGCGTAACGACACAGCAGTTTCAGCTCCACAGCATCTGGTGCGCGCAGGCGTTTGAATGCGGCCTTTACTAGTGGCAACAAGTCAACCCGGGTCGGACTTGGTGCGCGCGGCTGCGTGGCTTCTAAGAGGTTGCTGATGAACGTGGTGCACGTCTCCGTTTCCTCTCGAATGATTTCGACAAATTCTTTCAAATCCGGCGCGGCGTTCTGCAATTCACCGTGGAGAAAGTATGCCGCGTTGCGGATGGAACCGAGCGGATTGCGCAAGTCGTGGGCGATCTGCGCAGTGATCTGGCCCAATGTGGCAAGACGCGTGGATCGAACTAGCTCATCTTTTGCCTGCGATAATTCTCTCTGAATTGACTCCGTCTCGCTTCGTTGCTGGTCAAATAACGCCCGCTGCAATGTGATCCGCTCCGTCACGTCACGTGAAACGAGAATGATTTCGTTGACGGTTCCGTGGGCCGAGTTAGGGATCGTTTGGACCACGGATTCCAACCAGACCACTCGCCCGTGACGGTGTCGAACGCGATAAGCGAGCGTCGTTTGTGGAGTGTCGTTTAACAACTCTCGAAACGCAGCTTGGACAATGTCAACATCGCGTTGGTCGATGAATTCGTAAATCAGGCAACCCTGCATTTGTTCGGGCGGGTACCCCAGGATCCGCTCGCTACTGGGAGAAACAAACAGATACTTGCCTTGAAGATTACACTTCGCGATGACATCTCCCGCGTGTTCAGTGAGGACGCGATATCGCTGTTCGCTGCGGACGAGTTTCCGATGGAGCGTCACGAGTTCGTTGTTCAATCGCGAGATCTCATCGAACGCCTCGCGATCACGCTGCAAGTCGTCGTTCAACTGGGCCAAATTGTTTCGCCAGCCAGCGTCCAGACAGGCAAATGCGTCCGGCCACGAATCGCGAAGCAGCTGATTGATTTGACTGATTCCCGAAGAGGTGGGTGACGCGATGACCATCAATCGATCGCCCACGGTACAACCCGCGAATTGGTAGACCAAGGTATCGCCACAAATCGTCATACTGATCTCCCAGCCAAAGCATGGCGTCTGCTGCTGGAGGGATTCCAGCAATCGAATAGCTTTGCCACGATCGGCTGTCCCCAGCACATCGATAAAGAATCGCCCCTGGATTTGATCGTGGCTGTCCGGAATTCCGAAATAGGCCGCGTCTAGCACGTTGCCATTTTGCTGGCACATCCACGCAATGCCGATCGCGTTCCCAGATTCCCGGCTGCCGATCATCGCAGTTGTCGCTTCAGTTGCCTGGTTAGCTCAATCGTTTCTTGAGCGTCTCTCCCAAATGCGTCGGCACCTACCAATTTCCACAAGTTTGGATCGATCCGAAACGGATAACCTCCAACCAGCACACGAACCTTTTCTCCTAGCGGCGATGCACGCAAGAGCGAGATCAGAGACTCTACTTCGCCGACATGAAAGGTCATGGTTGCAGAGATCGCCAACACGGTGGCCCCGGTATCGGCTAGCGTTGTCAAAACGTCTCGATGGGGAACATTCGCTCCCAGATAGTGCGTGTCCCAGCCGTCCATTTGCAGAAAGTCGGTCACCATCCGCAGACCGATTTCGTGTAAGTCACCCGAAACGCAGGTGGCCACAAGCGCGCCATGAATCGGTTCGGCAGCGAATATCTGCGGGTAAAGCTGCGACATGATCATTTGGGTGGCTGCGGTACAAAGATGCTCTTGAGCCACGCTGATCTGATTGGTTTGCCACAGTCTGCCTATCTCGTACTGGCTGGGCTGAAAAACGTGGGTGTAGATGTCGCGGACATTCGTTCCGAGCGCCACCTCCTCCAAAATCAACTTGGTTGCTGTTCGACGGTCGGAGGCCAGCAACGAGCTTAGGTAGCTGGTCGCCAATTCACCCAGCGGCTGATCGGCACTCACAAACGGCGTGTCGTTAGTTGAGCCTGCTGATAGTTGTTTCGCTCCCTGCGCAATGTACCCGTTTGCAAGATCGGCGATCGAAGGGGGAAGTAGATCGCTGAGCACGCCCATTAGCACATCCAGGTGAAAGGCGAAGTCCTCGACCAGCACATTCCGCGCCGTCAACATGTCACGGGCCCACGCGATATAGTTTTCGAAAAGC
Source organism: Mariniblastus sp. (assembly GCA_031400405.1). Lineage (GTDB taxonomy): Bacteria > Planctomycetota > Planctomycetia > Pirellulales > Pirellulaceae > Mariniblastus. Next base: position 36,969 of record JANNPW010000079.1, read on the forward strand.
GGTGGCGACTCGCGCCCGACGGCTTCCGCTAAATACGACAAATGGTAACCGGCGTCTCGAAGCGATTTCTCTCGACTTTTGGCACCGTAACGGACTTCCAGCTCGGGGTGCCGTTTGAATTCTCTTTGCACCAACTCTTCAGCTAATTGATTTTGTTGCTGCAGAAGTAGACCGCTCGTTTCCTTATGAATATTACTGGTCAATTTATGTTCCCATTTCTAGAAGAGATCGAGTTCTGCATTTCTGATTGTTCTGATATCCGCATCGCCGGTTGCCGCGAATTGTCGCCAAGGCTCGGAAATTGAATGATGATTGTCGTGCCCACCGACAGTTCGGCAGCAACACTCAATTTCGCTTTTAACTCGGTGGCCACGTTTGCTGCATGGTGCAAGTTGATCATCGCGCCTGGCTCGGGCACTGGTCGAATGAGGGCCTGGCACTGGTTTTCAGTTAGAAATAACCCCGCAATCGTGATTCGTATCCTTGGTGATGGCTCACCGGACACGGTTACCACAATCGGATGGGCATTATCGGTAGTGGATGTCAGCGTCACACTGGCTGTGACCAACTCCAGCAACAACCCTCGCACACGAAACGGATCGGTCGGCGTGACTGAAGTCTCTAACTCGCCTAGTGAAATTTCTACGGCGTCTGACCGATTGCATGCAACGATGGATGGCCACAAATTTTCGACTAAACGCACCAGCTCGACGCACTCGATTACCGTGGTCTGCTGACCGAATTGCCGGTGTTCGTCGATGAACTGCGCCAACGTAGTAAGCCGACTATTCATTCCCCGAGCCTCGTCGACCAGCCGCTCACGTTCTTCCAGCATCTTTCCAGACAAGGCGTACAAGTATGGCAACAGATTTTCACCCTGGGAGGACTTCATAAAGCTGGCCAGATCCGCCTTGTGCTTTTCGAGCATTGCCACGACCCCTTGCAGCGAAGTCAGTTGACCCGACTGAATGGCTTCGGCAATCAAAGTCGACGAGACAAGCAGGCTGTTAAGGGCATTTCCGACATTGTGCAAAAGGCCGACCGCAACTTCGGCCTGCCCAGCCCGCCGTGAGGCGTCCATTAACTCCTCCTGCAGCCGCTCTCGCTCGACCTGGCTTTCTTGAAGTTCGCGCAACGTCTTTTGGAGTTCCCGGGTTTGCCGCGCCGATTCGCGATGCAGACGGGAGACTTCACCATTCAGGTCGTGCATCTGATCGTTGATCGCTGCCAACTCGGTCACGTCGTACTCGCCGATGAAGTGGATGCCGTCTTCGCGACGGAAGACCGACGCGCCAATCGAAGTCCCAACTTCACTGCCATTATGAATGGTTACCAAGCCGGTATAGACTGGTTCGCGGCGGGGCGCATGGCCCTGAAACGTATCGAAACTCGGACAGCGGAAATAAGCTGGATCAAACGGTCCGTCGTCCAACTTCAACAATCGCCGCATGCCGGCATTCGAATAACGCAACTGGCCATCGTCCGAAAACGAGCCCAAGACCAGCGACATGCTCTCTTCAGCGACTGCATGCCGCCAACTGGACCCGTTGGGATCAACTTCGGAAAAGGAAGCGTTCATGATGCGTCCGCGCATTTTTCATAATCAACTTGAAATAAAGTCAAACACAGCAAGTGATGTTGCGCCTCGTAACAGTTTCAAACCAGGTGGTATACCGTGGTGCGACTGTTTGTGGAGGTGGCTGTTATGCCAAAGCTCAAGGCTCTCACGATCTGCCCAATAGGTAAGTAGCCAGATTTCCGCGGGTCGTTCGGTTGGACAAATAACATCCATCCGCAAAAAACCGACCGTTTTCTCAACTAGGTGGGGGCGGCTCTTAAACGCGACCTTGACCTCGTCTTCCTTACCATTGGCGACAGTAAACTTACTCAACACTGCAATGGATGTTTGCGTTGCTGGGGGATATTCAGCTTGGGGAACGACCACGTCCGCAGTGATGTCATCAACCGCTGCAGACGAGCCCAGTTTGGGAACTAGTGCGTTCATTGGACATTTACCAGTCATTTTGCATCCTTGATATCTAGATTACTTAATTCGCGAAGCTAACTCCATCGTCCGTCTGCCACTGGTCGCACGACCTGTATCGGCAAGGCTCTCACGGCCGCACCCCCAGCCTGCGTTCAGAGATGCTAAGAGGTATCGTGGCTTTTATCGATGTACCGCTGCGGTGACTATCTTCGACACAGATCGTCCCACCGTGCTGTTCGATAATCTGTCGGCAGATGGCGAGCCCCAGACCAGTGCCTTGCAACTTCGTCGTAAAGAATGGCTCGAACACCGAGTTGCGTAGCTCTAAGGGAATCCCTGATCCGGAATCGATCACTCGCAGTTCGACGGCATCGTCAATTTTGCAAACTTGGACGGTTACCTGTCCCGAGTCATCCACTGCTTCACAGGCATTCGACAAAAGATTATCCAGCAGCTGACGAAACTGCAGCGGATCAAAGGGAACTCGCAACGGATCGCTGGGCGAATCCAGCAGAAGCGTCACTTGCCCTCTGGCGCGCAAACGCGCGAACGCTTGCGTTACTTGACTGGTCACATCTAAAAGTTGGGGATTTGAATCGGGAGGCTGAGTAGCGCTCAATAGATTACGGATAATAATGTCAGCCGTAGCGAGTTCATCGTCCATCAGTTGCAACATTGATAATAGTTCGTGCCGATCGGCGGGCAGTTCAAGTCGAATCAAAAACGCTGCGTTGCGAACCGAGCCCAAGGGGTTTCGCAACTCGTGAGCCATCTGCGCCGCCACGCGGCCGATTGTGGCGAGCCGGGTTGACAGGACTAGCGATCCGCGAGACTTGGCCAATTCCGCCTCGACGTTCTCCTTTTCATGTTGTAATCGTATGGCCAATTCCTGACGGGCTGCAAGACTCTCCGCCTCTGCCTGCTTTCGCTCGGAAACATCGGTGGCTACCCCTGCGAGGCCAACGACTTTATCGCCGTCCCTCACCAGATACTTTCGATCATTCAGCCAGCGGATACTCCCGTCTGGCCGCTGAATCCGATACTCGCAAGACGCGCTCCCCAGTTCCGACAACTGGAAGGCCGCGCGTTCTGCGATGTCGCGATCCTCCGGCACTACCGCCTTCAGCCAAAAATCTCGTTCTGCCAAGCAGTCATCGAGAGGCAGTCCGTAAACACGTTCGGTTGCCCGATTCAAATAGAGAAAGGTGCCGTCCGGTGTCGCTGACCATACGACCTCGTCCAGTGAGGCCAGCAACGACTGAAACTGCTGTTCGCGAGCCTGTAGTTTCTGCTCAGCGAGTCGTCTCCCGGTGACGTCGGTAAGCGAAACCAGCAGCGTCGGGGCCGTTCCTCCTGGTTCCGGAATCGGGTGCGTTGCGACCTGGACAATTCGTACACCGTTCGGTGCAGTGACACGCAATTCGCATTCGTGCTGTGATGCCTGATCGAGAAGCTGTGTTCGGAACAGATGCCACACATCCTGATCGTCGTGATGGATAAACCGAGACCATCGTGCGTCCACGAGTTTAGCACGCGTTTTCCCAAATAAGGCCGCAGCGGTAAGGTTGGCTTGCTTAATCGTGTCATCGCCCGCTAACGTCAGATAGGCTACGGGGGCCAGATCGTACAATTCGGCGTAGCTGTCCCGCGCTGCTTGCAATTTTTGTTGAGATGCTCGCAACTCTTCATTCTGCATCTCCAGTTCAACCTGGTGCATGTGTAGTTCTTCGATCAGAGCATAACGGTTTTCTCCGCTCAGTTTGGAAACGGAGGCCTTGTCTGCCTTAATAGCTGCCTGAGCGCGCGCGCGCAATAGAGGATCGACTGCCATTAGGATTTCTCCCACTCGGCGATGAATTCAAGAGGCCATCGGGACCATCGATGGTCGGCGGACATCGCCCGCTTTTGTTTCGGAACAATTTCCTGCTTCGACATCGTTCGCTTTCTCGATAGACGTAGCGTTTTCTACACCAATTAATAAATTGTCTGCGAACTACTCGCGACTCATCCGAACACAGTGACCTGTCAAAGACAACATGGCAGACTCGGGGCCATTAATGGAGGCGTGTGAACAGCTTTGCCGAATCACTCCTTTGTAGCAAGTGCATTCGGAGCGAGTCATGTAGGGACTGATCGTTTTTACGATAGCGCCAGCGCGCTGGCGCATCCAAATCACTGGGCAAAAGTACTTGGCACCAAACCAAGAGCAGAGTCAGGTAAGGGATTCCCTTAGCTGACAATTAGTCTTTCACTTTTTCGGTGACGTCTTCCATAGCCAACAGGATCATCGCAGGCAATCCTGACGCCCGCAGCAAACGGCGAGCATTTATCAGAAAGCGTTTCTCGCCGAGACGATGGAAAATGTGCGTGTAATCGAAGTTCTCGACAGCCATCTCGTGTGGCAAGACCTCTTCCAGCAGACTTCGCAACACGGCGTTATCCCAGGCGTTGCCAGACGCCGCGTAGATTGATTTGCCAAGCACCTGGTGCTCAACCAGCTCGAAGGTCCTGTAAAAGGAAGCGTTGCACTTTACGACGCGGAAACTATCATCTAGTACGAGCATGGGTTCGCGAATCGTTTCGAAGACGTTTGCAAACAGTTCCTCGGCCACGCGTAACTGCGTCACATCGGTGAACGTGATGACCAGACCGTCGATCACGTTTTCCAGGGTGCGATAAGGCATCATTCGCATCAGAAAAATGCGTCCGTCCGTCGATTCGACATTTGCTTCCTTCGTGTTCAGGGTTCGCAAAACCTTGCGGGCGTCCTCTACCAGAGTTTCGTAAACGAACTTAGTCTTCAGATCGTTGATGTTACGACCTACGTCGGACGGAATCGCCTTGAGCAGTTCGGACGCCGAGTGCGTGTAACTCTTAATAGAAAGCTGCTTGTCCAAGAACAGCGACGCCACTTCCGTGCTGTTCAGTAGATTGTGCAAATCGTCGTTAACATGAGCCAACTCGAATAGCTTGCCTTGCACCTCGGCGTTCACGGTATTCAATTCCTCGTTCAACGATTGCATTTCTTCCTTCGACGTCTCAAGTTCTTCATTGCTGGATTGCAGTTCTTCGTTGGTCGATTGCAACTCTTCGTTGGTCGACTTCATCTCCTCGTTCGATGCCTCGAGCTCCTCGTTCGCCGTCTGCAGCGACTCCTTGGCGTGATGAAGCTCGCGTTCTAGTGGCGACAGGTCACGAACTCTGCCTCCCTTTCCCCGGTCGCGCTTCTGGGTTTGAGAGGTGGGATCGAGCGGCGTTTCGGTGGTTGGTCGCAAGCTAATCAAAAACAGTCCGCGCAGCGGCTTGGGATGGGCGATTTTGGATACGATGCAATCGATTGCCAAATGACCGCTTTCGGTACGAACCGGGATGTTGTGTCGCCTGACTTCGGCGTCTTGCGTCGCCGCTTGTCGAAGGCTTGCGTGCAACTCGGCGCGCAGGCCCTCGCGGGCCATTTCGATGGCATTCATTCTTGGTCGGCCCGGCATTGGCTCGAAAAACGCGCCAATTCGTCCGTGGATGTGCAATATGTCGCCGCGTTCGTTGACGACTAAACTGGCAGGGACATAGCGAACGAGCAATAGCCGATCGACCATTGCTTCCATCTTGGGATCCGTGACCAGTACCGACATGGCGGGAGTCACGTCGCGAACCAACTCACCGGCGGTGGACGGAAGACGAGCCGGCAAGTCTGGCAGGGGCCTGTCTGGCACGGTCTCCTTGCGGACGTAGATCTTCCACGTTTTGTCCACGGTCTCAAACAGGTCGTCGTGCTGGCCTAATGATTCCGACGGGCCAAGCATCAATAATCCACCCGGTTTCAACGCGTAATGGAATATCGGCAGCAGCATGCTTTGCTTGTCACTATCAAGATAAATCAACAGATTTCGGCAGCAGATCAAGTCGAGCTTTGTGAAAGGCGGGTCCTTGTAGACGCTCTGCGGCGCGAAGACGCACATTTCGCGAACCTCATTGCGGACGCGATAGTTCGAATCCTCACTGATGAAGTAGCGGGACAATCGCAGCGGCGACACGTCCGCGGCGATGCTATCCGGATAGACGCCAGCGCGGGCGACATCGATCACGGCAGAATCCAAATCGGTAGCAAAGATCTGGAAGTCAAAATGCCGGTCCGAGCGTTCAGTCACTTCGCGCAGCAGGATGGCTAGCGTGTAGGCCTCCTCGCCCGTTGCGCAGCCAGCGACCCAAGCCCGAAAGCTGTAGTTTTCTGGCCGCGACTCGACTAACTTGCACAATTCGCGTTCGCCTAATACTTTCCATGCCTCGGCGTCGCGAAAGAAGCGGGTGACGCTGATCAACAGTCCCTTGAACAAGATGTCGATTTCGTCGGCGTTGTGTTGCAGCAATTCGATGTATTCGTTCGGCCCCTCGATTTTCTGAATCGCCATGCGCCGTGCGATGCGTCGGCGGATTGTGGTCGTTTTATAGGACGAGAAGTCGTGTCCTATGCGAGTCCGCAGGAGCTCTAGGATCTTTCGCAGTGTTTCGTCTGACAGTGGGTCGGTTGCTTCCACCGTGGCGGGCAACGGTGTTTGAGCATGGAGCATTAGTTGAGCCGGCATTTCGCCAGGCGGAAGCACGAAATCCGCCAAGCCTATCCCGATGGCACTGGTCGGCATACCGTCAAATTTCGCCGAACTCGGCTCTTGAACGATTGCAAACCCAGAAGCGGCTTTGATCGCCTTGAGTCCTAACGTCCCATCGCTGCCTGTCCCCGATAGGACAACGCAAATGGCTCGCTCGCCTTGATCTTCGGCTAAGGATCGGAAAAAGCGATCGATTGGTAGTTTGAGCTTGGTATTGTCAATCGCGGCATCGGTTTCAACGCTCAAGTACAGCTTGAGATTTATCAATTTCGGGTTACCGCCCGGTGGATTGACGTAAACGTGATTCGGTGCGACTGTGATGCCCTCGGTGATCTCAGTTACGGGCATCTGCGTATGTGCCGCGAGTAATTCGGCGAGCATGCTGACGTGCCCCAAATGCTGGTGCGTCAGGACGACAAACGCCAGACCACTGTCTTGCGGCATTGCGTCCAAGAAAGTTTGAAGCGCCTCCAGTCCGCCAGCCGAGGCCCCCAATCCGACGATTGGAAATCGCGATACCCCAGAAGGTGCAGCGTCCCGCTCGCTTTGCAATGTCACATTGGCCGCCGGCTTTCGTTTCGGGACCGCTTTTTTCTTAGCCATTCTTTACTTCCTCGACATGAATCATGTCGCGATCTTCCGTTGATCATAGCCTGCCATTTCATATGGCTATCTCCGGCCACCGCGCGAAATGCGCCTTGAAACTCAAATATCCAAAGCACGCACGCCGAATCGGTTAACGACTCGATGGATTTTACCACAGCGAGAGCCTTTCTGGACTTCTGAATCGGATTATTGTGGTGTTATTGCGAAGCCATCGTTGCTAAACACCAAGACCTTCTGAAAGAACCGTTCGAGTTCTCGGTTAGCGCCCACCAGCACGGAGGTTGACAGGGGACTTAAGCTGGAGAGTTTCGTGACAATTTCAGGAAAATCTCATGAGCAAAAAATCCAACCCGCAGCTGGTCGCCGGTTAGCAACGTCGCCTGGCCGACCATCGCCAAACCAACCAAACCGTCGCCGCTTTTTGCCGATCGGAGGGCGTCTCGGTTCCGTCTTTTAGTCGCCGAAGAATCCGCAGTTCAACTGGCCTGACGATTTCTTCACTCGCTGGCACCGTGACGCTCTCTACTTCGTCGTCTTGATGCGGACGCCGCACGGACGGCCACCGACTTTCGAGACTCACGCCGCTCGAATGGAACACGTTGGCGGCGACAAGTTCAACCTCGCCGTGCCGATGCGACGGTGCTGGAACACGTTCAAGAAAAACGCCACGCCCGAAGACTGCTTGAAAAAGATCAGCGAGTCCATTAGTTTTTGAAGGTAGACCATGCCCCAATCCATTCCAGCAGGACTCAAAAGGGAACACGTTCTCCGAACGCTGTCCGACCTCGATGCTGGAATCGACCATCGTCACAACACTGACAGGGAAGTGAAAGAACCAACGATGACCACCACCTACACCCACATCCTCGATCTCGCCAAAGACACTGAACCGCCTGTGGACGGCATCCTGAGTCGCACTGTTTTTCAGGATGATCGCATCAAGGCGGTTGTCTTTGGTTTTGGTCAGGGGCAGGAGCTTTCGGAACACACGGCAGCGAAACCGGCCATGCTGTTCTTCGTTAAGGGCGAGGCAACAGTGGGCCTCGGTGAAGACGTTCAAGAGGCGCAAGCGGGAACTTGGGTCCACATGCCAGCGAATTTGAAGCACTCGATCAAGGCGAAGACGCCGGTGGTCATGCTGTTGGTGCTGTTGAAGTAATTCGCCCCGCACTCGATGTCTCTTGTCACTGCTTAATTCCGTTTACCAAGTCCTTGAACGCCTCTCGTGGCTTACCGTACTTGTCGGATTTGCACGATGCAATGGTCAATGCGGCGATTCGCGCCTGATTCGACGATCCAAAACCCAATCCGCTGGAATTTTTTTGACAATCGTGTCGATGATGTCCGGACGCGGTTATAACTGTATCGAAACGAGAAACGAGCAGTGTTTTCAATTCAAGGAAATTAATCGTGAATGCTTGTTGGCGAATAGCGTGTTGTCTAACTCTGATTCTGATCCTGGCCCAATTGGTTGGGGGACAGGAGCGGGGCGATCAGGAACCAAAAAAGATCGCGCTGTTGATTGGAGTCGAATCGTATCAGAAGAGTGGCTTCAGAGAATTGAATTATTCCGAGGATGACATGTCGGCCCTGAAAACGGCCTTGGAATCGCAAGATTTCAGCGTGACTCTGATGTTGGGAAGTGGCAGCGGCGTGAATCAGGCGACCAAAGCAAACATTGACAAACAGATCAAGAGCACGTTTATCCCAACGCTTAAGACGCTCAACAAAACAGACATCGTGTTGGTCGCGTTGGCTGGTCACGGCCGGCATCAAAAAGTCGTTGCAGGGAATGAAGATCACTTTTTTTGCCCGAGTGATGCACACAATACCGATTCGAGTACCTGGATTTCGATCAGCAGTCTAATCAGGAACATCGAGAAAGAAAGTGGCAGTGAGTGCAACCTGATCCTCGTGGACGCTTGTCGGGACATTTCCGGTCCCCGCGGAGGTGTTGATGGATCTGGAATTACACTGGATCGTGAGACAGTCGCAGTCTTGTTCGCCGCGTCTTACGGCGAGCAAGCCTATGAACCGGACGAATTCAAGCATGGCCTGTTTACATATTTTGTACTCGAAGGCCTAAATGGCGCGGCCGTGAACTTTGACAAACAAGTCACCTGGAATTCGTTGGCCGACTATGTCATGGGTCGCGTCGATCGCAAGAGCAGGGAACTAAAAGAGGCGAACAAGATCTCCGGCATCCAGCGACCGAATTCCATCGGTAACCTGCGGGGCGAGTCACCGGTGCTGGTCGAGTTAGTATCTGCGCCGGTCATTAAACCTCCTGGCAACAGTTCGTCGTCCACCGAATCCGTTGCTAAAACGATATCCAGTGAAAAATCGGGGATTGCATTTACGCTGATTCCGGCGGGCAAGTTCACGATGGGTTCACCGGCGGGAGAAGCTGAGCGTTACGAAAATGAAACGCAACACGAAGTGGTGTTGACGCAACCCTTTTACCTGGGCGTGACGGAGGTGACACAGGATCAATGGAAACAGGTCATGAACACTACCCCGTGGGATGGGCAGGAAAACGTGAAAGTCGGTGGCACGAATGCGGCCGCCTGGATCACGTGGGAGGATGCGATTACCTATTGCAACAAACTGAGTCAGTTGGAAGGTCGGCCGGCTTACTATTCAGACGATCGGGCGACAATCAACGGCGGGACCGGTTATCGGCTGCCGACAGAAGCAGAATGGGAATACGCTTGCCGGGCTGGCAGAACAGAAGCATATTCGTTTGGGGCCGATGCGGAAAGACTGGGTGACTTCGCTTGGCACGACAAAAATGCTTGGGATATCGGCGAAAAATACGCACATGCAGTCGGGCGGAAAAAGCCCAACGGGTTCGGGTTGTTCGACATGCACGGCAACGTGTGGGAGTGGTGTTGGGACTTGTACGGCGAATACGGTGACGGCTCCCTGGACGACCCTGTTGGTGCTGTTTCGGGCTCGGACCGGGTGAACCGTGGCGGGAGTTGGAGCAGCGAACCGCGCGACTGCCGGTCGGCGATCCGTTTCGGGTTCGACCCGTCGAACCGGAGCAGCAACCTGGGCTTTCGTGTGGCCTCGAGTCCATTTGGTCCAGTCAAGTAAAAGAGAGCATCGCTTGACGCGGGTAGGCGGTAGCCGGACCGCGTCAAAGCGATGCGGGACGACTGGCGGGGAGGTCGAGGCTCCTGCCGAGACATTTCGTCAAACACCAAACCGGGGGTGCATTGGGCGTCAGCCCGCTGCGGGCGAATTTGTTTTGGAACCAATTAACCGTGATCCAAGTGTGCGGTTTCGCCGCGCCACAAGCCCAATCCCCGCTCCCCACCGAATCCGTGTCGGTGGACCCCTGACTCACAAACTGCCCCACGCTTCCACCTACTCCCACCGACACTGGGTCGGTGGTGAGCGATGTCGACAATAACTCACCCCTAAAATTTGGCGATGCGAAAACAACGGTCGTTGGAAACTTTCGCCGTTTGGCGGTCGCGCGGGTTGTTGTCCCAACCGCCCCCACCGACCTCGCCTCGGTGGAGCGATGATTGTTCACGACCGCTGCGCCCCGTAGTAATCAATCGTGCCTCCATTGGCGCAAGGTCGGCGGCGGTCCGACTACCGCCTACCCGCGTCAAGCGATGCTCTCTTTTACTTGACTCCGCTTTCTTGGCTAGCACTTCTACTTGACTGGACCAAATGGACTCGAGGCAACACGAAAGCCCAGGTTGCTGTCCCGGTCCGAAGGGTCGTCCTTGTCACGGTCTGCCGACCGGCAACTGCGCGGGCCGTTGCTCCAACTCCCGCCACGGTACACCCGGAAAGAGCCTGAATCCGCGCCGACCGGGTCGCTCACCGAAGCCGTACCGTATGCTTCGCGATACCAGTCCCAGCACCATTCCCATTCGTTGCCGTGCATGTCGTGCAAACCAAAACCATTCGCTCGAAAACTACCAACTGGCGATGTGTTGGCATAGCCATCGTCCGCCGTGATCGTATCGCTATCGCTCCAATTGTACTTCGCCTTGCAGCTGGCGTCGACCACGTTGCCGACCTCCGCTAATTCTTCATTGTCATCTCCAAATTGATACGCCGTTTCTGATCCGGCCCGGCAGGCGTACTCCCACTCGGCTTCTGTCGGCAACCGGTATCCAACGCCGCCGCGTATGCGAACAGAACTTTCGCCGATCCGGTAATACTCCGGCAAACCTTCCTTCTTGCTCAGCCAGTTGCAATACGCCACCGCATCATTCCAGCTTACATTCACCACCGGTTCATTATCCCGCTGCGTAAACTCCGGATTCTTCCAACTAAATTTGGGATCCTGTTCATATAAGTAGGAGCCCGCGCTGTTTTTTTCGTAGCCGTAGTCACCTTTGCCATCTTTTTCCGACTCGGTCTTAAATCCAGCATCCTGCACAAACGCCGCGAATTGGCCCTTGGTTATCTCCGTTTGGCAGAGCAGAAATGGCTGAGTCAATGTGACACGATGCAATTGTTCATCTTCCTTGTGTTCACCTGTGTCGCCCAACTCGCTCTCCGGCGAACCCATCATGAACTCACCCGGCGGAATCAACGAGAATTTCATCCCGACATCGTTGGTGGTAACCGGTTGAGTATCGTGATATTCGGCCCAGACAGCCTGCGACGCCGCTGCTTCAAGCGCCGAAAACGGTGCGACCAAACCGGCGGGAATCGGGGAGGATGGTTTGAATATTTCCAACAAGACCGGGACGCCAACCAGGTCTGCTTTCATGTTGGGCGATTGCACTCGCTGCGGAATCAGATTCTTCATGCGCACGGGGACTTCGATCCGAACGTATTTTGACAGGTCATCAAAAGTTACCATGTTGTTCCTGTCCGCAGCCTTCCCCGCCAGTCCGTCCAGGACGCACGAAAAAAACACACCGTGCTGCAATTCATCATGTTCAAAGGAGCGCTGACCCGCGCTGCAACTGAATAAGGCACCCACACCACGCGGTGGCCGGGGAGCATTGTCCGCGTTTAAGCCATCCCGGCCACGGGCCGGATCGGGGTCGCTGCGGCAAGCGTCGATCAACACAATCTTGACCGCTGCATTACTGGCCTCCAGTTCCGAATAAACAGCGGTCATCGAGACCAGCGTCTCGGTCTTGTTCTTAAACGGACGGGCGTCTTTGGGACAAAAATAGGCGTCGGGTTGCTCGTCAAACTGCAATCCATGACCGGCAAACGCGACCACGACCAGATCGTCCCGCTGGCATTTGGCCAGAACCATTTTTATAGCCCGGTCAATGTTCTCCTTGTTCGGTTCAAGCAACCGATCGGTTTTGCCCAAGTTGTCGGTCAGCAAGGTCACGTCGTATCCTGATTTGATAAGTACGTCACTTAAGGCTTCTGCATCATCGACCGGATACTTCAAGGGCTGGGGAAGGCGAAGATTTTCATGTTCGTAATCCTCAATTCCGACAATCACAGCATATTTTTGAACCAGGTTCTTGCCGTCTTCTTGCGCGTTGGCCCAGGACAATCCAATAAGCACCATGACCAACACGAGGCCAGCCGGGCTAAATCGCGATCCGTTCATGTAATTTACTCTTCCAATTTTCGTTCGTAGCGAACATGAATCGTGGTCTGGAGATTACCAATGTCACGAGGGACGGACTGTTTCCGATCCTTGATAATATCGCCGATTCCAGCCGACCGGCCAGCTCCCGTCGAAGGAAGGGCGACGGAAAATTGGGCGCAGATTTGGCCAATCGCATCATTCGGCTCGATATTCAGTCGTTTGGCAGCGCTATCCGGATATCCTACCGATTTAAATTCGAAGGACTCCTCGTCGTTTTTGTCCCAACCCCGAATCAGCGTACTGCCAGGCTTACCTGCCTTGGCTGGCGGCACCAGCCAATAGACGGTTTCTGCCCGAACGTCGCTAAAGGCAAACGAACTGATTCCATCGAGCGTTAAATTAACCGCTGCTTCTTGCGTCGAGTAGTTGTTCAACCTGATCGCAAAAACTTTTCCATGGGAAATTTCTGCAAACGCATTTCCGCGACGACCCTGTTTCGATGGTTCAATTGCCTGATATGCGTCGTCTTGCTTGACCAAAACTTCGATCGAGTAATCGGAATCGGTTTCGGCAAAAATTTCAAAACGTTTGAACACGCAGGGGTCTTTGTCGATGTCCTGTTGAAATTTTTCGTCTCGATGAGCTGAATCCTCGCCGCCCGAATTGGAGGTAATCCCAAGCAGTCGCGGAATCGCCTCTTGACCAGTAATCTCAGCACTAATTTCGGCGGAGTCACCGGTAAATTGTCCGATCGGCCGGTTGTGTTCATCAAACAACTGGGCCACGATTTTGACTGCCAAAGTCTTCAGTTCCTTGCCATCTTTGAGCATAGGGTTTTCGTTGCTGTCCAGCTTGACATGCTCGACCAATTCCAGTCTACCCGAGATTTTTATGTCATATTCGATTGCGTCCAGTTTCAGGCCGTCAATCTCGCCGATGGCGCTGGCAAACTTCATCTGGATTTCTGGTCCGGCGGAAGTTCCAGCAATACTTGTAAATCCGCCGACACTAATGATGGAAAATTTTTTGGTTTTCAAAAACGGCTGGACCTGATCGAGAATCTCTTGGATGGCCGTCGCGACCGTGTCCTCGCCCCGGGCTGGCAATGTGCCTAAACAGGAACTGACGATTACCAACATTAACAATGTGTATTGAACGGCACGCATGGCAGATTCCTGTATCGGTTTGAAATGATTGGTTTGCAGTGGAACTGGATCGCAAGAATAAGCAGTCATTTGCTGGGTTGACCTAACGCGTTCAGGCCTTTCGGTGCGACTGGCATCGCTCCCGGATGGACGAGCAAGGCGATTTCCTGCCAATAGCTCAGGCCGTCGCTCGATTCCCAAACGACGCGTTGAATTGTGCTGGGTGGTTCTTGAGTGAAACGCCCCAGTCCAATCCCGCTCAAGTCGCGATTGGTCGAAATCACGGCTTGCAATGCTTTCGCGTCGGGCAGGCCAAGTTCCAGGGCTGCCGACAGGACATCTAGATTCGTGAAATACCGCAAGGCCACCTGACCGACTGGTTCGCCGCCGTCTTCCTGTTGCAAATATTTACTGGTGACTTTTGATTCAGCCGCGATGTAGGAATCGCGGTCCGCTTCGACCAGCTTTTGCATCCGTTCAAACTCCGGATAGATCTTTTCCACAAACTGCTGGGCCGGTCCGCCAACAGAATGGCTGTTGCGTATATCGTCACGAAAACCGGTGACCATCCCGCGCGCATGACAATTCATGCAGCTGATCCCGTTGAAGATTGCTGTCGAACCAGTCACGCCGCTGGGGTCAAAGACAATATCCAACGGCGCTGGTTCATCGAGGCGTCGTCCATCACCCAGGACCAGCATATAGCCCTGCAAGCCGTTGGGGAGCCGGAAAATCAACTCGCCACCGGCATGTTCAAAAGCGTTTTTGTTGAACGGGTTCTCAGCGAATTTTGGTCCCAATGGGAATCGCGCCAAATCGCCACGAGCCTGGCGAGGCTTGAAGTCGTAACTCAGCCAGACGTAACCGTTATCGCCTTCGTGCCGTTCGATCAATCGATTCTGGCGCGAAACGCCGCTGCGGGCGAATCCTGCCCGATCGACTTTCGCTCGTTGAAAATTCTCTTCAACATTGACACCCAAACGGTGCTCAAAACCGGACAAATGTTCAGGAAGTTCGAGGAGGTGCGTATACAAAGGATGTTGTGAACCATAAACCACGAACCAGTCGCCACGGATCACCGGCTGCTCCGATCCGTTTTTCTGGCGGACTTCGTTGTAAAGGTCACGCAGCACCCGATTGTCCGAAAACTCGAATTGTACGCCGTAGGGATAATGGTCAAGTATAAATTGCCAATTCTGATTCTCGTCCCAGTCGAGTTCGCGCAGATCGATTGCAAACAATGCGTCTGCCGTTTCCGGCAATACCATCAGTTCGATGGTTGTACGTTTTTTGAAAATCAGGCTATTGAGGACCTTGGAAAGCGCGGCGCGGTGATAGCGCAAATCCTGTGCGGAAACGTTTGGGTTATTGTTCAGGTTGGCGAATGAGAAAAAACGAAAATACGTCCGATTTTCAAAGGCTTGGCCGTCGAGAAATTTGAGGACTGCCCGGTAGACCGATTCATCTGTCAAGACAGTCGTTACCTCGCGCAACGGAAAGCGCGCGCCGGCAGCGATCCACTGTTTGATCGTTTCGCGTTCTTCGGCCGTCATCGCTTTGGCTTCCGGCGAATCGTCCAGCGGCATGTATTCGCTTTCGATGGCCTGCCACAGGATTGATTCGTCCGCTTTACCGGGCACGACGAACGAATGCGGTTTTTCAACACTTCCACGGGGGCCAAAACGTGACTCGGCACTCAGAACATTCAAGCCCGCGTTGGTCGCACTCCCGCCATGGCAACGATAACACCGTTCTTGCAGGATGGTGGCAGCCCGTTGCGACAAGTCGTCGGCTGGCTCTTGTGCCAGGAGCGGGAGCATTGGGACGAACAACGAAACCAAGCTATACAGCCATCCGGAAATGGACTTCGACATTTGTACCCCTGACATGGATCAAGTTCTTTTGGTTAATCGGCAACAACATTGTAAACGAGACGCCGTCAGGAAATCTTCCCGGTAAATCAGATAATGTTCGGAATTCCATTGGTGCGCTCCAGACTGGTACCTTAATTGGTTATCCGGTGGTGAATGTGAGTTGGAACGATGCGGTAGCGTTTTGCAACTGGCTGAGCAAGAGTGAGGGGCTGGCAGAATATTACCGTCTCGGGGACGGCAAGGTTGAAATTGCCGGCGGCAAAGGGTTTCGTTTGCCGAGCGAGGCGGAATGGGAATACGCCTGCCGGGCCGGTACAACCACTCGCTACAACTCAGGCGATGATCCGGCTGGATTGGTCCGGGTAGGCAACGTCTGGGATTCGAGTACCGAAGAGGCCTTTCCGAGCAGTGCAAACCGTTTGTCAGGTAGCGATGGGTATCCATTTACCAGTCCGGTGGGCCGATACCGGAGCAATGGCTTCGGGCTGTACGACATGCACGGAAACGCGTTCGAATGGTGTGAAGATTGGTACGGGAGTGACTATTACGGGCAATCGCCGTCCAGGGATCCTCGCGGGCCGTCATCGGGTTCGTCTCGCGTGGTTCGGAGCAGTTCGTGGTTCCACCAAGCTTCGAGCTGTCGTTCCGCCCACCGTGCCGGAAGCGAACCTTCGGTCCGTTACAACAACGGCGGTTTTCGGGTGTTGTGTCGTTTGGAGTCGATTCGACAATCCCTGAACGCCTGGAAAGGCCACGCCGATTTCGCCAACTCCTCCGAGATTCAACGCAGCATTCTCAAACGCTTTCGCCTGAGCAGAGCCAACGGTCAACACTCGACCGAAAACAATCAAAAACCCGCTCCCTGAGTCATCGGCCTGTTTAAAAAATGGTAACCGTTCACGACCTAGGTATTGCTGTGTGGATTTGGCCGAAATTGTGGGGAGGTCGAGGCTTCCGCCGAGACTACTACCGCCGATCAAATTGGCAATTGCAAGGAAAAGTCTCGGCGGGAGCCTCGACCTCCCCAACGGCCTGTGAACGGTTACTAAAAATTTCGCACGCTCGCCTCGCTCGCTGTTAGAGTGTCAGAGCTCAGATTTTCAGAGTGACAGAGTTCAGAGTGACAGAGGTCGAAAACAGGATGACTGGGGACTAATCCAAACGACACAACACCCGAAAACCGTTGAATTCGCTTCGCATCGAAGGAAAGATGTTGTTTCGGTTGGCGGAACGACAGTACGACGCGTGGTTGAACCACGAGCCGCCCCGCTCCACGCGATCCGCACCCGATGATGAGGAGTTGCGCGGGTCCTGTGACGGCGACGTCTGGTAATAGTCGGCTGAATACAGATCTTCGCACCATTCCCACACGTTGCCGTGCATGTCGTATAGGCCAAATCCGTTGGCTGAATATTTACCGACGTCACAAGGTCGCTGGAGATATTTTCCCTTGCGTTCAGAGCCATACGGAGAGGTTCCATTGCAGTTCGCCCGGTCGCCGTTTAGCGATGATCCAAACGAAAATGGCCCGGTTGAACCTCCCCGGCAGGCGTATTCCCATTCGGCCTCCGTTGCCAGGCGATAACGCCTGCCCGATTGCTTTTCACCAGCTTTCGCATTCAATCGACGAATGAACTCTTGGGCATCGTCCCAAGAGACTTGCTCGACTGGGAAACTGCTCGTGTCCATCCCGGTAACCTGTTCCTTGCCACCTCCGCTTTCCGAAAAATACGACGGGTTACTCCCCATCACTTGTTCATATTGTTCCTGAGTTACCTCGTGAATACCCATAAAAAACGGCCGCGTAATCTCAATCTCATGCTGCAACTCATCTTCTTCATGTTCGCCTTTATATCCCAACTCGCTCTCGGGTGAACCCATCTTAAATCTGCCCGGTGGGATCAACGCGAACTTCATACCAACGCTGTTGGTAAATTCGGCCTCAACACCCTCTGACTTCGCCCACGCATTGCGGACGATGGCCATTGCGTTCGTGTCAAACGGGGCGACCGGAGGGGCGGCTATTGCGGGGCGATTGAGCCTGGAGTCCATCGATTCGCTTGGCAACGTCGATTCAATCTCAAGCAGCAAAGGAACGCCAATCAAATCGGCTTTCATGTTCGGCGATTGATCGCGTCCAATCTTCAAGCTGCTCATGCGTTTGGGAACTTCGATGCGTACATACTTTGACAGGTCGTCGAAGGTGACCTGGTTGTTTCGATCGGCTGCTTTTCCACCGAGTCCATCAAGGACACATGAGAAGAACACGCCGTGTTTTAGATCCTCGTGCTCAAACGAACGTTCTCCGGCGCTGCAACTGAATAATGCTCCTACCCCTCGCGGAGGTCGGGGTGCGTTGTCCGCATTGAGACCATCTCGACCGCGCGCTGGATCGGGATCATTCCGGCAAGCGTCGACAAGCACAATACGTACGCCGGCAAAGCTTGACTCGAGTTGCTGATAAATGGTGGTCATGGAAACCAGCGAATCGGTGTTCGCCTTGAACGGTCTGGCGTCTTTGGGACAGAAATACGCATCGGGTTGTCGCTCGAACTGCATCCCGTGCCCGGCAAAGGCGAGGATCACGGTATCTTCCCGTTGGCATTTGTTCAAAACCGCGGTAATCCGGGCCTCGATGTTGGCTTTGTTGGGAATCAGTTTTTCGTCTTTCGCGCCCGTCGTATCGGTCAGAAGGACCGGGTCATATCCGGCGGCGGTCAAAACTTTGTGCAGCGCTTCGGCATCGTCGACTGAATACTGCAGCGGTGGCGTGCGCAGGTTTTCATGCTCGTAGTCCTCGATCCCTACAATCACGGCATAACGATGACCGGGTGATTGGGCTTGCAGCGCAGGCGACCTTGCCGAGACCAGAAACAACAAAACGAGCGATACCCGAAAACAAAAACATGCTCGATCGAAGCTGGACATTTGCGAAATTCCTTGTTGGCCATTCTGAGAGTTAATTCAGGATTGGGCGAACATTTCTTGTCTTGATGGCTCAGACGCAAAGCTGCCGAAAGCCAATACCCTGCAGATTGTAACGTCAAAACGCTCCTGAATCTTCCTCGCGATATCAGGAAATTCCCAATTGAGATTGCGACGCCGCCCGATCACCTCGGATAAAATTCGCCATTTCAGAAAATCGGGGAAGATTTGGGTTGATTTGCCGTTTTCTTGCAATAAGCCAGCGGGGGATCAAAAAATGCGGATGAACCATGTTCCATAACAAACGGTGTTACCGCAGAAGTATGCGCAGCACTCGGCAGGCGTTATTTGGACCCAACGCTTCCGATCCCCCAATTGCCGTGTCCCATCGGAAATTGCGCCAGACCAACTATATTGGTGATTCGTCAAGTATCGAATTTCGGGAGTGCCGGATTCGGACGATTTTGTTGGTTGATCAACTGGCATTTCCTGTTTTCATGAATCAGCAATCCGACGAATCTTCAAAAAGACGACTGTTCGATGATGCCTATGCATGGCACTCAACGGAGGTGTTGGCATTTCTGAAATCGCGAGTCTACCCAAAAGTCGAGGACGCCGAGGATCTGGCGCAAGACGTTTGGTTGCGGTTTCGCGAGAATCTGGGGAAACTGCAACCTGACAGCAACTATCGGGCTTGGCTATTTCAGGTGGCCCACAGACTGCTAATTGATCGCCACCGCACGCACCGATCGACCAGTACGATCCATACGGACGACGGGATCATCGATATTGTCGATTACAGATCTCCTGATGGTGACCTGGATTCTGTTGATGATGAAGAACGGCTTGCCCTTCGGGAATGTCTGACGAAATTGTCACCAAAACAGCAGGCAATCGTATTGCTGAGAATGGAAGGAACGCCGCATGAAGCAGTTGCGGAAAAATTGAAAATCAAAGCTGCGACGGTGATGACCAGTTTTCACAGAGCCAAGGCAGTCCTGCTGGAATGCATTCAAAGGAAGGTGGGGTGATGGTTACTGCTTTGGAAATACCCGATGATCCTGCACAAATTGCCCGTTGGATTGAGACGGTATTGGTGGGGCCAGACGTCGGTCGCCTGGTGCGTGAAATCGAAATTACACAAGAGGTCACTGGCCGAAGTCCCAAACCCACACCCGCGATTGACAAGGTTCTGGCTGAGTTTCGGACGCCGGTGCTTGAGCGGGGCCTGGGCGAATTGCCGTACGAGCGGGTTCGGTTGCTGCTGCGATATCCCCGCACTTTACTTGAATTGCAAGAACTCGTATTTGTCGAGGGAAGGGAGTATTGGTCCGGGTTGCCCCGTCCCGCAGAGCTGGTCGAGGCAACAACCTCTCAGCTAAAAAAAATTAATCAGGCGATCGCTGACAAGGATCTGATCGGTGATCAACCTGTTCGACCCATTGCGTCCGAACGTGCGGTGGCATTACCTGAAAACGCCGGCAAAGCGCGGGAACTATCTTCTACAAAACGCCACTGGATGTTTTCGCCGGCGGGGACGCTCGCCCTGGCGACCGCCGCTTCGGTTGCTTTCTTTTTTGTAGGCAACTGGTATGCCGAACAGGGTTTTGACGGCGGGATCGGAGCGGGACTTGTCGTACAAGTTGATCAATCCTGGGGTTGGGACCGGCCTGGAATTCTAGCTGCCAAACTGGATCGATCGGCCTACTTGAATCATCTGGCAAATCTGGCCGCTGAATGGTCCAGCGAACGCCCGGCCAGCGCTTCCGATTTGAAAACACGCATCGAGCAGTTTCGACATTCTTGTGACACCCTGATCGCCGCCCAACATTCGCAACTGACTCAATCGGACAAGGATTGGGTTGTAGAACGTTGTAAAGTGTGGGCTGGGAAACTTGATGAGCAACTGGCCGCCCTGAATCAAACAAGCAATCTGCAAGCGGTACTCGACGCAACCGATGCGATTGCAAACTCACTGGTAACGGCCCTTCGCGAGCGGGCACAAGGGTAACCGGCCTTTCATGAGCAAGGGACGTGACCGATCGATGTATTCAACGTAAACCAAAATGGAAATGAGGTTTGGTTTCTGTCTCCTCGCTGACGCATCGGGTTGTAATTGGGTTGGGGGAATTGCGGGTTGACGGAACCGACTGCATCGCATTTTTCACATGCGGGGTTCGTGTCAAACCGTGCGTCGGGGTCGTAACCCGCAACGTAAGTGAGGACGAGCGCGAAATCCCTCGCTAAGGCATCGTGTTACGATTCGGTTGTGAGAAATGCTGGATAGATTTTCAGAGTACAGAGTTCAGAGTAGTGGAGATCGAAAACAGGATGACTGGGGACTAATCCAAACGACACAACACCCGAAAACCGCTGATGTCGAGACGGAACGAAGGTACGCGATTGAAACGGTTGGCGGAACGACAGTACGTGGCAATGTCGGTCCACGAGCCGCCCCGCAGTACGCGTGACGAACCCGATTCTGGCCCGCGAGGATCCCGAGTTGGCGATTTCCCGTAATAGTCATACCCATGCCAATCCTCGCACCATTCAAATACGTTACCGTGCATATCGTACAGTCCCCAACGATTTGGTTTCTTCAGTACAACTTGGTGGGCATAGCGTTCATTGATGGCATTTCCTTCGCCAAAAGTCGCTCCCCACCAGGCGTACTGGCTGAGACCCGATTCGTCGTCGCCAAACGAATATTCGCTGGTCGTTCCGGCTCGGCAACAGTATTCCCATTCCGCTTCGGTCGGCAAACCGTATTTCCGACCCGTCCCTTGTTCCATTTTGTTAAGCGCTGACACGAATTCCTGTGCGTCTTCCCAACTTACATAACTCGCGGCAACGTCGTCGCCTTGAATTGTCTGAGTCATATCCTTCCAGGGATTCTGCTTGTCCTTCATGACCGCATTCCATTGCTCCTGCGTGACCTCATGGATCGCCATGTAGAACGGTCGGGTGATTTCAACTTCATGAACGGGGCGTTCATCGCCGTCACCCTTCGCCGAGCCCATCATGAATTTGCCCGGTTGAATCAGGTTGAGTCGCATGCCGATGGTATTGGTAATCAATGCCCCGGGTGACTCGGCGTCGTTGGCAACCTCGGCATGCTCCATGCCCTTGTCAGTTGCAAGGGGGACAACCAAAAGGGGACCAGCTACAGCGGCAATCAGTACCGGCGAAACACCTTTGACGTTTCCAATAGCGTTGGGTTGTTGTTCCCGCTGCACTAGAATGGGTGCTTGTTCGGCGACTGATGTCCGGACGTAGCTGACCAGCGTGTCCCAGGTCACCTGATTACGACGATTGGCAGCCTCCCCTTTTAGTCCCTGAATCACGAAGTGCGTAAAAATCCCGTGTCCGAGTTCCTTCGCTTCATACGCCTCCGTTCCCGCCGATGAACTGAAACAAATCGCCAGGTTGTCACCAGGAAGGGTGACCTCTGCACCATCAATTCCGCGACCGCGGCTGGGGTTGTCCCGGCAGGCATCGACAAGTATTAGATTATTCTGGCTGCCGCTGCACAGTGAAATGTTTTCCATCAATTGATTGATCGAAACCCAACTCGATTCTTCCGCATTGCTGGCATCGGCGGGACAGTAGTACGGGATCTCCTGTTTTTTGTCAGCTGCGACCAGGCTTTTCTGCCGACCATGGCCGGCGATCGCGACAAGTACGACATCGTCCTTGTTCAAACTTCCCAGTTCAGCCACAAAACCGGGTTTCAACTTGTTTCCTTTCTGGTCGTTTGCCGCAGCAAATTCGTCAGGCGTTAATAGTTGATGAGCGATGTTGGCGCGTGTCGCCCGCAGCGGATCAGTCGCCGGCAGACTTCCCAGCATCAGCGTCACCTGGAAACCGGCCGCCGTGAGTACCTCTTCGAGGGATTTAACGTCGGCTTCTGGATACTCAAGATTGGTAAACCCGGCCTTGTCGTATTTGGCTACTCCGATCAACAGAGCCCGCCGCGCCGGTTGCTGGGCCAAGTTGACGGTTCCGGCGATCATCGAGTACAGGAAGATGAGGATCAGAACAACGTGACGCATCGAATCAATCCTGCGTTGGTGGAAAGCTGAGAACTCTCATACAGTCATTGAGTTTGACGGATAGCTTTGGGAAGTGCAAGTTTGCGTGATGGTAGGTGGCAATTACTTCTGAGAGGAACAAAAAACACCCCGGCAAGCCAGCTTTGGTTGGCTGGTTTACCCGGGTGCCGGTCAGGAGACCATTTACAAAAGAAACGACCCGGGTTTTGGCCCGGGTCTTGGGGGTTATCGAGAGACAGGAATCCGAACCGGAACGCGGAGAGTCTTGTAGCGGGTGACCCAAACATAATAGGGAGTTCCACAGGGGTGGTACTTGCAGACTTTCACCTGGTAGGGGACGGTGCGGGTGACGTAGATGGTCTGGTACTGCGGAGGGCAATCGTCGTTGCCGTGGTACCCGGTGTACTGGCTGGGACGGTTTCCGTAATCCTGGGCGCTGACGCTGCCAACGGTCACGGCGACAAAGCAAAAAAGAGCCACGGCGAGGATTCGATCTATCGTTTTCATTCTTGTTATCTTTCAAAAAGGGACAGGTGTTGAACTAACGCCAAAGACAACGGGTGAACTCCGGTTATCTTCCCAAGAAAGTTTTGGATTTGAGAATATTTTTTGGGTGGACCGGAGAGGGTGATCTGCAACCCGATTTCTGATGATTCCTGGAATTCCGCGGGAAGATTTTGACCGGCCAACGGAAACCCTTAACAAAACTCAGAACAGAAAGTTACCATCGAATCAAAATACGGACCTCAGTTCGATCCAAGGGACGGGGCGATCGGCTCGTTGCTGACGTGGACCCCAAACATTGGGGCAGGCCGTTGAATCGCAAGCAGATTCGAATGCTGATTCCCCGATAAAATAACGCCGCTGCTGTGATTTAGAACCTCTCGGCAGTTGGGCGGTTTCTTGGCGGAAACAGGTCCTGGCGTGATTTTTGTTTTTTTATTTATTAGGTCGGGGAGATAAATTCGTTTCTTGTCCTATCCAAAAAGGTTAGATTAATTCCCATCTCCGTTTGGATTGCTTGCTAGAAAAGGGCAGTCATGAACGGCGTCAATTAAATCAGTAACTGTTTTGCACTAGAGTCCCGTGTCGAATATTCCAATGTGCTGCATGGAACTCACATCACTTGGTTCATTCTTACTTAGGCAACACTGGCGACATCACTGAGTTGCCAAGCTGAGCTTACTTCGATTAGCATACTAATCTCACGGGCTGCACATGTTTCGTAGGCAAGTCCGGTGAACTATATCGTTCGTCGGCTAAAACCATCATTGATCGACCGAAGGAATGGTGAGTCGTGACTGTACTAGAAGTTCCACGTATAATTGAGGGCCACGGCTGGATTTTGGTTGCACAAAAGGGCAGCCATCGCCAGTACAAACATCCCACCAATCCGGGACGGGTGACCGTTGCTGGACATCTGAAGGATGACGTTGCTTCTGGCACACTCAATAGCATCCTGCGGCAGGCCGGACTCAAGGACTAGTACCATGCAAACCAAGTACTTAATCGTTATCGAAAAGACGCCAAACAACTTATCTGCGTTTTCGCCCGACTTGCCCGGTTGCGTCGCGACAGGTGCAACCCAAGCGGAAGTCGAAGAACGCATGCGGGGTGCGATCCGCATGCACCTTGATGGATTGCGAGAAGCTGGGTTGTCCATTCCAGAATTAACGTCGATTGCAGAGTACATCGAGGCATAACGGTCGCCCAACGTCGATGCGCCGACAAACAAATAGACATTTGACATCGCCGACTGACGAAGGAACGGAGCCGATGTTCAAGTGCTCTGTTCAAGAAGGCCGGTTTTTTTTTGAAGCCGACTGACAATTTACTTGCCTCGGAACTGCCCGCACCGCTAGGATGAATGCACAGACGCCGAGTCCCATCGGTGCCGCATATCGCGCACCAGCGAAGCGTCTCAGTCCAACGCACAAACTGTACCTCCGGAAAAAGTCGGCATAGTTTGTTATTCGTTTGGGCCGACGAACTTTGTTTCCCTTAAAGGAGGCGTTTCATGTCAACTCCGCGATTCGTCCTTGCGACGCTCGTATCCATCGTCTTCTGCACTTCGCCAATGTTGGCCGGCGATCCGTTCCAGTCGGAGCCCGATTCTCGCGTTACCTATTACGTTCAAGCCGTGTTCAAGGCCAGTGGTCGTCCACAGAAGTCAGAGTCTTACCCGACCCCAGAGCGTGCATTCGAGGAAGTTGAAAAGTGGAAGTTTGATCATGGTCCAGAGGGTTCAAATAAGTTCAACCCAATCATCGAAGGCCCTGTAGTCTATCGCGAATATAACGGAAAGTCGGAACCGCTGAAGCCAGAGCCAAGCGATCCAAAGAACCCGCAATCACGTCCGGGTGCAATCATTTCCGTAGACGGCAAACCGTTGGATCTGTTCCAGGGGGTGAAAGATAAAATGGCGGCCGAACGGAAAGGCGATCCTCTCGGTGCTGCGGCCGCGACACCCTCGATCGCTGGTAAAAAGGCTACAGGCGTGATCGGGAAGTACAAAGTAACGATGGAATTTTTGGGGACTGGCAATCAGGGAGAAGTGGTAATCTCTGGAGATGCCACCGGCAAAGGCAAATGGACGCAGGATGGGGCCACGCTTACGATGGAAACCTCAACGAAGACCTATCGAGCGAAGATAGAGAACAACGAGATCAAGGGTTTTCAGTTCCAAAAGGACGCAGATACGGGCGCGGTCGATTGGAACGTGAGGATTCAAGAGACGCCGTCAAAGCCGAAGGAGGATGCGTCGTCGGGCCCGTATCGATCTTGGCTCTGGCAGGATAACCATCGCACCCAAATCTGGGATCAGACATTCCCAACGGCTGAAGAGGCGATCGAGGAGGCCCGCACCAGCTGGGACGGCTGGAAGAAGGGGAACGGCGAGGTAAAGGGGACGGTTGTGACAGACTCTAAAGGACGTGTCATCGCTAAGTTCGGGCAGGGGCGATGATCCTGCTCGTTGAGTTCATCGGGACACTTCTGGCAGAAGTCAGCCAATTGCCGAATCGCTCGCAGGTATCCATAAACGGTCCGATTGGCCTTGCCAGCCAACCGCAGGTCTTCGGCCATTTTCTGAAAGAGAATTCCGTTGGAAAACTCTGACTCAACGGGTAGACTTTCGTAAGTCGGCATGGTGTTGCTCCTGTTCGAAGTGAAGTGAAAAGGAAACGCTATGCTTGAAAAACAAAATTCAACACTACGCCGCGATAGCGGCTTTCTTGAACAACGTATAACCCTCCGCATCACATACGAGGATGTTCCATGAGACACTTACTTTGCTTGCTGGTGCTTGCGGCCGGAAGTTGGATGGTCTGCACTTCCGTCCACGCTCAGCTGGTCAACCGCGACTCGCGGTGGCCTCAGTTCCGAGGTCTGAACGCGCTCGGTCTCGCCGCCGAGGGGAAAACATTGCCGGTCGAGTTTGGACCTGCAAAAAACGTTGTTTGGAAAACGCCGCTCCCCTCGGGACATTCGTCACCCTGCATTTGGGAAGAACGAATCTTGATCACGTCCTATGACGAGTCAGCTAAAAAACTGGAGACGATCTGCCTGGACCGCGGCAGCGGCCAAATTCTGTGGCGGCGGTCGGCCTCGTCGGAAGCGATCGAGAAGTTTCATTCGGCCGGTAGTCCCGCGGTTGCCACACCTGCGACCGACGGCGAGCGAGTCTTTGTTTACTTCGGCTCATATGGACTATTGTGTTATGACTTCGAGGGCAACGAACTGTGGAACAAGCCGCTCCCCTTGGCAAAAACGATTCAAGGCACCGGGACCTCGCCTATCGTGGTCGGTGAGTTGCTGTTATTGCACCGCGAATTCCTGCCAGAACCTTCGCTGATGGCAGTCAGCTGTCGTACCGGCGAGACGATTTGGAATCAGGTCTGTCAACTCGCCCGCGTGCCGGGCCCACGCAATGCGTATTCCACTCCTGCGCTTTGGCAACACGATGGAGTTGACGAAGTAATAATCCAAAACCGCTCGAGAATTTCTGCACATGACTTGAAAGACGGAACGAATCGCTGGTCTATTCAGCTGAGTTCCTCGGCATGCTCTACGCCAGTGAACGGAGACGGGCTACTGTTCGTGGTCGGACAATTGTCCGGCACAGAGCCGGGAGAGAGCGATCCACTTCCAACTTTCGACGATCTCCTTAAAAAATCCGACAAGGACGGGGATGACCAGATCAGCAACGCGGAGTTTCCGGACAACCTGGACATTTTCCGGCGACCGGAGGCAACCGGTCTGGAGGGAACTGCCTTGAAGGTCAAATTCCTAATCGGCATGATCGACGCCAGCAAAGACGGCCAAGTAAACCGTGAGGAATGGAACACGTTTCTCAAACAAAGTCGTGATGAACTCTCAAGCCAGAGCGAACACGGACTTGTGGCAATCAAATCAGGAGGAATAGGAGACGTAACGGCGAGCCACGTCCTTTGGCGGGAGAAACGGGCGCTGCCAGAAGTGCCATCGCCGCTGCATTACCAGGGAAGGATCTACTTGGTCCGAGACGGCGGTATTGCCTCTTGCCTTGAGGCGACAACTGGGCGTCTGCTTTACCGAGGACGGCTGGGTGCCGAAGGGCCCTACTTTGCGTCTCCGGTGGCTGGCGATGGCAAAGTATACGCCGCGTCGAGGAACGGTGTTGTGGTAGTCCTTGCTGCGGGCGACGACCTAGAAGTTCTCGCGCGGAACGATCTGGGCGAGTTGATCGCAGCTACTCCCGCGCTAGTCGATGGCAAAATCTACGTCCGCACCGAAAAACACCTTTACGCTTTTGGAGAATGAGGCGGGCGCAAGCCTGGACTGTCAAAAATTCGGTATTGACAGGGAACTTGACCTGAGTGATTTTATTCCTTTTTCGGGATGTAAGTTTAATTTATATTTCAACAGGTTGCGACATGGTCAAAGCACTCGATGAATACCGCTCACCCCAAC
>JANNPW010000080.1:0-28792 GCA_031400405.1 Mariniblastus sp.
TTAATTTATTACTTGGTTCCATTTCGGAACAACTAAACGCCCCACACCCCGTTAATTCGTAAAAGATCTTATGAATTTAATAAAAACCACAACCCTATTTCCGGGGGTGTGGGTTTGGGGGTGTGGGTAAACAAAATCATGACACGCATGAATCCAATCGAATTCGCTCGTTTCCAAAGACAGACTGCGGACGAATTTGAACGCCTGATGTGGCAGCTGCTGCGAAATCGCCAACGTTGCAACCAAAAGTTTCGTCGCCAACACTCGCTAGGAATTTATACTGCTGATTTTTATTGCGTCGAAAAAAAACTAATCGTCGAGGTCGATGGAGATAGCCATCTTTCCGACGATGCGAAACGATATGATATGGCTCGCGATCAATGGATGCACGAACAAGGAATTCGCGTGTTGCGTTTTACCTGCAACCAAGTGGAACGCGAAACCCGGCAAGTACTGGTAAAGATTGATGCAGCTTTGATAGAGTAACCCCTCACCCCCATCCCCTCTCCCCGAGAATTCGGATAACACATCCACCAATGGCGAAGTTGATTCGTCCGAATTCACGGGGAGAGGGGAGTTTGGTTTGGTGGGTCAATGAGTTTAGTTCAGATTTGTGGGTGCAGTTTTGTGGGTTCAGATTTGTGGGTTCAGATTTGTGAGTTTAGTTTTTGTGAGTTTAATAAATGTTCTCGGCCACGGCGCCTTTGCGGGAGGCGCAGTCGACAAACTCGATTCCCTTGCGCCCGCTGCGGACAAGTAGCGCACGTCGATAAGTAACAACCGTTTTTCACTCCACTGTACGACATGATTTTTCTCAATCCAATTTGGCTGTTGGCTCTGCCACTGATCGCGTTGCCGATCCTGATTCACTTGTTGAATCATCGTCGTCATCGCACGATTCAGTGGGGCGCAATGCAGTTTCTGCTTTCTGCGAAACGCATGAGTCGCGGGATGGCTCGATTAAGACAGATTTTGATTATGGCGGCACGGATGGCCGCGATTGCGGGATTAATTTTTGCCATCAGCCGTCCGCTTTCATCGGGCTGGGTTGGCTCATTAACGGGCGGCCAACCGGAAACGGTAATCGTGTTGCTGGACCGGTCGGCCAGCATGCAACAACAGCGGACCGAGACCGGCGAAACCAAATTGGCCAGCGGTCTGGCAAAAATCTCGGCTGCCCTGCAAACGGTCGGACGAGAAAAACCGATCGTATTGATTGAGAGTTGTCTTCGCCAGCCGATCACGATTGATCGACCGAAAGACTTGTTGGATTTACCGCATACGGCTCCGACCGAATCGACTGCCGATTGGCCGGAGCTGTTACAGACCGCCTTGGAGTACATCAGCGACAATGAAACGGGGCGAACCGATATTTGGATTTGTTCGGATGCCGCTGGCAATGACTGGAATCCGGCCAGCAGTCGTTGGCAAGCACTCAATAGTGGATTTTCCAAACTCGACGGCGTGCGCTTTCATGTTTTGAATTTTCCAGCGTCGCCCGCCGAAAATCTGTCGATCGTCGTAGATCGGTTGGAACGGATCGAGCAGACGACCGATTCCAAAAAAGTGGAGTTGGTAATTGATTTGACCGTTCAACGCGACAGTGCCAACAACATGACTCAATCAATCCCCTTGACCTTCAACATCAACGGGTTGCGTTCCGTCGTCAATCTCGAGTTGACGGGCGAAGTAGCCACGCTCATTGGACATCGTATTCCGATCGATCAGGAGTTGACGGTCGGTTGGGGCTCGGTGGAATTGAGTGCCGATGCCAGCCCTGCCGACAACGCTTACTATTTTGCGTTTGCCGACCCGCCCGTTCGCCAAACAGTTCTCGTTTGCGAAAATACATCCAACACGAGAGCTATTGAACTGGCCGCCGCGACATCCGCGCAGCTCGGCGTGGAGTTCCAATCGAAAACAATCGGCCCCGCGCAAGTCTCGGAGCTGGATTGGCAGCAAACCGCGCTACTTGTTTGGCAGGCTCCTTTGCCGGACGAAACGGTGGCCCGACAGATCAAACGGTTCGTTGATAGTGGTCGATCGGTAATTTTTTTGCCACCCGCTGCATCCGACAGTCGATCTTTTGCGGGATTACGATGGGGTGAGTGGAAGAATTTACCGGGCCAAGGCGAACCGATCGGGTTCTGGAATAACCAGGAAGACTTGCTCAGTCGAACGCGCAACGGGCAACCGTTGCCCGTCAATGATTTGTTGGTTTATCGGTATTGCGAACTGTTGAATCAGACTGAAGAAGATCGCCCCGAGGCGGCGCAGACTCCAACAACGACGGGGCCGCTCGAACCGAAATCTCAACCCAACATTACGTCGTTGGCGAAATTGGAAAACGGAGCGACACTGCTCGGACGTATCAAAGAAAATGCTGGATCGATTTATTTTCTGTCGACGCTGCCGATCGCGACCCATTCGAGCCTCGATCGCGAAGGAGTCACGTTATTTGCCATGACGCATCGCGCGATTGCCAATGGAGCCGACTCGATTGGCCTGGCAAAACAGTTTGTTGCTGGCAGTTCACCCGCCCGGACCGTTGCCGATTTGCCGACTCTGGTTTCCGGCGCCGCGCCCGACACATTGGCTCAGATTCGTTCGCAACGAGCCGGCGTTTACGGTTCGGAAAAGCAACTGATCGCGCTGAATCGACCGCCGGCAGAAGATGTTTCGAGCCCGTTGTCCAAAACGGAGCTAAGTGAATTGTTCGCCGGACTGGACTTTCATTTGATTGAAGATCAAGTGGGCAGCGGCCAAAGTCTGGCCAGCGAAGTCTGGCGGTTCTTTGTTGCGCTGATGGGAATCGCCCTGGTTGCGGAAGCCGTTCTCTGTCTGCCACCCAAGCCACCCACCAAAACGGAAACGATTTCAACTTTGCCCAACCGGGTGGCCGCATGATCGACTCACAATGGTTTTCGCTGACTCCGACACCGTTAGCAATCCTGTTTGGCATTGGCCTATTGGTCGCATGTTTGGTCCTGTCCTGGATTGGATTGCAGCGCACCGGATTCAAACGATCGATGGTTTTTCTGGAATTGGTCCGGATTCTTTTGGTATCAATGGTCGCCCTGGCCATGTGCCAGCCGGAATGGTTGCAGAAGTTTCTGCCGGCGACTGAACCGGTGTTGGCGATTTTATGGGATCAATCCGATAGCATGAATTCAGAGGATATCGCCAGCGAAACTGGAAATCTGAACTCGCCGCCAATCTCGCGGCGTCAATCGATCGAATCGCTGATTGACCCTCAAGCCTGGCAACAGGTCGCGACCGACCGACCGGCGCCACTGAAAATCGCGATCGAACCGTTTTCCTCGTCGTTGGCTAGTCCGACATCCGGTTCGGATTTGAATCTGGCACTGAGTAAAGTTTTGGAAAAAAATGAAAATCTGCGCGCCGTTGTCATGATCTCCGATGGCAGTTGGAATATCGGGAATTCGCCGACCGAGGCCGCCACTCAATTGCGCATGAAAGACATCCCGGTGTACACGATCGTGGTGGGCAGCGAGACCGCGTTACCGGATCTCGAAGTTGACAGCCTGGAAGCTCCGACGTTTGGAGTGGTTAACAAGCCCACGCGCATTCCGTTTTCAATTACCAGTACGTTGCCGCGCGATGCGGAAGTTACCGTCACGCTGTCATCGACCGTCGGCGATGATGTAACAGGAAAATTCACGGTGCCAGCCAACGGAACTTTGCAGCAGGCTTTTGTCTGGAGTCCGAAAAAAGTCGGCGAGTATATTTTGACGATTGATGTTCCGGCGGCGGAGGGCGAGCGAATTTTGGCCAACAACACTTTGTCAGCGCCGATTTCGATTCGCCAGGAATCGCTGAAAGTCCTAGTCGTCGATTCCTACCCTCGTTGGGAATATCGTTATCTGAGAAATGCCTTGTCGCGCGATCCCGGCGTGGATGTCGCGTGTCTGCTTTTTCACCCAGATACTGGAAATGTCGGCGGCGGAAAAGACTACATCGATCAGTTTCCGGAATCGTTGGAGGAATTGGCGAAGTTCGACGTGATTTTTTTGGGTGATGTGGGCGTCGGTGACGGGCAGCTCACGGTGCAAGATTGTCAGCACATCAAGGGCTTGGTTGAGAATCAAGCGACCGGATTGATTTTGATGCCAGGCTTGCGGGGTCGGCAATTGTCGTTGGTGGAAACGGAGCTCGCGGATTTGTTTCCAATCGTGTTTGATTCGGCTCAGCCGCGAGGCTGGGGTAATCGCGTGCCGGCCAAATTTCAATTGACCGAAGCGGGCAGTCAGAGTTTGCTCACAAAATTGGCGGATTCCCCGGAAGCCAATTTGTCGGTGTGGCGAAGTCTGCCCGGATTTCAGTGGTACGCGCCCGTTTTACGAGCCAAAGTTGGATCTCAGGTCCTGGCAGTGCATTCGAGTGAGTCCAACGCCGAAGGGCGCATTCCATTGTTGGTCACCAAAACATTTGGTGCGGGTAAAGTTCTGTTTATGGGAACCGATGGGGCTTGGCGGTGGCGTGAAGGAGTCGAAGACAAATATCATTATCGGTTTTGGGGGCAGGTCGCGCGCTGGATGGCCTATCAACGAAACATGGCTGGCGGGGAATCGATGCGTTTGTTTTACTCGCCCGATCGCCCACGGACCGGTCAAACATTGTCCCTGAATGCCAACGTGATGGCGATCGATGGAGAGCCTTTACAAAGTGGCAACGTCAATTTGCAAATCATCGCTCCCTCAGGTGATACCCAGACGATAAAATTGGCGCCTCAAACGGAAGACGGTCAGTGGGGTTTGTTCGCCGGGTTTTTTGTACCGGTCGAACCGGGGGAGCATCAAGCGACTTTGAATTGCCAGGAAACGGGAACGAGTTTGACAGCGACGATTAGCGTCCAGGGGTTGCAACGCGAGAGATTGGGACGGCCGGCAAATGTTGGATCACTGCAAGAAATTGCCGCGATTACTCATGGTAAGATGGTGAACACAGATCAATTGAGCGAAATAATGAATGCAATTGCCGAATTACCGGAGCCGCAACCTCAAATTCGGCGAATTCGAATCTGGGCACATCCGGCTTGGGCAGGTACGATTATAGGATTGTTGGGTCTGTTTTGGGTCGGCAGGAAGTTGGTCGGGGTGATTTGAGGTCAGTGGTTCAGTGGTTCGGGTTGAAGGGGTCGGCGTGATCGTGTCGACGTAATTTTGTTGTTGGTACCGTTTTTTCTCAAGGAAGCTAACATGAATCAGACGAGACTTGAGCTGCCAGAGCGAATGAAAGCCCAGCTGACGAAATTTCAGCGACGCATTTGGACCGTGAAACTAATCGAGGGGGTCTGTGCCGCTCTATTTGGATTGCTAATATCCTATTTGGCAGTGTTCGCACTCGATCGCTTTTTTGACACGACAGCGACCTCTCGCTGGTTGATACTGTTGATTGGTACCCTGGGTTTGGCGATTTGGCTGCCTTGGGTTTGCCATCGCTGGATCTGGCGCAGTCGTCGCCTGGAACAAGTCGCTCGAATGTTGAAGGTGAATCATCCTCGACTGGGAGATTACCTGTTGGGCATTATCGAGCTGGTTCACAATAATGATTTTGAGGGGACCAGTGAATCGTTGTGCCGTGCGGCCCTCGCACAAGCGGATCGGGAAACCGCCGACAAGGATTTTACCGACTCGGTTCCGCATCCCCGTCATCGGCGCTGGGCACTGGTAGCCGCTGTGCCGTTGCTGTTGGCTGTGGCCGCGTTGCTGATCGTACCGGCCGCCGGATCAAACGCCCTCCAACGCTGGCTGATGCCCTGGCAGTCGATCGATCGTTACACCTTTACGCAGCTGGAAACGTTACCGACGGAGATTGTGATTCCAATCGCCGAACAGACAAATCTGGCGGCGACCTTGGCGGAAACATCGCGTTGGAATCCCGACTCGGGAGCGGCTTGGGTGGGCGACCAACAAATTCAAACCACCGCGTCCGATCGAAAGTTTGAATTCGGAATTCCGCCGCTTAGCACTTCCACCGACGTCAAACTTCGAATTGGTGACGTGCGAGAAACGATCAAACTCGATCCTCAACCGCGACCCGAACTCTCCGCCTTATCCGCAGCGATTGAACTGCCAGCGTATTTGCAACGCACCGAACCGGTGCAACGGGAAATTCGTGGCGGTTCGTTGTCCACCGTTGCTGGTAGTACCGTCGCCATCACGGCGGTTGCCACCAGAGCGCTCACATCGGCGATGGTCGATGGGCAACCTGTTAGCGTCCATGGGTCCACGATCGTTACCGACGCAACTTTGGTCAATGATTCCCAAGTACTTGAAATGGCTTGGCGCGATGGATTCGGGTTGACGGCAAAAACACCTTTGAAACTGAAACTTCGCACAGCCGACGATGAGTCACCAACGTTGAATTGTCGTGAACTCGAACGACAACGAGTCATTATGGAACGCGATGTGTTGGCATTTGAGATTGATGCCACCGACGACTATGGAATCAAATCGGTTGGCATGGAGTGGAGCGGAACGCCTGCGGCGACTTCACCGGATCAGCCTGCCAAGGGTGAAAAAGTTATTCAAGCCGGTAATCCTGCGGCAACGGCATTATCCGCGATCACGGCAACGTTTTCGCCGCAACGCGAATCGATCGCCCCCCAGACAATTCAGTTGCGATTGTTCGTTGAGGATTATCTGCCAGATCGCGAACGAGTATATTCGCCAGCCTATACAGTTTACGTGCTCAGCGAAGACGAACATGCAATTTGGATGACGCGTCGTTTGGATGAATGGTTCAAGCAATCGCTCGAGACTTATGAACGAGAACAGCAACTGTACCAACGCAATGTGGAATTAAGGAATTTACCGGCTGCGGAGTTGGATCGGCCTGAGACCCGCCGAAAAATCGACGCGCAAGCGACCGCTGAAAACGCCCAAGCCCGTCGATTAGAGGCGTTGACCAATGCTGGAGAATTGCTCGTCAAGGAAGCCGCACGCAATGAGAATTTCGGCGTCGACCATTTGGAAAAACTGGCTGAGATGATCCAACAGCTGAAAGACATCCACAGCAATCGAATGCCGTCGGTGGCTGATTTGTTGAAACAGGCGTCGTCCGCAGCAGCCAATCCGGGACCGTCGGCGCCGGCTGGCAAACCCAACTCCGTTACCGATGCGCCGAAGAATCCGGGTCAGTCCGAGCCCAAGTCTTCGTCCCCGCCTATCGAAGATGAGCCTCAGGCCCAACCCGATTCGCCTCCTTCGGTTTCGCTGAAGGAATCGAATATGAATGTACCGGATGAAAAACAACCGCCAGAATCGCCAGCGGCAACTCCCGCACCAGCTAAGCCAGCAGCGTTGAAACTCCCCAGTGTTACGTTGGACGCATTGCCTAGTGAAGACGACGAAGAACCAGCAGCCTGCCCGGCAGGCGACAAATTGGAGTCGGCGGTCGCGGCCCAGGAAGAATTGTTGGCTGAGTTCCAAAAGGTGGCCGAAGAATTACAGAAACTGATCAGTAATCTCGAAGGCAGTACGTTCGTCAAACGCTTGAAGGCTCTATCGCGTTACGAGTTGGTTATCGCCAATGATGTCAATGAATCGACGTTGACTGGCTTCGGCGAGATGGAATCGAAAGTGGCGGACGCGACTCGCACCCGCACCGAGCTGCTGGCGAAACGACAACGAGCCTATGTCGAAACGACGCAGCACATCGAAGATGATTTGGCCGCCTATCTCACTCGCAATCCGGATGGAAAATATCAAACCGTGTTGAGTGAAATGCGAAAATTGGAGGCCGTCAAGCAGGTAGGGTTGGTGGCTGACCGTCTATTGGCCAACGAACCCGGTACGTCGATCGCACATTCGGAAATGCTGGCCGATACGTTCGACCGTTGGGCCGAACAACTGGTCGGCCCTGGCTGACGGGGGGGCTCGTGACCGGGCTCAAAAAGTGGCAGTCTGCCACCCTCGATCGTGTTGGAAGTTATGAAAATCTTGACCGCTGAAATTAATTTGCGGGAACAAACTCGTGAATTGGAACAAGCCAAACCGCAACTTGAATCAGAAAAACATGCCAGTGATGCTCGCTCGTTGAACTCGATTCAACGAGCTTTAACCGATCGAACCGATGATGTAATTGGCTTGATCATTGAATTGCCAGATGGCGATTCGGTTTTTGCGAAAGAGATCGCACAACTGAACCATGCCGCTAACGCCATGGGTGACGCCGAGACGTTGTTGGCAAAACTGGAAACAGGTGTGCCGGCAATTGCTGCGGAAACCGAAGCGATTGAATGGCTCTTGCAGGCCAAACGCGCCGGCAAGGGCGGCGGTGGCGGAAGTGGCTCAAATCCGGGCGGCGGCAGTCGATCGGGTGCCGATCTGACTGGGTCCGCTTTGGCATTGTTGGGCGATGCCCAAGAAAAAGAGGCGAAGGTTGTCGATCGTGAAATCAATCAAGCGACCGGGAAATCAGGTCGAGATTTGCCGGAAGAGTTTCGTGTGGGCTTGGATCGCTATTTTGAAGCGTTGGAAAATGCAAAGTAAGGCAAACAGAAAAATGAAAACAAACCTGATGACTGGGCGAATCTGTCTGCGAAGGGCAATTCAACGTCTCGGAGAGACGTTGCTACGTAGGCGAGTCTCGCCGAGAATCGCGCTGTTGACTCGCATTAGCCTGCTGCTGCCACTGATGTTGACAATGGCAATCACCACAACAATGGCCCAGGATAAACCGGCGCAAACGCCGCCAGTTCAAACGCCTGCTCAAACTCAGCCACCACTAGCTGCACCGGTTGACGTTGCTCCCTCGGAAACTGAAACGACTGACGTGGCGCGTCTAGTTCAAGCGGAAGTGGTTGCGGAGGGAGTTGAAGGCGACTTGGAAATCGAGGAAGCTCAAGCGATGGCAGTCGTCGGCAATCCCTGGGGAGTCGAGCCGAAGAAAATGTTGGCGGCGAAACAATTTCAGTTGTCCCAGATTTTCCAGGTCGAAGTCGATCAAATTGAACGGGTGTGTCAATTAGACAAAAAGCAATTGCTAAAGTTAAAGATTGGTGCCAAGGGTGCGGTCAAAAAATTGGCTGAACAATGGCAGAAAACCGCTGGTCAACAGTTTGGCATGGCGGCGGCCGTTGAGTTGGACCTAGATGCCGACGTCGAGGACGAAAAAAGTGCAGCTCCGGAATCCGATCAAGAAACCGTGGAGATCACGGATGCCGATCAGATCGACGAAATGACGATGCAGTTGGTGATGACCGATCAAATGGGGAACCCATTCAAAACGGCCCGACCTACCGAAAGCGACGTCTGGACCAAGATGATTCGAGGTGTGCTGACCGACGAACAATTGCAAACCTGGACAGATTTTCAACGGGACCAAGGCGTAGCCAAGCGAAAGGCGATGATCGCGTTTGCGGTGGCAACGTTAACGCAGGAACTGGCGTTATCGGCAGACCAACGGACGACGCTCGAAAAACTTATCACTCCCTATTTGGAAAAGGCTGACATTAATTGTAGTGGCTTCTATGAAGCGTACGTAATGTACTATTACGCTTCCAAGGTTTCCAAAAAAGATTTGAAAAAAGTTTTGTCACCGGCCCAGTACCAACAATTTCAACTATTTGTAGCCCCATCGAAACAAATTGGCCAAATGTTGGAAATGGAAGAAGGGGCCATGGTAGAAATCAATGCAACGGGAATCGATTTGGTCGAGGGTGTTCTCGAAGGAATCGGCGAGCTGGTTGACGGCATCGAGTCGTTTTTCACCAAGTAGAACGACGCCGGTTCGTCGGTTGCTGTTGTCAGTACCGTTTTGCTTTTACCCGTCAATCGATGAGTTAATCTTGGCGACCACGTTTCAAAACAATGCCTTCGATCTGCACCTGTCCGATTACACTCCAAATGAATTCGAAATTAATAAAATTCGTTTTGATCGGTTTGGCATGCTGGATGATTTCGTCCGGTGTTTGTTGGGGGCAACTTGAGCAATTAGAGGTCCACGAAGGTGCGGGCATTCCGCCGGAAGTGCGGACCATTTACCAAAAAGGCGCTGACTATCTCGCGGCCACGCAAAAATCGGATGGCAGTTGGGGAGCGGGTGCCAATATGCATGGCGAAGAGGCTTGTGCGATTTGCGGTCTGGCCACCATGGCTTTTTTGTCGACCGGTGACGATCCGAATTTCGGTCTCTATGCGCGAAATATTCGAGCGGCTGTTCGATACATGATTCGCCATCAGAATCCGAAAACGGGTTATATTCCAGGCAGCATGTATGTCCATGGGTTTTCCATGTTGGCATTGTCGGAGGCTTATGGTGCAGTCGATGAAGACATGTTGTGGGCCGGAGAAACGGAAAAAACGGGAACGCGTTCGATTGGCGAAGCACTGGAGTTGGCGGTCAAGTTGGCTGTTACCGCGCAAAAAAAGAATCCCTCGAAAGGCTGGCGCTATTCGCCCAACGACGGATCGGCCGATACGTCCGTGGTCGGTGCCGTGTTGATGGGATTGCTTGCCGCGCGCAACGCCGGAATCGAGGTCCCGGATCGGTCCATCGATGATGCTCTTCAATATATGAAATCCATGACATCGGCCGACAATGGTGAAGTCGGTTACAGCGGTTTAGGTGGGCTCGGCGAGTCCGGTGCGAGAACCTCGATTGCCTGTTTGGTTTTTTCAATCGGAAAACGTTCGGAATGGCCCGAGTTGGCGGGCACCCGAAAATATCTGGCCGATCATTTGGACGTGTCATCCAACCAGACTTGGCCCGACTATGAACGGTACTACAAAGCTCAAGCCTTGTTTCAAGCGGACTACGAATCCTGGCAAAAATGGAATCGCAACACGATTCAGGAATTGCGCAACATGCAAAAAGAAAATGGCCAGATCGGAAATAGCGATCATGGCCCGACGTTTTCGACTAGTATGTCGTTGTTGGCGTTGGCGCTGAACTACCGGTTCCTGCCCATTTATGAACGATAGATTGCTGATGATGAAATTCTTGGGATCGAAATCAACTCCTTTTTTCGCGATGTTTTTGTTGCTGTTCTGGGCGGTCTCGCCGCTGACTGCCCGCCAAGTTTCGCAGTTCGGCAAACTGAGCTGGAAAAATGGCGACATGATCCCGGGGCATGTGATTCGTGCGGATCAATCGCAGTTGCAATGGATGGGTGAGAGTCTTTTTCGCGATCCGCTCAGCCTGGATTTGCGCTATCTGAATCAAATTGAGTTTCCGCTGCCGGCCGATGCTGTCAAGACCACGGCCACCTACGCAATACAGACGATTGATGGACTGAGCTTGTTTGGCGAAATCAAATCGTTGAATCAGGAGATATTGGTCGTTTCGTCAGAACGGTTTGGCGAAATCGAAATCGCCCGCGATCGAATTGGCTCGATCTTGAACCTGAGAACATCGGGTAGTTTGATCAATGGGGAATTTGATTTGACTCGGTGGGATTCCAGTCGAGGCCAAAAGAAGTATTGGACGGTCGATGATCAGGGAGACTTGCAAAGCACGCGTGCCGATATCCACTTGTTCATGAAGACCGAAATTCCGGCTTCGGCTCTAATCGAACTGGAATTGAAATGGAACAAAAAACTGGATTTCATTTTTGGCTTTGGAGTTCCGCGAAACGCTCGCAACACGGACTCAATTCCCCGTCTGGAAACATGGGACGATTCGCTCGTCCTGAGTTATGGTGAGGACTTTGAGATTGTCGTCGAGTCGTTTTCGAAACAGGAGAAACGGATAAAATTGTTGATTCATTGGGATCAGGAACGGAACCAAATCATAATTCACGACGAACAAGGCCAACGACTGTCCAGCGCGACATTGCCAACACCTGGTTCGCAATCCGAACCAGGTCTGTTTATTGAAAATAAGTCCGGTGACCTGACGGTTGCCAATTTGATGGTGCGCCAGTCGTCGGCCGGCTTCAACGCAACCTTGCCTTCATTTCAAAAATTGAATCAAGCGGCAGCCAACGGCGAGTTGATTGAGTTTGATGGAACCCGCTGGATCGCTCGTGTCAGCGAACCATCGAACGAAGTCAATCCCGGCGACTCTGCGTCGAGTGAGTCAGTGACGGCGGCGACGGACATGGAAATTCCCGCTGATCAATTTTGTAACGCTTTCTTGATCAACCCAGCGATCAATCGGCCGACCGACCAAACCAGAGTCTATTTTCAGGACGGCATGTTCGTCCTGGGCGAACTTGTTTCGATTGAGAACGAAACGATTACGTTGAATACAAAATTTTCGTCTCAACCCGTGTCGCTATCGTTGGCAGGTGCCGCGAAAATTCAACTGCATTCGTCGGCTCCACCAACCGTTGAGGCGGAGTCGTTTAGTCACCAATTATTTAACGCATCGGGTACGATTCGTGGGCGCGTGGAACCTGGTTCCGGAGAAAAAGACGATGTTTTGCGGTGGCGAATCGCCGGTGCCGAGGCGGCCGTGCCGTTTTCCCAAGCCGATGCGCGGATCGTATTGCAAGCTCGGAAACCAATTGTCGACGCTGCCGAAGCATGGGCCGATACGCTGTACCTGGCCAACCGCGATACGATTCCCTGTCGCATTGTCTCGATCAACGAGCGACAGGTGACGATCGACTCGTTTGCCGAGAACAAACAGATTGATTCGCAATTGATCAAGGCGATTGATTTTCGAAACGCGATTACCAATGAGATCGTGTTGCCGACGGACAAAGAATGGCAGATTCCGACAGCACTTACCAAGCAAGCCAAAATCCAGGATGACAAATTCAGGCTGAGCAAAAATGCCAAAATTCGTCATCCGTGGTTGATGTCCACCGGCGGTTTTGAATTTCAACTCAATTGGAATGCCGGTAGTTACGGCGCGCTGGAAATGCAGCTGTTTTCCAACGATCTCGCCAATTCGGATGTTGGAAAAAAATTGCAGGTCATGATGTATGGCGGAAATCTATATGTTGCCGAATCGGCCGAGGGTATCGCTGGTGACCGAATGCTGGAGGTCAAAAACGATACGGCTAAATTCCAGGTAAAATACGAACGCGGTCAAATAACTGTCTTGGTCGACGGGAAGATCGCGTATTCGGACAAACTCAAATCGGAGCAGGTTGCGGGGCGCGGCGTCACGTTCAAGTTAACCGATCAATTTCAGCAGAACATTCGCGCATCGTTGTCCAATTTCAAAATCATTGTTTCCGAATCAGGCGGCGGGGCACTGGTCGACCCCGTTCGAAAAGAGCTGTTGTTGACGATTCCGCGACTTAAACAATCGCATCCGCCAGCCCAAATCCTCTGCGCCGCGAATATGGATATGTTGCGCGGTGAGTTGGTCGGGCTAGACGAGAACTTTGTTCAGTTCCGCGCAAATAATGAACTCAAACAGTTTCCCCGTTCGATCGTGTCAAGTCTCGTTTGGTTGCATCCCGAACTACTGCCCATGGCTCCAGCCGTGGACGGTGAATCGACCGTGGCTACGACAGATTCGACGACGGGAGAAACAGCTGCATCCGCTGAGACTGCATCCACTGAGACGGCAGCAAAGTCGGAGACTTCCGAATCCACTACATCGTCCAGTACAAATGCCAGCGTTGAGCAAACGAATCACCAGACGGTTCAAGTATTAATGCATGGTAATCGCCGCATGACGTCGACTTTGAAATCATGGTTGGAGTCTCATTTGGTTGGGGACTCAACCGCACTCGGCGAATGTCAAATTCCATTCGAGCAAATTTATGAATTGCGGTTTGGATCGTACGCCACGAAAGCGGTGGATGTTCCTTTCGCCGACTGGGTTGTGAAACTTGCTCCAGCACCCAAACTTGAAACGGGAGCCGATGGAGAGGTCGGGTCGGAATTAATATTCGGCAGTTCATCACCGCTGATTGGAACTTCCCCCCAGGCGGTAACTTTGATGATGCTTGATGAAACCAAAATCTCTTTGGAGGAAATGCGCGGCAGAATCATTGTGTTGGATTTCTGGGCGACGTGGTGTGCACCTTGCGTCAAAGCGATTCCGGATCTGACCAGTGCCGTCGATCAATTCACCGAGGACGAAGTGCTTTTTGTCGCCGTCAATCAGTTGGAAGATGTCGCAACGATCAAGGCGTTTCTTGAATCGCGCGATCTGGATTTTCCAATCGCCAGGGATGACGGCAAGTTGGGAAAAAAGTTCCAAGTGGAATCGTTACCGCAAACGGTCATCATCGATCAAACCGGGAAGATCGCATTCCTGAAAATTGGGAGCTCGGCTGATCTCAAAGAAAAACTGATTGCCGCAATCGAGCATTTGATCGCCACCGGCGCAGTCGAATGACAATGTGTAACGAGCGAAAAACAAGACGTATAGGCTGCCAGCCTGGATTATCAAAATCCTTCGGCTGGCAGCTTTTTCCTCGCTCGCGACGTGGCGTTTAGCGAGCAATGTCGCAAAATGACAGGTCTTGACCCAGCGCTGGGGTGCGATCGGCATTTGAACATTTCGTCGCCAATCGGTTACAATCCCGGCAACTGAAATCTTTCCGAATGCTGTTTCTTACAGGAAACCAAGATTGTGCGAACCAACAATTTCCTCTTAGCTGTAATTTCTGCTGTTTGCCTGTTTTGTCCGGTCTCGCCGATTGTGCATGGCCAAGCCGTTGACATCAAACCCGGCGCGGCCACTGCGCCGCCGCAACGAAGTTGGCCTTCCGATGCTCGCCAGCAATCGGCGAATCTGGCGATAACGGATGCTGGGATGCGCGCCGACATTTCTTTTCTGGCTGATGATTTGCTCGAAGGCCGTGGACCGGGAACCCGCGGAGATTTATTGGCTCAGCGATACATTATTTCCCAATTTGGTTTGTTGGGTCTGCAGACCGTCTTGCCAAATAACAAATGGGTTCAGGATGTGCCGATGGTCGGGATTACCAGCCGACCACCGGAACTATTGAATTTTCAATTCGAAAGCAAATCGATGCCGCTGAAATTTCGCGACGATTTTATCATGTCCAATGGTCAAGGAGTTGACGGTGCCAAATTTGAGAATGCCGAATTGGTGTTCGTCGGCTATGGAATTCAGGCTCCGGAGTTTGGTTGGGATGATTTCAAAGACTGCGATGTAGCCGGCAAAATTTTGGTGGTGATGAATAACGATCCGGCCGATGATCCAGAGTTGTTTGCGGGACGAACACGGTTGTACTATGGCCGCTG
Organism: Mariniblastus sp.; assembly: GCA_031400405.1. Classification (GTDB taxonomy): domain Bacteria; phylum Planctomycetota; class Planctomycetia; order Pirellulales; family Pirellulaceae; genus Mariniblastus. The sequence goes on from JANNPW010000080.1 coordinate 15,147, forward strand.
GGATTACAAATTCAAACAGGCCGCCGCGCAAGGTGCCCTCGGCGCTTTTATCATTCACACGACTCCGTCGGCTGGGTATCCATTCCAAGTCGTTCAGACATCATGGACCGGGGAACAGATGGCGCTCAGCAGCGAGCTGAATCAACACCCTGTTTTTGAAGGTTGGTTAACCGAAGACGCGTCACGGAAATTGACAGAGCTCGCCGGTCAGGATTTGGACGAACTTCGCACGAGTGCGGAGAGTCGCGATTTCAAACCGGTGCCGCTGGGCATCCAGTTATCAGCTGCCCTGCCCTGCCTCGTTCGACCGCGTTCGACGGGCAACGTACTCGCGGTGTTGCCCGGCAGCGATCCCGAATTGAGTAAACAATTCGTGGTCTTTATGGCGCATCATGATCACCTGGGTCAATCGGAAGATCGTGCTGAAAACGTCGACAATATTTACAACGGTGCCATCGACAACGCTTCCGGAGTTGGTTCCTTGTTGTCGATTGCCCGCGCGATCACTTGTTTGCCGGAGGCGGAACGGCCCAAGCGGTCAATTCTTTTTGCGGCGGTCGGTGCTGAAGAGCAAGGATTGATTGGCTCGAAGTACCTTGCTCAATTTCCACCCGTTCCGGCGGGACGACTCGCCGCCGTCATCAACATCGACGGCATCAATATTCTTGGCCCAACTCAAGACGTGGTCGTGGTCGGACTGGGTAAATCGAGTCTCGACGGAATTGTTGAACGGGTCGCCAAATTTCAGGAACGGGTGGTTGTTGGCGATCAATTTCCTGATCAGGGATATTATTATCGCAGCGACCAATTCAGCCTAGCCAAGATTGGTGTGCCAGCCGTCTATCTGCATCCCGGTATCCACGTGATTGGCAAACCGGATGGATGGGGCAAACAGCAATTGCGCGAATGGACCGACACGATCTATCACCAACCCAGTGATGAATACAAAACGGATTGGGATCTGCGCGGTGCTTTGCAAGACACCAGGCTGTTGTTCTACGTCGGGCTGGAAGCCGCGAATCAAACCGATTTGCCCGCTTGGAAACCGGGCGACGAGTTCGAGGCCGCCCGCCTGGCGGCCCTGGCAGCGATTAAACCTTGATGATTGACTGGTGGAATTGGAGTTCAGTGTTGTTGAACCAGCGTTTGTTTTGCACTAGAATGACTTCACGTTTAAGGCGGGCTGTAGCGAAGCCTGGTATCGCGCTTGGCTGGGGGCCAAGAGACCGCTGGTTCAAATCCAGTCAGCCCGACTTTTTCATTTTCGAACCCTGCGTCGATATCGCCGCAGGGTTTTTTGTTTGCCATATTATTTCACCGACAATTTTCACGTGCCAAAATCGTTCGATGGCTGGGCCTCGATTTCGACTAATTCTATCAATCATTGACCACCCTCTGGAAATTGTATCAAACAAAGTGGGTGCGACTCCCAATTTGGCAGCTGCCCGCCACAGGCTCAGTATCGTTTTTTGCTGAGTGACGACCCAGCTGTGTCGCGGGTTGGAGTCTTGGCAGTTTCCACATTAGAATGGGCGATGTTGTTCGCAAAGCGTTGCGATCCCCATCTTGAGTTTCCGCATCGCTGGAAGGATTCGACATGGCCGAAAATGTTTACCGCCGCCCGCAATTCAGCTTGGCCGTGCTTATGGGTGCTGTGATCACGTGTGCGGTCATCTTTGGCTTCATCGCCAACATGGAGACCACCTACCATATAGAAATCCGATGCGAGACGATTCCTGCTGGCGATGAGCGCCTTACCCAGTGGTTTCGCGACCAAGCAGGAGTACGGGATGTGATTATCACTCGGCCGGCAAACAACGTTGTTTGTAAAATCACGAAACGCCACGGCTCATTCGAGCTGTTTGCGCCACCGTTGGCTGAACTCGGCTATACCGGATTGGAGAGTATGAAATCGACCATCTCGAAGTCTTCTCTGATCGGTGGAGCGATTAATTGGATATCCAGTGTACCCGCGTTGATTTGGTTCGCCGTCGCTGCCGTAACGATTGGGTTGTTAGCTCGAAGGATAATTCATGGTTGGAAAATGGATCGCCCGACGAAGGCTATTCATTTGAAAATTGATGACGATGCATAGTTGCCGGATGCAAAGGCGAACAAGAATTAATACGAATTCGAACGGATGGAAATTTCGGCCAGTTCATCTGTTTGCCAAGGGTTCAGCCCGGAGTATTGCATTCATGAGGAAGGAAAAGGTATGAAGTTCCGAATCGACGAGTTTTTAATTGTAGTTGCGGTCGTTGGTCTCGCTGTTATATCGCTCTTACGATCCGATGCGATATTTGAAACCATCTTTTTTTCATTCACTCTACTGTTCGTTTTATTGTCGGTGCTTTTGGCGGTTGGACGTACCGGCGGAGCGCGAGTATTTTGGACAGGTTTTGGTATTTCGTCGATTTCGTACCTTGTCGTTGCTCACCTGCCGGATGCAGACGACATGGTCCCAAGGCATAATGGCCCTGAAATTACAACTCAATTGCTCCGTCGTGGATTCAATTGGTTGCATTCATCGACTTACTTCAAAGACAACAACCTGATGCCCAAGCCTGGAGGCGTTTTCTCGGTTCAAGACCAGCCGCTTGATTTCCGTGCGCAAGTCGATGCGATTCAGGAAATCATCGATCCGGATAACTGGCCGAGCGAACCGTTTCCAGCAAAGTTATCTTTGGTTTTTGGCGGACAACAGCTCGCTGTGGACCCGTTCGCATTTTGCGAGCGCTTCATGCGTATTGGACATTCAGCATGGGCGCTCTTTTTCGGCTGGATTGGCGGTCATTTTGCGCTAACGATAGACAATTAGTCCCGCCGCGACAGGTCGAGATGAAATTTTAAGCCCACCGAGTTATCGTATTGCTCGTCGTCGTGCTCACCGCGGTTGGCGTTTGCGCGAGGGGAATCGGTGCCAAATTTTCGGGTCCTCTACCCGGCCGATGGAACCGACTCTCCTTGGGAAAACCAGGAACCGAATAGGAAATTATTAGACTATTTCAACAAATTGCAGCGTCCGGGTTCAGCACCAACAGGCATCGGCGTTAGCGCCGTGCAGTAACAACCGCGCACTTGAGAGTGCGAATTGGTGTGGAAAATTACTTGCGAACCGGCCGCTCCTAACATTAGACTGAGGCAACTCAGATCCTTCACCTCGCCAAGTTCGTATTCCTTGGACATGCGACGTGTCTCACGCCAACGCATTTACGTACATCGGAACAACGATCGGTCAGATTTGTTTTGTACGACATACTCGACTGAATTTGGAATGTTAATCGATGCGCGACCGTTCTGGCGGGACGCGAGCGTCTCTCCCAACGCCAATCAAGACTATCACTACTATCACAACGCCGAAACCTATTACGAATCGGCGATGGACTGGGCCGCGCGATGGCGGAGCTGCTGGTAGTACCGAAATCGCAATGATGATCGAAAAAGATGAACGCACCATTCAATGCAATTGAGGAAACAAAATTCGCCCGGACTAAACTCGCGGCGGGTTGTACGCGTGGAATGGTGGACGCGGAATTGGAACGCCTAGGGTTGGGTAAACACCTGCGAAACGAAGTACTTGTCGCTGCGGCGAACTCGTTGAACTGGCGCGGGAGAATCAAATCCGGATTCATAGCGCTGGGTGGAGTGTTTGTAATCTGTATTGGCGGGTTATGCTACTATCTCTGCGTGGTCAATCGCCTTCCCGAAGTTCGATTACCCGTCCTAATCATGATGGTGGGATTGATAACCACGGTCTACGGGCTCCACGGAACAACTCAGAACCCAATATGAGTCACTTTTTCGATGTCGGCGGGACTTCAAAATGAAATACCATGCCGCTAATAGTCTTTGGACAGTCAGTGTGATCGCTTTTGTCTTCGGAGTCGCAAAAGTCGAAGCGCAGAATGTGACATTGCGATTGGATCCGGCATTGCTTCGGTCGGCGCCCCCTCATCAGTGCGGCCTATCTTCCGAATTGCCGACCCGATCCTATTCTCGATCGGGCGCCGTCTCGGACGAACCGGTTGGTTGATCGTTTTCAGCTGACTTTGCGGCGACCGTTGGGTCTTCAGTGGGTTTGATCCAATCCGGTTGTGTGCGACCGGATTCGACGACCAGCAACGGGTATTTGATCTGCTCGATGTACAAGCGGTTTTCTGATTCCACAAAGAGATTAAAATCCATTTCAGAATCGCCGGGCAAACCGACATTGACGGCCACGTCGAAGTTGAATGTTTCTCCGGCAGGAATTTCGATCGGCATGGACTTTGAACCAAAGTCGCAGAGCGTTCCTCAGCACGCACTGTTGCCGACGATGCGCGCGACCTTGGAAGTTGGGTTGTGAATTTCCATCATCAAGCGATTCGTGGCCATTGATTCCAGCTGCGTCAACGAAAGGGGATCAGTGAAACCGATTTGAAGTTGACTCCTGCCGCTCGAATCGGTGCCGGTAATGAGAAAATAACCCGACCCGATTAGTAACACCGCCCCGACCACAAGAATCGCAATTGAGAATAGTGATTTGTCGCGCACAATCATTGCCTTTCAAGAAACCATGTTGGGAAACAATCCATTTAGAAAAAGTGGTTAATGTTCCCAGCCAACCAAGATAGTAAAGTTCCGATGACGCTTGGTCAACGGAATTAAGCTCAAGAACTACAATTTTTCGCTCTTTGGACGCGTCAAATGTGAATTTGCGTTTGTTGTCACACGATTGCGGCAAGAGGCCCATTTTTGATATGGTCGCGTGGGCGCGCCGTAGTCGCAAACCTCATGAGATTGCATTTGAACGCAGCGGGTCCGGCGGCAAATGAGACTTGATGTTCGTCGTTTTCGAATGGCAATTGCCACAGTAGTAGTATTGTCAAATCGTTAACCTAGAATGACAACCTTGGGGGCGATCCCGCAGTACTGAAGTCGAATCGAATGTTAGGTAAAAGTAGCCGATGCAATGGAGTTACAAAATCCTTGGACCAGGTTGTGGGCTCGTTTGGTTGGCGGCGCAAATTCTGTATGCACAAAGCCCGTCGTTTGAATTGAGCTCAAGCCATCCGAAAGAGGATCCGTCGGGTCAGGTCAACCATGCGGAACCGGTTGAACAGTTGATCGCGCGAAAATGTATCAATTGCCATGGTGGCGAAAAACCGTCGGGCGATGTTGATCTATCCAGACCATCAGTCATCGCGAGGGACGACAACGGACGAGTTGAGTTGGCAACCAGTCGATTGTGGGAGGTTGTGCGAGACGACCTAATGCCGCCCGAACACCCGTTATCGGCCGACGAAAAAGCTGTGCTGCGCGAGTGGATCGAAAGGGGTGCACCCAACGAGTTTGAGCCGATCAATCCGTTTCGATTCACCACCGACCATCGCGCCGGTTTTGATTGGTGGGCGTTGCAACCGATTATCGAACCGACTGTCCCCTCAATTGTGGACAAGACCAGAATCCGAACGTCGATCGATAGATTTTTGTTTCCGGAGTTGCTGGAACACGGGTTGTCGTTTTCACCCGACGCTGAACCTCGCCACCAGATCCGCAGGTTGTATTTTGATTTGATCGGCCTGCCTCCTCCTCCAGAAGTGATCGAAAAATTTGCCAAACAACCAACGGATGCGGCTTACTCGGCGATTGTGGACGAATTGCTGGATATGCCAGAATATGGGGAGCGTTGGGCTCGGCACTGGTTGGATATTGTGCGCTATGGCGAGAGTGATGGATTCGAGCGAAACGGACCGCGGCGAGAAAGCTGGCGGTACCGCGACTGGGTCATTGACGCGATCAACCAGGATTTGCCGTTTAATGAATTTGCGCGACGGCAGATTGCGGGCGACGTGTTGTGTGAAGATCCGGTCGAGGGAGTTGTCGCGACGGGATTCCTGGTCGCTGGTGTTCACAACACGGTTGTGGGGGCCAGTAAATCGATGCAGTTGTTGGCCCGACAGGACGAACTGGAAGACCTTGTCGGAGCGATCGGCCAAACGTTTATTGGTTTGACGTTCAATTGCGCTCGATGCCACGACCATAAGTTTGATCCTGTCACTCAACTGGAATACTATCGCCTGGTCGCGGCGCTGGCGGATGTCAATCATGGCGTGCGAACGGTCCGCAGTAGAATGGACACCGTTTTGATCGAAGAATTGACCCAGAAGATTGTTTACCTAGAAAGAGAAATCGCCGGTTTGGAAGAACCCGCGAGACAACAAATACTGAATCGTCGACGAGCTGGATCTATGCCGCTTTCGCCCGGGCCGCAGCCCATTGCATCATGGTCATTTGACACTGGGTTAGAAAATACTCCTGAAATGTTGGGCGTCAAAGTCGTCGGCGACGCGCATCTGACGAGCGCGGGGCTTCAACTCGATGGCGAAGGAGATTTCGCGATCACCGAACCGCTGGCCTTTGAATTGAAGGAGAAAACGCTGGAGGCCTGGGTGCAGTTGGACGACTTGGATCAGCGTGGTGGAGCGGTCATCAGCGTGGAAACGGATGACGGAGTGGCTTTTGATGCGATTGTTTTTGGGGAACAGGAACCGCGACGTTGGATGGCCGGGAGCGATGGTTTTTCGCGGACGGAATCGTTTGGTGGTTCGCTGGAAACAACCGGTGACGAAGTAGTTCATATGGCAATCACGTACGCTAGCGATGGCCGAATAACGGCTTTTCGCAACGGTGAGCCTTATGGAACATCGTATGTAAGCTCGAAACTCCGAGCATATCCGACGAGTTCCGCACGAATCTTGTTCGGGTTGAGGCATTCACCAGGCGGAGGCAATCGATATTTCAAAGGGGCAATTCGGCGAGCAAAATTGCATGATCGAGCCCTGTCGCCCGCTGAAGTCGCGGCGTCGGCAGGCGTGGAAAACAACTATGTGAGTCCAGTAGAATTAACTTCCGAACTTTCTTCCGAATCCGCCGCCCAACGTTGGAAGTGGGTTGCCGAAAAAGAACAGTTTTTTGTGGAGCGAAGCAAACTTGAAACGGACAGTTTGATCGCGAGTTACACGGCGGTCTCCAATCCGCCAGGTGAGACATTTTTCCTGCCACGTGGCGACGTCTTGAGTCCGGGTGCTGTCGTACTGCCCGGAACGACGGCGGCGATTGCTTCGTTATCGGCTTCATTCGAATTGGACGCAACGGCGGACGCCGCACAGCGGCGAGTACAATTGGCCAGATGGCTGACTGATGATCAAAATCCGCTCTTTCGCCGAGTGTTGGTGAATCGTTTATGGCATTATCATTTCGGTCGGGGTTTGATTGCGACTCCCAGTGACTTTGGGTTCAATGGCGGATTGCCGTCGCATCCAGCTTTGTTGGATTGGTTGGCCACGGAATTGAAACACGACGGATACCGCATCAAGCCCTTGCACCGACTGATTGTGAATTCTACTGCCTATCGACAGTCTTCATTGCTTGACGATCGCGCCCAGAGCCAGGATGCGGAATCTCGATGGCTGTGGCGAAAAACGCCGACGCGGCTGGATGCCGAAGTGGTTCGCGATTCAATTTTGATGATCAGCGGAAAATTGAACTCGGCGCGTGGCGGACCTGGATATGAGGACGTGGCGATTATTGACCAGAACAATGGGACGACTTACTACCAGAGTTTTGATCGAGATGATTTCTTGTTGGATCGACGGACCTTGTATCGTTTTACGCCGCGCGGCGGCCGTTCGGCTTTACTCGACGGCCTCGATTGCCCGGATCCATCCACCGCGACGCCGCGACGTTCGGTAACGACGACACCCCTGCAGGCACTCAGTTTGTTAAACAATGATTTTATGATTCGGATGAGTGAGAGTTTTGCTGACCGGGCTAAGTCGAATTTTGCCCAGGAACTGGACGGTCAGATAGGCTGGATGTTTCAGATGGCGGTTGGTCGCCTGCCAACGGAAGAGGAACTCGTTGCGGCACGCGAGCTGGCGCTCGCGCATGGCACGTCCGCTGTCGGGCGCGCTTTGTTTAACTGCAATGAATTCATGATTGTGCAATAGGGACAGAGCCATGTTGAATAAATTGGATCGGCGGCAGTGGCTCCATTGGGGTGCTCAGGGACTCGGGGCCACGGCGTTTTTGCAATTGTTGTTGCGCGATCCGAGTTTGCGTGGGCAGGATACTCATGAATCCGCACACGGACCGTTTCCCAATTTTCCGCCGAAAGCGAAACGAGCAATTCAGATTTGTCTGGTTGGCGGAATGAGTCATCTCGATTCTCTTGACTTCAAACCGGCGTTGGAAAAGTTTCATGGCAAATCGCTGGATTCATCGGAGCAGCCCGATATCTTTTTTGGACAGGTTGGATTGATTCGCAAACACGACTGGGAGTTTCGACAACGCGGCCAAAGCGGGCTGTGGATTTCCGAGCTATTTCCGCAAATTGCCGAATTAGCTGACGAGTTAACGATCATCAAGTCATTAGTTTCCGATTCCGCGAACCACACGCCAGCATTATTTTTTGCCAATAGTGGTTTCCAATTCAATGGCTTCCCTTCGGTTGGCAGTTGGTTGTCATATGGCTTGGGTAGCATCAATGAGTCGTTGCCCGATTATGTCGTGTTGCCGGATTTGCGAGGTGGACCCAATGGAGGTTCGTCGAATTGGACGAATGGATTTTTGCCCGCGAGGCATCAAGGGGTCGTGTTCGAAAGCGGCCCGCAGCCGGTCCGCGATTTGTTTCCAAGTCAGCCAATTGATGCGAGAACGGAAGCCGACACGCGAGAGTTTTTGAGGCTGTTGAATGAACGACATCTGGAAGATTCACGGCGTGAGGAATTGTTTGCCTCGCGGATTCGCAGCTATGAATTGGCGGCAAGAATGCAACTTTCTGTTCCCGACGTGGTCGATATTTCCGACGAATCAGCAGCGACGCGCACGCTCTATGGCCTGGATCAAGATCGAACGCGAGACGCCGCGATGCGGTGCCTATTGGGTCGGCGGTTGTTGGAACGCGGAGTACGGTTTGTGCAGATTTTTTCTGGTGGCCCGATTGCAGGTTCGCCGCGTTGCAGTTGGGACGCGCACGAAAATGTGTTGGAAAACCATATGGCGGAGGCCCAGAAGATTGATCAACCGGTTGCGGCATTGTTGCGGGACCTTAAACAGCGGGGCTTGCTCGCCGATACGTTGGTCCTGTTTACAACTGAGTTCGGCCGTACGCCGTTTACACAATCGTCAGCGGATTCGGTAGGAACCGGCCGGGATCATAATCGCTATGGATTTTCTTCCTGGATGGCCGGTGCCGGATTGAAACCTGGAGTTACATTTGGAAACACGGATGAAATCGGTTGGAAAGCAGTCGAAAATCCGGTAACTTGGAACGACTTCCACGCGACTCTACTTCATCTTTTCGGAATTGATCATAAACAGCTAACCTATTACCACAATGGCACACAACGCCGTTTGACGAACGTCCACGGCGATGTCATTCGGCAAATTCTCAGTTGACGGCGTGAGAAAAACTGCAGACTAACAAATTTCAGAGGACGAAACATGAGACCAACTATTAACCGTAGAACATTTGTCAAGTCGGCGATAGCGACTGCCGCCACGGTGGCCATTATCCCGCGTAAATCCTTGGGCAAATCACGTGGTCGACAGGCTCCCAACGATCGCTTGAACGTGGCGTTGATTGGTTGTGGCAAAATGGCCAAAGACTACCATCTACCAGAACTGCTTAGGCAACCCGATGTGCAATTGGTCGCCGTGTGCGAGGTTGATCGAACGCGTCGTACCACGTTTCAGGAACGCGTCAATAAATATTACTCGGACGCCAAAACGGATTTTCGCGGCTGTGATGCCTACCATGATTTTCGCGAAGTGTTGGCGCGAGACGATGTGGACGCGGTCTGTATTGCGACGCCCGATCACTGGCATGCGATTCCGCTGATCCTGGCTTGCCAAGCCGGCAAGGATGTCTATTGCGAGAAACCTTTAACGCTTACGATTCGCGAGGCCCAGCAATGTGTCGCTGCGGCCCGGAAGTACAAACGGGTCGTACAAACGGGCAGTCAACAGCGATCCAATGTGTTCGGACCCTTCCGGGAAGCGGTCGAGTTGATTCGCAGCGGTCGCCTGGGGAAAATCCAAAAAGTCACCATCGGTGTCGGTGGACCAAGCAAGAGCTGTGATTTGCCGGAAGAAGCTCTCGAACCAGGGCTGGAATGGGACCTCTGGTTGGGACCAGCCGCCATGCGACCTTATCATTCGGAACTCAGTCCGCGGGGAATGCACAATCATTTTCCCACGTGGCGCAGTTATCAGGAGTTCTCGGGCGGAGGTCATACCGACATGGGAGCCCATTTTTATGATATTGCACAGTGGGCGCTAGATCGCGACCAATCCGGCCCGGTGGAAATTATTCCGCCGGCGGATCCCAAGGCTGAAACTGGTGTGCGGTATTTGTATGACGACGGTGTCGAACTGGTGCATGGTGGCCCGAGCGGTTGTGTGTTCTTCGGCGAAAATGGGAAACTGCATATTGACCGTGGCGAACTTACGAGTGACCCCGAGGAAATCGTCAAGACTCCACTGTCAGAAAAAGAAGTGCATCTATTCCAGTCACCGGGTCATCATCGAAATTGGCTGGATTGCATTGCCAGTCGAGAGTTGCCGGTTGCCGATGTTGAGTTCGGAGCCCGTACTGTAACCATCGCCCACTTGGGGAATCTGGCCTACTGGAATCAACGGTCGTTTAAATGGGATCCTAAAAATTGGTCGTTTGTCGATCCTGCGGACAATCACTTCCTCGATCGAGCGCGCCGTGATCCTTGGCAATTGCCGGAGGTTTAGCGGGGACAATGCGACTGATTCTGGTTGAATTATCCTTCGTCGGCGACAAAATCGGCATGTCGTTTTTCCAAGTCGGCTGCCGTCGGGTTGCCTTTTAGAAACACGATGCGGTACCGCAGGGTTAACGCTTCTCCGTTCTTTACCAACCATGACCCTGAACCAAGCGGTTTGTTTTGCATGTCATGTAGTCCAAACGGATTAGCTGCGATTAATCCGTAATCACGAGCGTGCCAAGTCGTGGGATGACGCAGGTTTTGGGGGTGATCCAAAATTGCAATGGCCATGGGAATCTCATCGATCGGACCGCTATACAAAACCCAGCTGGCTTGTTTTCCCCAAATCGCCAGGCCGGTCTCAGCGTTACTATTGATGGCCGTGCCGAATACCTCCGTCACCCCCTCTTGGACTGCGGCGGTTAATTGCAAATCCGGGTGCGTGCGGACAGCAAAGGAACCTTCTTTGGTATCGTCGAAAGTGATATCGCCATGTGTGGCCGAAACGGAAATCGTGGCATCAATCCAACGAGCACGTTCATCAAATCCAAACCGGTAGACCGTGATGTCCGAACAAACTGTCGCGCCGGTATCGCGGCGAACCCAAATCGAACTCGTTTGGAAACTATTCTGCTCTGGCTGAAGTTCAAACTTCTTGACTTGGATTGATCCTCCGGTTTCGCTCCAAAAATCGACGCCGTTGATTGGATGGGCAAACCACATTGATTTGTGGTGCGGGTGATCGTGGGCCTCCCCGGGTACGTCTGGATTCATCGGCCAGTTACGGGTCATACCGATTTGGCCAGGTCCATGAATGGGATAGAAAATCGGCTTGTCGTAGCCTTTGAAGACGAAGTCCGTAAACAGGTCGTCGCCGATCAGGACGGCAAGATGGGGTTGGTGTTCCTCAAAACGAATTTGTGCGCTCGCCTGGCGCACGGAAGTTTGCCTGGCGGCTATCGGAGAAGTGGCCATTGCGGCCATGGCCAACAACACACCGATCGTTGGAACGAGAGCGGATATATTCTTCATAAAAAGGGATTCCTGTCTTGAAACATCTCTATTCTGACAGAAATTCCTGGCGTTGCGACCGTAGTTATCGTCGGACCAAACCAGATCGCGACAAGAAAAAAACCTGTCTCAAGGCCTTTTCAGGCGTTGAGACAGGTTGGAAAGCTCGATCAAGTTGTTACGCCACAAGGTACCAGGATTTTTTTAGACTATCGTCCAAACTCAACTCGACGCCGACCCAACTGTTGTTGCAAGCGTTGAACGATGCTGCTGTGCATTTGACTGACTCGGCTCTCGCTCAAATCCAGCGTCGTGCCGATCTCTTTCATCGTGAGTTCTTCATAATAGTACAAGATGATGATCAAGCGTTCGTTTCGATTGAGTCCCTTGGTCACCAACCGCATCAAGTCGTTTTTTTGGATTCGACGAGTTGGATCCTCACCTTTTTTGTCTTCCAGAATATCGATCTCACGAACGTCTTTATAACTGTCGGTCTCGTACCATTTTTTGGTCAGGCTGATCAGTCCAACGGCGTTGGCATCACTGATCATTTTTTCCGTTTCTTTTACGGAAAGTTCCAACTCGGTCGCCAATTCGATTACCGTCGGCGCGCGTCCCAGTTTGGTTTCGAGTCGTTTGTTCGCCCCATTAATCTTGCTGGCTTTGGAACGCACGAGACGAGGAACCCAATCCATCGTTCGCAATTCATCCAGCATGGCTCCGCGAATCCGCGGAACACAATACGTTTCAAACTTGACTCCGCGATCCATATCAAACGCGTCGATCGCATCCATCAGGCCGAAGACACCAGCCGAAACCAGATCGTCCAACTCGACACCATCTGGCAGACGTTGCCAGATACGTTCACCATTGTACTTCACCAACGGGAAGTACCGCTCCATCAATTGGTTGCGAAGATCTTTATCAGTACAATCCGGTTTGTACTTTCTCCAGACTTCGAGAATCTCATCTTCTTGAGCAACAGTTGTCGCCATGCAATCCTCCGTGATTGTAACGCGAAACCGCCGGTGGGCAGTTATAGGGGGTTCGGACCAACAACATGATCCGTTTAATCAAATTCAATTTCTGTACACACGCTTGCAACAATCCGGTTGTTGCCGGAGTCGGTTTTGAATCCCGTTTCGGGTTCGCCACTTTCCCTGAGGGGAATCTAAATATCAGAAACCGGTTCGACGCGTCAATGAACAAATTACAGGGTTCTGTAAATTTTTTTGTTTTGGAATGTTGACGATGAATGGGTTTTTGTTACGAGCGCAACGCAAGCGAGAGCCCGCTAGATTTCCGTAATTGAGTTATCGACGATCGCCGCATGAAACTTTTGTGAAAACTTCTGGATAAATAGGCTCGGTAGTTTTTAGGATGTCGATTCGTGCCGCTCAAGGTCGATTGTGGCAAGCCCGAACTGTGGTTATCCAACGATTCGCTAGGCAAACGATAGCAGTTCGAAGCTATTTTCTTGTAGGGACCCCGTTAGTCCCGCTGAGGAAGATTCCCACGATAAAACCGTAATTTTCTTCCCGATAGGCTTCCGCCTGGTTTATTCCGGTCGGAGCCAGCAACTTACTGGCTACCTGACAGCTTCCAGATTCTTCCGACCTCCAAAGCTGAATGGCTTCCGTTGGGTTTATCTCAAACGATGCCTGCCATTGGTCTCCATTGAGCGGAGCAGAGAAGAATCGCCGCCTACGCAGGGATAAGCCTGGACTGTCAAAAATTCGGTATTGACAGGGAACTTGACCTGAGTGATTTTATTCCTTTTTCGGGATGTAAGTTTAATTTATATTTCAACAGGTTGCGACATGGTCAAAGCACTCGATGAATACCGCTCACCCCAAC
>JANNPW010000119.1:0-51732 GCA_031400405.1 Mariniblastus sp.
CAGCACCAGTGGCGATGGAGAATCCGCAGAAGTCGCCGCATAGTCTTCGGAATGCGTTAACTCGATATCCCACGTATAAATATCTCGATAGACGGCCTCGGTTCGCAAAATCGGAACCATTGCCCGCTCACCACACCGCAGCGTCATCGGGGGCAACTCGTAAACGAATAGGTCGTTGCCTCCTTTACCGACTAACTCATCGGGTAAATCTACCGCCGTTCGGGATTCGTCTCCCTGCGCTCGATTACTGGAAAATTCTGAAGCGCGTTGCGTATAAATCGCGTTGGAGAACCCGTTGCTGCCCTGACCCATGATGTCGGGGGCGGCTTGGCCCAACACGTTTTGCATACTGGCTTCCAATACGATCGGCGACGGGACCGAACGAAATCGAAAATTCGGTACGCCCACGACCACGTGAAACGGCACGTTCGTGAAATCTTCGGCCTCATTCAAGAGTTCGCCTTGCATGATCACCTCAGCCATTTTCTGATCGGCTTTGCCTTTCACGGCAAGTGATTTGCCAGTCAGATTGATGCGATACGTCGGAATCCAGCGAACATCCGGACGAAAGTACATGAGATTGATTTTGACTTGTTGATTCGCCTCACCGAAGTTCATCGAGAGACGTTTGTGATGCGTCTTTTTGGTGACCGTTTGTTGAATCGAGCTGTTCATGTTTTCAATCGTCAAGTTTTTCACGGTGTCTGCCTGAATCATCTTGTCACCGATTTGCGTGCGCACCAGGAAGTAGGTCCCGGTGACGGAACTGAGGGAAGTCAGCGGTGCAGGCGGACCAGGCAGGGCGGCTGCCATGGAACTGGACAAGGCCATGCGCTGCGCCCGATCATCAGGCGAAACCGGCGGTTCAATGGGAAGTGCATCGTTGGAAAGGATTTTCAACAACGTGCCATCGATTCGTTGTTCACCGATCTCGAAAGAGCAGGTTTTGCCGAGATTCGATTTGACGATTTCAATAATGTTCGTGCAGGTAATGTCGCGGATGTTCACGGATTCAGACTCAACCCAACCGGCAACCAGCGACTTAAGCGTTCCATTTTCGGGAACTGCCCAGAATGAACCCAAGACCGCGGCATCAGGTACTTCGTCGGTGAATACAACGCCGTCGGCATTGGTGGTCGCCTCGCCATGTTTGACCACCAGACAGTAGCCGTCTTTAAAAACGATGACACGATCCGTTTTCAAGCTTAGTTCCGAGGCCTCGATTTCCGACGCCGACTCATCGGCCAAAGCAAGCGGGATTGAGCTACCAATGACTAACGGGATTGCGATCAAAGCCGTCAACAGTTTGGTCCAGGGTGAACAGACTAGCGACAGGATAAAGGGAGCCATTGTGTGCCTCGTATTTTCAGGGATTGATTTCGCCAACTCGACTCGTTCATCTTACGCTGGGAATCGCGGGCCGATCGTAACAAGTTCGTAACAAGCAGTACGAACGGTACCACCGGCAAATTTCAAAGCATGGAATGGTCCATTCATTCCCGGCGACAGGAAGAACCTGGACATTCGCGTAAAAGAGCTACCACTGGCCATCTGGATTGTATGACAGCAATTATACTGATAGCGGATCTTCGCTCGCGTTGACCGACTTTGGTGGTGCCACTATCTTGCCGTTTCCAGCTGATTTGACCGGAGAAATAATGAAAGAATCGACTCAGCCCCTGAATGCGTTGACAGGATTGCGCTGGGTAGCCGCATTAGCGGTATTTGTGCACCATATGAATTTTCACTTCGGTTTGCCAGCACCTAAAATTTGGTTGGGCGGTTTGGCTGTTTCGTTTTTCTTTATGTTGTCGGGTTTCATTCTCACTTATGTCTATGCGGGTCGCCTGCCGCCAACCAGTAAGGGCGTCCGAAAATTTTGGCTGACTCGGTGGGCTCGAATTTGGCCGCTGCACGTGACTTGTTTGTTGATCTTTGTGTTTGCCTTTCCGCAGCGAGAAGCCCTCTTTAACGATTTCTGGAATAGCGCAAAATTCATTACGAATCTGACTCTGCTACAAAGCTGGGTCCCCTTGCATGACTGGGTGTTTTCGTTCAACGGTGTCTCGTGGAGCATTTCAACGGAATCTTTTTTCTATTTCATGTTTCCGTTCCTGTTGATCGGCGGTGAGCGCAAATTTTGGTGGAAATTTGGCACCGTCGGAGTGATTGTCGGAGCAATGGTAGTTTATTTCAGTCAACTCGCGTTGGATCCAGTCTATAACGAGCGCTATAATTTCGTCCGCTTTTTCTTGACCAACCCCTTGTTGCGGTTGCCGGAATTCTGCTCCGGCATGGCGGTCGGTTTTTTCTACTTGCGTCGTCAGGACACTGGGTTTCCACGCAACTTCCTGGTGGACACGAAGTGGGAGATTCTGGCGATCGGACTGTTTCTGACGTGGAATTCTCTGCTCGGCTGGCAAGATGTGTCGATTCGGATCCGGCAAGCCTCCTGGGGCAGTATGGGGTTGAGCTATTGGCTCATGATGCAGGCGAACATTTGGACGTTTGCCATTTTGATTTTTGTTTTTTCCCGTTCGAGCGGCTTGTTGGCGCGACTCGCGGGTTCACGAATCATGGTCTTTTTAGGTGAGGTTAGTTTCGCCTTTTACATGACTCACAATATCGTCATCTTGTATATCAAATTCAATTTGCTTGGAGATTCAATGTTGCCGCCCGAGTGGGCTGCCGGTTGTGCGTTTTGTCTATCCTTGGCCCTTTCGATTCTATTGTTCAAGTTGGTGGAGATGCCGGCCAAGTCCGCTTTGCTCGCTATTTCCGAAGGGCGATTTACCGAGGCTTGGCGATCCGTGACCAAGGGACTGCTCAATTTCGCGCGGTCTCCAGTCGCGTTGCTGGTGCTGTTGTTGATCGCCGTGCCGGTTTCAATATTTGCCCTGAAACCATTCCAACTCACTCTCGACCAAGAAGTTGAATCCATCATCGCGGGAACAGCCGCGGACCAGCGAAATGTGTGTTTCGACAAAACCATTACCTTGTTAGGTTATCGAGCCACGTCGCAAGCGGACGAAATTTCACTGGAAATGGTTTGGCTAATGTCGGCGAAACTCGAACACCGCCGTTTCTTGCATATTTGCGACAAAACAGACAAGGTGATCGGCCAAGGGGAGCTCAACGATGCTGTCTTTGCAGCCGCTGAACTCCACAAACCGTTCCTGGATCGCGTGGTCCTTTCCAAACGCGAATTGCGCGCGGCGAATTACCTGGGTATCGGATTTTTTGATCTGGGAACTAAATCCATGCTCAGCGCCGACCACGGCCCACGCAGCTTAAGCGGATTTCGTCTGAACATCTTGACGCCAGAACAGTTGGCCGAACTCCTGGGTGAAGTGCAACCCGGCGCAAGTTCCGCACCAGCCACTTCCGTCAAAACATTACGTGGCACGCCATCATTCTCAACCGACGTGCCCAGTGGCTGATTTTGAAATTGCTTACGGAGAAACCGAGCTCCGCGAAGGGGGCTATGTTAATGATCCGACCGATCAAGCAGTCGCCACAAGTGTTCGCTATCTGCAAGACGGCTTGAATTTGCTAAATCGAAATGGTCGCAACTACGCCGATATCGAGGTCGATGGAAAGATGGGCCCAATGACGTTGGTGTCCTTGAAGGCTTTGCTCGATTTGGAAAAAGGTCAACCCGACTATCTGTTGAAGCTATTGAATATCATGCAAGCGGTGCGCTATCTCGAAGTCATGCGGAACGATCCAACCCAAGAACGGTTTGCGCGCGGCTGGCTGAACCGGGTTGATTTGCGCTGAGCTCAATTCGACGATAGGGGCAAAAAACAAACTCGAAGTGCTGATATGAGTTGGTGCACTTCGAGTTTGGAATAAAGGTCAGAATGAAAAGCGTGAACGGACAGCCTTTGAGACGGCGGACGAGATGAGAACGCAAAAGGCCTAGCGTCCGTTCACGATCCGCTAAACCGCAATCCCTGTGCCATTCTGAATTTGGTTCCCAAAAATCTCGACGAGTGCTGAGTTCCCGCTGTTTTCCACCAACCCGACCAAACCCTTTTGCATACGATGGAACTGCCACTCTCGTCTTGAGACAATTCGCTTCAATTTGAGACGAAAAAAAAATTTGAAATTATTAATTGACATATGGGCATATTCCGATATATTTACTACTGAGGAAAGCCATGATCAAAAAAGCTCATAAACAACTCGATTTTTCGGCACTCACCGAAGCCGCTGAATGCTTGAAAACGCTGGCACATCCCAGTCGTTTGCAGATCGTCCAGATTTTGATGAACGGCGAACGGATTTCGGTCAATGATCTGGCAGAATCCTGCGAGCTGTCGCAACCGGCGATGTCAGACCATTTGCGCCTGATGCAGCGCTGCGGATTTTTGTCCAGTGAACGTGAGGGGCGAACGGTGTACTATCGAATTTCGTCGCAACATTTAACGGAGATCATGACCTGTATTCAAAACCGTTTTGGCTAGTTTCGCGCCGCAGCGTGACTACGAGTGTTAGCGGGTTTAAATTTCAAACAAAGATTTGGTTGGTGTTTGGCCGGGCGTTTTGGCCCGCGTATTAATAGAATTGGGAGATTGAAAAATGCTGTTGAAATATTTCTATGACGAATCACTGGCCCACGCATCCTATCTGGTCGGCTGTCAAAAAACAGGTGAGGCCATCATTGTGGATCCTGGTCGTGATGTTGAACAGTACTTGACCGTCGCCGCGCGCGAGAAAATGAAGATCATTGGCGTAGCGGAGACGCATATTCATGCCGACTACGTTTCCGGCGCTCGTGAACTGGCGGCAAGAATCGGCGCAAAACTATTTGTTTCCGACGAAGGGCCGGCTGATTGGAAATACCAATTTGTCGACCAGTATCCCCATCGCTTGCTGAAGGACGGCGATACGTTCTCGGTCGGTAACATTTCGTTTGAAGTCGTTTTTACACCAGGTCACACGCCGGAGAGTATCTCTTTCCTGCTGACTGACCACGGGAGCGGAGCCAATCATCCGATGGGGATCTTTACGGGCGATTTTGTTTTCGTCGGTTCGATCGGCCGCCCGGATCTATTGGAGGTTGCTGCCGGAATTTTTAACACAGCCGAACCCGGTGCGCGCCAGTTATTTCATTCCTTGAAACGCTTTCGCGACTTGCCGGATTACTTGCAAGTCTGGCCGGCGCACGGGGCAGGGAGCGCTTGCGGCAAGGGATTGGGAGCGATTCCGTCCAGCACAATCGGTTACGAAAAACGATTTAATCCGGCTTTGCAGTTTACTGATGAACAGGATTTTGTGGACTATATTCTTTCGGAACAGCCGGAAGCACCCAAATATTTTTCGCTGATGAAGCGCGTGAATAAAGTCGGCCCCAAAATCCTCGGCGAGCCAGTGCTGCCGCCGAGATTACCTGTCGCTCAATTGCCAGAACTGGTCCAGCGAGAGATGGTGGTCGATACCTCGGTCGCCAGTGCCTTTGCGGCCGCGCACGTTCCGAACACGATCAATATCGAGCCCAAATATCTGGCGATGTGGGGCGGTTCGTTGATCGACTATGATCGCCCGTTGCATTTGATTTCCAACTCGCGGGATTTGCCGGAAGTGATTCGAGTGTTACACAAAGTCGGCTGCGAAAATATTGCTGGCTATTTTGATCTTGCCGAGGTTACGGCACAGGGCTTGCGAACCGGTTCGATTCCTCAAGTCACGCCGGTCGAGATCGCGGCGGGTGTGGCGGCGGGACAGATTGATTTGGTGGATGTGCGCGGCTTACCGGAACGTCACGAAGAATTCATTGCCGAAGCCCGTCATGAATTTCTGGGCGACATGTTGCCAGCTGCTCCCGCGCCACAAACTGTCGAGGGCAAAGCGATTGCTTTCCATTGTCGCACTGGCGGACGGTCCGTGGTCGCCAGCAGCATCGCGCACCGGGCGGGCATCAAGAACGTCATGAACGTGGCTGGTGGAATCGAAGCTTGGAAGAAAGCGGGCTTGCCAGTGAAACATGCCAGTTTGTTGACGCAATGAACAACATTTGCGCCCGTCAATGTATTCGAACAATAAAAAAAGCGCGAACGATGCATCGCGTCGATGCCTGCATCGGATCTCGTGAACCGAAAGACTTTATGAGAAATCCCCAATGATCGACTTCATCATGCAACCGTGGCCGTGGTGGTTTTCCGGAATCCTGATTGGACTGACTGTGCCATTGTTATACATTCTCACAGGCCAAGGGTTTGGAATTTCGACTTCCTTGCAGCAAATCGGTGCGATCTGTTCGCCCGGTAGCAAGCTGTCCTATTTCCAGAACTTCGACAAACAGGCGAACATGTGGACGTTGCTGTTTGCGATCGGCATCGCGCTCGGAGGTTTTATCGCCTCGAACTATCTGTCGGCGGAACCGGTTGAGTTTTTGCCGGCCGACTACTGGAGCGTGGGGGGCGCAGTACGACTATTTATTGGTGGAATTTTAATTGGTTTCGGCACAAGGTATGCCGGCGGTTGCACGTCGGGCCATGCCATTACGGGAATTGCCAATCTGAATTGGCCGAGTCTGGTGGCCACGATTTTCTTTTTTGTCGGAGGCTTGCTAGTCACTTGGGGATTGGGGCAATGGATTTTTTGACGACGACTAGGATTATTGAAAATTCGAATACGACTGACTTACGTTACCACCGGGAGATTTTTATGAGCCTGGCAATTTCGCTCATTACAGTTGAGAACCTGACATGAACAAACGAACCGTTTCGAAACTTGCACTGAGTATGTCGCTGCTGATGGGTATCTACTTCGGCATCGTGTTGACCAAATCAGAGGTGGTCCGTTGGCAACGCGTCCATGACATGTTTTTGTTTAATGAACCGCAGATGTATTTGATCATTGGAATGGGAATCGCGGTGGCGATGATTTCCATGTTGATTATCAAACGGTTTCATGGAAAATCCGTCACGGGCGATTTGATTGTTTATCAACCGAAGCCCTATCATCTGGGTGTAATTATCGGTGGGACTCTGTTTGGCGCGGGTTGGGCGATCACGGGGGCCTGTCCGGGCCCGATCTACGCTCAGATCGGTAGTGGAGTTTGGCCGGCCTGCTTTACACTCGGCGGAGCCTTGGTTGGAATGTTCGGTTACGCGAACTTGAAATCCCGTTTGCCGCATTAGCCATCAAATCGACAACGAATCAAATTTTGCATCCCTGACGAAAACAAATGAACAGTCCTCGAATCACCAATCTATCACCTTTGCTCGGACGCTTGAAAACGTACCGAAGTGAGACTTTGGTGAGTGACTTGATTGCAGGATTAGTGGTCGCGATCATGTTGGTTCCGCAAGCGATGGCGTATGCGATGTTGGCTGGTCTGCCACCGCAGACCGGTTTGTATGCCAGTATCGTCCCGCTGATTTTGTACAGCCTGTTTGGCACCAGTAACGCTTTGGCGGTCGGTCCTGTGGCGATGGTATCATTGCTGGTTGTATCGGGCGTGGGAGAATTGGCGGTTCCAGGAAGTCCCGAATTTATCCGATTATGCCTGACGTTGGCGCTGATGATTGGTGTCTTGCAAATCGCCATGGCCATTTTGCGTTTGGGCTTTTTGGTCAATTTCATCAGCCATCCGGTTTTGGTCGGATTTACCAGCGCCGCCGCGATTGTAATTGGGTTCGGTCAAATCAAACATCTGTTTGGTGTTTCGGTGAAAGATAGTTCCTATCCGATCGTCCAGATTGCCAATACATTTGTCGGTTTGGATCACTTCAATCCCGTTACGCTGGCCATCGGCTTGGGAAGTTGTGCGATTCTGGTTTTTTTCTGTTTCCGGTTGGCCTCGGTCTTGCAATTTTGGGGAATTCCGAAGCAACCAGCTGAAACCCTCGCCAAGCTCGGTCCGCTGGCGGCAGTCTTGATCGCGGCATTGGTTACCTGGTGGGGTAATCTGGCGGAAACTTCTGCAGTCGCGATTGTCGGATTGATTCCCGCCGGTTTGCCTCAATTGACGATTCCCGATTTGAGCCTGAATTCCCTGCGGGCTTTGTTGCCGCTGGCTTTGGTAATTACTGTCGTTGGGTACTTGGAGAGTATCTCCGTTGCCAAAGCACTCGCCGGAATGAGACAGGAGAAAGTCGATGCCAATCGTGAGCTGTTCGCGTTGGGGCTGGCCGATGTTGGTGCGGCATTTACCGGTGGGTTTCCGGTGACAGGTGGCTTTAGTCGCTCGTTGGTCAATTTTTCGTCCGGTGTCAAATCACCAGTCGGCTCGATCATTACAGCATTGTTGGTCGCGTTTTCACTAGTGTTTCTTACGCCATTTTTCTATTACATCCCCAATGCGGTGTTGGCCGCGGTCATCGTGGTCGCCGTTGTGCGGTTGATTGATGTTCACGCTCCATTCAAGTTGTGGCAGGTTTGCCGGGCGGACGCTATCGCATTGATGATTACATTTGTTTCCGTCCTGGGCTTGGGAATTGAAACCGGGATCCTGTTTGGCATTGGGTCCACGATTGTGTTGTTGATGTGGCGAATGAGTCGCCCGCATGTGGCGGTCGTTGGTCGGGTTGGCGAGACAGAACATTTTCGCAATGTGTTAAGGCATCCGGTCGAACAGACGGCCGGGGTCTTGGCGTTTCGAGTCGACGAGAGTTTGAATTTCGCCAATGCTCCCTTCCTGGAGAATTATGTGGTGGAGCAAGTCGCCGAGCGGCCCGATGTCCATTCCGTGTTGTTGATTTCATCCGGTATCAACGATATTGATTCGACCGGTATCGACGTGCTGGGAACCATCATCCGGCACCTGGATTCGCGCGGCGTCAAATTTTATCTGTCGGACGTTAAGGGCCCCGTTTCGGATCGGTTGACGCGAGCCGGTTTTGAGCGATCTTTTTTTGAGGAACATGTGTTTTTGTCAGCACACGAGGCAATTCGCCAATTGACAAAACCGGCATCATTATTGCAGTAATATTAGTCCAGCTACCGGCGACTGCCAAAAATATTCTGTTAGATCAAAGCGGCATCGGAAAATGAACATCATGCTTGCAGGAGTCAAAAAAATGTACGACGTATTCTTTCTAATAGGACTTGCCGCAGCCTGGATTGTGTTGCAGGTGTGGATCTTGCCTCGTTTTGGTGTTTCAACGTGAATGAGTGGCGCTTGCCATCTGCCGAGTTCGGCGAAAAAAAAACTTGATCGGGGTGCCTCCCAACCGTCAGTTAGTTCGTCACAGCCCAGCGAACTAAACGACTGATTGGCTTTCGTTGGTGCGCCGAAATTGGGAAACAAATGTTTCGGCCTCAGCCTCATATTCATTTTGTGCAAACTGAAGAACCAGAATGTCAAACCTCAAAAAAATCCAGGCGGCCGATTTTAAGACCGAGGTAATGGAGAGCACACTGCCGGTCATAATCGACTTTTATGCGGACTGGTGCCCACCTTGCCGCATGCTGGGACCGATTCTGGATCGGCTGGCGACTGAGTTCAATGGCCAAATCAAGTTTCTCAAAGTAAACAGTGACCAAGAGCAGGCCCTGTCGGCGGCTTTCAAAGTAACGGGCTTGCCGACTCTCGTCTTCATGGATTGTGGAAAAAACGTCGGACAGTTCCCGGGACTGCCTGCCGAAAATACTTTGCGGCAGGAATTAAAAAAATGGCTAGCCAGTCGCACGGCAGTTAGGCAATGACAGAATCACCGGAACTGTCGGTCGCCCGTCGGGCCGCTGCGGCCGGCGCGCGGATTGCTGCAAGTTATTTTGACAACCTGTCCTCGGCTGGAATTGAAACCAAGCCGTCAGACACCGGCTATCAAGGGCTTGTCACTCGAGCCGATACGGAAGCCAACGATGAATTTGTTTGTCAGCGGGGCAGGGGAGCGACCCACAATGGCAAATTGGTTGCCGTAAACCTGCATGCGGCCCTCCCTCAAACCATGTTGGCTGTGGGATTCTATTACGACCGGGATCGCATGATGCGGGCCACGCTTGATGCGATAGAAGAATGTTTCCGTCAGCAGATTCAGGGGGTTCGCCGGATGGGATCGGCGGCCTTAGAAATTGTTCAAGTCGGACTGGGCCGTTTTGGTGGTTTCTTTGAGTACCAATTAGCGCCTTGGGATTTTGCCGCCGCCCGATTGTTTCTTGAGGAAGCTGGCGGAGAAATTACGACCTGTCTGGGTCACGAGTTGCCGTTGGTCAAGACGTCGGTGCTCGCCACCAATGGTCGACTACACCAGCCGCTGTTGGCAATTGTGCGACGCCACGCGACGTATTGATTTGGCGTCAAGGTTGTCTCACAGATGCTCGCATGTTGGTTCGCAAAAGTATGGCGACCGGCGAAACTAGACTTTTTCCGCGATGCGAATTTGAGCTTGGGCTTGAGCGATGGCCTTCAGCCGGAGTTCCGCCAGTTCGGCCTTGCCCACGGGTTCGCTTTCGGCCTTCGCCAAAGCCGCGCGGGCGGCGACCAAATCAACTTTGGAGGCGGGCAGACTTCGTCCTGTCAGCACCGAGACGGTACCTCTTTCGATTTGCACGAAGCCACCATCGACGTAAAATCGCTCGGTCGCGCCACCGGATTGAACTCGCAGTTCACCGGGGCCAAGTCGTCCGATCATCGGCGAGTGTCCCGGCAGAATACCGGCTTCACCATCAATCAAGGGCAATACGACTGACTCCACCATTTTGTCCAACGTGGTGGTTTCGGGCGTGACGATGACGAGTTTTAATTGCGACATGGGAAAGCTTCAGCGAATGGTTGGACAGAGATTTTTCGGACCACTCAGCGAATGGACTTCTGAGGTAGCTAAATTTCGAACGCGGTCACATCCATGATCTTAGGCTTTGGCGGCCATCCGTTTCGCTTGCGCTTCGGCTTGTTCAATCGCACCGACGTACATGAACGCGTCCTCGGGCAGGTGATCCCATTTGCCGTTGCACAACTCTTCAAAGCTGCGAATCGTATCTTCCAGCGGTGTCAACTCTCCGGCCTTACCAGTAAAGACTTCGGCGACCAAGAAGGGCTGGGAAAGGAAACGTTCGATCCGACGAGCACGGTGCACAATCAGTTTGTCTTCCTCGGACAATTCATCAACACCCAGAATCGCGATGATATCTTGAAGTTCGCGATATCGTTGCAGGGTCTTTTGCACGCGGCGGGCGATTTTGTAATGTCGCTCGCCAACATACGCTGGATCGAGAATACGCGACGAAGAAGCCAGCGGATCCACCGCCGGATAAATTCCCTTTTCCGAAATGGAACGTTCCAGATACAGAAACGCATCGAGCTGGCCGAACGCAGTCGCCGGAGCAGGATCGGTCGGATCGTCGGCCGGAACATAGACGGCTTGCACCGAAGTGATCGCCCCTTTGTTGGTCGACGCGATTCGTTCTTGTAAGGCGCCCATTTCTGTCGCCAGTGTTGGTTGATAACCCACCGCCGAAGGCATCCGTCCGAGCAACGCCGAGACTTCCGAGCCAGCCTGCGAGAAACGGAAAATGTTGTCGACAAACAACAACGTGTCTTTGCCAGTGGTATCCCGGAAATGTTCCGCCATGGTCAGCGCTGTCAAAGCAACTCGCAGACGAGCACCAGGTGGTTCGTTCATCTGACCGAAAACCATGCAAGTTTGCTCAATCACTTTACGACCCGTTTGGCCAATCTCGGTTTCCTGCATCTCCAACCACAGGTCGGTTCCCTCGCGCGTGCGCTCGCCAACCCCGGCGAACACGGAAAAACCACCGTGCGAGCTGGCAATCCGCGCGATCAACTCGGTGAGAATAACGGTCTTGCCCAGACCGGCACCACCGAACAAACCGGCTTTACCTCCGCGTACGAACGGAGTCAGCAAGTCAATCACTTTGATTCCCGTTTCGAACAATTCCGTGTTAGTCGAAAGTTCCGAAATGGCCGGCGCTGGTTGGTGAATTGCCCGCATCGTACCGGTTTTGACAGGACCACGACCATCAACTGCCTGGCCTAACATGTTAAATACGCGACCGAGCGTTTGATCACCTACTGGAACCGACACGGGAGCGCCGGTATCCGTGCAATCAGCACCGCGGCGGAGTCCTTCGGTAGAGCCCAAGGCCACGCACCGGACGCGACCACCGCCCAGGTGTTTTGAGATCTCGCCAACCAGCCGGCGTTTTTGGCCGCCTGCATCAATCTCTACGTTTACCGCGTTGTAGATCGCGGGCATGCTGGATTCACTGAACTCGGCGTCGAATGTCGAGCCGATGACTTGGGTAATTTTGCCGATGTTAGCCATTATTTTTTTGTTTGTTAGAAGCTATGTTTCAGTGTTCAGTGTTCAGTGTTCAGTGTTTTGATTGGCAAATTTGGAATTGATTCGTTGAAAACAAGGAACGACAAATTGGGTTAACCTTCGAGAGCTTCCACGCCGCCAATAACTTCCATGATCTCGCCGGTAATTTGGGATTGGCGAGCGCGGTTGTAGGTCCGCGACAACATCTTGATCATATCGTTGGCATTTTCGGTCGCACTCTTCATCGCCACCATTCGCGCAACTTGTTCGCTGACTGCCGCATCGAGGAAACACTTGAACAATTTGATTTTGAAGCTGCTCGGGACAATCTCTTCGAGAACGCTGGCTGCCGACGGAATAAACTCATACAGCGAAACCATCCCCGCCGCGACGTTCGGATCTACCGGAGTATCAGCACCTTCTATTTTTCCCAGCGGCAGCAGCGTCTCGTTCACGATGACCTGCTTGGCGACCGACAGAAATTTTGTATACGTCACATCGAGTCGATGCAAATTCCCGGCGGCGTACTCGCGGAGATACCGATCCGCAATCGCTTCGACATCGACATACAGCGGTTGGTCGTCAAAATTGGTAAACGAATTATCGACCGCGATTTCTCTAAATTTGAATCCCGAGATCCCCCGCTTGCCACTGACTTCCAGGCGTACGTTGGCGACTTTAGTTTTCATTTCCTGCCGAGTTTTGACGCCCAACCGCAACGCGTTTCCGTTGTAACCACCGCACAGACCGCGATTACCGGTTAACACCAACAGAGTCGCGTTGGTTGTTTCGGGTGGAGCGACAAGTAACGGATGGGAAACTTCCAAACCGGCGCGGGCCAAATCGGCCACAACCGCCGTGATGCGTTTGGTATAGTCATTCGCCGCAGTCGCCCGATCCATCGCTTTTTTGAATCGCGCAGTCGCGATCAGTTCCATGGTTCGCGTAATCTTTTTGATATTGCGAATGGACTTGCGACGTTTATCAAGTGCTCTGGCGTTGGCCATGGTTTGGGTTCAGTGTTCCGTGTTCAGTGTTCAGTTTTAACGGCATTATTTCGCCGGCATTACTTGAAGTTGCGGTTGAATTCCTGGATCGCGCCGAGCACCAACTTGGTGGTTTCGTTGTCGGCCTTCTTCATGGCATCGCCGCAATTCTTGTTGGCGTTGAGGTTTTCCCACACGTCTTTCTTCTTGGAATGGATGAAATCCAGAAATTCAGTTTCCCAACGAGCGATATTTTCGACGGCAACCTTGTCGAGGTGACCCGCGGTACCAGCGTAAATCACCATGATCTGGTCGACAACATTCATCGGTTTATATTGCGGCTGCTTCAACAGCTCGACCATGCGATAGCCGCGATCAAGTTTCGCTTGCGTGACAGGATCGAGGTCGGTTCCGAGTTGAGCGAAGGCCTCCAGCTCACGGAAGGAAGCCAAGTCCAACCGCAGACCACCGGCGACGTTCTTCATCGCTTTCACTTGGGCCGCACCACCGACGCGAGAAACCGAAATACCAGCATTCATCGCCGGACGCACACCGGCGAAGAACAAGTCCGGTTGCAAATAGATTTGTCCGTCGGTGATCGAAATCACGTTGGTCGGGATGTAGGCCGAAACTTCACCTTCTTGAGTTTCGATGATCGGCAGCGACGTGATCGAACCGCCACCAAGGGCATCGCTCAATTTTACGGATCGTTCGAGCAAACGAGAGTGGCAATAAAACACGTCACCAGGATAGGCTTCGCGACCGGGAGGACGACGCATCAGCAATGACAGTTCGCGGTAGGCCACCGCTTGTTTGGAAAGGTCATCATAGACGATCAGGCAATGTCCGCCTTGATACATGAAATGCTCGGCCATCGCCGTACCGGCGTAAGGAGCAATGTATTGCAACGGGGCCGGAGTACTGGCTCCCGAAACGATCACGGTCGTGTAGTCCATTGCGCCGCGTTCTTCCAGTTCCTTGATCACACCAGCGACCGAAGAATCTTTCTGACCGATAGCGATGTAGAAACACTTCACGCCGGATTCTTTTTGATTGATGATCGCATCGATTCCGATCGCCGTTTTGCCGGTCTTGCGGTCACCAATGACCAATTCCCGTTGACCACGTCCGACCGGAGTCATGGCATCAACCGCTTTGAGACCGGTTTGCATCGGCTCACCCACTGGTTTTCGTTCCGCTACACCGGCGGCGATAATTTCGACAGGGCGACTTTCTTTGGAGTTAACGGGACCCTTGCCGTCCAGCGGATTACCCAGCGGATCGAGCACACGGCCGATTACGCCGTTGCCAACGGGCACGGACAACAATGTACCCAACGACTTGACCTGATCGCCTTCGGTAATTTTTAGGTAGTCACCCAGAATAATAATCCCGACGGAGTTTTCTTCCAGGTTAAACGCCAGTCCGATGATTCCACCGGGAAACTCGACCATTTCTCCAGCGGCAACATTGGTCAAGCCGTGCACACGGGCGATACCATCACCGACCTCGAGGACAGTTCCGACTTCTCTTACGTCGATTTCGCTTTCAAAGTTGGCGATTTCCTGCCGAATTACGGAGGCGATTTCGTCAGCACTAATTTTCATGGGTTTCCTCGTTGAGCTTCGCTCGCGATGTCGAAAAGCGAAGGAAGTTTGATCGGTTATTTATGAATGGGTGTAGGTGGTGTTTTGTTTTCAGGATCGACTTGCACCGCTCCTGATGAATTCGAAAGGAATTTAGTTCGTGGCGAATCGTTCCAGTTTTTCGCGAATCGCATCGGATGCTCGCTTGACTGCTCGTGTGCGGATTTGAGCGAGTTGATTCACAACACTTCCGTCGTAAACTGTGTCGCCAACGCGAACAACCATGCCGCCGATAATTTTTGGATCGACGGTGGATTGCAGCGACACAGTTTTGCCAAGCACGGTGGACAAACGACTGGCAATTCCGGCTTTGACACTCTCGTCGATCTCGGTCGCCGACGTCAGCACGGCCTGAACTCGGCCCGCGATTTCGTCTTGCATTTTTTTGGCCGACGAAGAAATTGCCGGGAGGCAATCAAACCGTCGTTTTGAGCCGACGACTTTCAAGAAATTTACCAACGATCGATCGACCTTTCCCGTAAAGGCCTGGTCAATTAACTTCGCTTTGGCTTCCAAGGGGATTCGCGGCGACTCCAGGGCAGCTTGAAAACCGGGAACTTCTCGAATGACATTTACAACTGCGTCGAGTTGCTCGACCAATTGATCCAGCAGGCCAGTTTGTTTTCCATGCGACAGCAGCGCTTTGGCGTAAATTACGCCCAATTGCTGTTGGTCGGTGTCAAATACGGTCGGATGTTCAGTAGATTTTTCGATCATGCGTTAAGTCCAACTCTCGATTAGGCTCCGGAATTGAACTGACTAAGCGACTTCTGTATCAAATCGGAATGGTCCTTTTTGTCCAGCGACCGACCGACGATGCTGCCAGCCAGGGAAACAGCCGAATCCACGCTACTCTCAGCGAGCTCGCGGACGACTGCATTCTTGGCGGCTTCGATGTCAGCCATTGCTCGCTCGCGAGTCCGCTGAGCTTCGGCGGCCGCGGTTGCCATGATTTTTTCCTTGGCAGCCAAGGCGTCGTTTTTGGCTTCGGCGATTAGAGCCGCAGCTTCGGCACCTGCGCCGGCTAGCTTGTCCTCATAGATTTTCAACTGAACTTTGGCTTGGTCGTTGGCGAGTTTGGCACCGTCGATCATGTCGGCGATGTTCTTTTCGCGTTGATTCAACCCAGCGATAATTGGCTTCCAGGCATATTTCGTCAAAACCGCCATCAGCCCCAAAAAGATAAACAGCGTCCACAACGCCAAATCCGCTGGGGCATCCAATGGATTCGGCGCGCCGCCACCTTCACTGGCCAAAAATAAAACAGATTGAATACTACCGAGCAACATCGGATTTCTCCCGACCTCAAAAAAATGCGTCAGTCAACAATACGCGACACAACGCCAACCAAAACTATCTGAGCAAGAAACACAACAGCAACGCGAAGAACGCAGCACCTTCGATCAGCGCCGCAGAAATTAGCATCATCGTTTGAACGCGATCGGCCATCTCTGGCTGGCGAGCAACGCTTTCGCACGCTGAACCGCCGATCCTGCCGATGCCAATTCCAACGCCCACAATGACCAAACCAGCACCAATCGCTGCAATACCCGTAATCGTCATCTAAAAATCTCCCTCAAAATCGTAAGTCGAATATGGACCAATTCGTGATGCCGACATCACGAGCTAACAAATCAAAATCAAACCAGTTGTAACAACGCGTAAAAAAATCGACAGCCCTAGTGCGGATGAATCGCGGAGCCGATAAACAGCGACGCCAAAAAAGTGAACAGGTAGGCCTGCAAAAAAGCCACAAATAGCTCGAGCATGCTAAACGCTACTGAACCGAGCACCACCGCCGGGCCAACAAAATAATACAGCAAAGATCCGGCTGTCGCGCCGATAAACGCCAGAAAAACCGACAACACCAAGTGACCAGCGAACATGTTGGCAAACAATCGAATCGCCAACACGAAATGTTTTACAAACAGACCAAAAACCTCGATTAGCCAAATCCCGGGAATCATAAAAAAAGCCATCTGCTTTGGTAATTCCATATGTGGAACTTGGGCTTTCCAAAAACCGACAACACCCATTTTTTGCATACCCGTGCCGACCACGATCACAAAAGTCACCAGCGCCAACACGCCAGTTACGGCTAACGAACTAGTGGCGCTGCCCATAAATGGAATCATGCCAAACAGATTGAGCGCGAGAACAAAGAAAAATATCGTAAACAGAAAACCCAAGAACCGATCGGCATCCGCCTTGCCAATCGTGGGCCGAGCAATTTCATCGCGGATATAAACCACAAATGTCTCGAGAAAATTCCAGACCAGACCTTTGGGCTTTTCGCCACTCTTGATTTTCCGGGCCAGCCAGATAAACACCACCGCAATCAGGATCGCGGAGACCAATTCCAACACCATAAACTTGGTCAACTGGCCCACGAAAATCGGCCGTTCCGCTGTCCCAATCATGGGATTTTCTTTTGTATAATCCAGGGGATTGGGAATATGCCAGTGCTCGCCCAGGAACTTCGGAACATGAAAGCTGTCGGAATCTTGCACATGCCCAAACAAATGCTTGGGATCCATGTAATAGGCCATGGGATCAACCGCATGTTCGCCCGCGGCATGGGCATCAGCAACATGAGCATCTGCCTCGTGGGCATCAGCAACATGAGCATCGGCCACTTCCTGCCCGGCGACACCATTCACTTTTTGAACATCATCAAACAGCGGCACGTTCAACCTCTTGCAATTTCACGGGCACAATCCTGTGCCTTCTGAAACGATAAATGGAAATCCAAACACTCGCTAAAAATCCGCAGACGTAGAAAAAGGACAGAAAACCGATCGCTCGGTCCCAAAAACCGTCTTCTGATTGAAGCGATACTGATATCACAATCAACAGCGGAAGACCAGTGCGGCAAAAAGTCGCGACCCCTAATCGGAATAATAACCAATCCGATCCGCGAGGAATCTCCGCCAACACCAACCCCAACAGCATCGGAACCAAAACAGCCATGAAAACGATACCGATGTCCGAGGCTGAAAACGCCGTCGTCATACCGAGGCGACGCAGCACCACTGAACCAAACATCAAACCCAAGCCGAGCAAAAACAACATCACCAGCGAAAATAAACTAATGCGAACCAGCAAACCCCAGTGGCTATCACTTCCTAAAGCGTCCAGCATTGATGTTCGTAGTTTCATTTGACTGCTCAAGGGCCGGAAACGACGCTGACACCGCTGGACCAATCATTGAACACGATTATCTGGAACTTTGGTTTCTTGTTTACCGGTTGCCGATTGATGTTGGACCATTTTGATCAAATTCCAACCACCGACAACCATGCCAAATAATGCTCCCAAAAATAAAAATAGCGCCACCGTTCCTAACCATTGATCCAAGTAATAGCCAGCCAGAGCGGGCAAAACCATCATCATCGAGGCGGATGTAATCTGGGTCGCCCAGGCCATGCCTCGGGCACTGGAACTCCGATCGTCCACGTTCATGAAATAGGCCCCGCAGCCGAAAGTGGCGGCAAAAAATCCGCTAAGCAACGATTTCGAAATCGCATTGACGACGAAACCAAAAACTTGTGCGGTAAATTTAACGATCGCTCAAAAAAGCTACAAGTATGCCCTGTTGGGATCGCGAAAATTTTCAATTCGTGGTGGCTCCCTGGATTTCCGACTGCCGGACGTTAGGAGCGCATCCAACTGACCCCGACGACGTCCAATTCCCGCCGGATGTTGAGTCGGTGATCTCGCTGGCACGGCTGACTCTCGTTTTCGAGGTAAACTGTTACCATTACAACAGTTATGACGAATATCAAATCGGATTTCAGAGGCTTGGAACGACTAATTTTATTGCGTTTTTCCGAATTCCTGTTAAAATCGATCCAGCAGTAAGAAAACAGAACTCGTTGCTGAGGCTCGCGTTAATCGAGCGCTCTGATTTTGATCAGTCGCCTTGGAATGTGGGAATTTCCAACGGGAATTGTTTGAGACTGCTCCCCAAGCGGATTGGATCGTTCGAATCGCCGGGCAAGCGCGTTGTAGACGGAAGCACGGAGGATTGCTGGATGCGGGAGTCGGGCGACTGTGAGGATGTCAGTCGGTTAATTTGCTGGTGGCCCGAAGCGGATTATTTTGGCCACTTTACCGTGGGTAGATCAAAAATCTACCATTTTTCTCGGCTGACAACGGCTAATTTCGGCCAAAGGAGTCATTCGAGTGGAGACGACTACCTTGATTACTCTGACTTCCCTGAGTTCGCTTTCCTCAAAAGACCTGGCCCAACAAGCCAAACGAAATGGCGTTCCTGGCTGGCATTCAATGCGCAAAGAACAATTGGTTTTGGTCTTATTGAAAATCGCCAAGCAAAAAGAACGTGAAAAAGAAGCCGGGAAACCCAAGCCAGCCCCGCTGAAAAAGCCGGCGACAGCAAACGTCAAAACGACCAATCGGCTAGTTGCCAAGACCACGACGATCCCTTCCTCGGGGCAGAACGCCGCAGGTCAGCCGTCAGCGCCCTTGAAGAGAAAATCGAGTCGTACCGCCGCATTGGTACCCGTGGAATCTGATTCAGCGATCGCGTCCAAGATTCGGGCCGACCGCGAACGCAAAGAAAACCTGAAGAACCTGGCCTTGATCGGTACGCTCGACCGCGAACACTTGGCGCCAAAGTCCGATCGGCTGGTTTTGGTGGTCCGCGATGCATTCTGGTTGCAAGCCTATTGGGAAATTACCAAATCAACGGTTCAACGAGCTAAAGTCGCCCTCGATGGAAATTGGCACAACGCCAGACCCGTATTGCGTTTGCTGGAAATCACCAGCGGAGGCAACACAAATTCCGTCGAGAATTTCGTTCAGGAAATCCCCATCCATGGTGGCGTAAAAAATTGGTACATCAACGTCAAACAGCCGACGCGTCCCTATCGAGTGGCAATCGGATATGTGGTGCCCGGCGCCAAATTTCATTTGATTTGCAAGAGCAACCAAGTCTGTCCACCGCAAGCCAGCTCTGGTTCGCTGGATGAAAATTGGACGGATATCACCAATGACGTGGAAAAATACTACGCGTTGAGTGGCGGTTATGATGACAGCACCAACAGCGGTGATCTCCGGGCAGTGTTCGAAGAAAAATCACGCCACCCCATGCATGCCCCGGCATTTGAGCGACTCGGTTCGGGTATCAATGGTCACGCCGCGGAATTCGAATTTCAAGTCGAAGCTCACATGATCGTTTACGGTACCACGAATCCCAACGGCAGCGTGACCATCGGCGGTGAGCCGGTTCGCTTGCAAAAAGACGGGTCGTTTTCATTAAAGGTCGACTTGCCGGATCGTCGACAGGTTCTGCCCGTCGTCGCGTCCAGTCGAGATGGGACTCAGCAACGTACCACGGTATTGGCGGTTGAACGCAATACGAAAATCATGGAACCAGTTTCCAGCGATATCGAATCGGATTAACGCAACAGCCCACCGTCGCGCCCCGCAGTACCTTTATAGCCGGTCTTTTCCGGCCGCCGATCCAGCGCACCCCGGACTCCCAGTACGCCTGGATCTCGGGCCAGCGAATCAGCGAAGCTGCGCAAGTCGTTAACCAGCGGCTCCAAGCGCCCGCTTAAATCGCGCGCGTTTTCGACTGTTTCCCGTATACCGTCGTAGATTTCTGTGTCGTTCAACAACTTCCCAATCGTCCCATCGGCAGATTTCAATTTGGCCAATGATTGCGTGAAGTCTTTGATCTGTGAGACCAGCCCATCAACATTTTTTAGACTGGCATTTACCTGTTCCAAAATCTCGGGGCCGTTTTCTTTGAGCGAGCCCGTGAAGACTTCCAGGTTGTCGAGGCTCTTGCCGGCTTTCCCGGTAACATCGCGGAATGAATTGATGGTCTTGCGGGTGTCTTGCACGGTGATACGAATTTCCTCAAAAATCTTCGGGAGCCCGGCGATGGATTTTCGAAACTCTCCCTTCAGCTCGGGGTCACCCACGATCTCGTTGACGTTTTCGAAAATTCGATTGAA
Source organism: Mariniblastus sp. (assembly GCA_031400405.1). Classification (GTDB taxonomy): domain Bacteria; phylum Planctomycetota; class Planctomycetia; order Pirellulales; family Pirellulaceae; genus Mariniblastus. Next base: position 20,853 of record JANNPW010000119.1, read on the forward strand.
ATTCTCAATCGCGACTTGGGCCTTTTGATTGGTCTGCGTAAATTCAACAATTAGCTTCTTGAAATCGCTATCCTCGTCTTGGATCACACTTTGAAAGGACGAGGTCAGATCGCGAATCCCGGCGCCGGCGTCATTGACGGCGCTTCCGGCGACTCGAATCGCTTTCAGGGTTTCGGTAATCTCGGTTTCGAGATTGAGTGCAACTTCGACAATTTCCATGGGGTTGCGTTGCACCGCGACTTTATTCAACGTCGAATCATTGCCTAACGGTTCGCCACGCTCGGTACGGGCCAATGGCAGGATTTCGACGACCGCGTCACCTAAAAACGACTCGGTGCCAATCGAGACGGTTTCGTTTTCATAAACTTTTTCGTCCTCGTCGATCGCCAGTCCCAGGCGCACGTAATCTTCTTCGCTGCTGACCGATTTCACACGCCCGATCAAGATACCGTTCTTGCGAATCGGAGTTCCTGTAGTGACTCCGGGAGCCGTCACGGGATTGACGTAGATCATGTATTGCCGCGACCAGCCTTCACTGTTGAGGAAAATCAAAATACCCAGAATCAACGTCGCGATGACGACAAAGATCCCAACCCGCAACTTCAAAATGTTCTCGTCCATCAGATTCCATTTCCTGATCGCATTTCCATCAACCGTTCGCCCGCCTCGCCGTTAATAAATTGTTGCACCCGGCGATCACGACATGCATGAATTTCTTCGACGCTGCCATCAAAAATAATTTGCCCCTCCGTTGGCTCCAGGCGCGTAACGGGCAGTAACATGATGATTCGATCGGCCACCTTCAAAGCGGTTCGCATGTCATGAGTCACGACGACACTGGTCACCGGATTGCGCCGGCGCGTCCGAATAATCAACTCGTTGATCACGTCGGACATGATCGGATCAAGTCCCGTCGTTGGTTCGTCATACACAATTAATTCTGGATTCATGATCAAAGCGCGGGCCAAGCCGACTCGTTTTCGCATTCCGCCCGAAAGTTCAGCGGGTTTTTTGAAGACAATGGAATCCGGCAGACCGACTTCGGACAGCCGCGACAAAACCATTTCGCGAATCTGCTCGTCTGTGAATCGTCCATGTTGCCGCAACGGAAATGCCACATTTTGGCCAATGGTCATACTGTCGAAGAGAGCGGCATTCTGGAAAACGAAACCGAATCGCAATCGCAAATGGCTCAACTGGCGATCATTCAGCTCATTGATGTCGCTGTCATCAAATCGTACTCGACCGATCGTCGGTTTGACCAATCCCACAATGGACTTCATTAAGACTGTTTTGCCGCAACCGCTCTCACCGAGAATGGCCAGCGTTTGTCCAGCCGGAATATGAATATTGATGTCACGCAGGATCGTCTGATAGCCAAACTGCACTGTCAAATGGTCGACATCGACTAGCGATTCCTGCTGATCGAGAATTGTTTCAATCATCATCATAGTAACGACGCTCCTTCGGGATACATCGTGAAGTAGAACGAATCCAAGGCAATTCCCAGAAACAGATCCATCACCAGAATCGCCACGAACGAATAGACGAAAGCTGCCGTGGAGGCGCGCCCAACACCCTCCGCCCCTGGCTGACAATTGAATCCCTGATAACAACTGATCAAGGCAATCGCCGAACCGAAAAAGATACTCTTGAACAACCCGACAAAGAGATCGTAATTCGAAACGAATTTTGCACTGTTATACCAATAGTGGTGAATGTCGATTCCTAACACATTGACGGAATAAAAGTGTCCGCCGGCGACTCCCATGAAGTCGGCCATTACGGTTAATGTCGGTATCAAGAACAGGCAGGCCAGGAATCGCGGGACTACCAGGTATCGAATGGGATGGGCTCCCATGGCGGACAATGCATCGATTTGTTCGGTGACGCGCATCGTTCCCAGCTCGGCTGCCATCGCGCTCCCCACTCGTCCGGCCAACATCGTTGCCGCCAGCACCGGTCCTAGTTCGCGCACCAGCGTCATGTTGATCACGCCACCGAGTCTCGTTTCCAAACCGATTTGCCGAAATTGGAAATAGCTTTGCACCGCCAATACCATGCCGATAAAAGTGCCCGTGAGGGCCACGACGGGCAAACTCGAGACTCCCACAGAATAGAAATTCGGCCAAACCGTTTCACGTTGTGGCAGTCGAGTAAACATCCAAATCATCGTGCGCAGGACGAACAAACCAAAGTCGCCAATCGCAATCAGCGATTTGATGACCAGGTCGCCCCAATCAGAAACCCAATTGACAAACCATCCGGTCAAACCGCTTGAGCGGGACGGATCAGCGGATGCGGAATGGGCGGAACCGGACACGGTATGTTGCGCGTTAGCGCACCTTAACTAAACAGGCCCCCCTGAAATTAGTCGTATCAAGAGTATCGACACAATATAGGCAGACCTTTAAAGTTTAACGACTGCGATGACTTTGCCAGCAAGCATGGGATTGCTATCACTTGGAGACAGCAATCTATCGCTCGGTCAACTTTGAGACGCCGCTTTGGGTCTTGGCTTGAATACGGTTCAAGTTCAATTGTCTCGCTTGATTTCGTCGTAAAGTAACAGCGGGAAATTGGGCTGTGTTGATCGAGTTTTCAAATAGGCCTTCGCCAAGACATTTACGATTTCAGGATGCTGGCTGGCCAAATCGCTCGTTTCATTGCGGTCAACCGCCAAATCGTACAACTCCCAATCGCCCGGTTTTTTTGATTGCAAACCGCGTCGAATCGCTTTCCAATTGCCTTTCCGGATCGCCACGATCCCACCATATTCAGGAAACTCCCACATCATGGCTTCCTCGCGTTGAGGCGTGGAATTCCCCGTCAACTCAGGAACTAAATCGATCCCATCGAGGGCCTGTGTTTCGGCGTTGGGCAGTTTCCCACCGGCGATCGAACACAACGTAGGGAACCAATCGGGAAAATAAGAAGGCAAGTCAGTTGTCGATCCGGACTTGATTTGGCCCGGCCATTTGACGATGCAAGGAACCCGAATGCCACCCTCGTCACAACTCCCTTTAAACCCTTTTAACCCACCCGTTGAATTGAAGAAATCACTGCCAGCTCCGCCAGCATTCCACCGAGGATCTTTACCGCCATGCGTCGGACCATTGTCCGACGTGAAGACGACCAACGTATTGTTTGTCAATCCATGATGTTTCAGCCGCTTCAAAATTGCGGCGACGTGTCGATCCAGATCGGAAATCATCGCCGCATACGCAGCGCGCGGGCGAGGATTGGGCAAATATCCATTCTCGCCGCGATAGGCGCCGAATTCCTCGTCCCAGTCGGCGGGGTATTGGTCGACTGAGTTTTGAGATGGGTGCATCGCCACATGGGGCTCCACAAATGGCAAGTACAAGAAAAATGGACCGTCAGCGTGTTGATCGATGAACTTCAAAGCCTCGGCCAAAATTAGATCAGGTGCATAATTGTCCGCGCGATAATTTTCAGCGAGGACAGGACCTTCAGGTTGACGCCGGTGCCCAGGGATTGGGTGTTCATTGATGGTCACTTCTGTTTCGTCGCTATCCAAAAAAGGGGGATAGTAACTATGCGCATTCCGCTGGCAGTTATAACCGTAAAACCGCTCGAAGCCTTGTCGGATCGGCGAACCGGTCGTATCCGTCGGCCCCAACCCCCATTTGCCGAAACCACCCGTCGCATAGCCAGTCTGTTTCAGCATTTCCGCCAACGTCACCACATCCGCCGTAATCGGCCATTGCCCTGGGAACAAACGACCGTTGCCTGAATCTCGATTGCCACGAATCTGGGCGTGTGTCAGATTCTGGCCAGTCATCAGCACACATCGCGCCGGTGCGCATACCGGAGCGCCCGTATAATGTTGAGTGAATCGCATCCCCTGCGAAGCCAATTGATCCAAATTCGGTGTGCGAATTTTTTCCTGGCCGTAACAACCCAACTCCCCGTATCCCAAATCATCAGCGAGGATAAAAACAATATTTGGTTTTTCGCCCCGGCAGTCGTGCGACAATAGAACGGTTGCCATGGTCGCAACAACTATGGACCATGTCACCCCCAATGGTTTTTGATGCGCTGACAACATGGATGACTCGATTCAAAAATCCGTCTTAACGGTATTCCGGACGCCCAATCAATTATTAAGTCTTCGTCGAGAAGACCACGGCGGCACTTACGAGCAAGATCATAACAAATTTCGTTCGGCCAGTTTGGTTGCGGAATCGAAAGGCAACGGGTAATTGGTTGTTCGGTCACCGGAAACACCACAGCGGTTTCCGTCTGACCAAATTCCATTCCAAAGAACCCTACTACCCATTCATGGATTCAGGAAACGGTTCCAGACCGAAGGCCGTGAACGGTTACGCAACATGACAGGTCGTCATTTGTGATATCATGAACGAGGTTTTCTTCCAACCTCGGACTGTTTTCATGCTTCCTAAATCACATCCACTGGCCATCGTTATTGCCGTGATGTCAGTGTGTCTACTCTGCAATGAAAACTTCGCCGCACTGCCTCAGAATGAAGAAGTCGCGGTATCGGTACGCAGTGCAACCGAGGTGATCCAGAAATGGAAAGCTGACCAACACCTGTATGTCAAAGGTGATCTGGGTGTATCGGCCGCGCAATTGTGCAAACTGGAGCAGTGGTTGGATGAGCATGGACCGCACTGGACAATCGTGTTGATCGAAAACGCCGATGACGAAAGCTTTCAAGCGCTCGATCAGCGAAAGTTCCATCAAATGGATGCGGTCGAATATGCGCTGGGCTTCGGTTTGGCCAACGAAGTCGATTTCGGACGCCAAACAAATAGCGAAACCGGGGAAACCGATGGAGCAGTATTTGTATTGTTTCTGGTCGAGCGGAAATTCAGCTACTACGGTTCAAATATCCATGACAAACGGGAGTTAGGCGAAGCGAATTGGATTGGCGAGCTTGATCGAGATGCGATTCGGGCTATGCGGAACGGCGGGCGCATTGTCGACGCGGTAAAAGATACTGTTACGTCCATCAATTCAAAATTAGCCGCAAAATTAGCCGCCGAGAAACAAGCCGTCACGCAGGCACAAGCGTTGGCCGAACGAAAAGTTCTCGAACGACGGCGGGAGTTGGACAATCTGGCGACGCTGTTGGATGAATCACGAAACGAATCGTTGCCGCGACTCGATGAATCAGCCCGGCAGTTCCGCGCGGCATTCCCCCGCGCGACCGAGTCGCGCCTGGCTCAAATTCCTTCCGAGGAATGGAAAGCGAAAATTGACAATCTGAAATCCGATCTCGGCAACATCTCCCTTGACGCCACGGCGCCCTATCAACAATCGTCGGAATTCCGACAGGTGGTCGATCGCGCGAAACAGCTGCGGAGTGGAATTGACCGGCTGCTGGATCTATACGCGGCGCACAATTCCTTTGATGACATGCTATTCCCGGTAGCGCAGCGGTTGGATTTGATCGCGGACCATCCCAATGGTGCGGCGATTCCCGCTGCCGACGAAGCCTACCGGTTGCTGTCCGAAGCTCGCGATTTACACGCCCGTGGCGAAATCAATTTTGCCGACAAAATCCAATCCGCCAGCGAATTGACCGAGCAGGCGGAACAGGCAGTCAAATTCGAACAACAGCGTTTGACCGATGAAAAGAATCGTCGGCAATTGGTTCAGCGAACGCTTTCCATCGTTGGATCGATTCTGGCTGCAATCGTGTTGGGCTTGTTGGGCTTGTTAAATTTCCGTCGCCGCCCGGCCTTACAGCGCGCCCAACAGACCTTCGAACGCAAAAGCAAAATCGTCGACGCGGAGTTGGCTAATCTGCGACCGATCTTCGAGCGCTGCGAACAAACACTCGGTAGTCCCACTGAGTTTGCTGCCAAACAATTCTCGGGGATGACTCAAGAACTCGGCACCCAAATTCTGAACAACGTGAGCCTACTCAACGACATGTCCCACGAAGCAACAGAAGTCGTCGCCGCCGCCAATCGGTTGTTGTATCCGAGTAATCCGCTAACCGAAATGGCGAACATGTTCAGCCGTTCCAGGTACGACCACTGTGTAAATTTACTCAATGGGGAATCCTTGAGTTTACCTCCTGCTTTGGCGGTGCCGACGGACAGTCAACCCCAAATACCATTCGAATCGACGCTGTTGACGTTCGATCATTTTTTCCGACAGCTGCGTCAAACGCGAAACATCACCGACGAATCGCTGGATACGATCGCCAATGGACTGAAAGACGTAGCTCCGAAAATTGAATTACTAAAAACCAAATTGATGGAGGCCATCAATCAAGAACAAAGACTGACCTCCGCCGCGCGGCTGGACCGATATTTCCGGGTGCCGGCACTGTCGGAAAAATTGCTGCCGGCAGCCCAAGCAGATTGTGATCAGGGGTTACAGCTTGCCGTCGCGGATCCCGTCCAAGCACTTACGACACCCCTCTCGAAAGGACTGCAAAAACTTAATTGCGGATTGGCAATTGCCAGCACCATTCAAACCGCGCGGTCCCAGGTCTTCCCACAATTCGAATCGGCTTCCCGCGAACTAAAATCGCTCGGCTTCGACATTCGTTGGATTGAAAAATCGGTGCTCCAATTGAGCGACCGGGCTAACCAATTGATTGGGGCAGCAGTCGAGCAGGACATTACACAGGCTGCCGAAGAGTTCAATACCGACGTCATTGGGTTGGGAATCCGCGCCCAACGTTGCGGGGAACTGGCAACTCAGATCAAACAGCACGTGACACCTGCGCTCGAACAATTGGCAGTCGAAATTGAGGCTGCGCGGAAAACAACAGCCGCCGAACTAGGACTACCAGAAAACCAGGTTTTGCGAGAATCCGGCTATAGTCCCGACGACGAACTGCAACAGGCTCGTCAACAACTGCAATCGGCGCGGGCCTCGTTGGACTACGGAGGAGTCGAATCCGCATTGGAATCACTGGAGGTCCTCGAAATCGAATCGGAAACGGCGCGACAATGGATTGCCCAAACAAAGACCGCGCTGCAAGGATTCGCCGATGAACTCGCGGGACTGAGTCAACGACAATTGGACGTATCGCTTCAGTTTCCTCCGCTGCGAGACTTGATTGCAGAAACGAAGTCAACGTTTTCGGAAACTGCCTGGCGAATTCTTCCTGATCCTGTTGAACCCGATAACGTCCAGCCGGTTGAACGTGAGCCGTCGAAGGATTCCGCGACGGATCCAGCGGGGACAATCGAGGACTACCAGCTACACTCGGAGCAGTTAGCGCAAAACGTAGCGGTGGGTCGCGATCAAGTGCGAGATTTACATTCGACCGGAAAAGTCCTGGAAGCCGCCAATTTGTTGCAATTGTTCCATGGCGATCTGGACGATGTTGAAAACTCGTTGCTCGGCATCAAGACGCATTGTCACCGGCTGGTTGAGCAGGCCACGTCGAACCGCGTCGATTTTGAGCGATGTCGGCAGGTCATCATGGCGCTTGCCGATTCGGCCCGCGATCTGCGTACGCAGCAGCCGTCCCTGCAAAAATTTTCTGATTTGGAGGCGGCTACGATGGCAATGCAATCGTTTATGGACGACCCGGCCAAATTACCGGACCCCTTGTTCGACCAACAGCGAATTGCCAATTTGAATTCAGACGCCGCAGCCTTGTCGACGCTGATCAACGCGGATCAAAATGCTTACGCGGAAACCAGCCGCGCGGTTGCTGCCGCTGGCGTCGAATTGGCCACAGCACAGCAATCAGTATTCGCTTCGGCGAATGACCGAATTCCAGACAGCGCGTTAGTCAAGCAGTGTCAAAGCCGAATCGCCGATCTGGAATCGAAACTAAAATTCATCGCGGGCCGCTTGTCGGCGCCTCACTCGGACTGGCGTTCGGTGGCGCTCGACGCCAATCGAATCACGTCGGAGTTGGCAGTTGTCGATGGAAAGTTGCGACGTGAATTGGATTTGGCACAGTCAGCCGCCGAAAATTTGGAAACGGCGTCGCGACAAGTATTTGATGCGGCCAGTTGGAATGGGCCCTACGGGATAGCACTGGTGATGAAGCCCGGCACTGAAGAACTGGAAAGATCGCGTGAAGCGTTGTCCCTGGGGGAGTATCAAGCGTCGATTAAGTTCAGCGAAGCTGCCCAGTACAGTGCTAACCAAGCGATGCAGGTCGCACAACGAATGGTCAACGACCGGCGGCGGGAAATTGCCAACGCTGCGGCGGAGCGCAGAAACTCCGGACCATTGTTTTCGTTCAACTTAGGTTCATCCGGCCGAAGTTCTGGATCCAGCGGATCTGCTTGGTCCACCAGGTCGTCTTCATCCAGCCGGTCGTCGTCCTCGAGCGGATCGTCGTCTTCCAGTCGGTCGTCGCACGGTTCTTCCGGTTCCGGATTCAGCCGTTCCGGTTGGTGACATCACTGCAAAACCTTGCCGTGGGTGAATTCCAGCGACTTGTGGAATTTCGCCGGTGCCGACCGGTTAGCCAAGGTCTACCACGCGACCAATAAGTCAGCGCACAAAAAAAGCCAACGATCGAAATCGTCGGCTTGGAACTATACTCTGATGAAACGTCTACCGATCGCACCAGACCGCAATCAATCAGTTGCTGATTGATTTAGACAGGGCGTACGTTTTCAGCACGTGGGCCTTTGGGACCACGGCCTTCTGTGTAGCTAACTTGTTGACCTTCGCGCAACTCGTCGTATCGGACACCTTCCACATTCGACGAGTGGAAGAACATGTCTTGACTCGAACCTGTGTCGATGAATCCGAAACCTTTGTCTGTCAATCGTTTGATTGTACCTTCAGCCATTAAACTCAATCCTAAAAAAATCTCTACACTACTGATGCCGATTCAAAATAACCACTACAAGGAATCTCATCACTTATAACTATATCGGATTTTAGTAGTTTGACAACGGAAAGAAGTGGCAATTTGCAGAAAAAGTCAAAATTCGCCCATTTTGACCAAACCGCCGATTTAGTGATTTCGCCTATTTTTTGGCTTTGCCTCAACTTCTGTCGGGTGCGAACCGGAGAAAACGAACCAGGAACGTCAACAGCACCCTATCTCGCTACCCAATTTCTTTTGCCTAACCTGCGATTAAAAACACGATCGGAAACGATCAACATCAAACAAAAATTGAAAAAACAGTCGCCAACAAAAAAACCTTGGACGTTGCGGGCGTCCAAGGCTTAAGTTGGGTCACTTGGCCCGCAGGCCAAGTGAGCGTCAATCTCAGAATCGACTATCCCTGGGAATTGCCGCTTTCGCTACTGGCACCCGCCGCCACGACCTCCGGCTTCGTCGCCGCCGCATCTGTGGGCGAAACAAATGAACCGTCAAATTTCAAGTGTTTGACTTTACCTTCTTCATTGCGAACGACGTCGACAAGGATTTTGTTCTTGCCCTGGAAATTTCCTTGGAGCAGTTCTTCGGATAGCGGATCTTCGACAAAATTCTCCAAGGCCCGGCGCAACGGCCGCGCGCCATAGTCGAGGTTGGTTCCTTTTTTGATCAAGTATTCTTTCGCTTCGCCGGTCAATTCGAGGTGAAATCCACGCTCCGACAATCGTTCGCGGATTTTGGACAATTCGAAATCGATAACCAATTTCAAGTCCTGTTTCTCAAGATGTCGGAAAATCACCGGCTCTTCGGACAGACGATTCAAAAATTCCGGACGAAACGCTTTGTTGATCTCATCGTACACCCGTTCTTTCATGCTTTCGAATGAGCGATCGTCGCCCACACCCGGCAAACCGAACGCTTGTTCGTTTTTGATTTGGTGTGCACCGACGTTGGTGGTCATGATCAAGATTACGTTTTTGAAATCGATGTTACGACCAAAACTATCGGTCAAGCGACCTTCTTCCATTACTTGCAACAGCATGTTGAAAATATCGGGGTGGGCCTTTTCGATTTCGTCCAACAGCACAACGGAATAGGGACGGCGGCGGATTTTTTCCGTCAATTGCCCTCCCTCTTCGTAACCGACATACCCCGGAGGGGCGCCGATTAAGCGACTGAGATTATGTTTTTCCATGTATTCGGACATGTCGATCGCCACGAGCGCGTCCTCATCACCGAACATGAATTCGGCGAGCGCTTTCGCGAGCAGCGTTTTACCCACGCCGGTTGGTCCGGCGAACATGAAACTACCGATCGGACGACGCGGGTCCTTCAACCCGCTGCGACTGCGTCGAACCGCCTTCGAAATCGATTTGACGGCCTCGTGCTGGCTGACGACCTTTTTGTGAAGTTCGTCTTCCATCTTCATCAGCCTCATCGAATCTTCCGTGGACAGCCGGGTCAACGGAACGCCGGTCATCTTTGAGATTACTTCAGCAATCACTTCTTCGTCGACAACTCCGTCGGTTTCCTGTGATTTTTCGCGCCACTCACGTTTGATTTGCTCTTTCTTCTTGCGAAGTTTATCGGCTTGATCGCGGAGATTAGCGGCTTTTTCAAAATCCTGATTGGCAACCGCGTCTTCCTTTTCTTTGTTCAAGCGTTCGATGTCTTCATCAATTTCTTTTAGATCTGGCGGTCGGCTCATGGTGCGTAAACGAACTCGGGCACCTGATTCGTCGATCACGTCAATCGCTTTGTCGGGGAGACAGCGGCCGGTGATATAACGTTGCGACAAATCCACCGCCGCCACGACAGCGTCATCGGTAATTTGAACACGGTGATGTTCCTCGTAACGCTTGCGCAGTCCCATCAAAATTTCAACGGTTTCCTTGTTCGAGGTTGGATCGACCATAATCTCTTGAAAACGACGGGCCAATGCGCTGTCTTTTTCAATGTATTTGCGGTATTCATCGAGCGTGGTCGCACCGATGCACTGGATTTCTCCGCGCGCCAAGGCTGGTTTCAACACGTTGGCTGCGTCAATCGCACCCTCGGCTCCACCGGCACCGACCAAAGTATGCAACTCGTCGATGAATAGAATCGTATTGCGAGCCCGACGGACTTCGTTCATCACCGCCTTGATCCGCTCTTCGAACTGGCCGCGGTATTTTGTGCCAGCCACCATCATCGCGAGGTCGAGGACGACAATACGTTTGTCCGCCAGAATCTCAGGCACATCGCCGGAAACGACCAATTGGGCAAAGCCCTCGACGATGGCAGTCTTACCAACGCCAGCTTCACCCAACAGTACCGGGTTGTTTTTTGTACGGCGACAAAGGACTTGAATCGCACGTTCAATTTCTTTGGCCCGTCCAATGACCGGATCCAATTTTCCTTGGCGCGCCAGTTCCGTCAAATCACGGCCAAAACTGTCGAGGGCAGGCGTTTTCGATTTACTCCCTTTGGCGGCAGCCGCTTCGCCAGTCGCGCCGCCGACTCCTTCACGTCCACCTCGTTCCGAACCTTCGCCACCTTCGAGTCCATTGCCAAGCAAGTTCAGAACTTCTTCGCGGACCTCTTCGAGTTTCAGTCCCAAGTTCATCAAAACCTGCGCCGCGACCCCTTCTTGTTCTCGCAACAAACCCAGCAGGATGTGTTCCGTTCCAACAAAATTATGGTTCAAGTTCCGCGCTTCTTCCATCGAATACTCGATAACTTTTTTCGCTCGCGGGGTTTGCGGAAGCTTTCCCATGGTGATCATTTCGGGACCACTTTGAACGAGTTTTTCAACTTCCAGACGGATCTTCCGCAGGTCCACATCGAGGTTTTTCAGGACATTCGCTGCGACGCCGGTCCCTTCTTTGACCAACCCGAGCAGCATGTGTTCGGTGCCAATATACTCATGGTTGAAGCGTTGGGCTTCTTGATTGGCCAACTGCATGACCTTGCGGGCACGGTCAGTAAAACGTTCGTACATATCTCGGTTCCTCTAAATTAGGGGAGGATAAATTTCAGTTTGAGTCAGTAGTTTGGGTCAGTAGTTTGGGCCGAATGATCTGATCGCTGCTGGCTGGTAGAGCCATGTTGTGGGACAACCGATCGTGTTCGTCAGGAGCAGATTTTTCAGATTCTTCAATCAATTCAAGTAGTTTTTGTTCGCGACGAATTTCGGAAATCCAGTTAATCGACTCGTCGTACTTTAACAGTTTTTCTAGTTCTTCCGAGGCGTCATAAAGTCGGCGGTCGTGCCGCAACATCGTAGCCAGCAATAATCGTGCCTCAATGTCACGAGGCCAGGTTTGCAGGCACCGCCGCAACATTGTTTCGGCTTTCGGCCAATCGCCACCTAAGTATTCGCTTTGCGCCCGAATAAACAAGTCGTCGCTAAGTTGGGGTTGTTCGGCAGTGGCGATTTTCGGGACTGACACCCAGTCAGGTACCGTTTTATAAGCCAACCAGGCCGAGGTTGTCCAAATCAACAGAATTATGGGCCATGACACCAGCGGAAACGTCTCACCCAGCGACCAAGGCCACAGAAATGTCGAAACCAATGCCAGATTTAGCAATACGGAAAACCCTATCGCTACTAACAAAGATGACGTTTGTCCGCGATACCACAGCCCAGGCAGACCTGGCCAGCTACACAGGATTAGCGGCCCCCAATTCATGGGACTTCTCCGAATTCCATTTCCAGTCAAATTTCGCCGAACTTAGCGGCGTTCCATAAGTATCAATTTCTCGCCGATCGGAGTCAACCGCAATCGGTCTCCTTGTAGTCACAACGATTTAAAGATTAACAACCACTAAATTAAGGTGTCGGGGCCAATTCCTTGGCCATCTTCACAAAAAGCGTCTCCAAGACCAACCGGCCACGATCTTCCCTGGAATGACTTCGTTTTAGCGCCAAATCAGCGTCCAGTAACCACTCCGTCAACAGCCCAGCCCGTTTTCGGCCCAGCTGCTTGATTCGTTTTTCATAAAGTGCCAGCTCGCCGCCCCAATGTGGAAATCCAGCACTTTTCAAGGCACTCGGTAAATCCGGTTTGCGCCCAGTTCGCAATTGCCGCATCACAATTTCAGTTGCCGTTGCATAACGACGCAACGACCAGGACATTTGCCCAAACAGCGCCAACGGATGTTCGCCACTGCGCAATAGTTGGTCCAGTAATTCGAGCGATTTTCCCGCGTCGCCATCGGTCGCCGCTTCGATCGCATCCCACATGGTTCGCGTACGCCAGCCGCCGACCGCCTGCCTGATGGTCTCAGAACTGAGTTTTCCATTTTTGTCAGCGTACAAAACGAGTTTTTGGAGTTCTTGATCCATTCGACCAAACTCGCAATCGGTGAGTTCAACTACCAATTGCGCCCCGGCTGGTGGAAGCGTAAACCCGTATGCATTTTTCGCACGGTCGATGATCCACTGCGAAACTTTTTTGTCGTCCCGATTCTTGCTGCGTCCGGCTAATGGCACGTCGCATTTGATTTGCCAACCCAATTTGTCAATGGCTTTGTAAAGTTTTGTATTGCTGGTCCAGGTTTCGACGATCAAAATCAACAGACTATTGAGGCCCTTGGTCGCGGCGGGTTCCCGGGGAGCGGGTTCAACGGTCCCTTTGGGTTTTTTTGAGGACCTGGGTTTTTTCGGCGGAACGAGATAGTCTTCCAATCGTTCGCGATTATCCCGGACAAATTTATCGGCGTGGTCAACGACGACCAAGCGGGGACCAGTGCCCCCAAATAGAGTTCGAGTGGCCAATTCATCGTGAACATCTGGCCAACTGACGGAATCAGAATCGAATTGGGCCGTATCAAAATCCAGGTCGTCGCCCTTGACCGTCGCGATGAGATGTTGGACAACCAGTTTCTGCAGAAATCGCTCACCTCCAAAAATCACGCAAACGCCCGTCGGAATCGGCGTGACCGGTTGGTCCAAAAATTCGAAAGCATGTGATGTTCCGGCCATGTAACTAGCAGACCAAATGTTGACCCGTTCTTCCAGTAGTGGTCCCGTGTTTGATCGTTTGGCGAATTGTCGGTCCACGCATCGAATCGCGGTCGGTCTCGCAAATTAATAGAGACAGACAGGCTGGCGAGATCCGCTGACAAAATAGTGGCGCTCAAATTCGGAATCGAATCAACAACGGCGGATATTTGACATCATGAACCAACCAGTGGCGTTAACCATCGCCGGCTCAGATCCGTCGGGCGGTGCCGGCTTGCAAGCGGATTTGAAAACGTTTCATCAACATCGCGTTTACGGCATGAGTGTCGTGACGCTGTTGACAGTACAGAATACCAAATCCGTCACGGCGGTACGTACAATTGAGCCGGAGTTTGTGTTGCAACAATTGGATGCGGTGCTGAGTGACATTTTACCGTCGGCCGCCAAAACGGGAGCACTCGGCACTGCTGCAATCATTGAGGTGATTGCCGATCGTGCCAGCCGATTTAGTTTTCCGTTGGTCGTTGATCCCGTCATGATCAGCAAACATGGCATTCCCTTGCTCGACAGCCAGGCGGTCGAGGTGCTAATCAAAAAATTGTTGCCTTGGTCGATGTTGGTCACGCCCAACTTGGCTGAAGCTGCCGCGTTGGCTGGTTTCGAAGTCAATTCCATCGAATCGATGACCTCTGCCGCGAAAGCCATCGCGCAGCTAGGCCCTCAAAATGTGCTGATTAAAGGAGGCCATTTGCCAGGTGCCGCGATTGATGTCTTGTGGGCGGCTGGCGAGCTTCAGTTGCTGCGCGCACCTCGAGTTGAGACCGCGCATACGCATGGCACGGGTTGTGTTACGTCGGCTGCGATCACGGCCGTCCTGGCGCAGGGCGAGACTTTACACACTGCGGTACACCGGGCCAAAAAATTTGTTTCAGCAGCTATTCAGACCAACCCCGGTCTGGGGATGGGCTTTGGCCCCATTAATCTGTTCATTGAACCCTGAGTTGCACCCCGTTACAAACTGCAATCAAGGCGGTTACTGTTTCGCCGACAACGAACTATAATACTTCGTTGCATTCCGCATAAATCCCCTCAAATCCCAGCGATCCTTTCCGATCCGGGCAGAATTTAAGACCCCATGTCCGCTCAAAAAAACAAACCCGCCAAGCCATCAGAAGTTGACCCCATCAGCGGGCCGCAACGACTGCAACGAGTCATGGCCGCGGCTGGCATCGGCAGTCGACGCGAATGCGAAATCATCATTCAAGAAGGTCGAGTCGAAGTCGATGGGCAGATCATTGCGACGCTGGGCGTCAAAGTCGATCCGCAATCGCAGAAAATATTTGTCGATGGCCAACGATTGGTGGCTGAGAGACTGCAGTATTTCATGTTGAACAAACCGCCGGGTGTGATCTCGACCAATAACGATCCCTCCGGTCGGGCGCGAGTGATTGACTTAATCAAGACCGAACAACGGGTTTATAATGTCGGACGCTTGGATCAGTCGAGCGAAGGTTTGATTTTGGTTACCAACGATGGAGAACTGGCCAATCGGCTGACCCACCCGCGTTACGGCATTGAAAAAAAGTACCATGTACAAGTTGCGGGTGTGCCGACCGCCGAACAATTGCGAGCACTCGAAGAGGGAGTCTATTTTGCTGAAGGAAAAGCGAAAGCGACCAGTGCTAAATTTCTGCGCAAAATCAAGACGTCCAGTTGGATTGAGATCATCCTGGCTGAAGGACGAAATCGCGAAATTCGCCGGATGCTCGCCAGCGTGGGACATAAGGTCCGCACGCTGAAACGAGTTTCCATTGGGCCACTAAAAATGGGCGACTTGCCGGTGGGCGCACATCGAGCCTTGACACTTCAGGAATTGAAACTGATTAAACGTGCCGCTGACGGTTTAGCGAAAACTCGACCCAAAACAAATAAGAAAAAATCTGCGTCCAAAAAATTCGCCGAAATCGGCGAAAGCCCAGCGATCACTTCCGGGACACCCCGAGACACGGCGAAAAAAAGTTCAAAACTGCTGGGGTCGCCGGCATCAAAACGAACTCCGGCCAAAGGCGGACTTGCGAAATTCACCTCGAAGAAAGGCACCGGGACCCGCACCAGCGGTAGATCGACCGTCAGCGCAATAGCCGACGAAAAATTATCCCACCGCCGAACTCCTTTTGATAAACCACCTGAAATTACCTCGGACGACACCGAACCGATGGTCGACAAGTCAGCGACCAGAAAACGACCGGGAAGCAGATCTGAATTCAGCAAGACCGCATCCGGCCAGCCGCCAGGAAACGAACCTGCTTACAGTAAATCACCCGGGACCAAGTCCGGATTTAGCAAATCAACTAGAAGCAAGTCGGCATCCAAAAAATCGACGTCCAGCAAATCGACATCGGGCAAAGCGCGATTTGTCGGCAAATCAACTGACAACAAAAAAACCAAATCCCGCAGTTCCGCGAACCCTCGTAGCGCCAGTTCTAATCGTCCCGCAAATCGTCGACAAAAGTAATCCAGTGCGGCTGGGCTGCCCGAAACGAACGCCGATACCAGCGAAAAAATGCAGTTACCAATTGAGCGATCGCCAAACATTGATTGGAATCATAATTGATGAGCGATAATCCGTTTGAAGCACCCAAACCGATTGATTCGTCTTTGTCTGCCCGAAAGGATTCAGACCAAACTTATTATCACGATGGCTCGGGTCGAGTTTTCGTTCGCCAAGTCAGTGTGATCGCGATCCTGATGATTGTGCAGGGAGTATTGCTGACGATCTTTGGATTGTTTTGTGTCGGCTACGCGATCTTCTTTGGCAATATCGACTCGTTTATACCAGCCGCAGCGCAAGGTGAGATTGATGCTCAACTGCCGCCTGGCCAGCGAACGTTGATGATTTGGTTGTTTGGTGTCTGGGCTGTCGGGTCATTTGTGTTGGGGCTGATGTATGTCTTCACCGGCATTTTCAATCTCGGGATGCACGGTCGCATGCTCGGAATCACGACCTTGCTATTGGGCATCGGTTCCGCGATGACATGCTATTGTGCCCTGACAGGAATTCCATTGTCGATCTATGGATTGATTATTTATTTTAATCCGGCAGTCGGGGAAGCGTTTCGCTTGCGAAGAACCGGTTTGAGCAAAGAGCAAGTCCTGGCGACCTTTGTCCGGTAATACGTGAACGTTCACGGTTACGTTAAAACAAGTATCGGTTCGAAATCGATTGACGGCACGACACTACGAATGGGTCCCTTCGTAGACCGCTTGTAGCAGCGCTTCGACATCTTTGAATTTTTTCTTGCTGCGAATCGGCAACTCCAACAGCTTTCTCGCATCCGGCTCGCTGTGCCCCAAGGCGATCAGAATCTGATAGGTCTCGTCCACGATACTGCGTTCGACGGCCGCCGATTCATCCCAGCCCTCGGCCGCCACCAATAATGCGAACTTGCCCATCTTGCGGCGAAGTTTGGCGACGATCCGCTCCGCCGTTGCAGCTCCAATTCCCGGCAACGTGGCGAGTGTCTTAACGTCCTGGTTTTCGATGGCGGCGGCGACATCGGGAACCGGTCGGACCATGGCGCGCAGGGCTTTTTTGACTCCCAGTCCATCGACGGAACAAAATACTTCAAAAAACTGCTTCTCAATGTTGCTGATAAATCCGATCAATCGTGGCGTCATACGGCCGCCGGACTGCACATTCCCGTCGATGTATTGGATCGTGTGCAACGTTATCGGCTGGCCAATTTGCAGCTGTAGTTGGCGCCGAGTGAACTCGGGAATCAAGACTTGATACTCAAATGGTTCGATGAACAAAAAGGCCTCGGTATCGGTCAGCGAAATCAGTTGGCCGGAGATTTTGGTAATCAATTTTATTCCATGTTTCGTGTGGAGGGTTCGTCGAAGCGACGTTGGGTCATTAAATCTTGCATAGATCAAAACGGCCGTCGCCCTGTTCGATTTTACGGTGACGGACCGATTCCTTTAAGTGGCGTCACATTATCACAGTGGGCGACCTTATCCGCAGGTTGGGGCCGAATCGGGGACAATATGGCGTTTTAACGGCATGGCAATCTCAGGACTGGGGCGTGCGCAAGTTCAAGTAATAATGACATAACGCCAACGCCAACGCGTCGGCCACGTCCGGCGGATCGGGCATGGCAGGCAAATTCAAATGCCGGGTGACGGCCAATTGAACTTGTGTCTTGGGAGCCCGACCATTGCCAGTCAGGACTTTTTTGACCTGGGTCGCCCCGAAATGGAAAACCGGCAGGTTGCTTTGGGCCGCCGCCAAACAAATAACGCCGCGCGCATGGCCCATGATGATCGCCGTTTGCGGACGTTCATAATGGCTGTACAGTTCTTCCAGGCTCAGACAATCGGGTGTCAGCGATTCGATTACCTCTTTGATGCCGGAGTATAAGCTGTGCAAACGCTTGCCGATTTCTTTGGACTGCAGGCTCCGAACCACCCCAGCTTCAATCAATTCAATTTCGGATCCCGCGACGTCCAACACACCATAACCGGTGATATTCAGTCCAGGGTCGATACCGAGAATACGAATTTTTGCCATCGAAACTCGAATCGTCCGGTTGCGGAACGCGTGAATGGGAAATCAGGGGCATCGTTAAACGAATCGACGGGATCTATCGACGGTGGTCAAGTCAAGCTGGGGTGTGACATTTGACCAACAAAGCGACGCACTGGGCCTGCATGATCTTCTGCTCGCCGATCAAACCGACTCCTTCGCCCGTTTTCGCTTTCACTCCCACTTGAGTCGACTCAATCTCCAGGATTGCACCGACTCGCGCGGCAATGGCAAGTTTGTAAGGAGACAGTTTAGGCGCTTGGGCGAACAGGATGCAATCGAGATTAACGATTTCATAGCCGGCGGCTTGGACGACTCGCCAGGCCGACGCCAATAATTCGGTGGAATCACGATTTTTGTTTTCCGGATCTGTATCCGGGAATAACTCGCCAATGTCGCCGAGTGCCGCCGCGCCGAGAATCGCGTCGGTGATCGCATGCAACAACACATCCGCATCACTATGGCCCTCGAGCGACTGATCGAAGGGGATATCGATTCCGCCAACACGCAACGGTCCCCCTGGCTTCAGTCGATGAGTATCGTGGCCAATGCCAATACGCAATGCAGATAAATTCATGGTATTAGTCGTTGTAATGGGGACCGGGGTGTTGCCTGGAGCCAGTTCTCGTCACACCCGAGTTCCTATTGTAACCGTCTCGTCCAATAAAAAAGGGTCGCGTTGGCGAACGCGACCCCTCGGTTATTTTTTTCCAATGCAGCTGTTATTCAGCCATCAACTCCGGATAACGGAAAATTGCCCGACCATCAGCCAAACTGCCACAAATGCAATCGCGATTACGGAATTCAAACTTTCAATTGACATGGATCGACTCCCCAATGAGGTTAATTAATGATCCCTCCATGAGACTGCACTTTCATCCATGCATCGAGAGGTATCGGACCGTCGATCCAGCAATCATGAAAATAATTTTTGACCGGCTCAGAGTCTTCCGGACTCCATCTCCTTGCCCGACCAGCAATCTTTTTCTGCTCACTACAACCAATATTCGGCTAGGCGAGAACGCCCCCACCAATCAGAATAAACGCTTCGTTTTATCGATCATCACCACTGGTTCGAGTTGAATTGCACCTAAGATGAATTCCAAATCACACTTGGCAGTCGGCATCGACCTAGGGACCACCTATAGCGTCATCGCCTACGTTAATGATGTCGGTCGGCCAGAAACGATTCCTAATGCCGAGGGGGACTTGTTAACTCCCAGCGTTATTCTGTTCGACGGCAGCGAAATCATCATCGGCAAAGAAGCGTTGAAAGCGCGCGCGAAAGAATTGCAAAATGTTGCAGATTGCCCGAAGCGACAAATCGGCCAACAGGTATACGACAAGGAATTAGGTGGACGACGCTATCCACCCGAAGCACTGCAGGGTTGGATTCTAAACAAACTGAAACGCGATGCCGCGCGAGTTGTGGGAGATTTCGCACGGGCAGTGATTACGGTTCCAGCGTATTTCGACGAACCCCGTCGCAAAGCCACCCAGGATTCGGGATACATCGGCGGACTCGAAGTGCTCGATATCATCAACGAACCGACTGCGGCCGCAATTGCTTTTGGTTATCAAGCCGGGTTCATCGATCTCGCCGGCAGCGTCAAAGAATCCATGAACGTCCTCGTTTATGATCTCGGCGGCGGCACGTTTGATGTAACGGTGATGCAGATTGGCCAAGACCAGTTTCGCACGATCGCGACGGATGGTGACATGCGACTGGGGGGCGAAGATTGGGATCGTCGATTGATCGATCAAGTCGCCAAACAATTCAAAGAAAACTTCGGGATCGACCCGCGTGACGATCCAGCGGTACTGGGCAAATTGTTACGCGATTGTAAGGAAGCGAAAGAAACCCTGTCCGTTCGGACTCGCGCCCAAATTGATTGTTCGTTTGGCAGCGAAACCACCAGGATCGAAATTCAGCGCAGCGAATTTGAAACCCTGACCCTGGACTTGCTCGATCGAACTGATTTTACGGTACGGCAGACATTGAAAGCGGCCAAATTGAAATGGACCGATATCGACAAAGTCTTGTTGGTGGGTGGTTCGACACGCATGCCAGCCGTCCGCCAAATGCTGGCTGCTTTGTCCGGCAAACAACCCGATGTTTCGCTGTCTCCGGATGAGGCGGTCGCGCACGGAGCTGCCTTGCGGGCAGCGATGTTATTGGACCATGAGTCCACGGCATTTCGCCCGGCCACAATCAAGAACGTGAACTCACATAGCTTGGGAGTTGTGGCCAACGACGTTGAAACGCAGGTCGCCAAAGTGGTCCCTTTGATTCCGCGCAACACGCCGCTGCCTGTCGTCGCGCGGCGCGTGTTCAAAACCCACAAGAAAGACCAGGAATCGATCCTGGTCCAGATAGTGGAAGGGGAGAGTCCGATTCCCGATAATTGTTCACAACTCGGTCGCTGTGCGATTTGGGATTTGCCCGAATCGCTGCCCGTCGGTACGCCAATCGAAGTCCGATTTACCTATGAAGAAAACGGTCGCTTGAAAATAAAAGTCAAAATTGGTGGGGAAGATCGGCGGCAGTTTCGCTACGAAATCCAACGCCCCCATAGCTTAACCGACGATCAACTCAATAGCTGGCGCGAGTACATTGGTGGTACTCCAGGCTGATTGAAATTCGACTCGGGATCAACGTTGCCTGGTCCCCTTAATTTGGAGTTCTGACACTTTCGATCAACTCCATGATCTCTTTTGGCGGCGGAGGCGTGGTCAGGGAAACGACGATCGTGACGGCGAAGTTCAACAACATTCCGACCGTCCCGATCCCTTGCGGTGAAATTCCGAACCACCAATGGTCCGGCGAAATGATTGGACTGGTGAAAAACTGCGGAAACACTTTGTCAGTTGTGCACATCACGATGTAACACATCGTTGTGACCATTCCCACGATCATGCCGGTTACCGCACCGGTGCGATTGGCCCGTTTAAAAAAGATTCCCAAAAAAATCGCTGGGAAGAAACTGGCTGCCGCCAAGCCAAACGCGAACGATACTACTTCGCCGACAAATCCCGGCGGATGAATGCCAAAATAACCAGCCACGACAATGCCGAATATGATGGCCACCCGGCCGATCGTTACACGCTGCATCTCAGTCGCGTGGGGAGCATAATATCGAACGTACAAATCGTGTGCTAATGATGAACTGATCACCAATAGCAAACCAGATGCCGTCGACAATGCAGCCGCGAGTCCGCCCACGGCGACCAACGCGATCACCCAGGGAGGCAAGCCGGCAACTTCGGGTGTGGACAGCACGATAATGTCCTGGTCGATCTTGCCCAACTCCGAACGCCGCGCGGGTTTCGACGAAGGACTCGCCGGGGTAACGTCGCGCAACTCCAGACTGATCAAACCATCGTGATCCAGATCATCAATCTGCAACAAACCAGTGCGCTGCCAACGCATCGCCCAATCCAGCGGCTTCCCATCCGGCGAGGTCAACGAATAGAGCGGGAACGGCATTTTCTCGCCCGTTTCCGTGACTTGCTGAAGCTCCTCAATTTTCGCACCATGCAAATTCTTAATCAAATTGTATCGCGCAAACATCCCCAGCGCCGGGGCGGTTGTGTATAGCACGGCGATGAACAAGATCGCCCAGACCGCCGAATATCGAGCCGCGCGAACATCCTTAACCGTGTAAAAACGCACGATCACATGTGGTAATCCGGCCGTACCAAACATCAAAGCTGCCGTGATACAAAACACATTCAATCGCGAAAATTTCGAGAACGGTTGGGTGTATTCCCGCTCGCCTAGTTCCAACAGAACAGCATTCAATTTTTCGGAAATATCACTCGCCACAAACCCGATTTGAGGGACGGGTTGTCCCGTCAACATGGTTGAAATGGCAATGCTCGGAACCATGAACGCAACGATCAGCACGCCATACTGAGCGACCTGGGTCCAGGTGATTCCTTTCATTCCACCTAACACCGAAAAAAAGCCGACGATTGCCATGCCGATGATCACGCCATAATTCAGATCAATTTCCAGGAAGCGCGCGAACACCAGCCCGACCCCTCTCATTTGACCCCCAACATAGGTCACGGAAATCAGGATCGCACAAATCGCGGCGACAATCCGAGCGGTTTCGCTATAGTACCGCTGGCCAATAAAATCGGGCACCGTATAGTGCCCGAACTTGCGCAAATAGGGAGCCAGCAACAACGCCAACAAAACATATCCGCCGGTCCAACCCATCAAATAAACGCAACCGTCGCTGCCCGAAAAACTGATCAAGCCCGCCATGCCAATGAAGGACGCCGCGCTCATCCAGTCAGCCGCCGTAGCAGCCCCATTGGCGATCGCCGGCACTCCCTTTCCCGCGACGTAGAATCCTTCCGTGTCAGTGACGCGACTGCGCCAACCGATATACAAGTACAATACGAAACTGATCCCGACAAATGTCCACGTCCAAGGAAGAGCTGGATCGACAATTGCCAATAGCAACGGAGCGGCGTGGTTCAAGACCGTTCTCCCTTGTGAAATTTTCGGTCAATCACGTCCATGGCGACGGCATAAATCCAGACCAAGCCCACAAAGACAAAGATCGATCCCTGTTGGGCGAACCAAAAACCCAATCCAACCGAGCCGATCTTGATCGTGTTGAACTGTTCAATAAATAGAATGCTGATGCCGTAAGCGACGATAAACCAAATCGTCAATAACATTCCCACGACTCGCAAATTGGCTTGCCAATAACTACGCGCGTTTGGATTCGGATGGCGTGGGGAGGAAGTTTCCGAACGCGACAAAGGCTTACTCATGGTTGGTTCCGGATCGACTGAAATTCAAGACGTAGCCATTGTGGCATAAGACAGCGCCGTGGACTACCGCCGACAAATCCAACTAGGCAACCAACTGCAAACCTAAAATTCGAGACAAATCATCAATCGCATCCCACGATTCCACCAACAAGTCGGGGTCCACCAAATCTGCTGGCGACAACGTCTCGCGATAGTGCCGCTTGATCCAAACCTCCAGTTCGGCGGCCAGCCGATCGGTCAACACCACGCCAGGGTGAATCTGACCCACCTGTGACTCCGTCAACACCACGCGCAATCGCAAACAAGCGGGGCCGCCGCCGTTATTCATACTCTGTCGCAGATTCAGAAATCGGACGTCATCAACCGGATTGGGTTCCTGTAATATGCGTTCCGTGCAACGGCGCGCCGATTCAATCTCGGAGCACTCGATCGGACAGATGAGGGTCATGTTTCCATCGGGCCGGGTGACCAGTTGGCTGTTAAACAGGTAACTTCGCACTGCATCCGCCAATGGTAACTCCGCATTGGAAAACTCGATCACATACAATTGGGCATCAAATTTCGATCCGAACAGTGACCGCAATTCAGTCAATCGTGGCGTTTGATCGACAAACGCGCATTCGTGACACAGTAGTACATTTTGATTTCCGACTGAGATCACATCATTGTGAAAAACCCCGGCATCTATCGCGACGGGATTTTGTTGCCAGTGCAAAGTAACCGCCGGATCCAGTTGATGGCGACGAGCGATGGACTCTGCGGCCAGTCGCGTCTGGCGCGCTGGAAATTTTTCCGGTTTAGGAGCCAGCGGATTCAATGGATCACTGCCGTACACAAAAATTTCGATCGCCGCATTGCCGTGCTTATCACACAATCGAATGTGATTGGCGGCCCCCTCATCCGACAACGCGGCAGCTGAGGGGAGGGGGTCGTGAACCGTAAACTCGTTCTCATTCGCGAAAATCGCCCGCAGTATCCGCGTCGTTTCGTCCGCTTCCAATGACCGATGCAAAGTGCTGGCCAAATTGGCCGGAGACAGGTGCAAACGGTGGTCGCCGCAATCGACCGACGGTGAAATGGTGGCGGCATTAGCCGTCCACATGCTGGCGGCGCTGTAACATGCCGCCACCAATTCCGGAGCGACTCGGTGGGCCGACTGGATCAATTGAGCATCCGTACCACCAACGAATCCGAGTTGTCGCAAAAAACCTGGGCGCGGACGTCGCAAGGGTGGCAAAATCGCTTGACCGCAGCCCAAGGCGGCGAGCGTTTGCATTTTTTGCAATCCTTGTAAGGCCGCTTCGCGCGGGTGCGACGGACGATGTTGATGCGTCGCGGACGCGACATTCCCATACGAAAGTCCCGCGTAGTTGTGGGTTGACCCAATCAGACCGTCAAAATTGAATTCTCGTACCGTCATGGTAGTACCCCGGCTTGTGGCGATTAGAGGATCTAAGGCGTATCTGTATGACCTACTCTCAACGCATCAGTCCTTGGACGGCTCCTCAGTTTTTCCGGTATCTGCGGAGCCATCTTCCACGGCTGCCGGTTCCGCCGCCGCTGGAGCTTGCAAATTCAAATCGGGGCGCACGCCGTTGATGATGTCCTCGGATACAACGTAGTACCATTCGGCATACGATTGGTTGAGTTCGGAAGCCCTTTGAACCGCCGATTTGAGGTTCGCTGTTCTGGCCTCGACCAAACGCAGATAGGCTTTTTGTTCTTTGTCGGCGGCAGCTGGATCGGCCGAGTCAGCGGGCGGAGTTGGAATTGAAAACGCGGCTTCGTCGACGCTCGCGTACAACATCACAAGGTAGTTTAGACTCAAATCGCCTGGTGTGGAGCTCTCGACGATCTCTCCGACCAGCAACGAGATGGCCACTCCATCACTCGTGCGCACGCTCACTTCGCCGGCGGAAGACTGAAACTGCAAACCGAAATCAGTTTCGGAACGTTGATCCAGAACCACAAAACCCGACTCCTTTAACGAATCGAGCTCCGCCGACTTTTCCGCGTTGGGTCTACTCAAGATCGCGGCAACCGCGGCAGGTTTTTTGCGAACATTGGTAAACACAATATTGCCGAGGAAGTTTCCCAACTGTTGCAGTTGAGCCGTGTTCTCGTCGGTGACCGCCAGCTCCTGCAATTCGCCGGACGAGGGGGCCGGTACTTTGAGGACACGTTTCTTGTTGCGCGCGTCGATCAACAGGTCATAGTTCCATGTCAATTTGTCGGCGGCTGCCAATTGCGACTTCGTTTTTCGATAGTTGTGAATCGAAACCGAATTTGGTGTTGAGTCCTGACTCAGGCTCAACAAATTCGGGCTCACCCAACGCGTAAAATCGGTCGTCAAAACCTGTGCCGGAATATTGATTACGTAAACGTTGGGCTCCCCAGGAATCCGGACAAAGTATTTTTGCTGTTGGCCGGGTTCACCGCGCGGACTCGAGCCGACAATGAGATTTGCCAGTTCTCGATTGTTCCGATCCGCGAATACGATCTTGGTTCCCAAACTGCTGCGGTTGGTCGCGGATTCGTATTCCAGCGGATCGACCACGCCGTACTCCACATGATCCTGCTGACCACTCGACCGTTGTTCCAACACCGTCCCATTCACACTATTAATTACCAGGCTGATCTGCGCAGCATTGTCCGCGATATAGTTTTGTTGGGCTGGGATTAGCCATTTTTCTCCATTGCGAACCAGTTCGATTCGACTGATTCCATTTCGCTCAGGCTCATACTTGATGATGGAAATTGAGCGCACTGAACTGGCATCATACGCCTCGAACAACTGCTGGCCGATCATGTCGCTTTCTACAATCGTCTCAGGCCAGGGGTAAAAGATGGCTGCGACAATGGAAACGACGGTTGCGAGCAATCCCATCAGGGCAGTTTGGGCAAAGGGAGATTTCATAGTCTATTGGGGGAATGCGGACGCAGTTGACGGGGATTACTTCAGACGACGGGATTTCGAGATGCCTTCGCGCTCACGGAGTCGTCGGCGAGTGAACACGATCAATCCGACCAACAACGGTGGAATGGGCGGCAACAGGACGGCGGCCAATTTGAATTTTCGTTGAATCTCTTGAATTTCCAGTTCGGCCTGCAAGTCAATGCGACGTTTCTTTTCACGGCGATCGTTTTCCAATTCTTCGATTTGAGTCTTGAATTTTTCCGCCTGGGCACGACGTTCCGATTCGAGCAGATTTTTGCGGGCTTTCATCCGGACAGCGTCATAGGCCTCCCCGGCGTCCCGCTTACGTTCGTCCTTAGTGATCAGGTCTTCTAGCGGCTTGGTTTTTTGCTGGATCTCGGCGAGGATCTTACTACGTTGCCGTTCAAAGTCGATCTGAAATTCCTGGTCAGCGCTATATACTTCCTCCATGGCTTTTTCATAGGTTTGTTCGACGACGGTCAAGGTAATATGGTTGACTCGGCGATTGCGCAAACCGAGGAAGGTGCTCTCGCCCGCGAGTGCATCGATGATATTCAAGACAAACGTCATATCCTGAAAACGATATTCAATGCCGGACTGAATTGGATAGTTTCGAATGTTGACAAAATAGTCCGAGAGGATATCAATATCGGAGACGTAAATGACATTTGTATTTTCCGGACCGGATCGCAAGTCGGTGGCCAATTTAGGTAGTGCAGCCAACCCGTTGGCTCCAGTGATATGTGCGGCGACGTCATACTGTGTATTGGCCGCCCCGCGCTTTGCTCGCAATTGCTCTTCTGATGCGGCGGACAATAACTCACCAATATTGATGCGGCCTGCATTGGCAGTTTTTACCAACGACTCAAAATTAAGTTTGGACTTCGGCCGGGGGCTGAAATAGCCGACGAAGGGAAAATAAACTTGGTCGATGCCGGTCGTCGCCGGATGCGTTTGGGAGAACAGGGGGTCAATGCTTGGAACGCTGTCGTTGACAATCACCCGTTCGGGTTGCGCCAGCTGATTGTCGCGCGGGTACGGGTTGTCACCGATCTGCCAAACGACAAATGGAAACGTAAATTGTTGTCCACCGGGCGCAGTCTTGATAAAGTCAATATCCAGCTCAAGTGCGGTCCAAAGTTGCTGAATGTCGGCCGTTTCCGTAGATTGCCGATTGATCACGCGCGGAAAAAACGTTCCCGGAATGTGTTGCGAGTTTTCCGGACTGGGAAGTGGATCCTCAAAAATTGCCGTCGGCTGACCCGCCTGAATCGCGGCAATCAAATTCTGCAGTTCGGTCGGCGTCATTTTTGATGGTTGGACAGCCAACAGCACATCGTAGCGACGTTTGGTAACTTGCTGGTTCTCACCTTCTACAAACAAGGCAATCGGAGTTGCCGCATCCACCAATTCGACGTCATACTGTTTTCGCAGTTCCGAAATGATGCGCAGTTGTGGTAAGCGGGACGTTTCCTCTTGTACGGTAATGGTCGCCCCCATTACCAATGCGTCGGTTTGGACAACGCCAATCGTTTTTCGTTGTGCCTTGGCAACCGTATTGATGGAGCGAATCAACTCGTACTCGATGGGGGTTCCGTAAGGTAAAAACGGCAAAATGATCCGTTCTTTGCCGCTGGAAAACGCCACGCCGAGGATGATTTCTTCATTTTTGAGCGCCCCGCGCGATTGACTGGCGAATGGGGTAGGGCGGATGCCATATTTTTTTTCGGCTAAAATTGCTTCCTGAGAAAACGGCTCCATTCCCTGATGCAGCGTGACTTGCACACGATTGCCGCCGAGGACATCAAACTCTCGCAACAGGTTGACCAAGTCGTACTTCAGTTTCACAAACTCACTGGGAACGTTGTTACTGACATAGGCCTCAATTTTTACGGGTGGTTTACTCTGGTCGGGATCATTGGCCAGTTCCGAAAGTATGGCAATGGTTGAATCGGCCAACGTGCTGACTTGTTTTTCCGAAATGTCCACACGTGCCCGATTGAGGGGACTATGTTGGGCAACGAGCACTAAACCCACAACCATGACAATCAGAAACATGGCCCGCAAAATGTAATGCCAGAACATCGAGGTACCGTCGCGGCCCCCCAACCAATGGCGACGACCGATCAGAATCAAGCTGAGATAGACGCCGATGACCACGAGTCCCAGAAAATAGCAAATCGACGAGGCGCTGATCAAGCCGCGACCAAACGGCTCGAATCGTTGCAACAACGACCACTCAAACAGTCGTTGGATCCATTGCGAATTGGAGACGATCACATCGGCATCTGAAAAGAACGCCAAAGGCGCGTTGAAGGCAGCCCCGAAAATGAACCCGACCGTTAAATTATTGGTTAAAAAGGAAGCCACCATTCCCAACGCAATCATGGCAATCCCCATGAACCAATAGCCCAGATAGGTCGAAAACAACAAGAGATTGTCCAGCGATCCGCCGGTCATTGCCAACAGCACCCCGTAATTGGACAGTTGCGAGAACAGTAGCGAGACCGTAAACACCAACACGGCAGCAAAGTACTTGCCAATGACAATATCGAAATCCTTGGCGGGCAGTGTCAACAATAGTTCGTCGGTGCCTTGTCGTTTTTCTTCCGCCCAAATACTCATGGTGATCGCCGGGATAAAGATCAACATGATGTAGGGAAGGTATTTGTTCAATTGATCAAAGTTGGCCAAATTGGTTGTAAAAAACTCGTGGGGCCAGAACGCCGCAAACGAGGTCAACAAGACGAACAGGCATAAAAACACATAGCCGGTGGGATTACTGAAATAGCCGATAAAGTTACGTTTCATCACGGCAAACGCGGCCTGTCGCCAAATTCCCAATGGCAGCATCAACAGGACCAGGGTGACCATAAAAACCAGGTCGATGACCAGCATGTAGACGAATTCAATTAACTGCATTTCCATGGCTAGTTTTCAGTACTTGAAAGTTGATCGAAGGGAACGAAACAAACAGGGGATAAAACAGAGCAGAATCCAAGCAGATTATTCGTCGGATTTTTTTACCAACACGCCAGTCACTGGGTCGTGCCCGGTAAGATCGGCAAATACATGATCGAGCCCCTGATGCAACGGATCGATGGCTTCGATCGTGCCGTCATACACTTTGCGTCCTTCATTAATCATGATCACTCGGCTGGCCATCGCCTCGACTTCCTGCAAGATGTGGGTCGACAGCAAAATCGTTTTTTCCTGACCCAAACGACGGATGGTTTGCCGCACGCCGCGAATTTGATTGGGATCCAGTCCCGACGTTGGTTCGTCCAGAATCAAGATATCCGGTTCGTGAATCAGGGCCTGCGCCATCCCGACGCGCTGTCGATAACCTTTGGAAAGTTTATTGATGGGTTTGTAAATCACACTGCCCAGTGAACACAGATCGACCGCCTTTTCAATGCGATCCATTTTGGTCTTCTTGTTCATGCCGCGGGCCTCGGCAAAAAAGTCTAACAAACTGAAGGGTGTCATCTCGGGATAAAGGGGCCCCGTTTCCGGCAGGTAGCCCAGTTTCCTGGAACCTTCCAGCCGATCCGTGCTCATATCATGTCCGGCGATGCGGGCGCGGCCCTCGGAAGGAGACAGGTACCCGGTCAGAATTTTCATCGTCGTACTTTTGCCAGCGCCGTTGGGGCCGAGGAAGGCCACGACCTCACCCTTAAACACTTTGAAGGAGACATCCCGAGTGGCGGCGAAAATACCATAAAACTTCGACAGATGCTCCGCTTCAATCATCGGTGTCTGGCCCGCATAGGGGTCGACAAATTCAGGGGCGGGTTGTGAGTCGGATACGGTTGTGACTGACATGGTTTCGGGCCGAGTGAGGGAGATTGGAGTTGGTTTTTATTTTGATGATTCAGCGACGCCTTGTCGACCGGTGGCGAGGAATCATGCGCGATGCGAGGTGAAAGAAAAACGCCGAACCAGTCCGTGTTCGCCGAGTTTGCGCGCAATTCGCCACTTAAACTGATTACGAGGAATCCGAAAAGAATGTTCGACGACCATCGAACGATTCGAGACGAGGCGCTCCAGCAACCAGGCCGTTCGACCGGGTTATT
This sequence comes from Mariniblastus sp., assembly GCA_031400405.1. Lineage (GTDB taxonomy): Bacteria > Planctomycetota > Planctomycetia > Pirellulales > Pirellulaceae > Mariniblastus. The sequence continues at coordinate 50,994 of JANNPW010000119.1, forward strand.
GTCGGCGGTTGAGGTCGCGCAAGGTGGCGTTGAAGTCCGGCGCGAGTTCGGGTGGAGGTTGAATCACGGCATTGTCTTCCGTCAAATCCTGAATCTTATCCTGGTTCTGTTTCACGGCGCGCGAGTCGGCGTTGAGGCGCAAATCCAGGCCTTTCAGCGATTTTTCGTATTTGGCTTTCGCTTTCAAGTCGCCTTGTTCAGCAGCAGCTTTCATTTCCTGCCACCGACGCAAAAAGTTGTTGAGGTCTTCCTGGGTCCAGTTCATTTGCTCCAACAATTTCGGATCGGGATCATATTTTTGTTGATCCAATTTGTCCAAAATCAAATCTGTCGCTTTTTTCGAGTGGGCCAAATTGACTTTTTCTCGCTCGATTTCTTCGCTGGAAAATTCGCTGCCACCCGTGCCCATTCCACTGGCGGAACTGCTGGGCGACTTACTGCTGGCGTCAGTCGGCGGTTTTTTCGAAGTACTCTTTGCAGTGGATTCGCCGGGCGATGGACTTCCGGATTGACCGCTCGATTCCCCTTGCCCTCCGCCAGCCGAATCAGAGGGGCTCGCGTCGGGGCTAGATTCCGAAGACTCCTGGGGGGATTGATTCTGATTCGAATCGGAAGGCGAGCCAGAATCAGACTTTTCAGAATCAGACTTTTCAGAATCAGACTTTTCAGAATCAGACTTTTCAGAATCAGACTTTTCAGAATCAGACTTTTCAGAATCAGACTTTTCAGAATCAGACTT
>JANNPW010000002.1:0-21733 GCA_031400405.1 Mariniblastus sp.
CTAATTGGTAGCAAAAAAGTTGAATTGGGTGTCGCTCAAGTGCTTCAGGCAAAATATTTTCAAAGGCAGCGAAGTCACCACCTTTATGAAAGATTTCTGCTCGCAGATTTCCACGATTGAGTGCGTGACACAAGCCTCCAGGCTCATCGAGCCGGCGGGAGCTCGGCTTGGTGTTCTCCAAAATTTAGACCGAAACGGCAAAACCATAGCCGAACATATCCCAGACTTTATTTAAAGAGACCTGACCCTTTTAATTTCAGGCTGGCCAAGCGAACGAGCTCTGACTAGATTATTACCCATGCGCTGGTCCAACGGCTGCGCTCCCTCGGTGAGCGCTTTCGACGCTACCAACGGTCAGCAGATAAATTCCAGCCAACCAGTGAAAGAAAAATCGTGCTTTCCTTATTGCAGAAGCTCAATTTGAAACCAGAAAATCCCGGCTGTTCGACGGGACCCAATGCCTGGTTTGCCAGCGGCTCGAGTTTGACTTCCTACTGCCCGGCTACGGGAGAAGCGATTGGGAAAGTCGTGCAGGCGACAACTGCCGATTACGAGCGGGTGGTCGAAAAGTCTCAACAACGCTTTGCAGCTTGGCGTCAAGTTCCGGCGCCTGCGCGCGGACAATTGGTGCGCGATCTGGGAAATCGGTTGCGAGAATTTCGCGAGCCGTTGGGCGAAATGGTTTCGTATGAAATGGGAAAGATCCGGGCCGAAGGCATCGGTGAAGTCCAGGAGATGATCGATATTTGCGATTTCTCGTTGGGACTGTCGCGTCAATTGTGTGGATCGACCATGCACTCCGAGCGTCCCGGCCATCGCATGTACGAGCAATGGCATCCCTTGGGACCGGTGGGTATCATCAGTGCGTTTAATTTCCCAGTGGCGGTGTGGGCCTGGAATGCGGCTTTGGCCGCGGTTTGTGGTGACACGATGATCTGGAAACCCTCTCCCGTGACTCCGCTGGTCAGTATTGCCGTGCAACATCTGTGCAATGACGTGATGGCGGACCATGGAGTTGATGGCCTATTCAATCTGGTGATCGGCGGCAACCACGAAATCGCCCAACCGATGGTCGCCGACAAACGCCTGCCACTGATCAGCTTTACCGGATCGTGTGCGGTGGGAAAAACCGTGGGCGAGGTCGTGGGCAAACGTTTGGGCCGGTCCTTATTGGAGTTGGGCGGCAACAACGCGATCATCGTCGAGCCGGATGCGGATCTGCGGTTGGCTGTGCGGGCGATTCTGTTTGGTGCGGTCGGAACGGCCGGCCAACGATGCACTTCGACCCGCCGTTTGTTTGTACACCACTCGATCCTGGACACCTTGCTAGCCAGCTTGGCACAAGCCTACGGCCAGATCGCGATTGGTGATCCGTTGGACCACGACACTCTGATGGGTCCGCTCGTTAGCGAAACGACGGTGCAAGTTCATCTGGCGGCCATTGAATCGGCGATCAAACAAGGCGGGCAGTTGGTCTACGGCGGCCGGCGACTCGATCGACCGGGACACTTTGTTGAGCCCACCATCCTGCTGATGCGTGAACAAACGGCGCAGGTTTGCGAAGAAACGTTTTCGCCAATCCTGTATGTCATGTCATACGAAACTCTAGAGCAGGCGATTGCCTGGCAAAACGCCGTCCCACAAGGATTGTCCAGTTCCATCTTCACCACGAATTTGTTGACAGCCGAAAAATTTCTGTCGACGATCGGTTCTGATTGTGGGATTGCCAACGTCAATATCGGCACCAGTGGAGCCGAAATCGGTGGAGCCTTTGGCGGTGAAAAAGAGACCGGCGGTGGCCGCGAGTCCGGTTCGGATTCATGGAAAGTCTACATGCGTCGGCAAACCAACACGATCAACTGGTCGCCCGAGCTGCCCTTGGCGCAGGGAATTACATTCGGATAGACCATGTCCCTGATCCCAACCCGACCGTCGTTCGACGCCGCACAAATCAACGACTTCGTTGCCGCCGCCTATGGACTCGAGATCGCGGAATCAAAACCGTTACCGAGCGAACGCGATCAGAATTTCTTGGTCCGAGTGGCGTCCAACCAACGCTTCGTGGTCAAGGTATCCAATGCGGCGGAACCCATTGACAACTTGGTCGCCCAAAGCGCCATGCTGTCTCATTTGAGCCGGTCGGTCGACGTCTGCCCAACCGTAATCCCAACTCGAACGGGCCAGGATCGGATTGAAATCGTGGGCCCCCAAGGCGTGCGTTATCCGTTGCGGTTGGTGAGTTTTCTCGAAGGGACGCCGGTGGCGGCACTTCGTTTTCGACCGCCTGAATTAATGGTTGAATTGGGACACTGCATCGGAAAGTTCACCGTCGGAATGCAAGGTTTCGATCATCCGGCCTTCCATCGGGTTTTTCATTGGGACCTGGCTCACAGTCCAGGCGTTGTCGAGTCCCGTTGGGATTTGATTACCGATCCACAACAACGCGATTGGGTGCAGACACTTGTTCAAAATTTCCGGACGCATGTTGTCCCGCACGCCAGTCAACTTCGACAGAGCGTGATTCAGAACGACGCCAACGATGGCAACGTAATTGTTCATCAGACGGGAATCGGACAGCCGCTAAGTGTCATTGGCCTGATTGATTTTGGCGACGCGGTTTATTCCTGGACTGTCGCGGACTTGGCGATTGCGATCGCTTATGCGATCTTGGACTCCGCGAACCCGCTAGCGGCGGCCGGAAAGATTGTCGCGGGATACACTCAGCATTTCCAACTTACGACTCCGGAACTGGAATCGCTGTGGGGCCTCGTTGGTATGCGGTTGTGCGTCAGTTGTGTCATGGCGTTGGAGAGCTCGCAACTCCAACCCGATGATCCGTATCTCGTGATCAGCCAACAGCCAATTCGTCGAGTGATGCCCAAACTAGCGGCAATCCCTTATGGATTCGCAACGTGCGTGCTCAAGCAATCAGCGGGGCAATTTCCGCCACCCGCGCATGATCGGGTTCGACAATGGTTGCAACGAAATAGCGACCAATTCGAATTTCCATTGTCGGATAAACCCCGAAACGACTCGTTGATTGTGTTGGACTTAAGCGTGGACAGCGCCCTGCTGCCCAGTCTGCGAAATTCGACTCCCAGTGAAATCGCCACAACGTTGGACTTGGCGATCTCGAACGCGATGAATTCCGCGTCGGCATCTCTCGGAGTGGGACGCTACCTCGAGCCTCGGTTGATTTATGCGACCGATCAATTCGGAGACCACACCGACCGGGAAGCCGAGCGACGCACGATTCATTTGGGCATCGATCTATTTGTGGGCGCTGACCTGGACGTGCGCGCACCACTGGCCGGTGTCGTGCATTTCGTGGGCGCCATCGACCAGCCACTCGACTATGGCACGCTAGTCATTTTGAGGCATCAAACGGAAGCGGGTGATGAGTTCTTTACGCTGTACGGACACTTGGCCACCCGATCGGTGGAAGCGATCCGGATCGGACAACCGGTCGCATCCGGTGAAGCGATTGGCTGGATTGGTGCGACCACAGAAAATGGTGGCTGGCCTCCCCATTTGCATTTTCAGATCATCGTCGACTTGTTGGGGTTGGAAGAAAATTTTCCAGGTGTGGGACAGGCTTCGTATCTTGAGATCTGGTCGAGTCTGTGCCCCGACCCCAACCTGTTCTTGCAGATTCCCGCAGCCTGCTTTCCTCAACCCAGCCCCTCGAAAGTTCAGACCGCGGCGAAGCGAATGAACGTGACCGGTGGCAACCTGTCACTCTCCTACCGCCAGCCAATAAAGATCGTGCGGGGTTGGATGCAATATCTGTACGACGAAACGGGGCGCGAGTATTTGGATACGTATAACAACGTGCCTCATGTCGGACATTGTCATCCCAGAATCATCGCTGCCGCTCATCGCCAATGGCAACGCTTGAATACCAATACGCGCTATCTCAGCGATCTGTTCAATGAGTTTGCGGACACGTTGTTGGCAACTCTGCCAAATGGGTTGGAAATTTGTTATTTCCTGAATTCAGCCAGCGAAGCCAATGAACTGGCGTTGCGATTGGCGCGCAGCTACACCCGAGCGCGCGATGTGATTGTCCTGGAGGGAGCTTATCATGGGCATACCAGTTCGATGATCGATATCAGCCCTTACAAACATGCGACTCTCGGCGGCGAAGGCGCTCCAGCCTGGGTTCATACGGCGCGGGTCGCGGATACCTATCGGGGCCCGTTTCGCGATCTGGCCACTGCGGGCCAGAAGTACGCTAACGACATTGATGTGATCATCAATTCTCTGCGCAATTCCCAGACCAGACTCTGTGCCTTTATCGCGGAGTCTTGTCCGAGTGTGGGGGGCCAAATTATTTTCCCTCCCGACTATCTTCGTTTGGTTTACGAATCAGTCCGTCGCGCTGGTGGCGTTTGCATCGCGGACGACGTACAAACCGGCTATGGAAGACTGGGCTCCCCGTTTTATGGGTTTGAGTTGCAGCAAGTGGTGCCCGATATCGTGGTGTTGGGAAAGCCGATTGGCAACGGACACCCGCTCGCCGCCGTGGTCACCACGCGATCCATTGCGGAGTCGTTTAATAACGGAATGGAGTTTTTCAGCACCTTCGGTGGCAACACGGTTTCCTCCGCGATAGGTATCGAAGTGTTAAAAACCGTCCTCGAAGAACAGCTGCCAGCTCAGGCCTGGCAAGTCGGATGCACGCTAACCAATACGTTGAATCAACTTAAACACAAACATTCCATCATCGGCGACGTGCGTGGCAGCGGGCTGTTTTTGGGCGTCGAATTGGTGCGCGATCGATTGACGCTGGAAGCGGCGACTGCCGAAGCGAGTTTTGTCGTCAACCGCATGCGCGATCGTGGCGTACTCATTGGAACCGAAGGCCCGTGGCACAACGTCCTGAAGATTCGCCCTCCCATGCCGTTCAATTTGCTGGATGCAGCCGTGTTCAGCACGTGTCTGGATGACTCGTTGAATGAGCTGTAGTCGCTCGAACTCGTTACTGAGAACTATCGTCGGTTCGGCGGGTAAGATGCCGCGACAGTCGATCCAGCAAACCAGCTTTTTTAGTGGCTTCGGTGAGGTTGCCGTATTTGGATTTCCAGGCGGCTTCTCGTTGAGTCATCTCGCATTGTTTCTGCTCCAGCGCAGCCCATTGTTGACTGAGCTTGGCCCGATTGATTGACAACTCCACTTCGGCATCGCGTAACTTCGACGTCAGCTGTTCTTTGAGGGTTTCGATTTCGAGGGAATCAATCTTATCGAGCTGGGCGATCGAATCGTGCAGAGCTTCCAAAGCGTGACCTTCTTCGCAGCCCCCCAATCGAGGTGGCTGGCGATCATCCGACAGTTCGACACGTTTGCCCGACATGGAGGTGTTGGTCGACGTAGCAGGGGCCTTTTTTGAAATCTTCTTTTTGGACGATGCGTTCACCGCCGTCGTTTGTTCCGCAATTTCGTCTCCCGACATTCCGTACTCAGCCAACATTTGTTGTTTCCGTCGATCCCAATCGGAAAGTAACAGGTCGGAATCATCCCGCGCGAAATTCTCACTGCAACGGTCGTCGCTTTCTTCCGAATTGATCGCCGTGAATTCATTCGAACCGGGCGAACATCTCGTGCACGGCGGATTGATTGGCAATTGCGCGACGAGCTCTTGTAGTTTTAAATCCAGAGTCAGCAGGAACTGTTCGAGTTGCAGTTCGACGTTCGTGGAAATATCGACCAATTTTTCGTCCAATGTTTTGTCCAACTTCGTTTCCACGGTGGGTAGTGGATCCGAATTGCAAATTGGATGATGCTCATTGAGCGTGGCCAACGTTTCCACATAATCGATCAACTGAGACGATTTGTCTTCGGCGGAGCGAGTGCGGGTCGGTTTTTTTCGGGTTCTGGAAGTCGCCATGGAACGATTGAATCAAAGGAGGGATTATTGGGTTGCCAGCCACTCGAAAGGGCAGCTCGAAAACCAAGAAATAATAGGTCAAGGTTACGGACAAAACCTCGAACAAAAAAAAATCCCCCATGTTTCCCGAATCGACACCGAGTCGCCAGTCGGAAAAATCAGTGGCATCCGCACAACCGGACTCGCGGATTCCGGTTCCATTTTTTGTTTGAGCAGGAGTATTCAGGGGGACGCGCGGCCTAGTCCAAATCCTTCAACAGCTTGTTGAACCAGCGATTTCCCCGATAATGCAGCATCGGCAAATTCTCCCAACCGTCAAACGTCTCCGAAAACGGATAACCATGACCATTAAACCGTTCGTCCACCTGCATTGCCACAGCCATTATAGTCTGCTCGACGGAGCGAGCTCGATTCCGAAATTGGTTCAACGCACGGTGGATCACGGCATGAATGCGCTGGCCCTGACGGATCACGGCAACTTGCACGGGGCGCTGGAATTTTACCGCAAGTGCCGAGATAAACATGTCAATCCGATCATCGGCTACGAAGCCTACATCGCGCCGGGCAATCGGACGGTCAAGGGGACCGCCGGTCGAGATTCGAGTTATCACCTCACATTGCTCTGCCAGAATGCGACGGGATTTCGCAATCTGGTGAAATTGGCATCGATGGCCAGCCTGGAAGGGTTCTATTTCAAACCCCGCATCGACAAAGAAATTTTACAGGCTCACAGCGAAGGCTTGATCTGTCTGAGCGGTTGCGTGTCCAGCGAGTTTAGTCGCGCGCTGTTGCGCGGCGGCAACGGTGTCGAGGAGCAGCTCGAAAAAGCGGCCGAGGTTGCCAAATGGTTTCACGATGTGTTCGGTGATCGGTATTTCATCGAGATCATGAATAACGGCCTCGAGATTCAGCGCGAGCAACTCAAGGGAGCGGTCGAAGTTGCCAATGCCGTGGGGCTGCCATTGGTCGCCACCAGCGATTGTCACTACGTCGACAAGACGGATGCGGAAGTCCAGGACGTGATGTTGTGCATCAATACAGGTAAATTTCGCACCGACACGCAGCGAATGAAAATGGAAGGCAGTGAGTTCTTTTTGCGCAGTCCCAGTGAAATGTATCGACATTTCCCCGGTCTCGAGGATGCGGTCGCACGCACGCAAGAAATCGCGGATTCCGTTGATATTCAGCTGGAGTTAGGCAAGCGCTTTTTTCCGGTCTTCGAATTGCCACCGGAAATCGAACCGGATGATCGCCTGAAAGAGCTGTGTTATGCCGGCTTAAAAGAACGTTATGCCGACAACGCCGAAATGTATGCCGCTGGCCAATTGGCACAAGTCGTGATTGACCGGCTGGAACGGGAATTGGGTGTCATCAAGAAATTGGGCTTCGCTAATTATTTTTTGATCTGTTGGGATTTTGTCGACCAAGCCCGTCGTCGCGACATTCCCGCCACGGCGCGGGGTAGCGGTGTCGGCGCGATCGTCTGTTTCGCACTCTACCTCAGTCACGTGTGCCCGATCAAATATGGCTTGCTGTTCGAACGCTTCCTCGATGAGAATCGGCTGGAAGCACCCGATATCGACATTGACTTTTGCAAGGACCGGCGCGGCGACATCATCCGCTATGTTAAAGAAAAATACGGCGAGGAAAGCGTGGCCCAAATTGGTACCTTCGGCACCATGAAAGCCCGTGCGGCGATCAAAGATGTCGGACGCGCGCTCGGAATTCCGCTGGCGCGCGTCAATCAAGTTACGGCCATGGTGCCCGAAAAGTTGGGAATTACGCTCGATCAAGCCATTGAAAAAAGTGAAGAGCTAAAAGCAGTATACGAAGGCGATCCGGAAATTGCGGAATTGTTGGACTACGCCAGGAAACTCGAAGGATTGGCGCGCAATATCGGCACTCATGCGGCCGCCGTGGTGATCGGCGACGGCCCCCTGACCAATTATGTCCCGCTCGGTCGGGTCAGTGGAAAGACCGATATTATCACGCAATGGTCGATGAAGGATGTCGAGGCGGCGGGACTGTTGAAGATGGATTTTTTGGGCCTGCGAACGTTGACCATCTTGCGGACAACGGTCGATCTGATTGAACAAACGACAGGTCGGCGAATTGACATTCTGAAATTTCCGCTCGATGACAAACCCACGTTTGAACTGCTCCAATCAGGTGAAACCAAAGGCGTGTTTCAATTGGAGAGTGGCGGGATTCGTGACTTGCTGCAGAAAATGAAACCCGACCATTTTTTGGATATTGTTGCCACCAATGCGCTGTATCGACCTGGTCCGCTGGAAGGGGGCATGGTCCAGCAGTACATCGACGTCAAACATGGTCGCAAGCCCGCCGAGTATAAACTCGATGTGTTGAAAGATATTCTGGAAGAAACCAACGGCGTGATGGTCTACCAGGAACAAGTGATGCAGATCCTCAATCGGTTAGGCCAAATTCCGTTGGCCGCAGCGTATACCTGTATCAAAGCCATCAGCCGCAAGAATGAAGACTTGATCGCCAAGAATTACGATCAATTCATGGTCGGTGCCGTCGAGCAAGGGCTGAGCAAGAAAGACGCGCAAGATTTGTGGGAGATGATTCTCAAGTTTGCCGGTTATGGTTTCAACAAAAGTCACTCGACCGCCTACGCGTTGGTCGCCTACCAAACGGCTTATCTAAAAGCTCATTATCCAGTCGAATTCATGGCGGCGTTATTGACGGGCGATATCCCGGGCCGAAATTTCACCAGTAAAGATTCCCTCGTCGAGCATTTAGAAGACTGCCAACGAATGAAAGTCGAAGTGGTTCCCCCATGCATCAATCATTCACAGGTCGACTTCCTGGTCGCCGGGGGAAGAATTCATTTTGCCATGTCGGCCATCAAAGGTTGCGGCGTCGGTGCGGCCGAAGCCATCGCGAACGAACGAAAATCGAACGGACCGTATCGCAGCTTGTTTGATTTATGCGAGCGAGTGGAAGCCAGCAAGTGCGGTCGTTCGTCAATGGAGACGTTGATCAAAGCGGGAGCCATGGATTGCTGGGGCGCCCATCGAGCGCAGTTGTTAGCGGTGTTGGACCGAGCCATACTCGCCGGTGCGGCCATCCTGAAGGACAAACTGAGTGGCCAGAAGAGCTTGTTCGGCGATGATGACGAGGGAGACAGCCCAGTTCGTGCGACCATCGGCTTGCCTGATGTGCCCCCGATGGACGAGCGCGAAAAACTCGTCGCTGAAAAAGAAGTGTTGGGATATTACTTGACCAGCCATCCGCTGGCCGCCTACGAGACTCGCTTGCTCCGCTACTGTTCGCACAAAACTTCGTCACTGGCGGGACTCAAGGATCGGGATCGGGTCAGTGTCGGGGGCATGTTGTCTTCGATCAAACAGACTCATGTGAAAAATCCACGGGAGGCAAATTTGCCGACCAAATATGCGATGTTTGATTTAGAGGATGTCGAAGGGGCGATTCGTTGTGTGATGTGGCCACAGGAATTTGCCAAATTTGGACAGTTCGTCGTGCCCGATGGAGTGGTCGTGTTGCAAGGCCGTTTGGAGTTTCGCGGCGTTGACGAAGCCAACTTGATTGTCGACAAAGTAATTCCCTTGGATCAATTGAGCGAAAGCATGGCCCATGGCATCAAAGTGCAAATCGACCAGAACCGGCATGGCACCAGCGGCTTGAAAAACGCTTATGAAATCTTGCGGGGTTATCCGGGTAATCGCGAACTAAAGCTCGAACTTGTGTTGGCCGATGGGATGCTTGTCGAATTAAAATCGAATCGCCGGATTGAAGTCAATGAACAACTGTGCGGGCGATTGCGAGACTTGCTGGGTGCATCGCAAGTGGAAATGCTGGTCGACGAGAAGAGTTTGTCGGCCAAAGCGGGCCCCGCGCCGAAATGGCAACGCAAGGAGTAATTGATGATCGCCCCAAATTCCGTGTCCTACAAACTTTTGCGACTGTTGTTGACCGTCATCGGCTGTGGATTGATGGTGGCGACCATTCCGGTCTTCTTCCCGGTGAGTGTCATGGCGACGCTGCATGCATGGCTGGGCTTGGGAACTTTCCCAGCTCAACCGATTACGATATACCTGGCGCGCTCGACATCAATGTTGTATGCGATGCACGGCGCATTGATGGTGGTTGTCTCGTTCGACCTACAACGCTATTGGCCGTTAGTGCCAGTGTTTGGTTGGCTGCATGTCGTGATCGGATTGACCATGTTTGGAATCGATTGGACCACGCCCATGCCGTTGTATTGGTTGGTAGGCGAAGGGATTCCGATTGCCATCGCGGGATTGGTCATCATAGTGCTACACCGACAAGCGGCCTGACGATCACGAGCGCCAACCTGACTGACGGGTATTCTGGCTCCTGTTCAAACGTTGGCGAACTTCTCTTCGCCTGCCGGGGTGACAATGGTCCTGACAAACTTGCGTTAGGAGCGCCACTTGCGTTAGGAGCGCCTTTTGTTCGGGCGACAACTTCTTCCGCAGATAATGATTAACGCGATTGAATGGATTATTCGGCGATTACCGGTCAGTTTTGGCAAATTCTGATTCGGGCCAGGCAAATTCTCGCCTCAATCCTGATCAATCCGACATAAGTTTCCCATAGCACTTTGATTTTCGTAGACCCCTTCTTCCGTCACGCAATGTTCCATTCAAGAAAACGCTCCCAATCGGTTGGTCGACAACGACGCTCGCGAACGAATCGCGCTGGAGCGGCAGTTGTCGAGACCGCATTTTGCATTCCGTTAGTGATTATATTGATGCTCGGCACGCTGGAGGTTTGCTCAGGGATTTATCTTTCGGAATCGTTGAGCGTTTGCGCCTACGAAGCAACCCGAATTGGCGTCCGTCGGCGAGCGACGGCAGAAGATGTCTATGCGAGAGCGGTCGAAGCACTGGCCGATCGCCAAGTCGTCTTACCGACCAATGCCGCCGGAAACGTCTATGGCATCACGATTGAACCAGCCAGTTTTAGCGGACTCAGCGCGCTGGATCCGATCAAGGTGACGATTTCAGCCCCTACTTCGGGCAATTCACTTTACATCTTCGATAGTTTTTTAAACCGTACGATTACGACCTCAGTGTCCATGGTGCGAGAATTTGATGAATAGTAACCACCGATTATTGCCCGCTCGTTGGCGGTCGAATTCCACGGCCGCACTGGCGAGTCACCCACTCGCGAATGAACCGCTCCCGCGACAACAATCTGGAAGAACGCGTCGCGACAGTCGACGTCGCGGCGTATCAGCGGTCGAATTCGCCATGGTCGCACCGGTCTTTGTGCTCGTGATCGCATATTGTGGCGAGGTCGCACGATTGAGCATGATGCGGAACATCGCCCAAAACGCGTCCTACGAAGCGGCGCGCTATGTGATGTCCGATGGCGCGAAAGTATCCGACGGAATAGCCAAAGCCCGTGAAATCCTCGCTCGCGTTGGTACGGTCAACGCGGTGGTTACGATCAACGGATCCGATGGCTCGCTCGACAGCGGCGGCCTCGTGATCAACGAGCTTGGTGCCAACACCCAGGCGATTACCTGTGCGATTGAGATTCCCCTCAGTGAAAACTCAGCCATCATCCCGTCGTACATTTTTGGAGATACCAAGATCCGTTCGAACATGACCGTTCGCACCGAACGCTATCGGGGCTACTACGATGGTGTCACGACACAATAGCGTCACGACACAATCAGGACCGCATTGATACTCGCCGAAGTTACCGACCAATCGCTATTAGTAACAATTGAACCAGACCAGCCATGTTCGTACGCAATCTACCCCCTGCCAAGAATTTTTTGGAGACCATTCGAATGTCTGACCCAGCATTGAGTATCCGTCGAACCAACATTCGACACTCGCGCATTGGCGCCGTGTTGCCGATGTTCGCCATCGTCTTTCCAGTGTTGATGATTCTGTGCGGATTCGCCATCAACCTGGCCTACATGCAACAGGTCTCGACGGAACTGAAAATCTGCACCGACGCCGCGGCTCACGCCGGTGGACGGGCAATGAGCATCCACCAGACGACCGATGCCGCCATTGCGCAGGCGGAATTGACCGCTCAAACCAATCGCGTGGGAGGAAAGATACTGTCCATTGGGGCAGCCAACCAAGGCGAACAAGACGACATCGAAGTCTTTTTCGGGACTTCGACTCGGAGCAATAATGGTTACGGGATGTACCAATTTACGGAAGTACCAAAGGCTCAAGTTGACAGTGGAGCCGCTCGGGCCACCAGTGTTGTAGTGAACAGCCAAATCAATCTGCCGCTGGTTTTCCAAGCGATGAATTATGATGCCTTCGGCGGCAGCATGACGAACTTCGATATCCGACGCCGCTCCATCGCAACCCAGGTTGACCGGGATATTGCGCTGGTGCTGGACCGCTCCGGTTCGATGTTGTGGTACAAGAGTGAAGCCCTGCTAACCAGCACGCTCAACACACTGTACAACACGTACGATACCGTAGAAACCACGCCGGGCTTTTGGAAATACGGTTGTTATGAATGGAAGTCCAATAAATGGAAATGGAAAGGCTACTATGCGCTGCCCGTCAGCTCCAGCTGGCAAGTCGATATGAACGACAAAATTTGGACTCCTCCGGTTACCAGCCAAGTTCGGCGGATCAGTAGCACGGAAAAAAGCAACGCCACGAAATTCCTCTACGACCGGACTTACACGGACAATGTAATTTATCAAATTGAACGCTATTTGAATCCCAGCCATACCTTGGGTACTTCGTTTACATCGAGTGAACATCCCCAACTGGTTTCGCAAATGGCCCAGTATGTTCGGGACTGGCGATATCAATACAACACCACAGCCCCCCGCTATAGTCGCTGGTATTTCTTGGACAAAGGCGTGACCGCGTTTCTGGACGTTCTGGAAATCACCGATCAAAATGAGTTAGTTTCGCTCGTATCATTCGCCAGTACCTCTCGAGTCGATCTTGCCTTGCAACCAACGTATAGTTCTATCCGCACAACAGTCGCCAGTGTTTTTCCAAACGGCGGAACCGCTGTGGGCGATGGGATGCTCGATGGCTTGCCCCCGATTATCAGTGGCGCGGCCTCCCGACCCTTCGCCGCTAAAACGATTTTGGTACTAACCGACGGAGACAGTAACGCGGGCACCGACCCGGTTGCCGCCGTGCAACAAATCATCGGCAGTAATAACGTGACCATTCATACCGTAACATTTACTACGGAAGCTAACCAGACTGCCATGCAAGCTGTCGCTGAAGCTGGTTTCGGCAAACACTACCACACCAATGACGGAGACGAATTGGTCGATATTTTCGAAGAGATCGCCAACAATCTGCCCACGATCTTGACCGAATAGGTCCTTGGTCGGCGGCCGTCGACGATCATCCGATTGACGACGACCAACGGATCATGGGACGCGAGACGGTTACTCGCCAGCCTTCCGTGTCACGACCGGCTCAAAAATCAAACCCGTTGATCAATGGATCAACGGGTTTTTTGCATTCGTGTTTGACGCTCTAGCGCTGATCGACAGATCGGCGTCGCTCGACCATGGTCCGTCGGTACACTAAAATGCCAATCCATTCCGCTAAAGACTCCTGTCGAAACAACCCTTGCCAAACAGTTATGCCCAATAAAAAAACTCGTTCACTAGAGCTTGTGCCAGAACAACTTCGTTGGATCTGCAACCCCGGATTGCTGCCCTTCGAAACGACCGCGGAGTTGGAACCGGCGCAAGGAGTTGTGGGTCAACCCACCGCTTACGAAGCCTTGAAATTTGGCTTGCAATGCCTGGCCCGCGGTCAGAACGTGTACGTGCGTGGAGCGCGCGGAACAGGACGAATTCAAATGGTCCGTGACCTGTTGAAAGAACTGGCCCCCACGACCACCGACAAACGGGATTTTTGTTATGTCCACAATTTTCAGCGTCCCGATCATCCACGGCTGATCACTTTACCGCCTGGCACCGGTCCGAAATTTCGCGAACGAGTACTGCGACTAGCGGAGTTTTATCAAACCGGACTGTCCAAGGCGTTGGAATCCGAACCCCATCTGTCGCAACGCCATGCCATGCAAGAAGCACTGCAATCGCAAATCGAACAGATCACTGAGCCCCTCGAAGCCGATCTCAAGTCCAATGGCATGGCGTTGGTCTCGTCGCAACAAGGACCGATTTCGCAAACCATGATCCTGCCAATCTTCGATGGCCAACCGGTACCGGTCGATCAACTAAAATTGTTGGTCGATCAAGGGCAGGCCCCCGCTGAACAATTGGCAACCTTTGAAGCCAATTACTTGCAATATCAAAAACGCTTGCAGGACACGGGACGTCAAGTCAGTGCGACGATTCGCGAAGCAACCAAAAAAGTTCAGGAACTCAACGCGACGCTGATTCGCTCGCTGTCCGCCGAAATCATCGATCCGATTTTACAAAAATTTCCCCAGCAGAAAGTCCGACAGTTCCTGGAAGAAATCGTCAACCATGTCATTCAACTCCGTTTGCATGCCAAACCCGGCGATGACGAGCCGGACTTTCTATCAATTTATGGAGTGAATGTCGTACTCACGCAAACCGACCCGACGGCTCGGCCGATTGTCGAGGAAAGTACGCCGAGTCTGCTAAATTTATTGGGCACCGTTGAGCCGAATTGGGCACCGGGCGGCGAAGCCGTCGCGGACTATCGCGGAGTTCGTGCGGGTGCTCTGCTGAATGCCGACTGCGGTTACTTGATCGTCGATGTCAATGAGTTAATTGCAGAACCGGGAGCTTGGCGGGCCTTGATGCGTACCTTGCGAACCGAGCAGTTGGAAATTGTCCCTCCCGAATTGGGATGGATGCGACAACAGGCGGTCACACTTCCCGAACCGATCGACGTGCACGTGCGGGTGATCCTGGTCGGCGATGTTTCGACCTATCATGAACTTGATCATTACAACACGGACTTCCGGGAGCTGTTCAAAGTGCTCGCGGATTTCGACAATGAATTGCCGCGAGACGATGCCGGAGTCATGCTCTACGCTCAAGTCATCGCGTCGTTGTGCAAAACAGAACCGTTGCCACATTTTCATCGCTCGGCAGTCGCTGCATTGACCGAACATGGTGCGCGAATCGCTGCGCGGCGCGACAAACTCACGGCCCGTTTTGGACGCATCGCCGACATCGCCGGAGAGGCTGCGTTTTTGGCCGAGGGAAGTACGGTGCGGGCTGAACATGTCAAATCAGCGATCAAACGGACGAAAACTCGCGCCAGTTTGCCGTCGCGAAAATTCCGTGAAATGGTGGAAAACGAGACCATCATTGTGCAGACACGCGGGACCGTTGTCGGTCAAATCAATGGCTTGGCCGTCATTCATTCCGGCCCGCTGACCTATGGATTCCCAGCTCGCATCACTTCGACAATTGGTCCGGGAAATGCCGGGCTGATCAACATCGAGGGTCATGCAAAAATGTCGGGCTCGATTCACACCAAAGGCTTTCACATTCTGAGCGGTTTGTTGCGACACTTGTTGCGTACCAAACATCCGATTGCCTTTAGTGCTTCAATCGCCTTCGAACAGAGCTACGGCGGCATCGATGGCGATTCGGCGTCCGGTGCCGAAATTGTTTGTCTGTTAAGCGCGCTCACCGACGTTCCGATCAAACAGAGCATGGCCATGACCGGTGCAGTGGATCAACTAGGCCATTTGGAAGCTATCGGTGGGGCCAATGAAAAAATCGAAGGCTTCTTTGATGCCTGTGAGTATTTTGGTTTGACGGGTGATCAAGGCGTCGTGATTCCAAAATCCAATGTGGGTGATTTGATGTTGCGCGAAGATGTTGTCGATGCTTGTGCCGCGGGGAAATTCCATGTCTTTGCGGTAGACAACATTTATGATGCCATCGAACTGATGACCGGCAAGCCGACAGGCCAAGCCGATAAATCAGGCGACTACCGCAGCGGCTCGTTATTGGCGATTGCCAATCAACGCGTCGAAAATTTCTGGCGATTGACGTTGGCAAATCCGCAACAAGTGGTGTCTAACGAACCAAAATAGGTGCGCCACACTCAGTCAAAATAGGCGCCACACTCAGTCAATGACGCGCCCGAGCTTGACTGCTATCAGTTTTGCGAAAGCAGTTTCGACTTTTTCGGGGGAGGGTAGGACTTCCCCAACCGGCCAAACTACCAACTTTGAATCAAAATAGCGAATTCGAGGCGATTGGAAAATTCGAACGGGCTAAATCTCAACGATCGCAACGATTTTATGCAATTGTTCCAAAGTCTGCCGATCGCAACGACGATAACTCTTGTGACGGATATCCCGCGTAGATTGTGTTGTGATATTGGATACCGCGGAACCGGAAAATGGAGTTTTCCTCACGATGTATTCTCGAATTAATAACCAAGCTTTAAGCCTTGTCTTGTGCGGTGCAGCGATTTTGTCTGCCGTCGCATCTACCGGTTGCCAATCCAGTATTGCTGGCCAAACATTGCCCAGTGCGTACTTCCTCAGCGATGACGTTCAGTACTTCGCCAAAGGCCCGGAATTCAAACTCGCCAAAGAAGCTGCCGCGCAAAAAGAGGCGCGGGCTGAAGCGATGAAAAAACGTTAAGCCTTTGATTGTTCATTGAACCAAGCAGGTCGAAGCATCGATTTGCTTGCCTGTTTCGAATATCAAACAGCTCGCCACGTCCGAATTCCTCGGTTGGCGGGCTGTTGGTGTTGGCGCGGGAAGCGTTGTGTGCAGTTCTTGGTGTTTGCAAGTCTCGGAGAGACTCGCCTACGTAGCTGCGTCTCTCCGAGACGCTAGCCAACTTACTCCAGCCAACGTGAACCAGCTGGTGGAATCGGTGTACCACCGGGACGGAACATCCGGGGCTTGGTGGTAAACCGGGGTTCAAATCCGAATCGGAAACCCAGATTGTCGCGGCTGACATCGTAGTTCGCACCGAATTGCCACAGGAACGATTCGCCAATGTAGACCAGATTCAACATCTGGCCGATCGATCCGGTCGATCCAAAGTCGATCTGTCCACCGGCGTTGACTCCCCATTTGTCACTCATCCGATAGGTCAGAAACGCGGAGAGAATATTGCTGCTGATGGGCCCTTCGATCATACGGTAACCCAAATACACGTTGCCGATTTCGGGTCGGCCAACATTGGCTCCGAAACTGGCGGTTCGCAGTCCTTGTGAAAAGAAATCGAGATAGCCGTCGGACACGAGAGATAGTCGGTCCCCCACATGCCAGGCGAAATCGTAGTCGAATAATCCAAAATCCGCTCCGTTGTTATCGCGAACCGCATCGGGAAACAACGTGGTCTGGGCGTCCAGTGTAATCCAATCGATGATGCGTTCTTCGCCCGCCAGACCGCGTTTGGTTTGCCAGCGCTGTCGGACACCCAGCTTCACCAACGACAAATCGTCGGCGATCTCCATCGATGGCGAGGCCACGTGACTTTGCAAGCCAGATCGCAACGCGAAGTAGCGTTCATCGTAGGGCAGGGGAACATTCATACCAGGCAGAATGCCGAACGTATCAAAAGCAAATCGACGGCGAAAGTGTTCCTGTGCGTCATCATCCAACGGATCGTACAGGGGCAATTCATCCAGATCCTGCGAGGCGTCGGCATAGAATGCATCCATGTCAAACGAAACTTTATGGGCCAGACCATTGACATTCCACAATACGCTTTGGATCGTCGGGTCAACTTTCCAGAACGGCAAACTCGCCCGCACACCCATTTGTCCATAGGCCCGCATTAGATCGGCGCCAGATAAGTCTTCTTGCCAATACGTGGCATCGCCCAGGACATAGGGTACGACTTTCGTCGGTCCAAACTGGAGCGGGAAATCCAATTCTTGACGCGAACCTGCTCGGAATCCATTGACGTCGGCTTCCCATGCCAGGGGATCAAATTTTGCCACCTCCGACGCGTTGAGCGGTGTCTCAGCCACACGCATTTTCGCGTAACCGGCATGCGAATGTCCGTGCCAGACTGCGCGATCGTTGAACAACGGTTGGCCCAACAAAAAATGATCGAACTTCGGCAACCATGTCGTCTGTGTATAGAAGTCGTTGATCTGCACATCGGTGGTCAGATTATAGCTCTGGGTCCCCATATTTCGTTCCAGCCACAAACCAGTCGTCGCATCTTTTTGTGTATCCCATTCGCGTTCGAAATACTGCTCGAGAAAATTGCGGTCCGAAATGTATCCCAACTCCGCTTTCAGCTGAAATCCGGGAGCAAACTGATGTCGGTGCTGTCCCCAAAGTCGACCACGTCGCTCTGCCTCCGGGGTCAAACCCAATCGATCGGCCCCGAGAAAATCACGACCGGTGTCGTTGATGAACCAGGACTTGTATTCACCTTGCACGAGGCCTGGAATTCCAAACAGCTCATCTCGTCGATAGTTGAATTCCGTCCCATAACCAATTCCACGCTCGCTGAGATAATCCAGCAACCCGGTCCAGTTGGTTCCGGCTGGCGGTTGTTTCCAGCCCAACAACTGGTAGAGATCCCAACCTGTTCGAACTTGAAAACCAAAATTTTGATCGTTGTTGACACCAAACCGTTTCAGGTAAATCGAAGGTTCATTGAGGCTGGTCTTGAAGCGGGGCCAGGCAAACACGGGAACTCCCCCCAAGTAAACCCGATTGGATTGGCTCTCGACGAAATACTCGTCTTCCATCACGGGGCCGCCGGTTGTGGGATCAAACAAGCCGGCATTGGTGTTCGGATCCGTCGCGGCGGCGGACTGCCTGGTCAACGAGACATTCTCCGATTGCAACCAATATCGTGGCACTCCCAACCGCGACGACGTAAACGCAGTCCCAAAAGCCTGAATATTATTTTCGTCGACCTGTTGGACGACATCGGCTTTCAATCGGACCAGACCCTGATATTGCGGTACCGGGGTGAGCACTTCCGCATCCAGGATCGTGCCGCGCTGCAGCTCAACATCGTAAAACATTTTCTGCGCATAAATGACTCGGCGATCTTTGGCAAAGACTACATTGCCTTCGAGGTAAAATTGACTCGACTTAGTACCATCGGGACGTGTAGTTTGCCATTGCACCAGATTGTCGGCCAACAAGATGACCTGTCGATCCTGGTCTTGGCGAAACTGTTCACTCTGGCCGAGCTGCGGGCTGTCAATCGCAATCCGGAAACCGCCGACACCGATCGAAACTCGTTCGTTTTCATTTTGCGGATTGGTGAAGGACTTCAGATTCAACTGCGAACCGGCATCACGCTCGGTAATCCGTACGTTCACCGCTGAACTGGATGCTGGATTGGTCTGAATGGCGCTCGGCAGGTTGGAACCGTTGATTTGCGGATTGGTACCTGGAAAACGGACGGTTTGACTATTCAAATCCCGATTCAATTCAATATTCCGACCCTGTTCAGGGACGGGGAATGACACTGCATTGTTAGGGATGTAGTTTCCGAACTGGGGCGGTTGGTTGGGCGGCGGAATTTGTTGAATCGCTCCGGTCGTCGGCGAAATCACAAACTGTTGCGCTGGTGTCGTAAACCCGACGGGCTGAACAGCGGTCAAGCCATTTTCCAATTCCTGTTGAGCTCGCTTGAATATCTCCGGTACCGGACGTGAGCCCAACTGTTCGATGGCGCGATCCAGATCGACCGTTTCCAGGGTGAAGAAACGCCCCATCCATTTTTCATCCACAATCCGATCCGTGGCCGCCCCGGTCTCAAGGTGGGGTTCGCCCGCACGAGGAAGCTCAACAACTACTTGGTCTTCCAGGTAGGCAATGACTTTATGGATTTCACTCTCGCCCGCTGTTGGCTTCTCGACCCACAGGATCGCTTCGTTGGCAGAGGCTGTGATTCGTCCTTGCTTGATTCGCGCCGCGCCGCGCAAATGCAAGATCTCGTAGTGGCCCACTTGCCAGTAAATGATCGCGTCGGCCGAGACGGTGATCGTTTGACTTGGATCAGGTCGCGCAAACGTGATCTCTTCCGCCAACGCAACTTGCCTCCAACTCACGCCAATCACAATCGCGGTCAATGCTATCGTGAAGTATTGGTACCACCGGACCGCGGGCAAATCGGCGCGCACCGTTTTCCCGCGCCGATAAGAACCGGACTCGATACGACTGGGCAGGAATGGGACCGAAAAAAAATTCAATCGATTTCCAGGTTGGCTGAATCGACAAACACCTCAATGCACACCGCGCGCATCTTCAACCAAAACTTGAGCTCAATTTGCGAAACTTCGCCCGGAGCGGCAAATAATTGGGTCGCGAAGTATAGAGAGGGTTCGACAGGGAAACAAGGTAAATGTCGAGCCACAGCAACCGTTACCCGATCCTGGGTTTGGCAAGTCGTTCTGGGACTGGCCGAGATTCGGAATCATCTATTTCCGTTTGACCAAGCCAATTGCTAGCTGGCCACAAGCGCCCATCAGGAACCCTTGGTGAATTGAAAGAAAACCAGCCTCTTGGTCGAACCGATCCCGTTGGGGCCGTTGTTTACGACTTTCTGGACGAAACGCTATCGTTTAGGATGCTATCACAATCCAGGCTTCCCGTTATCGGACCCAAGTCGAATGAAACACCGTTAGGCTGCCCGCTATGCCCCATATTCTGATCTCCACCACTTCGGACGACCGAGAGGAACTTGTGGCGATTGCCGAACGGTTGATCGGTGATCGGTTGGCAGCGTGTTGCCAGATCACGGGACCGCTGACTAGTTTTTATCGGTGGCAGGGAAAAATCGAACAGTCAAATGAATGGATGTGTTTAATCAAAACGCAAACCGAACTCTACGCGGCCGTGGAACAGGCGATTCGCGAGCAACATCATTATGTCGAACCAGAAATTATCGCTACCGAAATTAACCTTGGCAGCGCGGGATACCTGAAGTGGATCGATGAAAATGTGCTTTAGAACTTCTGCACCACCTCTGCGCTGCATACGAAGAGGGCTTTTTCGATGAACTTCCCGGTAGCTTGGCGGCTTCGTCACACGACTCTTGCCATTGATCATCTCCCGGCGTTGATGGGAATTGTCAACGTCACGCCGGACAGTTTTTCCGACGGCGGGAAATTCATTGATCCAGGCCAAGCGGTTGATTACGCGCTGAGGCTCGCGGCTGAGGGGGCCAGCATCCTCGATATTGGTGGAGAAAGTACGCGACCCTATAGTACACCTGTCGCGGTTGCGGAAGAAATTCGCCGCGTCATTCCGGTGATCAAGAAGATTGTCAGTCAGACGGCGATTCCCGTTTCCATCGATACGTCGAAAGCCCTTGTTGCCCGCGCTGCGCTCGAGGCGGGCGCTCAAATCATAAACGATGTAACTGGCCTGACGGGTGACCCTGAGATGCTGTCGGTGGCACTGGAATCCGGAGCTGGCATCTGCGCTATGCACATGCAGGCCAATCCTCAAACGATGCAAGACAATCCACATTACGTCGACGTGGTAGAGGACATTATGCGATACCTGACTCAGCGAAAAACGGCGTTGCTTGAGGCGGGAATCGATCCGTCAAGAATCTGTCTCGATCCCGGGATCGGGTTCGGCAAGTCTCACCAACATAATATTCAATTGCTGGTGCATTGTCGCCGCTTTCATGAACTCGGTTGCCCGTTGCTGATCGGCCATTCGCGAAAAGGCTTTATCGGCGAAATGCTCGGCGACAAACAGGCGGATCGAGATGCCGGAACGCTGGCCGTCACACTCTGGTTGGCACAGCAAGGGATGCAGATCATCCGTGTGCATGAAATTGCCCGCACGTTACAGGCTCTGCAAGTCGATTCGTGGTTGCGGCAACCGTCAACTTAGGAATGGTCCCGAATTAACTTCCGGATCTTAGCGGAACGGCGCGAGCCGTCCGGTGTCACAAAAACCGG
>JANNPW010000045.1:0-161656 GCA_031400405.1 Mariniblastus sp.
ACTCCCCAGGCGGAGTACTTGCACTTTCGCTACGTCCGTGAAGATGTGGGGGTCTCCACAGACCAGTACTCATCGTTTACGGCCAGGACTACCGGGGTATCTAATCCCGTTTGCTCCCCTGGCTTTCGTGCCTCAGCGTCAGTTAGGACCCAGTGAGCCGCTTTCGCCACCGGTGTTCCTGGCCGTAAACGATGAGTACTGGTCTGTGGAGACCCCCACATCTTCACGGACGTAGCGAAAGTGCAAGTACTCCGCCTGGGGAGTATGGTCGCAAGGCTGAAACTCAAAGGAATTGACGGGGGCTCACACAAGCGGTGGAGGATGTGGCTTAATTCGAGGCTACGCGAAGAACCTTACCTAGGCTTAACATGTTTGAGAATCCCTGTGAAAGCAGGGAGTGCCCTTCGGGGAGCTCTTACGTAGGTGCTGCATGGCTGTCGTCAGCTCGTGTCGTGAGATGTCGGGTTAAGTCCCTTAACGAGCGAAACCCTTATCTTCAGTTGCCAGCGAGTCATGTCGGGGACTCTGAAGAGACTGCCGGTGTTAAACCGGAGGAAGGTGGGGATGACGTCAAGTCCTCATGGCCTTTATGCCTAGGGCTGCACACGTCCTACAATGCACTATACAAAGCGACGCTAACTCGCGAGGGTACGCAAACCGCATAAAGTAGTGCTCAGTTCGGATTGCAGGCTGAAATTCGCCTGCATGAAGCCGGAATCGCTAGTAATCGCGGGTCAGCATACCGCGGTGAATGTGTTCCTGAGCCTTGTACACACCGCCCGTCAAGCCACGAAAGTTGGGGGGGCCCGAAGTCGCAATGCTAACCGCAAGGAGGCTAGCGCCGAAGGTCAACTCGATGATTGGGACTAAGTCGTAACAAGGTAGCCGTAGGGGAACCTGCGGCTGGATCACCTCCTTTCTAAGGATAATAGAACCTCATTGCTGGTGACAGCGTGAGATATCCGTGGGCATGATCTTATACGGAGGATTGAACGGAGTTTCGACTCACAGCAATTTATTGCTGGGATTCGCTAGACGCCAATCTTCCCGAGAGGTTTGTTGTTCAATCAACAATCTACTAATTGATAGTTAAAACCCGTTGTCAGGTCTCAGCCAGGATCTGCAACGGGTTTTTTCATGCGCTGAGATCGTCCGAATTTCGAATTCGCCTCCCATCACAGATCGCACCATCGGCGCAACTTGGCCGGCTGCCACTAATCCGGCGTGTTCATCCACATGTTCGTTGTCACATTTTTCTTGTTATTTATTCTTGTTCAAAGGGCGCGTTGCAAGTTTGGCCACCGAGATCACGGAGTGCACAGAGTTCCGTGGCATGTTGCTACATGTTCTCCGTGACCTCCGTGATCTCGGTGGCAAATGACCGCCGCAAAATGAACGCCTGTAAATGCTGGTAACTCCGGTGGTAACGCCGGGGCCATACCAATGCGTTCCAGCGAACGAAGAACTAAGTCGGCAAACAACCAACGACTTTTTGTGATATCATTTACAAAGTCCAAGAAAGTTATGGCTCGAATGGAATATTAATTGGACGCCATCATCAATACGATCCTTGCCGATTACTGAACCGGAAAAAATGGTGGATTTGTTACATTCCAAATCATCTCGCTAGTTCCCTTTCGGGGCCGTGAATTACAAATTGAAAGACGCGGGGCATGGAAACATTAAAGCATGATCTTGAGGGACGGAGCCTCAACAAATACTTGCCGTTGCGGGTTTGGCCCGCTTGGTTGGTCGTTGTCGCGATGTTGATTGTTCGTGTACTTCCCCAGTTTGTGCCGGAACCAGCGGACGAATTGTTGATGGTGGCAATGCTGGGACCGCCGGCTGGCGGGATCCTGTTGTTGATCTGGTGGCTCGGCTTGAGCCGCGCGCGGTGGCAGGAACGAATCGTTGGCGTTGTCGGAATCGTCCTCGCGTTGGCGGCTGTTTTGGGGTTAGTCCATTACTCAATGCGAGGGGTGGGGACAATTTTTCTGACGTTTCCCATGGGGCTGGCCGCCTTCGGAATCGGCACCATCCTGTTTCGTCGAATGTTGAGTTTCAAGCGAACTGTCTTGGCAATCCTATTGGCGGCGATCGGCTTCGGTTATTCCACGTTGTTGCGCAATGAAGGCATGTGGAGCAATTCAAAAATGGCGTTAAGCTACCGCTGGTCGCCTTCTCCGGAGGACCGGTTGGTAGCCAACCGACAAGCCCAACCAAATCCAGTCGGCAGGATTTCCACAGAAGTTGCGGAAGCACTGTTAACACCCGCGTGGCCAAGTTTTCGTGGAGCCGATCGAACAGGGCGCCAGCGCGGGTCGCTGATCTCGCGAACTTGGTCGGCGACTCCGCAACTATTGTGGAAGATCCCGACGGGCCCGAGTTGGTCGTCGTTCGCGGTGGCTGGCGATTTATTGTTCACTCAGGAGCAACGCGGCGAATTCGAATCGGTTATCACGTACGATGCCAACACCGGCAAGGAACTTTGGGTTCACGAGGTGAATACTCGTTTTGAAGAAGCCATTGGCGGACCAGGGCCACGGGCCACTCCAACGCTGGCCAACTTAACTTCCATCGACGGCACGATGATTCCAGCCCTGTTTGCGCTGGGTGCCAACGGCACCCTGATGCGCCTCAATCCGACCACGGGTGCTCAAGTCTGGCAACTCGAGCTGCAAGAACTCGCGGGTCGAACCCCCCCGACCTGGGGTTTTTCGTCATCGCCCTTGGTGGTCGGCTCGAACGTCATCGTGCATGCGGGTGGCGAAAAAGGAATTTTTGGATTCGATGTAGAAACGGGTGAGCTGGTTTGGTCAGCCCCGTCGGGTGATCACAGTTATTCTTCACCGCAACTGAACGAGATTCTCGGCCAAGAGTCCGTGCTCATGCTGACCAACAATGGATTAGAAATTTTCGATCCAGCTAATGGTCAGGTCCGATTGAATTACGAATGGAAATATGCGGGCTATCGTTCGCTGCAGCCGTACGTGTTTAATGGCGATTCAATTGTCTTGCCAACCCAATCGGGGACGCGCCTGATACGAGTTTCTGAAACGGCTGAGGCTGGATTAACGGCTACCGAAATCTGGACGTCTCGCAATCTCAAGCCCGACTTTAATGACTTTGTCGTTTTCGAAGAGCACATTTATGGTTTTGATGGTTCGATTTTTACTTGCGTCGAAATGAAAACGGGAGACCGCGTGTGGAAAGGTGGTCGCTACGGTAAAGGGCAGGTCTTGTTGCTGGCTGACAGTGGGCTGTTGTTGGTTGCCGCAGAATCTGGCAAAGTCGTAATCTTGTCCGCCAGCCCCGAGGGGTCAGTCGAACTGGGCAGCTTCCCAGCAATCGACGGAAAATCGTGGAGCCATCCGGTCGTGGTTGGTGATCGGCTATTCATACGAAACGCACAAGAAGCGGCGTGTTTTCGTTTGCCTATTGACGGTGAAATCGAAACGAGCTCCAACATTTTGGCGAAATGAAACGTCTGTCTTTCGCCCAATTTATCTCCAAGCGGAGGTGCGAGTTTAGCCACCGAGATCTCTGAGTCCACAAAGGTCCGAGGCAGGTTTCTCTCGATCCTCCGTGTCCACGGTGGCTCAATTTTTTAGCGTTGGAATACGCGGCCTAACTATCGTTCGGTCTCAACTTCGATCGAACGATTGCTAACAGTTCGGAGACGACTTCTTCGATACATTTATCATCGGTATTGTACTCAATCGCATCGTGCGCTTTTTGCAAGCGTCCGACGGGGCGATTGAGATCCTGCTGATCGCGCAGATTCTGCGCATTGATTATCTGATCGTAATCCACAAACGCACCGACGCTTTCCAGTTGTTCGACTCGACGTTGGGCCCGATACCGACTGGACGCGGTCAAGTATATTTTGCAAAACGCATCTGGAAATGCGACCGTTCCCTGGTCGCGCCCTTCGCACACAAAATTTCCGGTATTCGCCAGCTGCCGTTGCAATTCGACCAAGTGCCTGCGGACCGCCACGGCATCGGCGATCGACACGACATGCCGCGTAACATTGGGATGTCGAATTTCGCTAGTCACGTCTTGACCGTCGACGAAGACTTGTTCGCCGTCAAATTTGACTTCGATCGTTTGTGCCAAGGCTGCCAAAGCCGCCGCATCGGTCAATTCAATTCCGCGATTGAGCGCGGCCCACGTCACGGCGCGATACATCGCACCGGTGTCGAGAAACTCGAAGCCAAGTTGTTCGGCCAATAGCCGAGTGACCGTGCTTTTGCCAGCTCCCGCCGGACCATCGATGGTTACGATCATAAATTAATTGAGACTTGAAAACATTCGTTACCGGAAAACTCCACGGTGGCCTGATTGGGAAGGGTGGATTCTAAATCCAGTGCACGCAAAAAAACGCCCGCCAAATTAACCCGCGCAGCGGAGACAATTGGCAGCAGACAACGGATGGTCAGTTGACCGGCTCGTCCTTCCGTTTCACGACAACGAATTTGCACTCCACTAATTTGCGAATTGGAATCAAACACCGGTTGCCACCATGTTATGAGAATATTCTTACAATCGAAATGAAACAACCAGCCTCTTTCGTCAGCCAGTTGTCCATTGGCCACCGAATCAAAATTCACTATCGGCGTCATCCAATTCTTGGCGGCCATCATGGGATACCGCAGATCCACTCCCAGTCCCAAGCGGAATTGACGTCGCTGTTCATTTCCTACGATCAACAGGCTATCGATCATCCGACGAGAAACGCGTCGGTGAAACGGCAAACCACCGGTTAACAGAGTTACCGACTGATCGGCCTGTTCGATCGCGATAAAATTCGTTGCTTGAAACCAATCCGCCGCGACGAATTGACGAGCCTCCTGATCGTTGGCGATGACTTGTGCTGATTCTTCTTTCCAAGCCAAGCGATTGCAGACATAGTGATTGAAATCCGACCGCCAGGGGCCAATCAATTCTATTTCGATATCCAAATCCGCTATCGGAACACCCCGCGACAGACTCACCGATTGCTGAAAATTGGCCACCGCTATCTGGCCATCAACCAATCGGCCATGAGTGGTAATCGAACCGGCCAGTCGCGAACTGTTGCTGGTAGAAATTCCATCGACCACCATGGTGGTGTAACGCGCCGTCGACAGCCGTTCGTCGGTGCTCCGGCGATTGGAAATTCGTACCGCCAGTTGTTGGCTAATCAGGTTCTGTCGACCGCCATGCAATTGAACGCTACGGATGCCTCCGGTTACTTGATCGACTTGCAATTCGAAATACTCGTTGCGGAGAAGGTTGTCGATCAACACCGCGGGCTCGGCACGCAAGACGTCCCGAGTTCCCGTCGGTTGTATCGAAAACTCGACAAACCCGTTACCTGCTACTTCGACGATCCAATCGGTCTGTTGTTGGCCTGAATCCGCCATGAAGCTTGGCGCGATGTCTTTGCGCGTCAGTGAACTCGAGGCCGGGGTTGTGAATCGAAGGCGTCGCTTGGCATTGGACGTGTTGACAACACAACGGCGAGTCGATTCAGGAGCTGAACTTGCTGTCGGCCAACCGGTTTTGACCTGTTGCCTGAGGGCGGCTATTTCCGGCATTAAATTCTGCAGTCCCGCGGGATCCGTGGCGTCAGTCTGCTGGTCGAGTCGAGTCTCCAGGGTCTCGATTTCGGCGATCCATGACGACCAGGGAGTCGAATCGGTCGGACTTGATGAACCGCTCTTCGCCAACTGGCGCGATAGGCAGGCCGACTGTACCAGCAAAGCGCGACAACTGCTCAATTGATAATGGACGCTCCAATAATCGGCAATCCTGGACAAAGGATTCAATTGTTGACTGGTGATCGCCTGTTGGAGATAGGGCGAACGATAGTCGTCTGCGTTAAATGTGTCGCCAAAGCCAGGGTCGTATACGGTCTCAAAATAGTCTTCGAAATGAATAAACCGTCCGAACAGCGAGCCATAGGCGTTGCAGCGCAACAAGTCCTGAAACGACTCACAAACTCGACCTGGCCAATGGGCAAACACCATGGTTGCGACATGGGCCGAATCGATTTGTTCACCGATACTCAGTCCCAATCGCAACAACGCGCCTGAATCCGTGGCGCTGTGGGGTGCATAGCCCAATGCAGAAATTGATTGTGTATCAATCCCGGTCCAGCGGATATTCGAGCTCGAACCGATCGGAACTTTCCCGTCATCCAAGGTGGCATGAATCGCACCGGCGAAATCAAATTGTTCAAGCAAACCCGGCAGTGACGGCGAAAGTCCGAAACGACGACGAAAGAACACCGACGGCTGAGTGCCGAAAGTTTTCGTAATTGCTTGACGGCCCTGGGCAAGTTGGCGGATCGTGGTTTCCGTCGACAACAAAGGATCCGGTAGTTCCGCTTGCAGACCTCCGACAATCGCGACTTGTTTCCGGTCCAACAGTTCGCGAATCCGCACGATGGCGGGTGCATTTGTATCGGCAAGTCGTGTCGCCAAATTACCGGTCAATAGTAGATTGAAAGCGTGACTGACATCTAGTTGTTGCGTCAGCGATTTTCCCAAGGTCGTCTCGGCAACTAATACCAAATCGAGCAGTTTGGGTTGCACGGGATAGTAGTTATTTTTTTCGTTCGACAATAGATCGAAGCAAACCGTCAATTCACGGCGGGCGGAATCCGGCTGACCAGCCGCGGCCGCGATCGCTGCCGTGACGAGATGATCGTTAAATGCCGGCTCGTTGAGGTTGCTGGAATAGCGCAATTGGCGTGTCATGATTTGCACTTGGAGATAAGCAAATCCCAGAGCCAGAAAGTCATTGGCCAGCTGCGAATCAATTTTTTGGTTGGCAGCCTGAGCCGCAGCATTGCTTGTGATTGCACGTTCAATGAGGACCGAACGGGTATCCGACTCGTGTTCACCATGGCGAATCACGACCGCAGCATGGCGGTTTGCGCTCTGCATAAATTTCTCGTTCAACGCATGGCAAGCAACCCGTGGAACGATTACGAGTTGTTGCTCGGATTCAATTTCGTCGATTCCCGCGCGCAACCATCTCGGTGCCTTGCCACTGGATGCAATTAGCGCGGGGTGCCAAACCGCGCTCCACGACGCCAACAGACTCTCTGCATCATTGCCGAGATGATGAGTCGGGAAATCGTCGAGCGAATGACCGGGAATGAGTACCGAACAACAATTGTAGTTTTTCATTTAAATCTGGACTTAAGGAACTGGGCGGAAGTCGGTTGCGTCAATAGGACTACCGGACCGTTATCAGACGGGTTGTAAGGGTTGCAGGGCCGATCAGGTGTGCGGGACTTTCATAACCCCGAGTCGCGGCGGCCAAAGGACAGGAATAATCGGAGAATATTTGACAAACGGTAGTATTTCTCGGTAGATTGGTAAGTAGCGAATTCCGCAATTAAGGTTTAAATACAGGCAAGGCAGACAAGATGGCAAAAGCAAACGCCGTTTGGGGAATTGATATTGGTCAGTGTGCACTGAAGGCATTGCGGTGCACATTGGGCGCCGACGGCGTGACCATCGTCGCAGATAAATTTGATTTTATCGAGTATCCAAAGATTCTTAGCCAGCCGGAAGCCGACCCCGAGGAATTGATCCAAGAAGCTTTGACACAGTTTTTGTCGCGAAACAGCGTGATTGGTGACAAAGTGGCGATTTGCGTTTCGGGCCAAGCTGGTTTGTCACGATTTTTCAAACCACCACCAGTCGAAGTCAGTACGTTGCCGGATATCGTCAAATACGAAGTCAAACAACAAATCCCGTTCCCCATTGAAGACGTGATTTGGGACTGGCAACAACTTGGAGGGACCGTGGTTGATGGCCGAGCGATCGACGCCGAAGTCGGATTGTTCGCGATGAAACGAGATGCGGTTTTCCGAGCCCTGCGGCCATTTGATGATGTCGACGTCGAAATCGACATTGTGCAGTTATCACCGCTTTCCGTCTTCAATGTTGTCTGTCATGACATGTTGGGCGAGCTGCCCAATGCCGAAGATTATGATTCCGAAAATCCGCCGGCATCAATTGTCGTGATGGCCATTGGAACGGATACCACGGATTTGGTTGTGACCAATGGGATGAAGCTCTGGTTGCGCAATATTCCGATCGGCGGCAACCACTTTACCCGGCAATTGTCCCGAGAATTGAAGCTGACTCAAACCAAGGCCGAACATCTTAAGCGCAATGCCCGCCAGTCGGAAAACCCCAAAGCGGTCTTTAAAGCGATGCGGCCGGTGTTTAACGATCTGGTGAATGAGGTCCAGCGATCGTTGACGTTTTTCCAAAGTATGGAAAAAACCGCGAAAATATCCGAGATTGTGCTACTGGGGAATGCGGCAAAACTGCCCGGGTTGCGCCAGTTTTTGAATACTCAATTAGAAATCGACATCGCCAAATCTTCCGAGTTCAAGAAACTCGAAGGCAATGAAGTGATCAAGCAACCGACATTTACCAACAACCTGTTGTCCTATGCGCCTTGCTATGGTTTGTGCATTCAGGGTCTGAAAAAAGCCAAAATCAATACGAATTTGCTGCCTCAGGAAATTGTCATCGAACGCGTTGTGCGAGCAAAAAAACCCTGGGTGCTGGCTTCGGTCGGCGCGCTAATGTTGGGCATGGTTGTGGGATTGTATTTTATTGCCGACGGTTGGTGGAAAGTCAACGAAAACTACACCGATGCCGGCAATTCAACCTGGAAAGACGCCATTCAAAACGTCAAAACAGAATCAACCAAGAGCGGTGGTTTTGTCGCGACCGACGCCGATCTGAAACTAAAGCTGGCCAACTTTAATCTGATCGGCAAGGAATTAAGCTCCGCTTCCGAGAGCAAAGCGACCTGGCTCGATATCTATTCAGCTTTGTGGCAAGCGTTGCCCAAGGACGAACGAATTGAGGCGGAACTGGCGGACGGACAAATCGCGGTCGACCCGGCCAAAGTTGGTTTTAAAGACCGAAAAGAGTTGTACATCGATCATGTGGAGTCGGTTTATTACCAAGACTTGAGTGTATGGGATAAACAGATCGATCCCATCTTTAAAAACATGATCTTGGTAGACGAACCTATTTTGAAGGAAATGTTGCGAAAGAGTTCCGAAGCGATTCAAACTGATGTCGCTGCGGAGGCGACGGCGGAAGGTGAGGCACCGACGGGAGCCAGCATTTTTGAAGGCAAGTCGGGCTGGGTAATCGAGATACGCGCGCATCATTTCCATAACAGTGATGCTCAAGTCATGGCACTGATGTCCGATAAGACCTTCGTTTTGAAAGAGTTCATCCAGAAGCTGATTGCGAAACAGGATGTCAAGTTGCCGATGCCTAATGGTTCGGAAGAACTCTTTAGTTTCGCCGATATCGGGATTTTCAAACCCACGATTACTAAAGCATCGCAGCGCGAACTTCTAAAAATTGAGTTTGATCCAACCAACACGGGTCCGGCGGCTTCGGGCGCTCCGGGTCTCGGCGGAAGGTTGGACTTTGGAGCGGCGGGTGGCGAGGGAGAAGGAAATGATCGGGGAAATACGGCCAGTACCGGGGATGCAGAAAAAAATTCCCAGGACGTACATGTCTTTAACTTCGTAGTTCAAATGGCCTGGATTCCTCGTTCGCCACAAGAACGACTGGATGCACGGCAAGCGCGGTTGGATGCAGAAAAAATTGCCGCTGACGCCGCAGCTGCGGCAGCGGCCCTTCAGGGAGCGACCGAGGGAAGTGAAACGGAGTGAAATCAGTTCAGATTCGTATTGGTTAAGTCCACCGGGATTTATCGGACTGACGAATCGTAAAACGGCAATAGCAGCGACATTTACTTAAAAACACCTTAATGCCATCGTTCGACGATTGTTCGCCGAATGATGAGGAGCAGAACAAGTGGATAAAATTTTACCTCTCATCGGCTGGATCAAAAAGAACCGTTTTTGGTTGGGTTCCGGACTGCTTTCGGTGGCCATGATTGCAACGTGGTTTCTAATCACAATTTCAATTGGCAAACAGACCGCCGAATCTCAGGCGAAAATTACACAGAGCATTAATTCCGGTGAGGCCATTCTCAAAGTAACTGCTGAAGAAGGCGTATTGGCACATGCGAATTCGAGCACTCAAGTCGGAATGAAATCCGAATTGACAAAATCACTCGATGAAATCGTAAAAGCCTGGACTCTTCGTCATCAAGCCCAGCAAGCGATTCTGAAATGGCCGACCGAAATTATCGGCAACGCCGAATTCGTATCGGCATTTTCTCAATTCGATCCACCCGAGACTTTCCCTGAAAAATACGATAAAGGCCATGGTTTGGAACGATACCGAGAACTCTATAAGATCGCAATTCCCAAACAAATGGACAAAATTTGCAAAGAAATTCTACGCGCGAAATGGAATTACGACCCCGAATTCGCGACTGCGGGAGCCGTTCCCAGTGGCCAAACGGCCGGAGGAGGAAGGCCCGGTGGCGGAAGGACTTTAGGCCCACCAGGTGGAGAACTGGGAGAATTGGGTGGTACTGGAGCTGCCGGAACAACGGCTAGTACGTCCGATGATCTGGGACGTTTCGCTGTGGTCTGGGACGACATAAATCAAGCCTTGTGGCGCAGCAAATTGACTGAATTCAGTCAAAAAGATGACCATTTTGTTGCCGATTCAGCCCCGACTCCTTTGCAGATCTACATGTTGCAACAGGATCTTTGGCTGTTGGAAGCGATGTTTACCATCATCCGCCAAATCAATGGCGATGTGAAATCAAACGATTTGGCGGCCATCAAAAAAATCTACCATGTCGCTTTTGGCCGTGAAGCGCGCACGCAGGAAGGAACACTCACGCCACTGGATCTGCGATTGGCCAGCGGAGGCGGCACGCCAGTTTCGGACGAAACCGTGGTTGACCTAAATGCTATGCCGACTGCCGCGGATGCCGGCGCGTCGGCCACCGGAGATACCCTCTTCGACATCTTGGCCAGCTACAGTCCCTACCATGGCCGGTACGTGACGGTCGATTTCAAACCAATTGCGGCGGAAATCGTGCGCGCTGTTTTAACCGCGACCGAAATTCCCACCGAATACCTGGAGTTGATTGTTGCCAAGCGAGTGCCGGTTCGTATCGCCCTGCGAATGGACGAACGTAAAATTCCCGAATTCATGACGGCTTGCGCGAATTCACCGTTTGCCTTTGAGATTAACCAAGTGCGATTGAATCGATATGTTCCCGGCAAGGGAATCGTGCTCAATGGCGGTGGACATGGAGCGAGCAACAGTGGCGGAAGTGGTCTGAGCGTGGGTGGCCGTGGCGGCGCTGGAGCGGGTGGCGACGAGCGCGAAGGACGTGGCGGCATCGGAGGTCGAGGTGGTGCCCTCGGAAATGCGGGAGCCGACCTCGGTGGAACCGGAGGAGCGGCGGGAGAAGGTGGAGCATTAGGTGGCGGATTAGGTGGCGGCGACGCGTTGGCAGCCACGCCGGTCCATATTCGTACGAGCTACGATATCGATGTTGAATTCTATGGAATCGTTAAAATATACAACCCCGTCCGGGAAGCTCTTTTGCGGAAAGCAGTCGGCGAAGGTTCGGATGCAGTTGCTCCCAATGATGCGGCGATTCGAACTCGTTCTCCCGGCGACCTAGTCCGCAATTGGTTGATCCTGGCAGAGAGTAAGCGTTGAGAGATTTTTATGGGATGATTTTATTTCCCGTTTTTTGATTTGCAGTTTTTGATTCGTCGTACCGCGATCGCTGAACCAACTATTTAACCAACTTTCGTTTCTTCGAAGAACATTTTCAGGAAGCCAGTCATGAAAAAACCAGACTTCAGTAAACAAGGCCTTAGTAGGTTTTTTCTTTATCATTCCGAGAAACTCGTGCTGGCGGTGGCACTGCTGTTATTGGGTTTATTTTTCTGGCTCGGGTTCAGCTCTCCCGTGTTTGACAAAAAAACTCCGACCCAATTGACAGAACTGGCGCGCCAGGCTGACCAGTACATTGTCAGCGAAATCAATTGGGAAAAGATTAGTGAAATCGACGTGCGCAAAGCCGATGACAAGATTGTCGCAAAAATCACCGAAGGAAGCGCCAAAGTCGATGCCGCGAAGTACCCCTTTGGTTTCTGGTCGGTCAAAGCTTTAACTTTAGGATTGCGTTCTGACCCGGCACTACTTGAACCGCAGGAACTAATGGCATTTCAAATGGTCGCGCCTGTGTTGTTTAGTCCCAAGGCCACGGTCGTTGATCCGTTTGAGGATCTTGATTTAGCAAAAGCCAGTGTCCCGTCCATTGATAATGACTCGCGTGGGATGCGTGACTTGGGTGACTTGGGAGATTCTCCTGGAGATCGTCGGGGTGGACGAGAAGACGCCGATGAAAAGAAAAAAAAGGAGTCTCAAGGACCAGTCATCGATGCCGGTAGCTCAGTATTAGCGCTGCACCAACAAACAACTCCAGGTCTGCGTCCTTCGCATGTCAATTTTTCGAATACGAGCGAGCAGGCATTCATCATGAACATTGTGTCCATAACGGGATTGGTAAATATTAAGAACCAATGGACGGATTATGAATCCAGTTTTGCGTCGGGGATTGGTTTCTATCCAGTCCGGGATAAACCCAAATACCTCTATGTCGAAGTTCAACGAGCCGAAGTCATTGAAGGGAAAGAACCGGAATGGCAAGACATTTCCGAGAATGTCGCGGTCAAGCAACCGTCGTTCTATCCGAACAAAATGACCCGGATGCCACAGGCTTCCTTCCCATCCGCGCCCGAGATTATCAGCGAGGACGCTTGGGATAATATTTTGACAGGCCCAATTCCTCCAATTGTCCAAGTCGATTACCGACCTATGGTGACGCACCCGAAAATCGAAAATCGAAAATTTGATCCGCTGCCAAAAATCGCAAAAGGGAAAGAAGTCAGTGATGCGGACACAATGTTTAGCGATCCGGCCACTGCCGACGGACAGCCCGCTCAAGACGACCAAAACCTTCCGGGCTTGAGAGATATGGGCGGTCCGGCGTCCGGCAGCCCGACGCGAACTGACATCGTTCGCTCCGGCTCTAACGTAATCAAATACAAGACGGCATTAGCAACCAAAAAAGCCCTGCAAGATTATAAACTTCTGCGATTTTTTGATTTACAGGCCAAGCCAGGTACGACCTATCAATACCGCGTTCGCCTGTGGTTGGCCGATCCAAATAACGAAGCTACCGGCGAAGATGCAGTCGCGCTGCGCGCGGGAAGTCCCGGGCGCAGCGGCCCAGGCCAAGCTGGCGGAAATCGCGACCTGGACGACGGTGGAGGAATGGGCCAAATTGGTGGCGGTGTTGGCGGCCTCGGTGGTCGCGGCGGACGAGGTGGGAGCGAAGGTGAAGGTGGAGCCCCGCTCGGCGGACCAGGCGCGGGCCAAGACGCCGGGGACGCCGACGCACAATACAAACACGTCGCCATCACTTCCCAAATGCGTGATCCGTTGGTGCGTAAACGCTTGGATCTCGCGCGTCAAGTTGCGGACCCCAAGGATCCCAAAAAAGTCACCTATTTCGTGACCGAGTTTCGCAAAACGGCCGAGGGGGAAGTATCGGAAGAGGTGCAAGTGCCTAGCGGCCACGATGAACTGCGTTTTGCCCGTCCAACTATTTGGAGCCAACCGGTCGAAGTCGCTGTTAAATCAGAAATGTCATCTGCCATCGCCGGCAAGGTTGTTCCGGCGACAAAAAAGAAATTTGGCACTTTTGAGTTAGCCGAAGGCGAACCCATGGCGGAAGTTGTAGCCACGGTTCTGAACAAAAAATACAATGCAGTATTACCGGCCAAGAAGGCAACTTTCCGGGCCGAGGCATTGGATTTTAGCGCCAATATCCACGTGGTGAATTCAGTTACTTCGGGTGTTCACGTTTATAAACAAGCTCCGATATTGACCGATTCCGTTGTCGTCGACATGCTGGGTGGAGATGAATTGCCATTACCTCCTTCGGAAAAGATGCGGTTTAATCTGCCCGGTGAATTGCTGATCATGAAAGCCGACGGAACTTTCCAAATCGCCAATGACCTGGATGATCGAACGAAATTTGTCCAAGCCTTGTTGCGCGACGATGACTCGATGGAAGTCGGGGGTGAAAAGGCAGAACGACAGAGAAAACGTGAAAAGGAACAGGAAGATAATCGCCGCGGTGCCGGGGGTGGCGAATCCCCAGGCGGACGAGGCGGAAGTTAGCCGGAAATTCTGCTCCCGATCTTTTTGTAATTGGTCAACCAAAACGTAACGAGTCCAAGCTCTTCTCAGGAAGGGCTTGGCTTTTTTTATCCACATTCCGCAATTTCTCGCGTTGCTCGCCTCCTACTCTCCCCCTTCTAACGCCCCCATCGGGAATTTTGATAGCATTCCAAAATTTCTTTGCGAATTCCACAAACTGCACTTGACCGCCCCTATTTCTCCGGTTATCTAAGCCCCACGAAAAATTCGTGCGCTGTCCGTGGACTCCATCGATCTCGTTTTCACCTTTCGGGGCAAACAGTTAATGGAGAATTCCAGGAACGGATTCCGGGGATCGTAAGCGAGAATACCTTGCAACCCTGCGGGCAGCCCTTTCCAAGGCAAGGTCAAATATGGCGTCACAATACAAGGAGAGTTGCGTGATCATCTCCCTCCGACTACAGGGTTTTCTGGCTTCGGCCATCGTTTTGTCTCTGGGGGTGAATCAATCGCCAACAGCAGTATTAGGTCAATCTTTGGATAAAACCGCACGGCCAGCCACCAACTCATTTGAGTCGGACTTTGGCCCTGCTCGGCAACTCCAATCTGCCAATGGCAACTTGCCCTCGGCGGAAACTCCGCTCGGCAACTCGGTCGCAGCAGCCCAACAGGCGTTGCTGAAAGCCCGTCAAGCTCTCGCCCAAGGCGATGTCGATACGGCGACGATGATGTTGAATACCGCGAAACAACTCCAAGTTGATTTCTCGGCAGTTGGCGATACACCCGAAACGGTGTCATCCATGATCCAACGGCAGGGTCAATTGGCCAACATGGTGCAAGCTAAAGATCCAGCCTACAACACGGGCGCCGCTTCATTCCTGCTGATCCAAGCCGAGGCTTTGATCCAGTATCGCGATCTCGAAACTGCGGAAATGTTGATCAAACAAGCCCAAATGTTTCCTGTCGAATTTACACCTGCCGTCGGCAGTCCAGAAAAACTTCTGGCCCTGCTCGCCTCCGCAAAAACACAACCCAGTCCAAAATCTGAAACACTGAAACTGTTGTCGCAAGCACAATTGGCGATGGATCAGGAACGCTGGAACGAAGCCCAGACTTTGGTCCAACATGCCAAACAGCTGAACGTACCCGAATCACAATTCAGTACGAATGAGACGCGCCCATGGCAACTGGAACTAAAAATCCAAAATGCGCTCAATCGACAAAAGTTCGATCCAGCTGTGGTACCAACAAGTTTCGAGAACTCGACATCTTCCGATACAAAAACAAAACCTGAACCCGGCAATGTTATTCAGGCGAATTACGATCCGAACAAAGACACGACCAAAAATGTTCAAGTCGGCGCGGTCTCGGACGCGGCAAAGTCTGCCACGGCCGACAAAGCGGCAGCCGATTTTAATCGTTTGCCCAATAGTGGCCTGGAGTTTTACAACGCCGGACTCAAAGCCCTGACGCTAAATGATCAGGCCGCGGCGGTCGCCTACTTTCAAAAAGCCTGGGAAAACCGCGAAAGTATGGATGGCGCAGCGCGGAAAGCTGTGAAAGATCAAATCGAGCGCCTGGTTCCCGGTAATGATGCTGACAACATCCTGAAAGCCACGCTGGCTTCGCAGGAAACCGACATCGACATCAACCAGATCAAGATTGATCAACGTACGGCCTTCAGCAAACTCCAATCCGACTTGTTCAAAGAACGAGCCGCGGCTGAGGGTCTGCTGGAATCCAAACCGCGCGAAGCGTTGGAAAAAATGACGATGGTGCGGGGCCGAATCGCCCAGTCCAACCTCGATCCTGAAAGCCAGCGTCCATTGTTGGCGATCATCGATCGCGACATCAGCGAAATGCAAAAATACATCGAGCAAAACCTGCCCGATATCATGAACGACGAAGCTAACGCCCAAGCGCTCGACGATGTCGAGCGCCGTCGTCAACATCGACAGGATGTCGAAACCCAATTGCAGAAATTGGTCAATGACTATAACAAGTTGATCGACGAAAAACGTTTTGCTGAGGCCGGCGTGATTGTCAGCCAAGCCAGTGATTTGGCGCCTGACGGTGAGTTGGTCGTATTGCTACGGGAAAAACATCGCATCCAATCGAGCGTCGAAGACGCGATGGCCATTAAAGCGATGAAGCAAGATGGATTCCTTATCGCGCTCCGAAATTCCGACGAAGCTTCGATCGCCATGGATGAGAGAACACCATTGCAATTTGGTGACTTGGAAGATTATGCCAAAAATCGTGCGCGACGTGACAAAGCACTGGAGGCCAGTCGATACAGCTCCGAATCGGAAGCACGAATTTACAACCTGCTGAAAAATGAACAGGTTCAAGGCGAATACCGAGGCACGTTGGCCGAAGCGGTTGAACAGTTGGCTCGCCAGGCCAACGTGAATATCGTGTTCGATGATTATGCGCTAACGGCTGAAGGAATCAAAAAAGACCTGTTGGTGAACGTCCCAATCCTCTCCCCCATTTCGCTGAACAGCGCCTTGGAAATTATCCTGAGTCAAGCCGGTTTGGTGTTTGTTGTCGAAAGCGAAGTGATCAAAGTTACCAGCAAAGACGCCAACAGCGCCAATCTCAAGGTCGAGACGTACTACATTGGGGATTTGGTCATGCCGATGAACCAGAATCCTGATCCGTTGCGAATGAATTTCTCGCAACCAGGAATGACACCCGGCGTGAACCGCGGTTCGTTCAACGCCATGGATAACGGTACCGTACAAAGCGGTACGACCTCGCAATTGGCACTTTCACAGCAAATCAATGCTCCCGGCAATCCATTCAATGGAATGAATTTCGGAAACGGATATGGTGGCAATGGTCCCCAAACGGGAACACCGACCTATGCCAAGGTCGGTGGCGAACACTTCGGTGGTGTTACCCTGCAGGACTTTACGCCTTTGATTCAGTTAATTTCTAACACCATTCAGAATGAATCGTGGCTGGAAAACGGAGGCGTCGGAACCATCCAGGCTTTCCCGGCAAATTTGAGCTTGATTGTCTCCCAAACACAGGAAATTCAAGATCAAATTCAAGATCTGTTGAAAAAGTTGCGCGAGTTGAACGACGTGCAAATTGTTATCGAAGTTCGATTCTTGACACTGAACGATGAGTTCTTCGAAAAGATCGGTATCGATTTTGACTTCAACATCAACGACAACAGTGGTCTCACTGCGGCCCAAGCAGCCGGCGATCGTCCGGGTGGAGGAAGCCGGGTCGTCGGTCGCGGTCAAGCCGATGGACAAACTTTTACACCGACGACCGATTTGGATCTCAAATTTTTGCAAGGCAGCTTCACCGCCGCCCAGCCGATTTTTGGTGCTGCCGGCCTTAGTCCGACGACGGCTGGTAGTTTTGGTTTTGCGATCCTGTCGGACATTGAAGTTTTCTTCTTGATCCAAGCCAGCAAAGGGGATCAACGATCCAGCATCATGCAAGCTCCAACGGTCACGATGTTTAACGGCCAAAGTGCCAACGTCTCCGACGGTGCGTCCAGGCCCTTCGTGACCTCGGTGGTTCCAGTGGTAGGTGATTTTGCGGTTGCCCATCAACCGATCATTACGATCTTGCCGGACGGAACAACTTTGGATGTGCAGGCAGTCGTATCCGACGATCGACGATTCGTGCGATTGAACTTGGTGCCGTTCTTCAGCCAAGTCACCGATGTTGAGACGTTTACGTTTGACGGTTCGACGACAACGCAACGTAGTACCAACTCGATTTTGGACGATTTGCTCGACCGCATTCCCGGTCGAAATGATACCAGCGATGATGAACTGGAAACCGTCACTCAGGGTATTACGATTCAATTGCCAGTTTTGTCGTTCACGACAATCAATACGGTCGTGAGTGTGCCGGATGGAGGTACCGTGTTGATGGGTGGTATTAAACGGATGTCGGAAGGCCGATCGGAATTTGGGATTCCATTCCTTAGTTCCATTCCGTATGTAAACCGCCTGTTCAAGAACACGGCTATTGGTCACACCACGTCGAATCTGATGATGATGGTCACACCACGGATCATCATCCAGAAAGAACTGGAAGAAGATCAAATGGGTTTGCCCAACAATTAGACCACAAACTCACTTTGGGTTTGCGGCGGCTATTTGCCACCGAGAATAAATCTGGAAAACCACTGAGCCTCGGCTCGGTGGTTTTTTTTTGGCCTTGTCCAATTCGGTGCTTGGGTTTTCCCTGGTTTGGCCGGTGGTAACCGCTCCCGCTCTGACTAGAATGGGAGCCTTGGACTCGTTGCGGCCGAATGACAATCTCTGCTCACTTTTTAGAACGCTCCCATGCATGATTCGATCAATTCTGTAAATTCTCCCGAACGGGCTGCAATTCCGAAATCCACGCAACAAGTCGTCGATTTCATCGCGGCGGTTCGCGAACGGGTTGGAACCGTCGTCGTTGGTCAGGATATCGTTGTTGAACGGTTGTTAATCGCTCTGTTTACCGGTGGACACTTGCTGCTCCAAGGGGTGCCTGGATTGGCTAAGACCTTATTGGTTTCGGTCCTTTCCAAAACGATCGATCTGGATTTCGCACGAATTCAATTTACGATTGACTTGCTTCCGTCGGATATTCTGGGCTCCGAGATTCTCGATCAAAAGACCAACGAGTTTCGGGTCCACAAGGGCCCTGTATTTACAAATCTATTGTTGGCTGACGAAATCAATCGTGCTGCCCCCAAAGTGCAAGGCGCCCTTCTCGAAGCCATGCAAGAACGAAAAGTCACGATCGGTGGTGAGACCTTCCGACTGCCAGCTCCCTTTCTCGTGATCGCGACTCAGAATCCGGTCGAACAGGCCGGCACCTTTGAATTGCCAGAAGCGCAGTTGGACCGATTCATGCTGTTGCATCGATTAGATTATCCGACCGCCAATGAAGAGAAAGAAATTCTTCGCCGCAATGCGACACTTGGCGTCCGAGTCGAAGGAAAAGGAGCCGTCGCGACCACTGAGTTTGACTTGTTGGAGAACGATCCCGTTGGCTCATCGACTGAGCTGATTGCGGCCATGCAAGCGGTCCAGAAGGTCTTTGTCAGCGAAGCCTTCATTGAACATATCGTCGCCATTGTCAATCGCACCCGCCAACATCCGCTGCTGGAATTGGGCTGCAGTCCGCGCGCCGGGATCTCACTGATTAAAGCCTCGCGTGCCCGCGCTCTGATCCATGGACGTGACTATGTTGTGCCCGATGATCTGTATGCCTTGGCTGACGATGTCATTTTGCATCGAATGCGATTGAATTACGAAGCGCTCGCTGATGGACATACCGGACATTCCATTTTGCAGTCCATTCTGAAAGAGTTCCATCAGGTTTGATATGCACGGCCAACTCGACATGATCGAGCCGCTGAATTGGCGTCAATTCATGATTGCTATCCGCCGGCTTGCCAACAATTTCAACTACGGCACAGACCGATCGCCGTTCCTCGGCTCCGGTGTCGAATATGTCCAATCTCGTCGATACCAATACGGCGATCCAGTCCGCTCGATCGACTGGCGAGTCACCGCCCGCACGGGCAAAGTTTTTGTGAAAGAATTTGAAACACCCAAACAAATGCCCTGCTATCTGTTAATGGACAACTCGGCGTCCATGATCGTCAGTTCCCAACAGCGCAGTAAATACGCCACGGGTTTGCAGATTGCCGGAGGCTTGGCTTTCGCGTGTCTCGATCGAGTCAGCCCCGTCGGCTTGATCACCACCGGCAACGACGAGTTTCGACTCGAACCAAGTCTGTCCAAGGACCAGATCATGCAATGGTTACATCAACTGCGGCGTTACAAAATGGATCAACAATCCATGTTGGCCAAACGATTGAACCATCTATGTGCGCGACTGAACCATCGGGCATTGATCGTGGTCTTGAGTGACTTACACGAGCCGCCGGCAATCCCGGCCCTGAAACTGGCGGCCCAGCAACATGAAGTCGTCGTCTTGCAG
This sequence comes from Mariniblastus sp., assembly GCA_031400405.1. Taxonomy (GTDB): domain Bacteria; phylum Planctomycetota; class Planctomycetia; order Pirellulales; family Pirellulaceae; genus Mariniblastus. The sequence continues at coordinate 20,130 of JANNPW010000045.1, forward strand.
TTGCGCGATCCGGGCGAACGCGAGATTTCCGGCACGGGTTATTTTCGCGCTCGCGAGCCGGAAACCGGCCGCGAATTTGTGACGCATGGAAAACGAGAATGGTTGGATGATGAAGCCATCCATCAACAGCTTAAACGCTGCCAGATCAGCCACCTCGTAATCGATACGGATCGACCTTACGCGCATCGGCTACGATGGTTTTTCAAGTCCCGCGGCGGCCTCGGCAAGGGAGCTCGATAAATGGCTGGATCGAGCGTTATCGCCAAAACCTCGCGCATCGTTGGCCAACTCGTGGTTGCCTGTTCTTGTCGGCGCGCCGACGTCCGTGTTCAACGCGGGTACGGTGTCGGGTTGGTCGTGGTCGTGGTAATGTTATTGATGAGCAGGTCAGGTCAAACTACCTACGCTCAAACACCCTCTCCGGAGGTTCGGGCGACGGTTGGCTTTCAGAAAACGATCCGGCAAATTGTCGTGCCAGGTTCCGAATTGCAACCGAAACCGATCAATGATCGCGATCAATCGATCATTGTGCGGATTCTAAAGACTTATTCGCATGGCACTGATTTCCGATATGACCTGGAATTCCGCGGTCTCGATCCAGGTCAGTTCAATCTGGCGGATTATTTACAGCGAATCGATGCCACGGATCAGCAGCCGATTCCCGCCATGCCGATTGTGGTTCACAGTTTGCTTCCGCCGGGGCAAGTGCAACCCACTCCGCTCGTCGCCGAACCTGCGCGATATCGCAGTTTCTATTTGCCGTTGCTAATCGTTGGCAGCACGCTCTGGACAATTGGTTTCCTCATGATCCTGTTTTATGGACGCGGCAAAACCTCACGTCCGGTGCGCGAAATGAAACCAGTAACGGTTGCGGATCGCCTGCAAGCATTGATCGACGCGGCAGTGTCGGGTGAAATTACGACAGAACAACAAGCGGAACTCGAGCGTGTCCTGTCTTCGTTTTGGAGTCAAAAAATGCGGTGGGAGCATTTGTCGGCCGTTCAAATTCGTGAAAAATTGCGCGGCCATCCCGAAGCCAGCCAACTGCTCGATCAGATTGACCGTTGGTTACACCGACCTGAAACGGGTACCGCCACGTCGCCGGTCGACGTGGCCAAATTGTTGGAACCCTATCGTTAACTTGACTTCCGGCGGCGTCGGCAATCTCGAAAAATTCATCCATGCAAATCACTGTAAATCATTGGAATTTCCGCAACGGCGAATTGCTGCTCGGTCAGATTTCGCTGCAAGATGTGCAATGGTTACCCAATGCTTTTAACTATCCCGCGGTCTTGTGGCTCGGCTTGATCCCCATTTTGCTGATTGCCTGGATTTGGATTCGACGTTCGCGCGGTGTGGTGATTCCAGTTGACCATAGCGTGCATGGCAGTGGCAGTATTACGCAAACCCTGATTCATTTGGCCGAGTCACTTACCCCGGTGTTACTGGCTGTTGTGATTTGGATGTTGGCGGGGCCGTTGCTTTTGGGCAAGCCGACCGAAAAACGCTCGGTCACTAACATTCAATTCTGTGTCGATATTTCGGGAAGCATGACGGCTCCGTTTGGGGAGGGGACGCGCTATGACGCGTCGATGAAAGCGATCAATCAGTTTCTGGACTTTCGCGAGGGAGACGCCTTCGGGTTGACGTTCTTTGGCAGCTCGGTATTGCACTGGTGCCCGTTGACCACGGACAGTTCGGCGATTCGCTGTTCGCCCCCGTTTATGCGGCCCGAAGTCGTCCCTCCCTGGTTCGGTGGAACGGAAATCGGCAAAGCGCTCCTGGCCTGTCGAAGAATTTTGATGGAACAATCGGACGGGGATCGGATGATCATTTTGGTTTCGGACGGCTCGAGTTCAGATCTTTCCGGAGACGCCGCTGCCGAAATCGCGCACCGCGTCGCCGCCGAGGGCATTACGGTTTATGCGATTCATATCGCCGACTACGAGGTGCCCCCTGAAATCGTTACGATTACCAGCATTACCGGTGGTGAGGTTTTTAATCCGGGTGACGAAGATTCCTTGGTCGGAGTATTTCAGCGGATCGATTCCATGGCCAAAGCGCGCGTCGAACAATCGATTGCAGAACAACTCGATCATTTTCAGCCTTATGCAGCCATCGGATTGGGGCTACTGGGAATGCTGGTCCTCTGTTCGTTCGGACTGAGGTACACACCATGGTAGTGGAATTCCTTGCGGAATTTGTGACCGCAGCCTTGGTGATCCTGTCCGTGGGCGCGGAATCGATTCATCTGTTGCGAATTCGCCAGTTATCGAAATTGGCGTTTGGCCCGACCGGTCGGCCATTGTTTTGGACACATATCGCGCCGGTCGCTCGCGTGGTCGCGGTCGGATTGCTGGCCTGGGGACTGTCGACCTTGTTGTTGATTCCACCCAAAACCCACAACTCCGAGCAAATCGAATCCGCCCAGCAACGACACGTGATCTTGCTATTGGATGTTTCGCCGAGCATGCGATTGGTGGATGCTGGTCCGGAGGGGGACCAAAGTCGCATGCAGCGGGCGCGGGTCGTCCTGGAGTCCTTTTTTGATCGAGTGCCGATTCGCCAATACAAACTCTCAGTCATCGCGTTTTATAACGAAGCCATCCCATTCGTGATCGACACGAAAGATCTGGAGGTAGTCCGAAACACGCTTAGCGATTTGCCAATGCATTATGCCTTTCAAGGGAAAGAGACTCAATTGTTCAAAGGAATCGCGAAAGCTGCCGAGATTGCGACCCCCTGGCAACCCAAAAGTACCGTGTTGTTGGTGATTACCGATGGAGATACTGTGCCTGCAGCCGGGATGCCGAGATTGCCCATTTCAATTAGCGACATGTTAGTAATTGGCGTGGGTGATGCAGTAACCGGAAAATTCATTGCCGGCAAGAACTCGCGTCAGGATGTTTCGACATTGCGTCAGGTTGCCGCACGTTTGGGCGGCGAATTTCAAAATGGCAACGCTCAACACATTTCATCAGCTGTAATCGCAAAAATAACCCAGGATATCGGCGAACGTCGGTGGCAAGACTTGGGCTTGCGCGAATACGCGTTGTTGGCCATTGCCATCGGCGCGACCGTGTTAGGTTTATTGCCAATCATGTTGTATTACGGGGGTACATTCTGGCGACCGGGCCTCAGAAAGGTACTTTTGCCGAATTCTGCCACAAAATCAGCTTGATTGTCCGCGAGATGAATTGGACAGCAAACGCTGCAATCTAAAAGAATGGTTGTTCGAACTTTGGCAAATCAGGTAGACTATTGATTCCACGACTCGACATTAGGTAGTCATCACACAAGGAGATGCCGATGCGAATATTGATTCTCGTAATCTGGATACTGATTCCATTGGGGGCCTTGGCCTACCATCTCGGACCAGGCCAACACAACATGCAGCGCGATCATGCCGCACAACTATTGGCCGATGCCGATGCCTTGGTTGCCAAACAAGATTGGGCGGCGGCCCAACCGTTGTTTGAGAAAGCACTTGAGCTGCTCCCCGACGATGAAATTGCCGTCCAACGTCGCGTACGACTGGAACGCGCCAAATGCCAACTGGAAAACAAACAGCTGCCGGATGCCAACGAAGATTTAAAAATCCTGGTTAACGAATTGGCGTCCGACAAGACGGCCTCACCGGAACTATTGGCAGAATCCCGCGCGGCATTGGCCAATTCGCAGTATTACATTACTTGGCTGATGAGACTTGAAGGCTTGCCTCGCGATCAATGGGAGCCGGAGATTACCGCCTCGCAACAACTGTACCGGTTGCTGGCAGAACAAGCCGTTGAAATGAACGATGAAGTTTTGATTGAGACCCGCAAGAAGGACTTAGAATCTGCGGTGAAACTCGCGCGGCTGGACCTCGGCGAGCTGCAAGGCTTGCCATTGCCCAGCCAATGACAGGGTTGTGGTACGAAGAGCGGTCGCCCTTCACAAAAACCTGGCAAGAAAAAATCCGAAGACGCGCGTGGCGCGGGTGCTGGCCCACCGCCCGATGATGGTGGCAGCTAGTTTTAGAGACGCCTGTAGGTCGGACAATTTGTCTGGCCTACTTTTTTTTGTCCATGTTTTCCGTTGTGTTAATTACAATCGATGATATTTGCTGTGGTCATGCGATTCGAACCAACTCACCTTTCCGGTGCTTTTATGCAATCACGCTTGTTCTTGTTTTTTTTGGTTTTGATGTTAGTTTCCGTTGCGCGAATAGACAGCACTGCGCAGGCACAAACGGCGGTCCGCGGGGTTAGAATGCAATCACCCACTCGGACCGTCGTCTTGCCCGGGGGTGCCTTACAAAGTATGTCGCCGGAGATGCGGGCGCGCCTGGTACAAAACGGTATGGTCGTCAACGCCGATTCAAGTTCCCCGACGGCGTCGGCCAGTCCTGGTGAATCGCCCTCGGATGCCGAACGCAAAACGCAAATGGAAGCGCGGTTAACCAAGCTTTCGGAACTGAAATTCAACCGCCTGCCATCCCACATTCTGGAAACCTGGTCCAGTCCTGTCGTCGATTCAGCGAAAGATCCCAACGCAGATTTACCACCAGCACCGATTGAGGCCTTTCTTTATAGCGACAACCGTTTCGAGATTGCGACTAAAAAGTTGCAACGCGATTTCACATTGGGGCAATGGAGCGAGTTATCTGCGTTTCTGAAATTGCTGCCCGAAGCCAATGCCAAATTGCTCTACAATCAGTTCCTGCAATCCGCGACAGGATCCGGGGACTCAGAATTGCAAAATTCGCAAGGCTCGCAGTTGGACCAACGTCAGCTGCAGTCACAGCATATGGCTTTCGAAGATCTATTCCAACTCGCCGCCATCGCGCCAGGCAAAATCAAGGATCCTGAATTAGTGCTGTTCGGCGCCGCGTTCGTCAAATCGATCTTACAGGGCAACAACCCGACGGATCTAGTCCAACGCATCTCGGCCGAGTTGGCGAAAGAGCATCCAGTCTTTGATCGGCGGCAAATGGCCAAAATTCTCTTTCAATCCGACTTGCCAATTCCAGCGGGTGAGTTTTTGCCGGATTTGGCAACGGCCAAACAAGAGAACGATCATGAAGCTTTGAATCTCTTGTCGCGACACTATCTGGCACTCCATGCCAAAGATAAAAAACCAGCGGATCTCGAACAGGCGTGGCACGTCACGCAAGCGATTCTCGCCGCCGATGGCGTGGACCTTAAACAACGCCAGGAGGCACTGGCCCGTGCGGTCCAACTGTCCGACAAAGTCAGTGCCGAATTTGGACAGCGTTGGCTCGAAGAAAGTTTTGTCGCGCAACCAGCCGCTGGCATGGAAGTACTTGGCGCCATCGGTGCGGACACTGCCAAGGCTTTGCAGGGCAGTGGGAGCTCACCCGACTCCCGACTCGCGCGCCTGAAGCTGCAAAATGAAGCGGTCAATGCTTTGCTTAAAGTTTCCATCGAACAGGCCAACAATTGGCGGCAGCCACTGAATTTGCTGGCCCAATCCTGGCTCCGAGAAGCGCAAATCTCCTACGCGGACGACACTTCCACGCAGCTCAGTCCCTCGATGCGCCGCGATGTGTTTGGCAACATCTTCTATTACGATGACCAAAATGGATATTCGAGTGGGTACAACAACCAAAATGGATATTTGCAGCCCATTCCAACGAAAAAACTATTGGATCTAAAGCCCTGTGATCAGTGGCTGGCGATTGTAGATGATTCTTTGAAGCCGCAATTTGACACGATCCAGGCGCAACTCTATTTGAAAGTCAACGAACAGGATTTGGCATTGCCCTTTATCGAACGATTGGCAAAGACGTATCCAGACCAGTCCAAAAAACTGATTCGGGAATTTATTGAAGTCTGGACTCGAAACCATGATATGAATTCCAACCAAAGCCGCACGAACTCCTATATGTTCATGTATGGGTTTGAGAGTCGGGCTGAAAGTATCCCATTGACCAGATCCAAACAGGAACGCAATCTGAGGGAATTGGCCGAGATGTTGCAGCGGCTCAAGGTTTTGTCGGCCGACGAACTGGACGAAGAACTCCTCGCCAAAGCCTTTACGACTTGCCATAGCAGCGCCGAAGTCTATCAAATCAAAGCGATTGAAACCGTGTTTGGCTCGCTCGAGCAGATGAAACCCAAAGCCGTGGCCAGCATCACGAATCAAATGCGGGCCAACCTGGCCACGATGTGGCGCGATGCAAATGTACAAAAAGACAACAAAACCAAACGCAAGAAACAGGAAATCGAAGCCGAAGTGATCGAAGGCTACGAGTCGGCGGTCAAAATTATCGCGGACGCTCTCCAGCGCAATCCCGATGAATGGAAATTGATCGCTACCCAAGCCGCTTTAATGCATGACGAAAACAATTACCGCGCCGAACTCGAGAACAGTTCCGAATTTTCGGCGCGACGCATCCAAGCGTTGGCACTCTTCCAAAGTGCCGCGCAAAAATACATCGATGGTTTGGACGAATTGACTGAAGATAAATTCAGTACAGAACCATTCGAACAATGGTTTTATGCCAGCCTCGGTGCCAGCGATTTGGCATTAATCACGGAAAAACAGCAAGCCGATCCCAAACAGCCGGCATTGATTCGGGAACTGCTGGAAAAAATCCCACCCGCCAAACAACAATGGCACGCCGATCGTTTTGCGAACCTGTTGTTTAACCGCCTCAGCAGCGTTAAACCGGAATTGAAGTTCAAGTATCTCGACCTCGGATTCGAAATTGTTGGCGACAACGAACAGGCCGCTGAAGCCAAGAGCGTGCATGATTATTACAAGGACTTGGTTACCGAAATCAAACTCGAAACCTTAGTCGATGGCTCGGATCGCGTCGGCAATGGTCAGCCCTTCGGTGTGCTCGTGCAACTGAAACATACCAAGGAAATTGAACGCGAATCGGGTGGTTTCGGACGCTATCTGCAAAACCAGAATGGCAACATGTTCTTTTCGTACAACTACGGACGACCAACGGAGGATTACCGGGACAAATTTGACGAATCGGTGCGGGCACTGTATCAAGAACAATTCGAAGTCCTTTCGGTGACGTTTCAAAAACCGGAAGTGAAATCGATTCCCGCGTCGGAAGCGGGTTGGCGGATCACTCCTTACGCCTATCTATTGTTGAAAACGAAAGGGCCAGAGGTCGATAAATTACCGCCGGTCAAATTGGATCTCGATTTTCTGGACACTTCAGGCTACGCGATTTTGCCGGTGGAATCGGCGACGATTCCCATCGATGCCCATGATGATCAGCAGGAAACCAGACCCTATCGAAATCTTTCGGTCACCCAAATTCTGGACGAACGACAATCGAACGATGGCAAACTGATTTTGGAAGTTAAGGCCCAAGCCCAGGGATTGGTGCCCGATCTAGCGAAATTTCTGGTGGTTGAGCCCACCGAATTCGAAGTCAGTTCGACCGAAGAGATTGCGGTCGCAGTGACCCAATTCGATCCCGATGAAAACCAGCCGATTGTATTGTCGGAGCGGAATTGGGTTGTTTCGCTGGCAGCTAAAAAGGATTTGACCAGTAAGCCGAAACAATTCGAGTTTCCACGGCCCACGGTAGAACTGAAGGAAGTCGTCTACCAACGATATGTCGATGCAGATCTCGCCACCGTCGAACCGACAATCGCTTTGGAAGCTGAATACGTCAAAACCAATTATGCGAAACTGACGGGCTTGATCGCTGCTGGAATCGCGGTCTTCGCGGTATTTCTCGGCCTCCTGTTGTGGCTACTGAAGTACGCCACCGGCCGACCCAAATCCGCCCGCCGCGAACTTAACGGCGAAGTTACGCCATTCGCCGCCATTTCTTTACTGCAGGAAATCTACTCCAACAATGGGTTATCCGACTCGAAGAAAGTGGAACTGAAGGCGTCCATCGATCGACTGGAGCGGCAATACTTTGGGCAGCAAACCTCGGCGGACGACGATGCGCCCACGTTGCACGATGAACTAAAAAAATGGGCTCGATAATCGTTACTCAGTCAAACTCAGTAACGCCATCGCTGTCCCGTAAACTCGACCCAACTCGTGTGAGTCGACAAAACAACCGTCGATTTCCGGCAAGGATAAAACCAACTCGCGTTGAGCTTGGTAAAATTTCGCCTTGAGGTTTTTATCAATTATTTTTGAAATCGCTTCACTGCGGCTCTGCAAATCGTACCAAAAGAAAAATCCGCCATACGCCATGTTGGAGGTGTGGTCATCGTATTTCAAGGCTCGCATCAAATGGATATTTAGATCGAGCGATTGCTGGACGGCATTGGCTAGTGCCTGGTCATCCGATTTCTTGCCTGTCCACAAAGCCAACTCGCACAATGGCATTCGTCCAGCCGACTGCGCGACGTGACCATCGGTTCCGGCAGGCAAATCACGCCCTCGAGGCACGCTGGAATAGGGAAATGCGCCGTTGTCGAAACGATCATGTCGCAGAGACTGCAAGCCTTTTTCAATCGACTCCGTACTGGTCGGCGCGCCAACCGTTGCCGCCTCAAAGAAAGCCAGCAACGCGGAGGCGGTAACGAAAGGATTTTCGTATTCATGAAACCACCCACCCGCTTCATTTTGCAAGGCTGCCAATAACTTGACCGCCCCCTGCAAACTGGCCAGATACTTCGGATCGCGTTGGGTCATGCGCGAGAGAAACCGAATCCGATAGGCGTAGGCCCATAACAATTCATCCCGATCCGACAAATTTAAGTTGCCATCATTGGCCACGAAATCTGCAGCGCGGGTGATCGCGGACCCAACTTGCTCAGCCAACGGGGAATCGGCAGGCAGTTGCGATTGATACTCCAGTAGTGCCATGCCGGCGATCGATGTGACCGCCACATGCACATTAGGCAGACTGTCCGTGCCGCCGAAATCGTAATCGCAATCCGTCCAGGCGCCGGTTTCATTTTGCATACCCAACAGGAATTCGACGCTTCGTTGCCACAGAGCGGGCGCATCATAGACTCCGGCGGGCGAGGCACTGCCGGCGGAATCCCGACCCGCCGAAAGTGCGCCCGCTGGTAGATCACCATGAACTTCGAAACCGCGCACGAACGGACCGAATCCTTCAGCTTCGGCAGCCGCTTTCCAGGCCAACGATGAATCGGGTTCGGTGGTCGAGGCAGTTTGCCATTTGGCTTTCGCTGCTGCATGTTTTCCCAAGCGAAAATCCACCATGCCGGCCAACAACAACTCTTCGGTTCGTGACGACGAATTCTCAGCGAGCGAAAATTTCATGTTGGCATAATCGCCGGCGGAAAACTGCTTCCAGAGCTGAGTCAATTCCGAAGATTTGTCGGCCAACGGGCTGGGTTGATCAACAAAACCGGTTAGCAGTGCGCGAAACCACTGCGGATGCAATGTCGTCAAACGATCAACTTTGCGAACCAATTCCCCCTGGGAATCAAGAATCACGAACCCGGGTTCAATAAAAACGTAGGGTTGCAGCTCGAATTTTTCTTGTTGTTTTTGTTTGGGAGTCGCTTTGACTGGCACAAAATTTTCGTTCAAAACGGTGACAATATCCGGCCAAGAGAATGGTCCTGCCAGCATGTACCGATCAATCGAATCCGTTCGATCCATAAAACTCCCACGCAATGTCGGAACGTACCAGAAAATCGGTTTGCCGGTCGATTTTGATTCGGCCAGCGCGGCCTCAAGGTCGGGTTGCCATTTTACAGCGGAACCGATTCGTGCGGCTTGAGGACCGGGTTCGATTCGAATTTTTCTCATCGAGTTGTTTTTGAAATCATGTTGAGCGATCGAGTTGGACGTCCCGCATCCAAACAGCCCAACCGAGGTTACGACCAAGCCAAAAATCAAATCGGAAACAATTCGTCGGCAATTCATGGGATTCTCGAAACGGCGCCAGGGAACAGGAAATCGAAAACATCTCACCGGTATTAGACGATGAAACCGGGGAATAGGAAAGAGTCGGCCGAGGCCAAACAACAGACATGCGATGGCGTAATTTAGTCTGTGCGGCCAGCCACAACAGCCGACAAATCCACAGCGGTTAACTTCGAATTGGAGGGCAGCGGATTGCGGACAATGGATGTTGCCCCTGATTCGCTAGGAAATTTGCCGCAGTTGCATCGTCTCAATGACTTTATGATTGGCCACCACGTGAGTCACCACCACGAGCCACGTTCCGGACTGGCACCATTTTTTTTGTTTTAAGCAAGCCAACGCATCTAAAATCGTCTGCTCGGGGTCGTCGGAAAATTCCAGGAGAAATGGTTCCACGCCCCAAGGCAAAACCAATTGTCGAAACGTCGTCTCCACGTCGGTAAAGGCATAAATCGGCACGTTTCGTGCTCGCAACGCGCCCAACATCTGGGCCAAGAATCCGCTCCGAGTGAAGACAACGATGCCCGAAGAGCCCAATTCCTGTGCCAAAACCGCTGCCGAACGAAGCATCTTGGTCTTGGGTTCCTCCAACACAATCCGTGAGTTGATCGCGCCGTCCAATGTCGGCTGGATACTATTGATGATGTTTTTCAGGACTTCGATCGACTCCAGCGGATAGGCTCCCGTGGTCGTTTCGCCCGACAACATAACTGCATCGGCTTGTTCGCGAATGGCATTGGAGACATCCGAAATTTCAGCCCGTGTCGGCATCGGAGACGTAATCATCGACTCCAACAACTGTGTCGCGATAATGACGGGCTTGGCTTCCGCTAAACAGCCATCCACCAATTCTTTTTGGACAATGGGCAAACGATGGTAATCAATTTCGATTCCCAAGTCGCCGCGGGCAACCATAATTCCATCGGACGCGCGGATAATTTCCCGCATGTTTTTCACGCCGGATTGTTCTTCGATCTTGGCGATGATCCGGGCTTTCGATCCGAGTCCCGTCAGCAGACCCTTTAACTCATGCACATCGGCGGCTCGTCGCACAAACGAGAGCGCGACGAAATCGATTCCCGCATCGATACCGACTCGCAGGTCCTTGACATCCTTCTCCGTCAACGCGGGCAGGTCGACTTCGACGCCCGGTAGATTAATGTGCCGACGGGAGCTCAACTTCCCGGGCGTTAGTACCTCGCACAAGACACTCAGTTGATCTTTTTCCAGGGCCTTCAAACGAATCATTCCGCTGTCGACCAGGACAGTCCCGCCGAGGACAATGTCTCGCGGCAGTTGCGGATAATTCACGGAAATATTGAGTTCGCCATCGCGCTGCGGCACCGTGCCACTGACCACCAACCGAATACGGTCGCCCATTCTTAATTCGACAGGAGTGGCCAAATCGCCGGTACGAATCTCGGGGCCCTTGATATCCATCATGATGGCGACCGGTCGGCCGACTTCCACCGAAACCTGTCGAATACGAGCGATCGATTCGCGGACCCATTGTTCCGACGCATGAGCCATGTTCAAACGGATAATATCCACACCCGCCGAAATCATTTGCGAGAGCTTTTCAACCGACTCCGTCGCTGGCCCAAGAGTGACGATGATTTTCGTGTAACGGTAGTTGTGTGGCAGCTGAGTCATGTATTGATTCCGATTGGGATCCGGGAGTTGGCTCAATCATATTACAAAACCGTGGTTAGCTGACATCCCAGTTTAGGTGCAGCCTACGCGGTTGCGTATCTGGCTGTGGTACAACTCACTCGTTTATCGGAATTGGTGTCTGCCACCCGGTGCAGGGGATTTCGAGTTGAACTAACATGCAGTTTGTTAACGTCAGCGATCGCACGCTTGGCCGTGATCCCGGTGCTTTCATCCAGTTTATTTGATTGTCCTTTTTTCAGGTCCTGGTCTCATGTTGCTTCGCACTGGCATTTTCTCGTTCAAGTCGATGATCCTGGTAGCCATCCTGGTTTCCGGTCCAGCCGTTTCGGCAGCCGCGCAAGCTCCCGTTCGCGAAGAGGTCGTCCAGCCGATTCGCAAGGAAACTTTTAACAACAACGGCCAATGTCCGGAACGCAAACAAGGCGGTAATCCTCGAATTGTTGCCGGCAATCTGGTGTTCGATGGTTCGCAAGATGGAGATCGACAGGTCGATCCGCAGATCGCGGTGGGGGGCGGATTCGTGTTGCACGGAACGAATAGTGGTTTGGTGATTTACGACAAAGGGGGCCACTTCCAGCAGGGGGTCAGCCAAGACTGTTTCAACGGCGGCATCGATCCAAAACTTTTCTTTGATGCGCACAACGCCGTGTTCGGTTTTGATCTTTGGAATCCCTGGGATCAAGCGAAACAGAAACCCGTTAATATTTCGATTTCCGAAACGAATGATCCAACCGGTGCCTGGAACACGTATCCCGTCCCAGCGCCCAATGCCCGCGATGGCGGAGCGATCGGCTACAGTAAGCAGTGGATTGGCTATTCATTTCCCGGTGGCCCCGAACAGTCATTTGTGCTCAAGACGGCCGAAGCAAAAACAGGTGGGCCGGCGACCGTCTATCATTTTTCCGGCAATCTGGGTTTGCCAATCATGACGCAAGACCCGATTGATGATTTGTATTTTTTGTCAATTACCAATCGTGAGATCAACATGGTTCGAATCTCCGCCGACGAAAACGGAACACCAGTCAGCGAGAACGTCGGATCAACCCCGCACGGATTGGAGTTTGTCGGCTATCCTCCTCCGTCTCCACAAAAAAACACCGAACAAAAGACTGCTTCGGGGGACCGCAATCCCAAAAACTTGATTCTGCAAAATGGCCATATCTGGTTTTCGCAGGCCGTCAATTGCCGCGGTCGATCAGCGGTGCAATGGCACCAACTCAAACTGGATGGCACAATTGTTCAAACCGGTTTGATCAGCGATGAAACCAACAGCTACATTCAAACGACGATCGCCGTCAATCAGCTCGAGGACGTGTTGGTCGGATTTCAGGAGACTGGCCCGGACCTGTTCATCAGCCCTCGTTTTGTTTTTCGTCGCGCGAGCGACCCGCCAGGAAAAATGCGCAATATCGCCAGTCTGGGTGAAGGGCAGGGGGCGACCGACGGCGAGTCTTGGGGAGACTATAGCGGCAGTGTCGTCGACGGGGACAATGGTTTGGACTTGTGGACAATTCAAAGCATTGCGGACAACCACGGAAAAGGCGATACCGTGATTGCCAAAATTCCTTTTGTAAAAGAGTAGCCCTGGCAAAAGTCCAACCTGATCAACAAAACCGGTGGACCAAAGATTTCGGATTTCCTATTTTTCGATAAATTCAGGGGCGACATCGGCTCGGTCAGAGGTTAAACTTTGCTTTTCCAAAAACAGCTGTCAACCTAATGCTGGCAGTCTCCAACTTAATAGTCTGCCTAAAAATCGGTCGATCGAACAAGGAGAGTGGCACGTGGCTAAGAAATCTAGTGACTCCATGCAATGGGGCTCGCGTTTGGGCGTGATCATGGCGGTCGCGGGATCTGCGGTGGGGCTAGGCAATTTCCTCCGCTTTCCCGGCAAGGCTGCCGAAAACGGCGGCGGCGCATTCATGATCCCGTATTTCGTAGCCTTGCTACTGGTGGGGATTCCGCTGTGTTGGGCCGAGTGGTCGATGGGTCGGTACGGGGGGCGGCGAGGATTCAATTCCGCGCCCGGGATCTTTTCTGTTTTGTGGCGCAATCCTTTATCGAAATACCTCGGTGCGTTTGCGTTATTGATTCCATTGACGGTTTACTTTTATTATATCGTTATTGAAGCCTGGTGTTTGGGCTATGCTTGGAATTATCTGACGGGCGACCTGATGCAAGGTCGAAATACGGAAGTGTACAAAGACTTTTTCGTAAGTTTTACAGGTCAGGCCGCAGATGGCGCAGTGTTCTCGTTTGCCAATGGAGTACCGCAGATATTGATCTTTGTGGCCATCGTGTTTTTGCTAAACTTTGCGCTGGTCTATCGGGGACTGAGCAAAGGCATCGAGGCGTTTTGTAATTTAGCCATGCCGTTGATGGCGGTCTGTGCTATCTGCGTATTGATCCGCGTTGTTACATTAACGCCGCATCCCGATATTCCTGAACAAACAGTCGCAAACGGTTTGGGATTTATGTGGAATCCGGACTATTCAAAGTTATGGGATCCAGCGACTTGGCTGGCTGCGGCGGGGCAGATATTTTTCACGCTTTCCGTTGGGTTTGGTGTGATCATTAACTATGCGAGCTATGTCAAACCCAAGGAAGACATCGCCCTGAGCGGCCTGACGGCCACAAGCATCAACGAATTTTTCGAGGTTTGCCTTGGGGGAATGATTACTATTCCAGCGGCTTTTGTGTTTCTGGGAGCTGCCACACTGACGACGTACACGGCTTCGTCGTTCTCACTTGGCTTCAATGCGCTGCCCAATGTGTTTGCGGAAATGCCCGGAGGGCAATTTTTTGGCTTTCTTTGGTTCTTCATGTTGTTCTTGGCGGCGATCACATCCAGTCTATCAATGTTACAGCCGGTAATGGCATTTTTTGAGGAAGGACTGGGTGTCAAACGGTTCGGATCCACGGCAATCATGTTCCTACTGACTGTCGCTGGAACCGGGTTTGTCCTTTATTACTCCGCCGGTTTGGCGGGACTTGATTCGATCGACTTTTGGTCCGGCGAGTTGTTCATTGTGGTTTTGGCTTTGATTCAATGCCTGATTTACGGTTGGGTGCTGGGTATTAAACGCGGTAAGGCCGAGCTCGACGATGGGGCAGACATCGTTGTTCCCGGGTTCGTTCAACTTGTCATCAAGTACATTTCACCGGTTTTCTTGATCTGGATTTTGTCGTCGATGTTGTTGTCAAAAAATGCCGTCTCGGGGCAGTTCAAAATAGTAGAAAAGCTCCAAGATCCATTGCAGGCGACCGGGTTTGGTATCGTTGTAGGATGTATCCTTTTATTATGGGTCATGGTGTTTTTTGCTGGTCAACGTTGGGATCGGCAAGGTCGTTACGCGGCATTAGATAAGGAATAATTCGATGACCACTGCCGGTATTATCTTCATGAGTGTTTCAGTCGCCTCGGTGCTGTTCCTGTCAGTGTTTTGCGTACTGAGAGTACTTAGCAAAAACCAGTCCAAAGGCTGAAAACGTTAAGTTCGGTTGTAGTTACAACCAAATCTGAGCGGCGATTAATAAGAGACCAAGCCCTCAACGGCGATCCGATTGATTCGGGGTCGACGGTTGAGGCTGGTTGTGGGATACGGAAATGATCTCGCGAGTCCAGGTAATGTTGGGCACGATGAAATGCAACTTCGTCGGAACTTGTACACCATCAAAGGACTGGTATTGTTGATAGTCTACCTGGTACACAAAATCGCCAAGTACGGTGGGAACCGACGTTGTTCGGCGAACCAAAAAACCTGACGATTCATCAAAATAGAATCGCTCTTTTGCTTTGATCGAATTGACCGCTGACAGAACCAACACGCGGCGACCGGCGATTTGTTCGGTGCGTTGATAGGTCAAATTTGCGAAAGCCAATTTGAAATTCTGTCCGAACGCCAGTTGAGCCTCCCGTTCGATTTGTAGTGCTTCATCAGCTTTTAATGGAATCGGGTCGGCGTTTACTGTTTTCGAAGCGGCCTGGCCGTCGAACGCCTCCCGGATTGAAACATTGCCATAAATTGTAACCACGTTGTGAATTCCGCCGACGGTTTGCCAAAGTTCTTCCGCTTCGGAACTTCCATCGGGTTCGATACGGCGCGCGATAGTGTGTCGGGTCTCAATCGAATTCAGTTTCGCTTGGCCGCCCAGCGCGTCGATGAATTTCAAAATGATTTCGTCGACTGACGGTATCGTCGTGGGTTGGTCAGCGTCCTGCGCTATCGAGATTGGTTCAAATGGCACGAGCGCCAACGGAACCGGCTGACCGCGGTGGCAGGTGTAACACGTTACCTCGGAGCGCCCCCGAAAACTCCGTTTATTCAATTCAAGTGTCATCTCGATCATTTGCCGGCCGACGCTTTTGTGCGCCACGTTTTCCTTCGAAAAATCCGTCTTGTCATGACAGAATTGGCAGTCAACACCCAATGAAGCAGACATGATATTCATGACTTTACCCATTTGATCAGCCGGCATTTCTGTCAATGCAGTCACATTTTTGAATTTCGATCCTGCCAGTTCGACGGTGGTCTGTGCGCAGGCGGTGGGGCTATTGTCTACCGGAATGAGCCCCGCAGCGATTAATATCCAGGCATTTTTTTTGGGGAAATAATTCATCTGGCGCATCTTTGGAAAAAACTGAATCAGGAAACAGGGATAGCCCCAATTGTTATTAGCAATCATGAATCAACAAGCGGCCAAGCATCTCGGCCGCTGACAAAGGACTCCAGAGGCAGCTATCAACCTTGGGCGATCCCGCTCAGCTTGGCCACAACCTGTTCGTCGGTCAACGATTCAACATCGACGGGCACGGTGGTTTGTCGGGGCATCTTGACCATTGCGGCGCGATAGGTCTTGTCATAGTAAGCCAAAGAAATTTCAATCGCAGCGGCAATATCATTCGCCTCGATGGCCGCGACGGCTTGTTTTGCCAATGGTCCATCCAACCGTTTGCTGATTTTTCCAATCGCGTGGATCAATTGCTCGGCAGGCAATCCTCCATAATCCGCCAGCAGATTCTCCAACCGTTGTTGGGGGCTGCATTCGATACACACGGCGGGGGAATTCCGTAATCGCTCATACAGCGCCGACGGCACGACTACCGAACCAATCCGATTGCCTTCGTCCTCGATCCAGACGGGCCGAGACAGGTCAATTCGATCCAATACCACAAACAAGTCATTTTCAAATTGTTCGGTCGTCGGTTGAGGACCCTGACCGATCCCGCCAAAGGCTGAACCGCGATGATTGGCCAACCGCTCGAGATCGATCACTTGCTCGCCCGCTTGTTCCAACAGCTGCAAAACTTTCGTCTTGCCGGCACCGGTCAGTCCACTAACCACGTGCAGCTGATATGGCAGCTCAAAAAAACTACGGGCATATTTTCGAAACGACTTGTAACCGCCATCCAGAACATGAGGGCGCAGTTCTGCCAGATGCAAAATTTGCGCCAACGATTGACTGCGCATCCCGCCGCGCCAGCAATGCACCAGAATTTCGTTGGCGTTTGCCAACCCGATTGCCTGCTCGATCAAATCGGACAAACGAGCACCAATAAAATTCAACCCCTTAATAACTGCGAGCTGGCGACCAGATTTTTTATAGGCGGTCCCGATTTCAGCCCGTTGTTCGTCGGTGAAGAGCGGCAGATTCATGGCGCGCTCGAGATGCCCCTGTCGAAACTCGCCGGGTGATCGAACATCGAGAACCGGCAAGGACTGAGATAGCCGCCAAAATTCCTGGGGGGAAACAAAAGTCGTAATTGGGACGCACTCCTGAAATTGGTATGGTGGCCACCGAATTTGGGGACCGCCAACAGCATAGCAAAACCCCCGCGTTTTGTGACGAGCGGTGCCAAACGATTCGTCCGAGCGTTCTTAAAGCCCCTGTTAACGCCCCAGCAAGCCCGTTAAATTGGAATCCTGTCGCAACCTTTCCAGTAACGAAAACCCAGTTGAAAAAACATGGCCAAGCTCACGATCAATGATGTCGACGTTCGAAGCAAAAGAGTCTTGATGCGAGTCGATTTCAATGTGCCGCTGGACGAAAATCTAGAAATTACCGACGAATTGCGCATTGAAATGGCCCGCCCCAGCATTCAATCGGTGATCGAGCGGGGTGGACGATTGATATTGATCAGCCACTTGGGCCGGCCCGATGGCACACCGAAGGCAGAATTCAGTTTGCGACCGACAGCCGTTCGGCTGAGTGAAATGCTGGGTCAACCCGTGGCCTTTGCGACCGATACGATTGGACCCGATGCCCAACGCAAAGTGGCTGCGCTGCAGGATGGCGAGGTCGTGGTATTGGAGAATCTGCGGTTTGATGCTCGCGAAGAAGCGGGCGACAAAGAGTTCTCGGAACAACTTGCCAAACTCGCCGACATCTATTGCAACAATGCGTTTGGTACCTGCCATCGCGAACATGCCTCCATGTATGGGGTGCCCTTGGCCATGGGAAGTCAGCCGAAAGTTGTCGGTTCGTTGGTCGAAAAAGAAATCAAATATCTCAGCGATGTGATTGCCAATCCCGAACGTCCCTTTGTGGCGATCCTGGGTGGCGCGAAAGTTTCTGACAAAATCAAAGTCATTCAGAATTTGATCGGCATTTGCGATCACATCTTAATCGGCGGCGCGATGGCCTATACCTTCTCATTGGCACAAGGGGGCCAGGTCGGAAACAGCCTGGTCGAACGCGACAAAGTTGAATTGGCGAAAGAGTTGATTGCCAAGGCCGGCTCGAAATTGATACTCCCGGTCGACACGCATTGCGGCGATAGTTTTAGCGCCGATTGTCGCAAGCTCGTGGTCGAAAATGGAAAAATCCCGGACGGATATCAGGGACTGGATATTGGTCCGAAAACATCGCAGAAATTTGCCGAGATTATTGGCCACTCCCAGACGGTTGTTTGGAATGGCCCGATGGGTGTGTTCGAGATGCCGCCTTTTGATGAAGGCACTAAAACGGTGGCTCAGGCGATTGCCGATAGCGATGCGATCAGCATCATCGGCGGCGGGGACAGTGCTGCCGCAATCGCTCAACTCGGTTTTGAAAACTCAGTGACGCATATCAGCACCGGTGGTGGCGCGAGTCTGTCGCTGCTGGAAGGCAAGAAATTCAAACCAGTGGAAGTGCTGGACGAAAAATAAATCGACGTCACTCTTTTACAGCGAATCGTTTGAGGTCATCCAGTTCGACGAATTCGATCGTTGACATGTGGGTCGCTTCCAGCACAACTTGCGGCGCGACTCCGGCTTGGAGTGCTTCTTGCCAGCGCGAGACGCACAGGCACCAGCGATCGCCGGGCTGCAAGCCGGGAAATTCATAGTCCGGAATCGGCGTGCTCAAATCGTTGCCGGCTGCTTGGCTGAATTGCAAAAACTCTTTGGTCACCAGCACGCATACGATATGAACACCTTCGTCGCTAAGGCCAGTTCGGCAATAGCCATCGCGATAAAAACCTGTGACCGGATTCAGGCAACAGGGCTGCAATTCGGAGCCCAGGACGTTTTTAGGAAGTGCCATTAAAACAGCCCCGTGATATTACCGTGTTCATCGATGTCAATATTCTCCGAGGAAGGCGTGGTTGGCAGTCCGGGCATGCGCATCATATCGCCGGTGATCGGGACCAAAAAGCCGGCCCCCGCCGCGATTTCAATCTCGCGGACGGTGATTTCAAAACCAGTGGGACGTCCAATCAAGTCGGGATTATCCGAGAGTGATTTTTGCGTTTTCGCCATGCAGATCGGCAACTTCGTCAAACCCAATTTCTCAATTTGCTTTAAATTCAATTTTGCCTTTGAGGAATATTCGACCGAACTCGCGCCATAAATTTTTTGACAAATCGCGGCGATCTTGGCCTTGACGGGCAAATTCCAATCATACAGCGGATGGAATTTTCTGGTCGTATGTGCGATTTTTTCGGCGACAACCGTTGCCAACTCCTCGGCACCTGCGCCTCCTCGCCCCCATACGTCCGCGACGACCGACTCGAATCCGAGTGCTCGACAACCTGACTTAATCACGTCGATTTCCTCGGCTGTATCGCTGGCGAATGGGTTGATGGCAACCACACATTCAATATTGAAATGCGCCGTGTTTTCCAGATGCTTTTCCAAATTTACAAAACCGCGTCGGACGGCATCCGGATTGGATTTGGTCAGCGCATCAAGACTCACACCCCCGTGGTACTTGAGAGCCCGCACTGTGGTGACCAACACCATCATTTTGGGTGACAGACCGGCGCCGGCACATTTGATATCAAAGAATTTCTCGGCACCTAAATCGGACCCAAATCCAGCTTCGGTGACCACATAATCAGACAGGGACAACCCCATCCGTGTCGCGATGACTGAATTCGTACCCTGCGCGATGTTGGCAAACGGGCCGCCATGAATGATGGCCGGAGTTCCCTCCATCGTTTGCACCAGATTCGGCTGAATTGCATCTTTTAACAACGCCGCCATGGCTCCGTTGACTTTCAAGTCTCGTGCGAAAATTGGTTTTTGATCGAAAGTAAAACCCACGAAAATATTTCCCAGCCGCTGCTTCAAATCCATCAGATCATTGGACAGACATAAAATCGCCATGATCTCGGAAGCCGCCGTGATATCGAAACCCGATTCGCGTGGGACACCATTGCCTTTTCCACCCAATCCAATTACGAGTTGTCGGAGGGCGCGATCGTTCATATCAAACACCCGCTTCCAGGCGACGGTGCGCGGGTCAATATTCAACGAGCGCTTATTGCATTGCAGGTTGTTATCAATGATGGCCGAGAGCAGATTGTGTGCTTTTTCGATCGCAGAAAAATCGCCAGTAAAGTGGAGATTGATATCTTCCATCGGCAGGACTTGCGAATAACCGCCTCCCGCGGCGCCTCCCTTGATGCCGAAGACGGGGCCGAGCGATGGTTCGCGCAAAACTACGGTCGTTTGTTTGCCGATGCGATTCAATCCTTGAGCCAAACCGATGGACATCGTTGTTTTGCCTTCACCTGCCGGGGTCGGTGAAATGGCCGAAACCAAAATCAAGTTACTATTTGCGGCCGCCGCAAGATCGATTAGCGAGAGTGGCAGTTTGGCTTTAAAGTGGCCGTAGGGCACCAATTGCTCAGCGGGTATGCCAATTTGTTGGGCGATGTTTGAAATCGGGTGAAGTTTGATTTGGCGAGCGATTTCGATATCGGTAGGCATGACAATCCAGAGGGTGGTTCGAAGGAAAAACGAAAAATTCCAATCGCGCTGAGACTGCTGGATTTTGGCTGATGAAATCGGCGACGACAAGCCAGCGACGAAAATTATCGAGCCCGAACGCTGGTCCTCGCCAAAGTCGGCGATATGAAGGATTATTAACGGCAAAATGTCGTGCAAGCCCTTGCATATCTGGAAACAAATTGCAATCATTTGATCGCCACCAAACGGTTTTGATTCGCCCCACCAAGTACAATGTACGGCTGTACGGCCAGCTTCCGAGCCATTTCGATTGAGGCTCAGATTTGCCGAATCGGGTCAGCCCAGCGATATTTTTTGCCGACTTTTTCTTTCCTATTTTTCTCCCTGAGGTAACCATGTTTAGTTCCAGAAATCCGCAAAGGGCCGGTTTCACGTTGGTCGAGTTGCTGGTCGTGATTGCGATCATTGGCATCTTGATTGGCATGTTATTGCCCGCGGTACAACAAGTTCGCGAAGCCGCGCGGCGCACGCAGTGTGCCAACAACTTGAAACAAATTGGCTTGGCCTGTCACAATTTTGAATCGACAAATGGTCGCTTCCCGCCGGGCTTGAACCTCCCGATTGGCAGCGCGAGCGGCGCGATTTTTACCTCCACCTACAACAGTAGCTTGGCGCCCCGCGGCATTACTCCGCCGCCGATGGGTGATCGCTTCGGTTCGTGGCTGGCTTGGGTCTTGCCATTTATGGAACAAACAAACATCAACGACAAGATTGATTTCACCCAGCGCGAGTATGCGAATTGTCTTGGTCCAACTTCGATTGGCGCTCAAATCGTGCCCTCGTATATTTGTCCGTCCGATTTTGTTGACCCGAACGTGATTACTTTCACGACCTCTGGCAACACTTACTTCTTCGGAGTCAACAGTTATTTCGGCAACGCGGGAGTGCGATCCTGGTTTTGGAATGTGGCGACTTTTGACGGCGTATTTCATTACAACAGCCGAACAAACTTTGCTTCCATCTTGGACGGCTCGTCCAACGTGTTGCTGGCGGGAGAGCGCTATAGCTTTGACAAAGAATGGGCGGCGTTGCCAACGTTTCGAGGCTGGGCCTGGGCGAACTTCTTTGCACCCCAAGATTGCCTTGCCGGAACGTTCGAACCGATCAATTACGTAATGCCATTGGGCTCCGGTCCAACGCCTTCGTTTGCCCTTCGTGATGCGCGACTAAGCTCCTTTGGCAGCGGGCATCCCGGTGGGGCCAATTTCGTTTTTGCCGACGGTTCAGTGCATTTCTCGTCACAAACCACGACCAGCGGTCTGGCCAATTTGCAAAACCTATCCAAGATCGCCGACGGCAATATTGTCGAAATTAACAACTAAGGGGCACGTATGATACAAATTTTCCGAGCCCTGTCTGTTGGTCTGTGCTGTGTGGGTGCAGTTCTCGCAACCGGTTGTTTCGGTCCTGGGATTCCGGAGATTGTTCCGGCCGGTGGGATCGTCACGATCAACGGTACGCCGTTGGCTAATGTCGAGGTTCGATTTGTACCGCAACACCCTGGTTTGGACGGGAACTACGTCGCGAAAGGAGTTTCCGATGCCGACGGGAAATTTAGTCTGGTTCTTCCCGGAAAAACCGAAAGCGGGGTTTGCGCCTGTGCACATCGCGTGATTGTTTTGGAAGGCCCCATGCCGGATGAAGCCTATGGTCAATCCGAAGCTGCTCAAATGCTGGCGCTGAAATTCATGTCAACACTCAAAGACAGACCCCTACCAAAGATCTATGAGAGTTTGTCGGAGTCCCCGTTACTGATCACCGTTGTCCCCGATCAAAAAGAGTACAAGCTCGAGTTGACTCGATAGCGGTCGGCCGGATCCGTAGAACAAACACGCCCATCACAATTTCGAATTGTGATGGGCTTTTTTGTTTTGGTGCGGGCCGCCTGAACCGAATTACTGGGCCTTGATTTCGTAGCAATAGACCATCTCTTGATCCCGCAAATACAGTTTGCCGTTGGCGATCACGGGATGAACCCAAATTCGCCCGGCTTTGGCTCGTCGCTCGGTTTGAGGAGCAAGGGTGAAGGATCCTTTGATGCTTGCACTTTTTTTATCGGCAGAAAACAGCATGACCTTACCGTCTGATTCCTGGACGTGATAAAACATGCCATCGGCAAAGCTTGTCGCTCCTTGACCGATTTTTCGTTGGGCCCACACCATTTTTCCCGTTTCTCGATCTTGGCAAACAAAGGCCTTTTCACTGGAACCATAAAAATATTTGTCCACGAGAATTACGCCTCCATGTTTATTCTGCATGGCCATGCTGAACCATTTCTCGGACGCCGAATTATCGTCGGCCAATTGAATCAATTTTGAACCAATGTTGTAACCGCTGGTCACGTAAACCTGGCCGTCGTCAAAAATCGGTGACGGAATCACGGCTGTTCGCCCGGCCCAATCCGAGCGCCACAATTCATGGCCGTCCTCTGGCGAAACGCCAATCGCGGCCAACACCGTTAACTGTACATATTGCCGTTGGTCGTTCCATTGGATCGGGATCATGGACGAGTAATGGGCTTTGGCGGGTTCGCCGGGCACACCGTCCTTTGCTTTGGAAAACGCGGGTGACTGCCAAATTTTTTCTCCGGTCAGTTTGTTCAAGGCCACCATCGTGCCTGTCGGTCCGCCCGGTGTACATACGACACGGTCCTCATCCACCAACGGCGACTCGGCGTACCCCCAGTCTGGAACCTGGCCACCAAAGTCCTGCATTTGAACTTTCCAAACTTCCTGACCATCGTTCTTCTTCAAACACGCCAGAGTGCCGTTGGCAGTCATTACGTATACGTAATCGCCATCGACAGACGGTGTGCTTCGCGGTCCATCCCCCCAATCATTTTCAAACTTGGTACCGACCGGCTGACGCCAGATTTCGGTTCCAGTGGTGGCATTGAGGCACAACGCGAATTCCGCATTGTCTTCCAGACCCATCGTGAATAACTGCTCGCCGACGACGGCAAATCCAGCATATCCCAATCCCGAGGCCGAATTGACCCACAGCTGTTTCGGACCATCCTTCGGCCATTCGGTTAACAAACCGGTTTCTCCAGAACGGTCATTCCAATTGGGTCCGCGCCAATGTGGCCAGTCATCGGCGACGGCGGCTTGTAACAACAGACAGACTGTCATCAAGGCAAAAACACTTCGCCGAAATGCGTATCTCTCAACCAGAATCTTCATCAACCAATTCTCCCTAACAGCCTTGAAATGAAACAAACTTTCACTCCTTTGTATCTGGTTGGGGAGAGTTTGCAAGCTAAGACTTGGCCGCTTCACAAAGCCGTTGGAAATTGCTCGTCGCGGCTTCATCGGAAATCGTTTGCTGATGTACAGAAACTTCCTCGAATTCATCTTCATGTTTCAAGAAAGCGTCGACGATTTGTGGGTCAAAATGCTTTCCCGAACCGGACACGATGATTTCCTTGCTTTCCAGATGGGTCATGGCTTTCTTGTAAGGGCGTTTGGAGGTCAACGCATCGTAGACATCTGCGACCGCTACAATTCTGGCTACCAGCGGGATTTCAGTTTCCTTCAGTGAGTGGGGATATCCTGTGCCATCCCAGCGTTCATGATGATAATAGGCGATCTGGCGCGCGACATTCATGAATTCGTTCTCCCCCAGGCGGGCGTGAATGGCATCCAGACATTCACCACCGATCAAAGTATGAATTTCCATGATTCCACGTTCCTCCGGAGTCAGTCGGCCCGGCTTCAGCAAGATGGAATCCGGGATCCCGACTTTGCCAATATCGTGCAGAGAAGACGCCAATGAAAGGTTTCGAACGAATTCTTCGTCAAAATCAGGATGAGTTAGCGCTAGTTCTTTTGCCAGAATCGTCACGTAAATCCGAATCCGATCGAGATGTTCCCCGGTGTCGTTGTCGCGGGATTCGGCTAATTTGGCCAAGCCAAAGATAACGGCATTCTTGGTGCGGACCAATTCCCGAGCGCTGCCCGTTACGACCTCTTCCAATCCGTCGCTCAAATTCGTGATCGTCTGGCCGATGCGTCTGACAATGATGAAAGTCAAGCAGATTCCGATCAGACCGATTAACAGAGTAATCGCAAAGGCCGAGGCTTTGTATTGTTTCATCATTCCGGCCAGTCCACTGTTAGCCAACGATGGTTGCTGGCCAATCAAAATAATGGCATTCAGTTGCGGCAGGTAGCGCGCACTGACCAAGACTTGACTGCCGTTCCAAACGACGCTGCCACTGACATGACGTTGGTCGGTTTGCTTCGAAATGCTTTCTCGTAGCGTGCCTATATTGGATCGATCCGTCAGGGAGTAGATTGGCAGATCAACAAACGAGTCGGCGGGAATATCTTCGTTATGGGGGAAATGAAAGAGCGATTGCCCTGACACGAAATCCAATACATTCACGAAACAATCGCTCGGCAAACCGATTTTGGAAACAACTGACTCCAATTTGCCTTCGTCCATCGCGTCTGCGGAACGGATATCGCGAATATTCTCCGTCTCAATCGAATCGATGACTCGCTGACTCAGCATGTGATTGTCTAAACAGCATTGCTGACCGAGCATGGTATTGGTGAGGTCGCCCATCCAAGTGAATAGAATCACCACCGCGATCAATAGCAGCATTAGCTGAATTGACGAAATGAGGATCACCCAAAGCCAGCGGGGAGTATTATTCATAGCAACGAGCAACTTAGTGGAAGGTCCGAAACTCTCAGAGGAAACGTAGTTTCCTTTTTGGGGTCATGATGATCGGAAACAGCCAATCTTTGCGACAGCTATAAGTTTGCTCATCAAAACCGGTTCACACTCCCTGATCGTCACAAACCGCTCACCGAATGGGTGGACCGTTGGTGTTACCCTGGCGCCACGTCTACCACCTATCCAAGTTGGGTATTCCAGACAACCGTTTTTTCCAGAAAAGCCCTGATTTTTCTCCGTAAACATAGTGCCGGTAACGACTTACGCGAATTTTACTAACCATCTTCTGGTACCAAACACATCATCGGATAGAATTTGCCCTCTGGAAGCAGTCGACCAATGGCCGACTTAGTCGGAGTTCGCGGGATTAACACGAGACTCGGAACTTACACCTGCGTTTTTCGATCATCGATCGGTTCTAGAAGCCCTTATGTCCAAGTCAGAAATTATTCAAACCCTGCGAGAACTCAGTCCGACGATTTTGCCGTCGTTGTTACTTTGTGATTTCGCGCATTTGAGTGACGAGATTGAACGGCTCGAGGATGCCGGTGTGGCGGCGTTGCATTTGGATGTGATGGACGGCGTGTTCGTTCCTAATTTCACGTATGGTCTGACGATCGTCGACGCATTGCGCAGAATCACGGAACTGCCATTGGATGTGCACCTGATGATGGTTCATCCGGAAAAATACATTGCTCAGTTCATCGATGCCGGCGCGGACATATTGACCATTCACGCGGAGGCGGTTGCCGATCCAATTCCGATTCTCGATCAGATCAAAAAGAGTGGTTGCGCGGCTGGCATTGCCATCAATCCCTCGACTCCAATCAGCGGTATTGTTGGTGCTATTTCCCACGCCGACCTGGCTTTGGTAATGAGCGTCAACGCGGGATTTGGCGGACAGACATTTGATTCGAGTGTGTTAGAAAAATTTCATCAGATTCGATCCTGTCCTGGCGGCACGGACATTCTGTTGGAGATCGATGGAGGAATCAACGTCGATACAGTAGGAGACGTTACCGAGCATGGAGCTCAACTCTTGGTCGCAGGCAGCGCGGTGTTCAAACAACCCGATTATGCCGAGGCGATTTCCAATCTGATGTCACGGGTGAAATGTCTTCGATGATCAATTTCGAGTCGGCTGCTAAAATAAAATTTCTATTGGTCCGCGATGGCTCCACCGATCTGGATATCCAAGGACGCATCTTGGGCTCACTCGATTTGCCGCTTAGCCCGACCGGCGAAGCGGAAGTCCAACACACCGCCGAGGAACTAAGCGGGCTACAAATCGACGCCATTTACTCCGCTGCCTGTCAGGCCGCACAACAGACGGCGCAGCGAATCTCGTTGAACGTCAAAATCAAAGTTCGCGTGGACGAAAAACTAACCAACCTCAATTGCGGATTGTGGCATGGGAAGAGCATCAACGAATTACGTGAAACTCAACCCACGTTGTTTCGGCAGTGGAAAGAACATCCTGAAGCAGTCCGTCCCCCGCAAGGCGAGACGATTGAAGTGGTCCGAAAACGCGTGACCAACCTCCTGAAAAAAATCCGCCGGAGCTTTAAAGTAGGACTCGTTGTTATCGTCGCACCAGAACCTTTGCTCAGCATCATTCGCTGCGAAATCAACCGCCAGCCGATGGGTGACTGCAATTCACCCAAATGCGGCGGCTGGGAACTCGTCGAAGTTCTCGAACCGGCCGTTTAGTACCGGTACCGTTCGATGAATACAAGCCCGTCGCGTCAGCAAGTGAGCTCTTCCCGCAAAACGGGTTCACTCGCTCGCGCTTCGGGCTTGTATTGCCCGCTTCGTTGAACGGTATTGCGTCTAGTACCCGACCGCCGGGCAATTTCGTGATTGGGTTGTTGTTGTCAGACGAACCCGTCCTGAAAAACAAAAAAACCGCACGCTTTCGCGCCGGTTTTTTCGCAGAACAAAATCTGTTTCAAGTGAGCGACAACTACTTGGACGTGCGGATCTTCACGAACTTTCGCATCGGGGACTTGCTGGCCCCCCGGTCAACTCCGCTCGTTGTTTCTTTTCCAATGCCGGGCCCCGTCGCCGGACGGGCCAGCGAAGACTTCGGCGAGCTGGAATTGCGCCCTGCGGCACCGCGAAACGGTGACGGCGTGGCGGCCTTTTTGCCAAACGGCTTATTGCCCCCCTTGCCGCGATAGCCTTCGCCATCCGCAGAGCCGGCGGGTTTCTTCCATTCACTGCCGCCCGCAGCGACGCTTGGCTTTCCTTCGAAGGGCTTCTTTTCAAAAGGCTTCTTTTCAAAGAACGGTTTGTCGAATGCTTTCTTTTCGTAGGCCGGTTTATCGTAGGATTTCTTTTCGAATCCTGGTTTGTCGTAAGACTTTTTTTCGAATCCTGGTTTATCGTACGACTTCTTTTCGAAAGCCGGTTTATCGTAGGATTTCTTTTCGAATCCTGGTTTATCGTAAGACTTCCTTTCAAAAGCCGGTTTGTCGTAGGACCTGTTTTCGAATCCTGGCTTATCGTAAGGCTTCTTTTCGAAAGCCGGTTTATCGTAAGACTTCTTTTCGAAAGCTGGTTTATCGTAAGACTTCTTTTCGAATCCTGGTTTGTCGAATGATCTTTTTTCTGATGCATATCCAGAACCAGCGGGTTTTCGAGTCGCAAATTTTGTGCTTCCGTCATTGCCCTTGCGGCGTGGACTGGTCATGCGGGAGTTTGGCGAACGATCTTTGGAAATCTGCAGTGGACGGCCCGATACGACAACGCTTTGCAAAGCTTCAAGGATGTGATTGGGTAGGTTGGCCGGCAAATCGATGGTGCTAAAATCATCAAACAATTTGATTTTGCCAATACTTGCGTTGTCCAGATTCGCTTCATTGGTAATCGCACCGACAATATTTCCCGGTCCGACGCCGTGGTTCCGGCCCACTTCAATGCGGAAGGTGGCCATTTCACCATCAAACCGTTGGCCGGTTCCCTCTTTTCGGTCCTCTTTCCAGTTCGAACGACTATTGACGGCTTCTGTTAACAACAACTGCGTTTCGCCTTGAGCCAACATCGCCAATGCGGCACAGACTTGTTCCAACGGAGTGTCTGTTTCACGTTGATATTCCTGGACAATTTCAGCGAACAACGACAGTTGCGTTGGATCAGCCAATCGATCGGTGATTTGTTGTTTGAATTTTTCCACCCGTTGAGCGTTAATTTCCTTCAACGACTTTTGTTTAAAGGCATCGATTCGTTGATTGGTTTCGCGTTGGAGTCGCTTTAATTTGCCTTGTTCCTTGGGCTCAACAAACAGGATTGCCGAGCCGTGTCGACCGGCCCGACCGGTCCGGCCAATGCGGTGAATATAGGCTTCGGTATCGTGTGGGAAATCGTAATTGACGACATGACTAACTCGTTGCACATCCAACCCTCGCGCGGCCACGTCCGTAGCAACCAGCACATTCAAGCGGCCCGACTTCAAATGAGTAATCGTGCGTTCACGTTGATTTTGCGGAATTTCCCCGTTCAGCGGTGCAGCGGAAAAACCTCGTTGACTGAGCTGATCGGCTACCTGAACCGTTGCATTGCGAGTTTTTACAAACACGATTACGCCATCGGTTTCCTCGCTTTCCAGAATCTGAGCCAGCGTATCGAGTTTGGCGCGGGGTTGAATCAAAACGCATGTTTGTTTGATCGAGTCCGCCGTCGCAGTATCGCTCTTGATGGCGATCGTGACTGGTTTCTTCAAATGTTTTTGCGCGATCCGTTGAATGGGCGCTGGCATCGTAGCGGAGAACAACAGGATCTGACGTTTTGCAGGAAGTTGTTCCAAAATCCACTCGACGTCGTCAATGAACCCCATCCGCAACATTTCATCCCCTTCATCGAGGACAAAGGTCGACAAATTTGAAAGATCGAGCGTCCCTTGCCGAAGATGGTCCATCACCCGGCCGGGAGTTCCAACAACCACTTGAACGCCGCGTCGAATTGCGTTGAACTGGGTTTCGTAACTTTGTCCGCCATAGATTGTAACCGCGCGAAAGCCAGGAATATTGGCTCCATATTTTTGAAAGGCAACCGTCACCTGAATGGCCAATTCACGGGTCGGCGTCAGAACCAGGACTTGTGGTGCGTTGATGTTCATGTCCAGTTTGGACAGTAGCGGACACGCGAACGCAGCGGTTTTTCCAGAACCGGTTTCGGCTTGTCCAATGATATCGTCTCCCTGCAACACATGCGGAATCGTTTCCGTTTGAATTGGTGTCGGAATGAAGTAACCGGCTGCCTCGATCGCCGCGACGACCGCTGGGATCAAGTTGAATTCCTCAAACGCCGAAGTCTCGTGCGTGCTTTCAACGACATTGTCCACTTTCAACTTTTTCGGTTTCAACTTTTTCGCCGGCGCTTCAATGGCGGTCAAAGTTTCTTTGTCGTCGGCGACTTCCATCGTTTCCACGGCGTTGTCCACCAATTCCGTTTGAACGACGTCCAAGCGGCCGTCCATGATTTCCGGGATTTCCAGAGCGACCACCGCCACCGTGGCTTCGGCGACTTCAACGGTTTCATGGCTATTAATTACTTCAAACGGAATTTTCTGGTTCATGGGTTTTGACTCTGACAACAGGTCGCTCGCAGGGGATAGAGATTGATCGTGGGAATTGGAATCTTGGGAATCGCAGTCGGTGGAGACAGACAGGGACACATCATGGGACATGGGTGTTACCAGTGGTAATAGGTTGTTCAGTTTTTTGTACGTGCGGGAATCAGCGTCAAACTACGTTTCGACGTGATTTGGTGACCATCAAGGTCCCCTTTCGGTGCTTACCGAATTCTTAAAACCTAGCCGCTGATTCATTAATGAATCAGTTTGCAGAGTCCCGTACAAATAATGAGCAACATCCAGCCCGTTTGTGAGAGACGCGTTCGGTTCAAACGCATTATTGCTGTCGGGTTTCGACAACGTGGCGTAAAGAATCTCCGTTTCGCTTGCGGAGTCCCATTAAGGTATTCAATTTCCCAGTTTAAGAACAGGGGGAAAATTTAAAATTGTCCCTTTTTGTGTAATCCGTTGTTGGTTCCACGCAGACTACAAGCGTTTCGCATCGGTATCCGAAGGAGTTCGCGGGATAGCCTTTCATTTTGCAAAGGCCTGACTTTTACGTGGATTGCGGAACGGTTCGAGATATCGAACCCCTCCTCAAACCGGTTCGGCTTGGGTTGGTGGAGCTTCTCGTTTTACTCGCGCGGGCTGATGGATCGATTCATGTCGTTGTTGGCCACAGTGTCCACTGAGTACAAAGTGGGGGTCGAAGTTGAAGTTAAAGAAAGTGATGCCACAGAGGACGACGAGTTCACAAAGAATTTGTCTTCTTTTTCCCTCTCCGTGCCCTCCGTGTGCTCGGTGGCTTTAGCTCGATCATGATGCGAATGGCTTTCCCGTCGACGATTCGCCACGCGGCTTGGAACCGATGATGAACGCACTGGTCGCGCTCAGCGATCTTCAAACCACGCGGATCGAAATGGGATGTTGCGGCGTCACACATGACCGCGAAATACCAAGGTAAATCAATCCCCGATACCCCAATCTAAAATGGGGAGCTATTTCGCGTGATCAGCGACCGACCAATTATCTTTTTTCCAAAGCGGCGATTTTTTCGACCCGACGGGCATGGCGCCCTCCTTCGAATGCCGTCGCCAGCCAAACGGTGACCAATGCGCCGAACTCGGCAGGCGTAAATCGTTCCCCACTTAAACATAAGACGTTGGCATTGTTGTGTTGTCGACTGAGTCGGGCCATCTCCAGATCACAACAAACGGCAGCGCGAATCCCGGCAACTTTGTTGGCAGCAATCGAGACCCCAATCCCGGTCCCGCAGAGCAATACACCGAAATCCGCTGCACCGCTGGCAACCTGGCTGGCAACTTCTGCCGCAACGTCTGGGTAATCAACCGCTTCCGTCGAACAAGCTCCATAATCAATCGGCGTATGCCCCGCAGCGATCACGGCAGCGGCAATGATCTTACGTTGTTCAATTCCCCGATGGTCCGATCCGATCGCAATTTTCATTGAATTCACTTGTCGTGGAATTGGGAAAAATCGAAATTGCGAACCCAATGCGCCAATTGTTCATTGATCTGGTTGGCACATTTGCGATACACTTCGACCGGCGATCCAATGGGATCCGAAATATCGCCACCATCACAACGAATGGTGAACGTACGACTTTCCAGTGTCGGCCAATGCGAAACCAATGCTTGACGATGACCGCTGGTCATTGTCAAAATCACATCCGCGTACTGGGCCAAGCGACCTGTGATCGGCTGGCTGACGTGTTGCGAAATATCCAAGCCCATTTCCTGCATGATTGCGTGAGCTTGCGGGGCTGGGGGCGAACCGGGCGACGCCGCAATTCCGGCCGACATAATGTTCAGTCCCTTTTTTTCCAAATCAGCAGGTTGACATCCGAGCGACTCCGCGATTTGACCTCGTAACAATGCTTCACCCATCGGACTACGGCAGGTGTTGCCGGTGCAAACCACCAAGGCAATAAACCCGGACAACCGCTGCAATGTGGCTTCGTCGACGATCCCCTCGCGCAACAGTTTAAAATCGCTGCCTTGCACCCGCACGACCGACGAGGCCTGACCAATTCGACACGGTCCATCGTCCAGTATCAAGTCGATCTTGTCGCCAACCGACTCCATGACTTGTTGAGCAGTGGTTGCTTCCGGCTGGCCGCTAAGGTTGGCGCTGGTCAGCAAAATCGGACCGGCACAAAGCTGCATAATTTGTAACGTCTTGTCATGGGCCGGCACGCGCAATCCAATCGTACCATGGGGGACGCAGGCGGCGCGAACGGCCGGGTCCAGTCGATTGATGACACTGTCGGGATGGGTGGCGTCCAACACCAAAGTCACGGGGCCGGGCCAACAACGCCGGGCAAATCGCCGCGCCACCGCCGACATGTCGGGTACATAATCGATTGCCGCATCCAGACTTTGAATCGCAAATGCGATCGGCCTGTCCGGATCCCGACCTTTAATGGCCAGCAGGCGTTCGACCGCCTCGGGAACCAAAGCACTTACCGCCAAACCATAGACAGTTTCTGTTGGAAGAGCGATAATCTTACCCGCCGACAGCGCCGCGACCGCTTGATGGATGACATCTCGCACATCTTCGGAATTTTGAAGATCGAGGTGAATTGCGGTCATGAATGATTCGTGGGCAGTTGTGCGTATGTGCAATTTCAAGCGATCAAACGCTTTTGCACAAACTTAACTATATCGCGGCGAATTGGCACCGGTCAAGTAGCTCAACTCGTGCGATTCGACGCGTCGCAGTTAACAATCGAAGCCATCCAGGCGCATTTTCACCCGCCCCATAACAATGCGATCATGTTTGAAAAACAGTCCGACGATCCGCCTGTGCCGGGAGGCCGGTAAGGTTTGGTTGATTTTCATCTTGATCGGTTTTAATGCCTGCACGAGCGAGCCGATACCACCCGGTTCGGACGCAATGGTGTGGGGCCGACAAGGATTGGATCAAGGGCGATTTATCAAGCCGCGAGCCATCACGATCGATGAGTTTGATCGGATCTACATCGTCGACACAACGAGTCGAATTCAGGTCTTTGATCGCGATGGAAAATTCTTGCGATCCTGGCGAACACCCGTTTGTCTCCAGGGAAAGCCCTGTGGACTGTCGATCAGTCACGATGGGCTGCTCATGGTTTGCGACACCCATTATTTTCGCGTGTTGTTTTACACCTATGAGGGTGAGTTGGTGCCTGAACGCGGCATCGGAGGAGTCAACGGGCGGGGACCAGGCGAGTTTGGTTTCTTGACCGACGTCGTGCAAGATTCGCAACACAATTATTATGTGTCGGAATATGGTGACTACGATCGAATTCAAAAATTCTCACCGACCGGTGAGTATCTGACTCAATGGGGCGAGCACGGCACCGAGCCGGGCCAGTTTCTGCGCCCGCAAAGCATGGCGATCGACAAACAGGATCACCTCTGGATAGCCGACGCCAGCAATCATCGGGTGCAAATTTACGATGTCGCGGGCGAAAAACCGAAACTGCTGCGTGTCTGGGGGGAGCAGGGTTCCGCACCGGGAAAATTGAGTTATCCTTATCAGATCTGGCTGGATGAGGATGGCACGGTTTTTGTCTGCGAGTTTGGTAACCATCGCGTTCAGGCCTTTACGCCCGACGGCGAATCACTGGCAGTCTGGGGTGGAGCGGGTCGAGAACCGGGACAGCTTCATCAACCTTGGGCCATGTGTCGGGACAGCCGGCATGCATTTCACATTCTGGATTCCTACAACCATCGAGTACAGCGATTTATGTTTGAGCCCAACATCGACGTCGCTCACCCGGCCGCCAGCAAGTCTCCCGCAATCAACTGACAAAGAGTTTTAAGGACTAAGACCAATGACTAGCGCAACACCGTATTGGATCGGCGTCGACTTGGGCGGAACCAAGATCTTGGCGGTGGTCTTCAATGATCAGTTCGAACCGATCGGCCGAGCTCGCAAAAAATCCAAAGGCCACGAAGGAATGGAACTGGGTTTGAAACGAATCAATCAGTTGATTCGGGAAGCACTCGAAGATGCAAAAATTACAATCGACATGGTCAAGGGATTGGGGATCGGCTGCCCTGGCCCACTGGATTTGGAAAAACGCCTGATTCGAACGGCTCCGAATCTCGGTTGGGAGAACGTACCGATTGCCGATTCGATTGAAGCGGAATTCAAAATCCCCGTGACCGTCGCTAACGATGTTGACGCTGGTGTATTTGGGGAATACAGATTCGGTGCGGCGACGGGTGCTCGGTGTGTCGTCGGAATCTTTCCCGGCACGGGAATCGGCGGAGGCTGCGTCTACGAGGGTAAAATACTCCGTGGAGCGAATTGCACTTGCATGGAAATCGGACACATACCGCTCATCCCGGCGGGCCCGTTAGATGGTGCCGGTAATGTCGGCTCGCTCGAAGGGATGGCCTCTCGATTGTCGATCGCCGGCGCCGCTGCCCAAGCTTGTTTTCGTGGCCAGGCACCCTATTTGATGGAAAAAGCCGGGACGGATGTGGCCGATATACGCAGTGGTACATTGGCCGATTCAGTCAATAACGGCGATACCGCAATCGCCGACATCATCGATCACACGTGTGGTTACCTGGCTCTTTCTGTGGTGACGGTTGTCCACTTGTTGGCACCGGACGTGATTGTGTTTGGCGGCGGATTGATTGAGGCGATGTCCGACCGGATGCTACCCCAAATCGAGAAAATTGCGCGCAAGCGCGTGCTGCCATCTCTAAAAGACGTCTTCAAAATCGTAAAGGCGAATTTAAGTGACGATGCCGGCGTGATGGGCGCGGCAGCTTTGGCTCGCCAATCGGTCTTAGGGGACTGAGGATTCAATTTTTTTGAACACCGTCACACCCATCGGAGGCAGCGACAAACGAATCGACTGGGGGCGTCCTTGTGCGGGAATCGGTTCGGAATCCAATCCCATGCCATTGCCTACATTGGTACCCGCGTAGTACTCCGAATCGCTGTTAAAAATTTCCCGATATTTTCCGGGTTCCGGCACACCCAGTCGATATTCTTTGCGGACAGCCGGCGTAAAGTTCGCGCAGACAACGACAAAGTCTTTGGGATCCTTGGCTCGACGAATATAGCCCAATACACTGGCTTCCCGGCTCTGGCAATCAATCCATTCAAATCCGGCACCGTCAAAATCCAGCTCATGCAGTGCTGGTTGCTGTCGATAGATTGAATTTAGATCGGTGACCAGTTTCTGCAATCCGCGATGGGAATCCCATTGCAGCAAATCCCATTGTAGCGCGGAATCACAATTCCACTCCTTCCATTGCCCCCACTCACAGCCCATGAACAAGAGTTTCTTGCCGGGATGGGTCCACATGTATGCATAGAGCAATCGCAAATTGGCAAATTTCTGCCATAGGTCTCCCGGCATCTGATCGACCAGACTGCCTTTGCCATGCACGATCTCATCGTGTGAAAAAGGCAGCATGAAATTTTCAGTGAACGCATAAATCAAACTGAACGTCAGTTCATCGTGATGATATTTGCGATGGACCGGGTTTTTTTGGAAATAGCGCAACGTGTCGTTCATCCAGCCCATGTTCCACTTCAAACTGAACCCCAACCCACCTCCGCTGGTAGGACGTGAAACTCCGCCCCAAGCCGTTGATTCTTCGGCGATCGTCATCACACCAGGAAAGGCTTCGTGAACCTTGACATTCATCGTCTTGAGAAACTCGATTGCTCCCAGGTTTTCGCGACCGCCATATTTATTGGGAATCCATTGCCCTTCCGAGCGACTGTAATCGAGGTACAACATCGAAGCGACCGCATCGACACGCAAGCCATCGATATGATATTTCTGTAACCAGAACATGGCATTGGAAATCAGGAAATTGCGCACCTCATTGCGATCATAGTTGAAAATCAGCGTGTTCCAATCCGGATGTTCGCCTTGACGAGGATCGGCATGTTCATACAACGCGGTTCCATCGAACTTGGCCAATCCATAGCCGTCTTTGGGAAAATGTGCGGGAACCCAATCGATAATCACGCCAATCCCGTGTTGATGGCAATAGTCGACGAAGTACATGAAATCGTCGGGCGTACCATACCGCGACGTCGCCGCAAAATAGCCGACCGTCTGATAGCCCCAACTGCCGGTGTAGGGATGCTCGGAAACTGGCATTAATTCCAGATGAGTGAAACCAAGTTGCTGGCAATACTCGACGACCTGATGAGCGATCTCGCGATAATTCATCCAGCCATTTTGCCGTTGGCTATCCTGACGCCAACTGCCGAGATGCAGTTCGTAAACAGAAATCGGCAGCTCGGTCGGGTTGCTCTTGCTGCGCTGTTCCATCCACTGCTGATCGTTCCATTGATAGGCGCTCAGGTCATAAACCACCGAGGCGTTTTTGGGTGGCAGTTCACCGTAAAAACCAAATGGATCGGCTTTCAAAATTTGTTGGCCATGAATATCGGTCACTAGAAATTTATACAGCTCGCCGAAGCCGATCGCTGGAATGAACAACTCCCAAACTCCGCTGCGGCCATTGGGCCGTAACACATGCTGGCGACCGTCCCAATCGTTGAAGTTTCCCACGACGCTCACGGCACGCGCATTGGGCGCCCAAACGGCAAAATTCACGCCCGTTACGCCGTCGAAACTACGAACATGCGCCCCGAGACGCTCGTAGATGTCGTAATGATTGCCTTCATTAAACAAATGAATGTCCAGGTCCGACAACAACGGCTGGATTCGATTTGTGTCCTGTTCGATCTTCATGAATGGGCCTGGTGTTGCGTGTCGAATCAGGGGTGTAAAACTCGTCTTAACTGCGGGCATGAATTTTCTTTAGGTTAAATCGTTTGGGCGGCGGCGTCCACAGCGGGAGTAGCGATCTCACTCGAATTTAGCTCGGACAAAGTCCAAAGGCGCGCCCGTGGCCGATCGGTTTGACACGCAACGCCAATAGATCCTCGCGCAACGTACCGCGACGTGGCGGAATGGGTCTGGGCGCAAGACTCACGGACTCCGGTGGCGCAATTGCTGCGGTCGTATGTTCACTGATCGAATTCTCACGGGCGTTTTGAATTTCGCCGAAGGAGATTCGATTTCGTAAACTCGGCCTGGCGTGGCGAATATGGGGCTCGTCAAAATCCCAAATTCGGCAATTGACTTGATGAAACTGCAAGGCCTGGTCAATTCGTTTCCAGAGATCGCAATGCTTGATCGGCGCCATTTCGCCGAAATGCTCCCATTGCCAACCATTTTCGCGCCACATCGCCAGCCCGCGGCGGATGCCATTGCCGACAAATCGGCTGGGTGTAATCAACGTGACTCGCGATGGCTGCTCCAGGGCCTCAAGCCCCCGTACAACCGCCAATAGTTGTAACCGCTCCCCCCAAATACCCGGTTCGTCTTCCGCTACTTCAATTCGAGTTGACGAGCCCAATTGCTCGAGCACGAATCTCCAAACGCCGCCGTGAGAGTCCGGATCGGGGTTGGAATGGGTTTGTGTCAGTAACAGGAAATGGGGAGCGGTTTGATTCAACATAACGACGCCTGATGGAGTGCTGGGTTCAGGTTGGAATTGTGGATCTACTGACCTTCCGTTGTCGCTAGTTGCCATCCGCTGGCGTTTGTCGATCTGTAGCAATCCGGTGGATGAAGTCGGTTGCCCCCTCGACATCCAAGTTATCGGCAGGGTTTGCGGAAAAAGGAAAGTCTATTTACTGGAAAATGTCGATCTGATCGGCAATGTCGATAGGGTGGCTGTTACAAACGAAAAAATGTAATCAACCGGATCGCCAACCCCACAACCCATTTCAATTTTCGCGTTCCCTGGGAGCCCTGCAGCGGCCTTCAAACCAATTCCATTCCTGCGCAATACCGTCGGCCAATGTGGCGACTTGCCAACACTCCGGCAACACATTCCACGCATAAGTTTCGATTTCGAAATGATCGACCGGACATTGAAATTCTGAAAGCGCGTCCAAACAGTTGACAATTTCGACTTGTGTTGTGTCGATCATCCCCAATCGATCGGCATAAATTGGCACATGAAAATGAACCCGCCATTGACCGTGAACCGGCGCAGCCGATGGCCAATGTTGTATCGCCAACGGAAGGTCTTCAAAAAAACTGATCTCAGTACCCGTTTTGACCGTCGTTTGGTGCAAATATCGAGGTTCGGCGAAATCGCTCAGCTGCTGAAGTGCCAATTGCTTCGCCGCTGCCGATAACTCATCGAAATTAACGCGAATCGCTGACGAGACCTGGACTTTCCCGATCCGGATACCAGCGCGGTGATACAATTCAATTGCGCGACGTTGATCTTCAAACATCACGGCAGAATGACAGATATCGTGACAGACACCGATGTGGTTCCCGGTAATTTCGTCCTGTGCGGCGTTTCCAGTCCGAAGAAATTCTTCAAAAAAAACGACTACATCTTCTGCGGTATCCAGCACGCAACCTGGTTCCGGCTCGATACAAATGACTGTGTTGTGTCCGGTTTGCTCCCGCATTCGGCCTAGCTGATTCGCACAATTTCTCAGGTTGTGGGCGCAAGCGTCGAGAAAATTCCGAGCGACATCCTGTCCTCCCGGGCAGGGCCAACCCAGCGGCAATGTCGAAATCGTACCGTACTCCGACAACGGCAACAAATGGCTTTGAATCTCCGCCAGCCTGACCGTAAACTGCAGCCTGGAATCGTCCGCCCAGGTCGGCCGATAGACATTGTGTTTGACAATCGGTTGGTGAAAATCGCCGTAGGGAAATCCGTTGAATGTGAAGGGAACCAGCCCGGCATCCGCCAGCCATTTTCGAAAGTCATTTAGACGACGGTCGTCGGCCAGTTCTTGTGCCGTGGTGGCACTCAACCACAATCCGATTCCCATGGCCTCATTGGGCCGCACTATTTTTTTGATCGCCAGACTATGACGAGTCAAATTGTCCTGCAACTCTTGCAGATTTCGGCCCGGATGAACATTGCCACAATAGCCGATTTGCATGATTCAAATTCACGTTGAGAAGGGACTGCGGGTTCGATCATCTCTGGCTTAAGGACTGCTTTTCTCGATGGCTGGCACAGACGCCACGACTGCCCCTGCCAAACCGAACCAACCGAGAATAAAACTGATTCCGCCCAGCGGCACAAACATCACCAGCCAGCCAATATCGGTCAGGACCCAAGCGTACAACATGCCAGAAAACAGCCCAATTCCAGCGAACATGGCCCAGACGGCAACAGTCAACCAGCGGTTCGAATTGTTCCAGCCACCAACAATTCCAACGAGGACGATGCCAATCGCATGATACATTTGATAGTTCGCCGCAGTTTTCCAATTCTCAATTCGCTTTTGGGCGTCGTCCGGAAAATGTTGGGCCAGCCAGGATTCCAATCCATGGGCCGCCAAGGCACCCATGGCCACGGCGATTCCGGCTAGAATACTTCCTGTCACGATCCAATTTTTTCCATTCATCTTGGTCTATCCGGGCTGGGACAATAAATTAATTCTGATCACCTACCAACTTCCATTGTCGATTGTTTCCATGAAAACCGCATTTGATTTCCATACTCTCAGAATTTCTATCTGCGTTTTAGCAATTATGAATTTTTCTTCAACCCTGTCAAACGCACAAAAACCAACCCCGGCGGCCAACGAACTGCCGTTGACGGTGGCAGAAAGCAGCGACTATCTGTCCACCAGTAAATCTTCTGAGGTGCTGAGATTCATCGATGACTGCGACGTGCAGGCCCGTCACGTCACCAAATTTGAATTTGGCAAAACGGTTGAAGGGCGTGAGATGGTCGGCGTTTTCGTGGCCAATGAGTTTTACGAA
Organism: Mariniblastus sp.; assembly: GCA_031400405.1. Classification (GTDB taxonomy): domain Bacteria; phylum Planctomycetota; class Planctomycetia; order Pirellulales; family Pirellulaceae; genus Mariniblastus. The sequence goes on from JANNPW010000045.1 coordinate 59,938, forward strand.
TTGGGAGAACAGGATCATCGCAATATCGTCTTGCTATTGGGAAATATCCACAGCGGCGAATGTACCGGCAAAGAGGCCTTGTTGATGCTACTGCGAGAATTGACGCACAACCCGGATCATCCCTGGTTGGACCAGAATGTGATTGTATTCGTCCCCAACTACAACGCGGACGCCAATGATCGCATGGGACTCCTCAATCGCCCCGGCCAATTGGGGCCCGCCAACGGTATGGGGCGGCGGGAAAATGCGCAAGAGTTGGACTTGAATCGAGATTTCGGCAAATTGGAGACACCTGAAGCGCGGGCTCTGGTGGCGCTGATTGACCGAATCAATCCGCATGTTTTCGTCGACTGTCATACGACGAACGGTTCCAAGCATCAATATTCGTTGACCTACGACATCCCACACAATCCGGCTACGGCCTTACCAATTCGCGAGTTCTTGCGTCAACGAATGATGCCCGCAATTACGCAACAACTGGCGAAACAGGGCTTGAATACTTTCTATTACGGCAACTTTGATGCCGCCCATACGCAATGGGTGTCCTTTGGGCATGAGCCGCGATACAGTACCGAATACGTCGGTTTGCGGGGCCGGCTGGCAATTCTGTCGGAAGATTATTCCTATCTCAATTATCGAGATCGAATTTTTGCGACCAGGGATTTTGTCTCGGCCATTCTGGACTATGCCACCCAAAACGTGGTCGCAATTCACGATTTGTTAAATGCCGTCGATGCGGACTTGATCCAACTCGCGGCGGCTCAACCTTCGCGAATCGAAGTTTCACTGGCGGCCAAACCCACGGCGTTTGCACAGAAATTCACCATCAAGGGATACCAAGGCGATCTGCCACACGACTACGAGTGTGACTTTGTTGCCAACTACGTTTCAACCAAGGCCTCTCCATTGCCTTATGCCTATATCATTCCGCAAGAGTATTCTCGGGTCGCCAACCGGCTCAAAATGCACGGCGTGAAAATCACCCGCATGATCAGCCCGAAAATTACCGATGTTGAAATCGATACCATCACCGACTTCGTACGTCAGCCATTTCCATTCCAGCGTCACCACCTGATGCGCGCCGAGGTGACTCGGGAACTCGTCGAACGATCGATCGAATACGGGTCTTACGTGATTCAAACAGACCAACCTTTGGGACGACTATCGAGCTACCTGCTCGAGTCAGCCTCGGATGACGGGTTCGTTTGTTGGAATTTCTTCGACGAAAAATTGGAAAAGGGGGCCGAATATCCGGTTTGGCGATTGCCCGAACCGATCGAACTGGATGTGGAATTGACTGCCTTTATCGAGCCGCGGCAACGCATCAATTTACGAATGATCGATGGTTCGAGTTCATTTTTGTCCACCCTCCCGACCCCCCCAACCTGGTTGGGAATGACCAATCTGTTAAACATCGAAATCAACGCCTCGAAGACTTTGATCGACCCTCGCACCGCGTCTTTCGTGGAAAGACCAGTGCAGCCCTATGATTCACAACAACTACAGCAAGCCCTGGTGGCAGCGGCCCTCACAAACAATGTTGCCATTGAATTGGCCACTACCGATCCGCTAGTCGCCGAGAATGGAAAATATGTGGTGGTTTCCAATTCGCAACAGTCTTTTGTCTATTTTGTGGAACAGGGATCGGGATCCGATGCCATATTGGAACTTGGACGCCGTGAACCACAATCATCCGGTCGGCTGGAAAGTGCCGACAGCCAAGTCAAGTGTCTGGCTCCGGGCGAGCTGTTTGATTTCAATTACAACGAGACCAAACTCGCCTACGTCAGCAGCGACGGTCTACACGTGCTTGATTTGGAGTCCCGCACCGAACAGATCGTTGCCGCCAACGATGAACATAATCTGGTTGGCAAACTGGATTGGGTTTACCAGGAAGAGCTGTATGGACGGGGGAATTTTAAGGGATTTTGGTGGAATCCCACTGGTAATCAACTGGCGTTTCTATCGCTCGACGAATCGCCAGTGATTCCGTTTGCCGTGATGGATCATTTACCGATTCTGGGCAAGCTCGAAACAACCAATTATCCGAAAGCTGGCGACCCGCTGCCGACCGTCAAACTGGGAATTATTGACGCGGACCAATCCGAGAACGTGCAATGGGTTGATTTGGGTTCCTATAAAAACGACGATTTTCTTATTTCTCGAGTCACTTGGTCCAGCAATGGCAATCTGTTGTTGGCTCAAATTCAGAATCGTGAGCAGACGTGGCTGGATCTCGTGGCGACCGATCGCGCCGCTTCGGCTCTGAAAACTTTGTTTCGCGATCAGACGCCAGCTTGGATCATGTCGCCCGGTGACCCGGCGTTTGTTTCACCCACGGAATTCCTGTGGCCCAGCCCCCGAGATGGTTTCAATCGGATTTACAAATACAATTTGGACGGCGACTTGTTGGCAAAATTGACGACGGAAGACTGGGAAGTTCGCCAACTGTTGGGGGTCGATCCGCAACAACAATTCGCCTATTTCACCGGTTCGGAAAATGCTGTCGACCTGCATTGCTACCGAATCGATTTGGCATCCAGCCAGGTTTCGAAACTGACTCGGGAAAAAGGCACACATCAAGTCGAGTTCAGTCACGATTATTCTTTGTTTCTCGATCAATTTAGTACCGCCGCCCGACCCGTCGAGTCTCGTGTTTGCCTCAACACAGGCGAGTTGCTCCACCGCCTGAACGTGGGTTCGGACGATCGGCTCGACGAGATGGAAATCGTCGCGCCGGAGTTGATTACAATCCGGGCCGATGATGGAACGGAACTTGACGCAATACTATACAAACCGGCCGACTTTAGCCCGGCCACGCAATTTCCTGTCCTCTTGCATGTCTATGGCGGTCCCCAAACGCCTCGAGCAAGAAATCGATTTGATGGCGCCAACTATTTGTGGCACCAAATGTTGGCGCAACAAGGGTATGTCGTCTTGATCCTGGACAATCGCTCGGCCAGCTACCGCAGTGCCAAAAACGCCTGGCCGATCCACAAACAGTTGGCCACCCTTGAGCTGGCTGACATTGATTCCGGAATCAAATGGATGAAACAGCAACCCTGGGTGGACGGAAATCGAATTGGCATTTGGGGCTGGAGCTATGGCGGTTACATGACGCTGTGCGCTATGACACATTCGAACGCCTTTAAAGTTGGCATCGCCGGAGCTCCCGTTACCGATTGGAAAAACTACGACGCGATTTATACCGAACGGTATATGGGGTTACCACAAAACAATTCGTCCGGTTATACGACTGCGGGTGTTGTCGATAAGGCACATCAGATACATGGTCGCCTGTTATTGATCCACGGCACCATCGATGACAATGTCCATCTGAACAACTCGATCCAGTTCGCCAAAGCGTTGCAGGACGCCGGCAAACAGTTTGAAATGATGTTTTATCCGAATAGTCGTCATTCCGTGAAAGACGAAAAACAGGCCGCTCATCTACGTCAATTGATGACGGATTTTATCCTAAGAAATCTTTAGATACCTGGCCCGGATCAATATAATAACAATTCCTTGATCGCGCGGGAAACGGACGGTTGATCGCTCAGCATCCAAGTGACGGCTGCGACCGCCAGTCCGCCCGAGAGAATCAGCATGGGAATTCCAATCATGTTAGGTTCGACGGGGATTCTTTTTAGCGCAGCGTTGAGATCTTTTTCCAAAGCTTGCCAAGCTTCATAGCTCTGTTGGTTTCCGCCAGCTGTGAGTTGAATATTGCGCAGCCACTCGACGGATTCCACATGTAAATGGACTTTTTGCTCCGGCAACCAGAGACTGTCGCCGGTCCAACGACTTTTCTTGTCCAACCGCATGGCCACGCCGGTCAGGATCGGCCGTAAGTGCTCGATCGAAATGTTGTAGATCACAATTCGCGAACGCATCAACAGAACTGACAGCGATACGCACAATCCGTAAAAGGCAATCAACATAAACCAAACGAGAATCCCAAAACGACTCGCCGCGCCTTCGGGAAAGAACAGTTTCATGGGACCGATTAGAATAAAGCCGACGATGCCAATCGCCAGCGCCGCGCTGTCTCGCGCTCCCGTTGTCACGAAGGCGCGACCCCGCAGGTTCAAGATTCCCAACAGCAACAGGTAAACCGCCAGCGGGACAACCGCAATACAAAAATGCAATGGATCCATGTAGCAATTGGATTGGCGAAGGTACTCGGGCATTCGCGCGAAATTGCGCGAATGCACTTCAGTTTAATATATGCCGGAGAAAGCTTCCAGCCTGGCGCTTCCCAGTCAGGACGGGTTCGATTCGCTCGAATCAAACTTAAGCCAAAAAACGTCTGCCAAGAACCATCCCCAGAAAGACAGCGATCAATCCCAATGCCAAATTGGCCACTACATTAGCCAAAGCCAACGACCATTCGTGGCCCTCCAATTGTTTGATCGTCTCGACCCCAAACGTGGACAGGGTAGTTAAAGCCCCCAAATAACCGGTACCCAAGCCCAAACGGGCCGACGAATTTTTTTCCAACATCCCCGATCCAACCAACAGTCCGATTAAAAAGCACCCGCTCAAGTTGGCGACCAACGTACCCCACGGAAACCAATTACGCTCTGGTTCGGCGAACCAAAGACTAATTCCATAACGAGTGAGTGCACCTAAAGCACCACCCAACGCGACAAAGATCGTTGGCCAATCAAGCTTCATGAAATTCCCGTTTCAACGGTCCGTCGGGACAAGTGACGTTCTAAAACTTCCAGCGCAACCCGGCAAACAGATTATCCGTTTGATAGTCATATTTTCCGTCGCCAAAACCCGCACCTGCATCGACTCGATAGGAGTCCGCTTGGAACAAGCGATACTCGATGAACAAGTCCATATTGCGATACGCTTTGTAATTGACTCCTCCCATGAATTGATAGGCGAGGCTCGTATCGTCCGTGGCATTTTGTGGAATGAGGTTGCGACCATCGACACCATACATGTTCATCTCGAGGCTCACGAAACCAAGGCCCGCACCGACGTACGGCTTGAAACAACGATGTGGGAAGTTCATCAACTCCCAATAAACATTAGCCATGCCCGCGTTTGATCTCACATCTCCCGTCACCGTTTGACCGACGTTTTGGTTTTCGCGTCCAATGATGTCATTTGTTCGATAACCATATTCGAGTTCCGAACGCAAATTCGTCCCATGTCGTTGCCCGATGGCAACTCCAAATCCAGCCCCGTTTTTGGTAAAAATCCGACTCGTTCGATCCAGCGAGACCAGGTCGTCCAGTCGAGCGCTGCCACCATAAGCACTGAAATAAAACATCGGCGCGCCGCACTCGAAACCACAGTCCTGACAACTCATGTCCGACGACAAGTATTCTTGACCCGCTACTCCGTGCAAAGGGCTGTTGTCAAACGGCGAACCCGCAGAGGGTTGTTGTTGGTAGGGCTGCTGTGAGTAGGGTTGCTGTTGGTAGGGTTGCTGTTGGTAGGGCTGCTGATAGGGTTGTTGAAAGGATTGCTGATAGGGCTGTTGATAATTTGGTTCGTAGGGTTGTGCTGGGTAGGTGTTGGGCAGCGGCTGCACCGCCGATCCGACTGACGGATCACTAAACGAATTTTGTGGAGGGAGCGGCGGAGCGGATTGAGTATTATCCCAATTCAATCTGGGTTCTTGGTTAGTTCTTGGTTGCGACTGTGGCTGCTGCTCAGTGGGCTGCCGCGGCACGGTCAATTCTGGTGCGGAATCCGGCTCACGGCGATTGGGTTCGATTGTTTCAGGCTTGACGGTCCCCGGTGGGTACTCGGAAACATCGGGTTGGTCGTTACTCGACGGATTTTGATTTAACAGCGGCTGGCGGGGTTGTGGCTGGCGTAGTTGTGGCTCACGTAGTTGTGGCTCGCGTAGTTGTGGCTGCCGAGGCTGTGGTTCAGTTTGCTGGTCTTCGCCAAACGGGTCTTGTCCGGCGGGTTGCTGCGGCGGGGGTTGTTTCGTTGCTTGATCTTCGTTTGGCGGATCGGCGAAGGGGTCAAAATCCTGTAACTGTTTTGTTACACCCTCTTGTTTTCCGACCGGATCTTGAGCGGAATTTTCTGCAGGCGGCGTTTGATTTTCGCCAAACGGGTCGTCCTGGCGATTTCGTGCATAACCGATTTTCTGACTGGACGGCATGCTGGATCGCAAATTCGACTGAAATTGTCGTTGGGCCTGATAGTAGTGGTTGGCCGGGCGATCCAGATTCTGAGCCAACACCGACCCATCGATCGAACCAGAAACAACACAGCAAACGACAATTAACAAGATGTCAAGAATCCGATTGGTTCCCATCGGGAAATCACTCCAGTCCAGAGGCAAATTGGTTCCAGCACTCGCAACGTCGCAAGCGTGAAAAACGAGCTTCGGGTTCATGGGGGGAGTGAACCGAATTGGCCCGGATTATCGGAATAATCCGAGTTACCGGAGTTATCGGCACAATCGTCAAAGTTTAACAGCGAGAATCGGGTTTTTTTCTGACTGCATTTCCACCGGCACGTCAAAAACATCGCACAGCACCCGATTGCAAAGTCTGCCAGCAGCTGAGACGTAGGCTGGGTCAAGTCCAACATTGGGGGATTGGATTCGAGATCTCAAGTGTACCGAATGACCGGGACACAATTATTTTTCTGATTTAGCGGCGCTGAATATGCGGATTTGACCGGCTTCTTGGCAATTCTGATCAAAAACAGTTTCTCAACTTGAACCTAACCCTGCGTTTGAACTCAAATTAGCTATAATTCTGTTAATCCCTTTCAATTCGTGTTTTTGGCGCGGTGCAATAATCCACCGCTCTTGTTAATGACCGAAGCCACAATTTCCTCCGTAGACCACCAACTTGTACTTCCCCTATTTGGAGCTAAAGACCAACATCTCCGCCGCTTGATCGACCGTTTCAAGGTCAATATTACTCATCGCAATGGGCAAGTCCGAATTGCGGGCGAAGACGCTATCGCAGTCGCACAAGCCACCGACGTGATCGAACAGCTAACTGAAATTGTTCGGCGCCATGGCAATCTCACGCCCGATTTGTTTAACGAAACGGTTGCGCGCGTTACCGGCGAAGCGGCGCCAGCGAAACCAATCCAGTCTATCGAGACATTGCAGATCGGACGCGAGGTCCGTCCACGCACACCAGGCCAAGCGAAGTACGTTGAGGCCATGCGAAAAAATGAATTGGTGTTTGCCATTGGACCGGCTGGTTGCGGCAAAACCTACTTGGCCGTCGCGATGGCGGTGCAAGCTCTTAAGAATCATCAGGTCCGAAAAATCGTGTTGGTACGTCCGGCGGTCGAAGCCGGTGAGAGTTTGGGCTTTTTGCCTGGCGACATGCAGGCCAAAATCAATCCTTACTTGCGTCCGTTGTTGGATGCGATTCACGAGATGGTGGGTTATGACCAAGTTCAACAACTGATTCAACGCGATGTGATCGAAGTCTGTCCCTTGGCCTATATGCGAGGCCGAACGCTCAATGAAGCTTTTATTATTTTGGACGAGGCGCAAAATACTACACCTGGTCAAATGAAAATGTTTTTGACGCGGATGGGAGAAGCGTCAAAAATCGTGGTTTCCGGCGACCCGACCCAGATTGATTTACCACCGAAAACCAAGAGTGGCCTGATCGATGCTTTGCAACGACTTGATAAAATTGATGGAGTAGCCGTGGCTGAACTGAATTCCAGCGATATTGTGCGTCACCGGTTGGTCATCGAGATCGTCAAGGCCTACGATCGGTAAACCGAATCACCGCGCCCCAGTCTCTTGCGAAATTAGTTAATACTCGGTCCAATTTAGACATGTCCAACTCGTCGACTACTCGAAAAAACTGGATGCCAGCGGTTCCGAAAGCTCCGCATACGGTGGCCTTGGAATTTTTACGGCGCAGTGATGTCTGGGCGCGAGTCGGGTTGTGCGCTTTAACAACCTCGATCCTGTGGATCTTCGCCTTCGGCTGGGCGCCTTCGTTTCCTTATCGCGTTCGACAATGTCCGATCCGGGACCTGCACGCGCATACCGCCTTTGAATACGACGACTACAAAAAAACCGAAGAGTATCGCGATCGCGCACGCCGAAATTTTTTGTGTTATTACGCCACTGACAAACAGTTGCTCGAACAATTGCGGCAAGCCTTGATTAGCGATGTGTTTGAGCTGAAGCAAAAAACGTTTGACGAAGTTTCAGGATCTGGAGTCTGGAGCAAGTTCTTTCCTCCTGCTCCCGCATCCGATGACCCGGATAAACCCAGTGAACCGGTCGCGACGGAAAACCAGTTTGAATCGTTTCGTGCATCGCTGGCCAAAGACGAAAAACTCGAACGACTCGAAGCCGCCATTCGCACTGCATTTCTCGAGATTGATCAAAATGGTTTGCTGCACAACCTGGAACACGAGATCGGCACCGGCAGTATGAAAGAGATTGAGGTCTACCCCAAGGGCGACCAACTCAACCGGGTTCGTGTTTCCGTTTCGGATGTGCGGATCGCCGAGGTTAGCGTCGATTTGCGAGATCGGTTGACTGCCGAAATCAATAAACAGGCCGATGTCATCACGGATGGAAATTTGGTCGCTGAGCGAATTTTTCAATGGATCAAACCCCAACTGCCGGTGACTTTGGCCTTTGATGCGACCAATACGGCGCGGGCAGTCACCACGGCGATGAAGGCGGTTGAGGTCAAGAAACGGAATTATGAGCCGGGTGAACGGCTTGAGCAACAAGGCAAAGATTTGGAGTTGCAGGGGCTCAACGCTGGCCTGCCGTTGGACAGCGATGATCTAAAACTCTTGTATGCTGAACACACAGCACTAATCGCGTCCGAAGGTCTGGGGATTAAAGTGTTGAGATCCGCGTTGTTTTTCGGACTTTATGGCGCCCTGTTTGCAATGATGGCCCAGTATCTGCATTTTCGGGATCATCGTCTATTGGAGAATTTGGGTCAATTTGCCATTTTGCTGGGCTTGATGTTGGTGACTTTGGTTGTCGCCGGGCTATTGGCGATCGTTCCCGATTGGCGCGCAGAGATCATTCCAGTGATGATCTTTGCGATCACGATTGCCATCGCGTTTGAAATCGGATTGGCAATTTTCCTAAGTGCCTTGGTGGCTTTGGCCTTTAGTTTGGTCCAGGGATATGGCTTGGCCGAATTCGTGATTTTGACCGTCGCTTCGTCATCGTCCGCCCTGATGTGCAGTCGTATTCGCAGCCGCACGAAATTGGTTAACTTGGGAATTGTCGTAGCGTTGTTGGTTTTTCCAATCGTGATTGGAGTCAATTACTTATTGGGCCAACCATGGACTACTGCTTTGTTGACGGAAGCTCTCTGGTTTGCCGGTGGTGCGGGAATTGCCGGTTTGATGATGACTGCGATGCTCCCCTTCCTGGAACGGTTGTTCGACATTCAGACCGATATTAGTTTGTTGGAATTGACCGACGCCAACCATGCCTTGTTAAAGGAATTGGTCCAGCGCGCGCCGGGGACCTACAATCACAGCATCAACGTGGCCTCAATCAGTGAGGCAGCCGCGGAAGCGATTGGCGCAAACGGATTACTATGCCGGGTCGGATCGTACTTTCATGATGTCGGCAAATTGCGCAAACCGGAATATTTCATTGAGAATCAAAGCGGTGGCGTCAATAAACATGACGATCTGGTACCATCCATGAGCACTTTGGTGATTATCGCGCACGTGAAAGACGGTGCGGATATTGCTCGCAAACATCGGATTCCGCGTCGAATTATCGACTTGATCGAACAACATCATGGCACGACGTTGGTCGAGTATTTTTTCAAACGGGCCGAACAACAACAGGCTGAGAAGTCCGACGACCACCCGGAAATCGATGAATCTGATTTTCGCTATCCGGGCCCAAAACCGCAAACTCTCGAAGCAGCCGTCTTGATGTTGGCCGATACGATCGAAAGTGCCAGTCGGGCTCTGCGCGAGCCAGCACCTTCACGAATCGAAGGTCTCGTCTTCGACATCACAAAGAAAAAACTGGAAGATGGCCAATTCGATCAGTGCCCGATCACGATCGAACAACTAAAAACGATCCAACACAGTTTTATCAAGTCGCTAAACGCGATGTATCATGCACGGGTGAAGTATCCGGAAAAACAACCAACCGCATGATCCAGTTGCCCAATGAGAATTTTCGGATCGAAATCGCCGATGAACAATCGCGTCAGTTCGATCATCAGCGACTGGTTTCGGCGGTCGAGTTGATTCTGACGGACTACGGAATCCAGATTGCCGAAATTAGTATTGCGATCGTCGATGATCCAGCGATTCGCGAATTGAACCGGACCTATCTCAACCATGATTATGAAACCGATGTCATCAGCTTTCTGTTGGACTATGCACCCGACCGTGAATTCCTGGCTGGTCAGTTGATCGTGAGTACGGATACGGCCTCTCGGGTGGCGCTGGAATTGGGAATTCCACTCGATCACGAACTATTGTTGTATGTCGTGCATGGCACGTTACATTTGGTGGGGCTGGACGACACCGCACCTGAGCTGGCACAGGAAATGCGAACGGCCGAGCAGGAGTACCTCACTCGGCTGGGCGTGGACTACCATTGGCCAGATGCCGGGGAATCCACATGAGTTTGCCCATGATGTTTTGGATCCCGTGGCCAGGCATCGCCATCTGATAATTTGCCCGTCCGATGAGAGCCGGGTTTCTGCTGCTGTTACTCAAGCGACCCGGCGGTAGGCCAACGAGTATTCGCCAAGTATTTTCGCCAAGCCGTCAATCGCAAACCGTTGTTCCGCTTTGGTCAACTCGGGAAAAATCGGCAAACTGAGAACTTCCAAGGAAGCTCGTTCGGTTTCCGGCAAACTGCCGGACGGAACAGACAGATGGCGGAAACATTCTTGTTGGTGCAATGACATCGGGTAATAGATTTCTGTACCGATTTGCATTTCCGTCAATCGGCGGCGCACTTCATCACGTCGACCGTTGGCAATGCGAATCGTGAACTGGTTCCAAACATGTTCACAATTGGGTGACGAGACCGGCATCGAGACAATTTGCGACAGACCAGCTCGGCGAATCAATTGTTGATAGTAAATGGCGTTTTCCCTGCGGCGTTGAGAATAAGTTTCGAGGTGTTTCATTTTGACCAGCAACACTGCCGCTTGGAGCGCGTCCAAACGACTGTTGATTCCAACGGCCTGGTGATAATATCTTGGTGCCATGCCATGATTGGCCAGTAATCGCAACCGCGCGGCCAGTTTTTCATCGTTGGTCGTCAAAAGTCCGCCGTCCCCAAATCCACCGATATTTTTGGTCGGATAAAAACTGTAGCAACCGATGCTTCCCATTCCTCCCGCTCGCCGACCTTGGTCACTCGCGCCGATTGACTGGGCGCAATCCTCAATCACGTGCAGATTGCGTTCCTTGGCGAGATCCAGAATCGGATCCATTTCGCAACACCGGCCGAAGAGGTGGACCGGGATAATTGCCCGAGTGTTTGGCGTGATTAAATTTTCAATCTTGGCCACATCCAAATTGAGTGTCACAGGATCGATATCCACAAAGACCGGCTTGGCTCCCAGCCGGTCGACCGCACTGGCAGTCGCAAAGAATGTAAAGCTGGGGCAGATCACTTCATCGCCAGGCTGAATGCCGATTGCCATTAGCGCCAATAGTATCGCGTCGCTTCCCGACGCACATCCGATTCCGAATTTTGCATCGCTGACCTGGGCGACCGATTGCTCGAGAGCTTCGACATACGGACCACCAATAAATCGACCTGAGTCGATGATCGACGAAAACGCCCCCATGATCTCGGCTTTGAGGGGTTGATTCCCTCGCGCTACATCCAATAGCGGAACCGAGGTAACATCAGAAACGTTAGGACTCAACGGAGTAACCATAAGGAGCGATTGCCTCCATGCAATGCGGCTGCGGATTGGATTTACGGGTCGGGAGAATAGAATTCCCGTGTAATCAAGTCAATAGCTGCTGGTGGATGACATAAGCGGAAATTTATAGATAATTGGGTGCTAGCGGCACGGTCCGATTTTCTTGGTGTGGATTGAAGGCCGCAGGCAATACGTTACCCGAAGTTTTTATGATCTTGATCGTCGACAACTACGACTCATTTACCTACAACCTCGTCCAGCGTTTGGGAGAAATCGATTCCCGGCTTGATGTGCGTGTGTTTCGCAACGATCGAATTTCGTTGGACGAAATGGAAGCGTTGCAACCAACCCATCTGATTATTTCGCCGGGCCCCTGCACTCCACAGGAAGCTGGCATCTCGGTCGCCTGCGTGAGCCGGTTTCACAATCGTATCCCCTTGCTGGGAGTTTGTTTGGGCCACCAATCAATCGGCCAAGCAACCGGAGGAAAAATCGTCCGAGCGGGACAATTGATGCATGGCAAAACCGACCAGGTTCATCATACCGGTTCAACCATTTTTTCGGGATTGCCTAACCCGCTGATAGCAACCCGATATCATAGTTTGGTGATTCAGCCAGATTCGCTTTCGAGTGAGTTTGTGATTAATGCTTGGGCAACTGGCCCCGATGGATCACGGATCATCATGGGAATCGAACACAAAACCGCGCCGACATTTGGTGTACAGTTTCATCCGGAAAGTTTTCTTACCGCAGGAGGAGTGGAACTGTTGCGGAATTTCCTGAATGTATCCGACAAGTCCGGCCGCCTCTGATTGTTCGTTCCGACCCATTTTCCTTGCTCAAACCCATGATTTCAATTGACGAAGCCCATCGCTTGATCGCGACCCACGTGGGGACATTGGCGATCGAGGAATTGGCACTTGCCGATTCCGTCGGACGAATCCTATCACGGAACATTTGTGCCGATGTCGATTCACCACCGCATCGTAAATCATTGATGGACGGTTTTGCGATTCGCAGTTGTGACGTAAATGCCAATCTGCGACGACTGAAAATTATCGAGACGGTGGTGGCCGGTGGTTGGCCGCAGAAAATTGTGAACCACGGGGAAGCAACCCGAATCATGACTGGCGCGCCGCTCCCCGAGGGTTCCGATGCCGTCGTTATGATCGAAAAAACCACGACCGAGTCGGTGGGAGAATTTAATTTTGTCGTCGTCCACCCGGTTGCCATCGCGCCGGGCAATCATGTAATGCAACCAGCGGACAATTTTGCTGCTGACTCAGTCGTCTTGAATCAAGGGCATCGCATTCGGGCAGCCGATGTGGGCTTACTCGCCGAAGTCGGCGCGCATCGCATCTTGGCTGGCTCCCGACCGACTGTGGCCGTGCTGCCTACCGGCGATGAGTTGGTAACTTGCGATCAACAACCAGGTCGCGGTCAAATCAGAAATAGCAATGGACCCATGCTGATCGCGTTAGCCAGACAACTCGGACTAACGACGATTGATCTGGGAATTGGTCGAGACAATCCTCGTGAATTGGCAACGATGATTCAGTCCGGTTTACAACATGACCTGTTCATCCTAACCGGAGGAGTGTCGGAGGGATTGCTGGATCTGGTTCCGGCGACTTTGCAACGCTTGGGGGTCGTTGAGGTGTTTCATAAGATCAACATCAAACCGGGAAAGCCCATTTGGTTCGGCGTTTTTTCCAAAGCTGAGCATCGTTGTTACATATTTGGATTACCCGGCAATCCGGTCAGCAGTTTGGTTGGATTTCATCTTTTCGTTCGAACGGCGATCCGGCGATTGGAAATGGATTTGAAACCCGAGCCAAAATCCGTTAGCGCTAAACTCTTTGAATCGCATGAAACACGCGGCGATCGGCCGACCTATTGGCCAGGCCAATGGATTGAAAACAACTCCAGCACAAGGCAAGTCCAGCCAATCGCTTGGCATGGTTCGTCCGATCTTTTGGCTTTGGGATCGGCCGACGGGTTGATCTACTTTCCCGGCGGTTCGGCGACCCATGAGGCAGGAAAAGAAGTCGAGTTTTATCCGTTGGCAGATTGACGGTCGGCCGACTTGGTGGCCACCAAATTCTTGAAAATCACTAAACTCCAAGCCCCAATCCGTCTACTGAGATTCATCTTCCAGTTCCGCGGGATCAAATCCCTCCGGATGGTCCTTTCCTTCACAAGGGATCCCGTAGGATTCATTGAACCATCGCCCCAGGTCGATTTGCCGACATCGGGAACTGCAAAACGGCATTGCCGTCGTGGTTGCGCGATCAAAATCGCGATCACAAATCGGGCAGCGCAATCGCGCGGGGGTCGTTATATCCATGGACGTTCGTGAGGGGCTGAAACTAGCGGATGGTAGTGGCTCGTGGCCTCGAAAATCTTGCTCGCCTTCGAAGTACATTGGTGTGCCCAGACCTGCCTGCGATTCTTGATTCCAGTTCGTCGTCTTCTAATGTGTTCGATTGCTTTCCAAAAATCAACCTTCCGGCCCAATCGCCTTGGGAAAAAGGGCAGAAAAACGCTAGCACGGCGGCACTCGAGCTTGCCCGGAATCGGCAAAATTTGCTATTCCATCACCTATCTTTGCCCTCCGATTGTCCGCCGGGAATCCGCGAGACCATGCCGCCGCTGAAAGCCTACATTCTCGATCGATTCGCTGGCAGCAATGCCAACTACACCAGTTGGATGAATGCCTGTTCGGTTCCCTGCCGAATTATTGACGACTTTTGTCCAAATTGGGTCGTGCCGGCCGACGCGGGAATCATCATTACGCATATGCATTACCGGTGGGAAGAAATTCATGCGTTGCGCCGAATCGTCGAAGCCGGCAAACATCCGGTGTTGATTCTGGCCGATGGAATGCTGGAGTACCGCAACACTTGGCAAAATCCCAACCTCGGAGACGGCTCGATCTTCCAGCCCGTGATTGGTCACAAATTGGCCTGCCTTGGTCGTGGCCAAGCCCGTGCGGTTGAATCGTGGGGAAATATCGGCAAATGCGAAATTGTTGGGCTGCCCCGATTGGACTCCCTGGCGAACAGCGATTCCCTTCCAATTCAAAACACGGGACCGTTTCGCTTGTTGATTGCGACGGCCAACACTCCCGCATTTACCACTCAACAACGGGCGACGGTCGTTGAGTCTTTACAAGACCTGTACCAACGAGTCGTCAAAAACCCGTGGGTCGATGGTCGCCCGTTGGAAGTCTGTTGGCGATTAACGGATGGACTTGCTGAGGTACTGGGCCTCCCCGAAAAAACGGAATCACGTCTCCAGGCATACCCGCTCAGTGATTTGATCGAAAAAGTCGACGCGGTAATCACGTCACCATCCACACTCTATTTCGAGAGTGTTCTTCGACGACGTCCAACCGCGGTATTGGACTACAGCAACAGCCCCCAATATGTGCCGCCGGCCTGGACAATCTCAGCTCCGCGCCAACTCAATCAGGTCTTGAGTGAACTAGCCCAACCTCCTGCGGCAAAACTGCAATTTCAACGATCATGCCTGCATGATCAATTGGAGTGTGCGACTCCGGCGACGCCTCGCCTGTTGACTCTCGTCGATCGCATGATTGAATTGGGTGTCCAGTCGCGACGCAACGACCAAGCACTCAAGCTGCCGGCACGAATCCTGGCGGATGCACAGCTGGGTTTCGCTGTCGTCGAATCCGAGTTTGATGCGGCAACTTTGTATCCCGACAATCCTTCATTCAGGCAGCCGGATCTGTTGTCGTTGCAGGTTGAATTGAATCAAGCGATTTGTCGACTCGGCCAGTTGCCAACCGAGTTGGACAAAAAAAATGGCGATGTGATTCGAAAGAATAAACACATCACCGACTTGAAGGCTTACCTTGCCGACGCTTGGGAACGAATCGGCAGTTACCGCGAAAAGGAATCGCAACACGAAAACGCCATGTTTCAACGATCGCTGGACATGGCTAACAAGAATGAACACATTAAATCCATGGAGCAACATTTGCAAACGGCATTGGAACGGGTTCAGGAGTTGCGACAGGAACTTCAGGCTCAAACGAGTTTCCTGGCTCAAATTCGCAAAACGCTGGCCGAGCGTGAGTCCAAATTGGACCAATCGCAAAAAGCGGCTTGAGCGAATCGAGGCCCTGCCGATATCCAGGGCCGGAAACTATCCTGCCGAAACCAGTCGTGATTTCTGAATTCGACTGATCGCTTCAACCGTATTTTCCAAACTGTTGAACGCACTCAACCGAAAGTATCCTTCGCCTGCGGCACCGAAACCGCTGCCCGGTGTTCCAACGATATGTGACTCATTGAGTAACTGATCAAAAAACTCCCAGCTGGTCTGCGCGCCCGGGGTCTTCAACCAAACATAGGGCGCATTGACGCCCCCATAGACCTGAAAACCGGCTGCTGTGAGTCCTTCCCGCAACAGCCGGGCGTTGTTCATATAGAAACCAATCTGCTCCTGAATCTGCCGTTTACCGGCTTCGCTATAGACCGCCGCAGCACCTCGTTGGACCGGATAGGAAACGCCGTTGAATTTGGTCGTATGACGTCGACTCCACAACGCATGGATCGCCTGGAAGTTGCCGCTGGAGGTGGTGCCGCGCAGCGAATGGGGAATCACCGTAAATGCACAGCGAATGCCCGTAAAGCCGGCGGTCTTACTGAAACTGCGCAGCTCAATCGCCACGTCGCGGGCACCGGGTATCTCGTAGATCGAACGCGGAATATGTGGCTGCGAAATATACGCCTCATACGCGGCGTCGAAAAAAATGATCGCCTGGTGACGCTGCGCGTAGGCAACCCATTTTTCCAAAGTCTCACGTGACGCGACGGTGCCAGTCGGATTATTGGGATAACACAAATAAATCAAATCCACCGGCTCGGTGGGCAGTGCTGGTTCGAAGTCGGACTCCGCGGTCACGGGCAAATACACTAACCCGGCATAGCGCCCCTGTTGATCGGCGGGCCCAGTATGTCCAGCCATTACATTGGTGTCGACATAAACCGGATAAACCGGGTCCAAAATGGCGATTCGATTGTCCGCGCCAAAGATATCGAGCAAATTTCCATTGTCACATTTTGAACCATCCGATACAAAAATTTCGTCTGCCTGCACATCGATGCCGCGATCCTGATAGTCGTTTTTGGCAATTGCATTCCGCAAAAAATCATATCCCTGTTCCGGTCCGTATCCGCGAAATGTTTCGGCGACGCCCATCTCATCAATCGCCGCGTGCATCGCCTCGATGACCGCCGGACACAACGGCTTCGTCACGTCACCGATCCCCAATCGTATCACTCGAGCTGCGGGGTTCGTTTCGCAGTACTTTTGGACGCGACGACCGATTTCCGGAAACAGGTACCCGGCCGAGAGTTTGAGATAGTGTTCGTTTATTTGGGCCATAGTTTAATCTTCAAAAATCAAAACTTTTTGTGGTGACGATGAACCGGTGAATCTCAATCTGGACCTCAAACCAGAATTGAAAACGGGGTTGAGGCACCGAAAAACATCGCAATTCTTCCCGTGGGCAAATAAGTTCGAGCAAACCATTTTGCGACTGGACTCCCCGTTGGATTGGTTATAACGATCAGGTCGGAACCTTCCAACCGGTGAAGCAATTGACTGGTGCTATTCCAGACTCGCCAAAAACTCACCCATCTCGGCGGCCGCATGGGCGTCGCCTTGGAGCCGTGCCTGTTCAATGCCAGCCGAAAGAACCTGACTGGCTTCGTCGAGACGATCCAATTGCGCCAGCTGTTTTCCCGACATGAAAAAAGCGGGAACGTAGGGTGGGTCGTCGGCGATCAATCCGCGAAAAATTTCCAAACTGCGCGCGTGTTCTTGCGCGCTGTTTAATTCCATTGCCAACGCATACCGTAGGAATGTATCGTGCGGCATTTCGGCAAGCATGGACTCTAACTGTTGTCGACGAGACATGGAGTTCCCCCTTGGTTTAGCGGTAATGAGCCATTGAAAGTGGTTAGAAGCTGTAAAGGGCTTTACGCGATTCCACAATTCGCAATCCCGCATCGAAAAACTGAAAACTGAAAACTGAAAACTGAAAACTGAAAACTGAAAACTGAAAACTGAAAACTGAAAACTGAAAACTGAAAATCTGCCTACTTGGCCACTACGATCCAGCCAACCAAGCCCAGCGCGTTCCACCAGCGAACCGGGCGCACTTCGGTTTGTTGAGCTCCGATTCCGAACCACTCCAATTGTTCAAACCCGGCCTGGGCGAGATCGCGTCGCAATTCGCTGCGCCGAAAGCTATGAATAAACATGTTATTTACTCCTCGGTAGCGGGCGAACCTATCGCCCCACTCCGTTTTCCCGTTCAGTGCCGCCAGTCCGTTGGCGACTAGCCAACGTTTTCCACCGGGATGTCGCGCGTGAAACCACAAGTTGTGCACATGCAATACGAATTGACCACCCGGCTTTACTAATCTTCTTACATGTTCCAAAAATAGCTGGCGATGCTGGCGGCCTTGAATCATTCCCAGCGTACTGAAAAAACACACGGCGTGATCGAGGGTCGCCGACCGAATCCCTGCCAGTTCAACCAAGTTTGCTTGCAACAGGAAAACATTGCTCGGCAAATCGTCAGCCGCCTGCAATTTCGTTTCCAAACAATTTAGCATCGGCCAGGACAGGTCCACGGCCAGGACCTGGTAGCCCGAATCGGCCAACTGCAGTACATGACGCCCGGAACCGCAACCGAAATCTGCGACCAGAGGTCCGACTCGATTGTTTCGTTCGTCCGAATCGAACACTCGTGGAAGGTAACGATCAAGAACCTTTCGATCGACAATGGTCAATGGGTCGTTCTCCAGAAAACGATCGTAGCCGTCGGCGATTCCGCGACCGCGCACATAGTCCCAGGTTCCCGAGGAAACACCACGGGGAAGTTGCCAATTGGCCCCGCCGGTTCGATTGCGGCTGCTACGAGCCCAATTTGATCCGGACTTTTCCAGCGTATTTGCCTCAAAATCGTCTGGTTGCTCAGTTCCACCCACTTGCCGTCCGTTGGTTTGATTTGTTATCGTCGCAGCTGGCATTTTAACAATCCAGCTAACCAACAACATACCGGGAGAAATACCGTGGCGATTCGCGTGGCAATCAACGGCTTTGGCCGTATCGGACGTTTGACATTTCGCAATCTTATGAGTCGTAGCGACGAATTTGATGTTGTCGCGGTAAATGATTTGACCGACAACCATACGTTGGCCATGTTGCTAAAATACGATTCCATCCACGGGCGGTTTCCTGGTACCGTTGGTTATGATGCTGAAAACCTGATCGTCAACGGCGATAAGATCCGTGTCTATGAAGAACGAGATCCATCGAAATTGCCATGGGGCGAATTGAAAGTGGATGTCGTCGTCGAAAGTACCGGCGTGTTTGTAAATCGCGCAAAGGACGGCAAAGCCGGATATGATTCCCACCTGGCGGCCGGAGCCAGAAAGGTTGTGATCAGCGCACCGGCAAAAGATTCACCCGATTTAACTTGCGTTTTAGGGGTAAACGACCACCAGATAACGAACTCGATGAAGTGCATTTCCAATGCGAGTTGCACCACGAATTGCTTGGCGCCGGTCGCCAAAGTTCTACACGATAATTGGGGCATCGTTTCCGGCCTCATGACAACCGTCCATGGTTACACGAATGACCAGGTCGTACTCGACGCCCCGCACAAAGACTTGTATCGAGCTCGGGCCGCCGCGATCAACATCATCCCCACGTCGACCGGCGCTGCCGAAGCGGTAGCCCTGGTAATTCCATCACTCAAAGGCAAATTGACTGGGATGGCGCTTCGTGTCCCAGTCCCGACGGGTAGCGTAGTTGATTTGACGGTTAACCTCGAAAAACCTGCCACGTCAGCCGCGATCAACGCCGCAATGAAAGCTGCCGCTGAGGGGCCAATGAAGGGGATTCTGTACTATACGGAAGATCCCATCGTTTCCACCGACATTATCGATGACCCACATAGTTCGATTTTTGCTGCGGATCAAACGAAGATGATGGGTGACAAAATGGCCAAAATTATTAGCTGGTATGACAACGAATGGGGTTATAGCTGCCGAACGGCCGACCTGATTGCCAAAATAGGTTAGGTTGCTTCGTCAACCTTCTCACTAGCCACGTTGATCCGCTGGGCCAGCTGTAATCTCTCGAATCAACCGCGGTGTCACTGTTGTGAACTTCTAGAGCGAGCTAACTAATCCGCATTGTTCCGCAGCAAACACAACGCGACGGTCGTACGAACAACACCAGACCAAAGGTCACGACCAACAGAAATCCGAATACAAACGGTGGTAGCGAGACATTGAAATGCAAGTCGTCCCGAAAACAGGAACGGCAATGCTTCACAGTCGCCGCGCTCGAATCTTCGGACAGATCAGGTTGAACTAAATCAATTTGCGACATGGTACGTGCCAGGAATAGAATCTTCGGGGAGTAAATCAAGTTGGAAGCACGCGGTCAACCGAGGTTCTCGATGTGAACGATTTCGAGTTGCTTTCGGCAGCTAGCTTTCGGCATCAGGGCAGGGCTTCCTCTATTTTCATATCGGAAGACTAAATGTCAAACTAATATTCTTGTTTGCCAGTCGTTCCAGGTGGACGTCGCCATTGCAAGTGGAAAAATCAGTAAAAAAGGGATGAAATGATACGAAATCGAGCCGTTTAAATCTCCCTGCTGAAATGCTCGACAATTTGTTACAATGCGGGGGCTCTCCACGGTCGGTAGGGGTCGACTGAGGGGCATGGGTAGTGGTCGGCAATCAAGTTGGGCAACTCACGGTCAAAGTACGGGAGTGTAACGCGAAGTGGATCTAAAGCAACTTTTTGGGCCTTTTTCACCACCGGAAACGAATTTCCTGGAGCGACTCCGGTACTGGGCTGTCGCACAACCTGACAAACTAGCGTTTCGATTTCTTGATCGGGGCGAAGAGGACGAGCGGGTTGAATCGTTAACCTATGCGCAACTGGACGAGCGCGCGCGAGCGGTTGCGGCAAAACTCGTATCGATGGGTTTCGCCGGACAACGTGCTTTGTTGATGTATCCGCCTGGACTGGATTTCTTGATCGCGTTTTTTGGTTGCCATTACGCCGGCGTGACTCCCGTTCCGGCGTATCCACCGCGACGAAACCGAAACATGGGACGGATCAGCGCCATCTCCGATGATGCCCAAGCGTCAGTCGCGCTGACTGAGAATGTGGTGATTAAACGTTGGCAAGAATCTTTGCAAGACGATTCTGGCTTGGGGAAAATCCCCTGGGTGACGACCGAAGATATCCCGTTGGAGCTCGCCAACGATTGGATCAAACCGAAAATTTCACCGGATGATCTTGGTTTGATTCAATATACTTCGGGATCAACCGGCTCCCCCAAAGGCGTGATGCTGTCGCACGAAAACTTGATCGCCAATTGCCGTATGATTACGCGCGCGTTTGGGTTGACCCGTACTGGAGGGGTGTGTAGCTGGTTACCTTTGTATCATGACATGGGACTGGTGGGCGGAATACTCAATCCGCTGTATTGTGGAATCCCGGAGACGTTTATGTCGCCGGTGGCATTTTTGACGCAGCCCATACGTTGGTTGCAAGCTATTTCGACGTTTCGAGCCACGGCCAGTGGTGGTCCAAATTTTGCCTACGCTTGGTGTACGATGAAAATCGAACCGAGCCAGTGTCACGATCTCGATCTCTCCTGTTGGGAAGTGGCGTTTAATGGTGCCGAACCAGTTCGCGCGGATGTAATGGATCGGTTCGCCGAAAAATTTGCGCCGTATGGTTTCAACGCGAAGGCGTTTTACCCCTGCTATGGAATGGCCGAAACAACCTTGATTGTTACCGGTGGCTCCAAATATGCCCCACCGATTGTGCGGCCGTTCAACAAAAACGATTTGGTGGAACATCGTGTGGTGCGAACCTCCGAACATGACAAGGACGCGCGACGGCTGGTCGGTTGTGGACAAGTGCTCGAAGAGGAAGAAGTCCTGATCGTCCATCCGGAAACTCGGCGGCCGTTGCCCGATGACCAGATTGGCGAGATCTGGATCAACAGCCCCAGTTGCGGCCTGGGATATTGGCAACGCCCCGTCGAAACTGCCGAGACATTCAAGGCCCGTCTGAATCCTGATAACGGAAAGGTCTACGTTCGTTCCGGGGATCTGGGATTCATGGACCGGGGTGAACTATTTGTCGCCGGCCGTTTGAAAGACATGATCATTGTCCGCGGAGTAAATCGCTACCCGCAAGACATCGAAGCCACGGTCGAGTTATGCCATCCATTAACCCGCTCCGGTGGCTGCGCGGCGTTTGCCGTGACGCGGTGGGACCGGGAGCACTTGGTGATCGTATGCGAGGTCGAACGGGGACAAAACCGCGGCGATTTTGACGAAGTCATTCAGAACATTCGGTCGGCTGTGTCCGACGAGCATGAATTGCCACCGGATGCCATCGTGTTGGTCCGTGCCCACAGCGTACCGAAAACTTCCAGTGGAAAAGTTCAACGACATACTTGCAAACTTAACTTTCAAAGTGGTGAGGATACGGTTGAACTGGCCCGTTGGTGTGCTTGGGAAGATTCCCATACGGCGATCCCGACGGACTCGTCCGGTGCCCTGCATGAACGCAACGGTCAAGCCGCCGATGCCAGTGGCTTGTCGCCGATCGTTGTTCGTGCCGTAATTCACTTCGTCAAACAAGTCGGTAAAGATCGCGCCAGAAATGTCGCATTAGATACCAACATTATCCATCTAGGACTTGATTCTCTCGAACGATTGGATATCGCTCAGAGTCTGCAAACGGCGTTCGGCGGGCGAATCCCCGATGAAGTCTTGCAGGAAGTGGAAACCGTTCGCGAAGTTGCCGAAGCCATTCAGTTTCATATTGGAACCGAACCTGTTTCGCTTGATTTCGACAATCTTGATAAATTGGAAAAATCCGCCTCGCGAAAACAACCCGGCCCCGTCCCGGATTCCTATTACCAACTCGAAAAGATGCCAGAGTTTTTGCGACTGCAGGATTTGAAACGACAGATTGCCGAAACCGGCATTCGCAATCCCTTCTTCAGCGTTCACGAAGGGCGGATCGCCGACACGACGCAAATCAACGGCCGGACGTTGGTTTCGTTTTCCAGTTATAACTATTTGGGACTGTCCGGTCACCCGGAGGTCAATGCCAGCGCCAAACGAGCAATCGATCAATACGGGACAAGTGTATCCGCCAGTCGACTTGTTTCCGGTGAAAAGACGATTCACAAACAATTAGAAGCGGAACTGGCTGATTTTCTCGGTGTGGCCGATATTATCACGTTTCCAGGTGGACATGCGACGAACGAATCCGTGATTGGCCATTTGATGGGACCAGGCGATTTGATCGTCCATGATGGCTTTGCACACAATTCGATTATTCAGGGGGCTGAACTCTCCGGTGCCAGACGCCGCCCATTTGAACACAACAATTGGCGCGAACTGAATCAGATTCTCAAAGAAAATCGCCAAGATTATCGACGCGTTTTAATTGCCATCGAGGGTCTATACAGTATGGACGGGGACTTCCCGGACCTGCCACGGTTTGTCGACATCAAAAAACGATTCCACGCTTGGCTGTACGTTGATGAAGCCCACTCGATTGGTACGCTGGGCCCCACCGGACGAGGCTTAGCCGAATTTTACGGCGTCCAACGAAACGATGTGGAATGTTGGATGGGAACGCTCAGTAAATCGTTGGGAAGTTGCGGTGGCTTCATTGCCGGGTCGGCTGAACTGATTGATTATCTTCGCTATACGACGCCTGGCTATGTCTACGCCGCTGGATTGCCACCCGCCAACGCCGGCGCGGCTTTGGGTTCATTGCGGATGTTGCGCGCGAATCCCGACCTGGTCAGTCGACTACAAAAGAACTCGCAACTGTTCCTGAAACTCGCCAAAGAAGCGGGGTTGAATACCGGACTGGCCAACGGAACTCCAATCATTCCAATCATCACGGGCACTTCCGTGTTGGCGCTAAAACTCTCCGAGGCACTTTACGAACTCGGGATCAGTGCTCAACCGATTTTGTATCCTGCTGTAGCGGAAAAAGAAGCCCGCGTACGGATTTTCATGACTGCGGACCATACAGAAGAACAAATACGCAGCTCTGTGAAGATGTTAGATCGCTGTTGGCAACAGATTTCTCCGGGCCAATTAGCTCCCATTTGACACCTTAAACTTGGCGGTTTGGAGCAACTGGTTCCCCGATCCCGATACGGGCTACAGATAAAACATCGGACCATGACCGCAGTGGAAGCGGCAATCCAAGCTTGACAACGAAGATCTGCCACCAGCTTACATCGCCGCGTTGTCCCAAACTTTCCACCAAGGTTTTTTGATCGATTGGGCTTTGACCGTGAAACCCCAGGGCTGCCCATTGGTGCCAATACAGCCTTCCATTTTTGCATAAGCAAAAACTGCTCGAGCGATTTTGGCATCGGTCATGTTGGCTTTACGCAAATCAGCCCTTGTAAAATCAGCCGTCGTCAAATCGGCCCCAAACAAGTTTGCTTCCACGAGGCAAGCGTTGGTAAAATCACTCCTCAATTCAGAAAAGAAAAAATCCGCTTTACGAAAATCCCCTTTGGACAAATCGGAACCATTTATTTTGCAATGCCGGAATAGGGTTGCAGTCGCAACGCAACCGGAAAAAATCGCGTTATCAAATACGTTATCGGACATATCAGAACCAGCCAAATTGGCATTCGAAAAATCCGAACGCTGGAGAACCGAATTGTCGATTTTCGTCTGTTCAAAAACGCAGCCAGTAAAATCACAATCACTGAGATTGCATCCCGTGAATTTACATCCAGACAAATCCATTCCGGAAAAACTTGCACCGGTCAAGTCAAGCCCTGAAACCGAGCATCCACGAATGGACTCATTCTTCGCTTTCAACAGGACTTTGCCTGTCGACTTATGTTTGATTTGTACCATTTCCCATCTCCATTGACCGCCGACAACGGAGGCGACTCGAACCTTGATCTCCAAAATCGAATTTCTAAAATCGCCGTCTCATTACATTACTCGACATTACCGTCTCAGGCTGCCGACAACTCAGTTTGAACCTGCAATTAATCATCCACCAATTAAAACCTGACTCGTAGTATTAGTTTCGCTGAATCGGGCAATTTATTTCCCGGATTACCAGATGTTTCTGACACCAGTATTATCCATCTGTTTCTTCCAGAACGCAAGGAAATTTCACTTACCACTGCGTATTTTTAGCGGTTGAAACGCCTCCCTTAGCGGATCCCGGAGGGTAATGCCGATTTTTCCAAACCTCCCGAGGACGTTTGCGGTCGATTGTCAATGTTGTGCAACCCTAAAATAACCGACAATCCCCCGATTTAGCGATCGTCAGCAGCCTTCTCATTTCTCGTATTGAGCCGCGCGATGATCGGGATTTTCGGTTTCTCAATTCCCCGATATTTGGTCAATGTTACGGCTCTAAATTGAGTCCAGTACTGTTTTGCCGTTACGATTAACGCCCGATCTTTGTCCGATAACCCCATCGTCATTGTATGTTTCGATTCGGCGCGCAGCGGTTCACGAAAAAAACCGTTAGGGATAATCGACATTTGTACTTCCGACGGAATCCATCCCAGTTTCTTGATCGATTGGTTCAAGCGAATTCTGGGAAACGGAGGCATTTTTTTTGGATCCGTAGCGTTTAGATTGGTGAAGCTATCCAAGAATTCGAAATACTTCGGGAGTATCGTCACATCTTTCGGTTGTTCTCCTTTGAAGCGATAGACGATGCTCGGGCTGGTCAAGGTGACATAGCCCTGGGACCAATCTGTGTCTTCTTCAAAAGAGTCGTCCAGGAGAAATTTCGCTTGTTCGTTTTGTTTGGTTTCACGTCGCAGTTCATCGAGTAATCTCAAGACCTGCAAATCCGGAATTTCAACCCGAATTTGCTGACGCACATCCAACAGCACCAACAGATGTTGATGCGGATCCAAGACCACAATTTCGATCGGGTGAGGATCGACCTCATTCGACATCAAGAAATCACAAACCAATTTTTCAGAAAACAAGGTGACGTTTTGAGAAACCGGCAATGTCGATTCGCCCATGTAAATTTGCGACTCGATGCGAAATTCTTGCGCTGCCAGTGGCGACCACAAGATCAACCAACTCGCCAGCCAATTCAGCGATGTCAATAACGAAACTCTCAACATCCCACTCTCCAATTAGACTACCTCGCTGCACATTTCGTGAGCAACCCTAGTCACTGTCGATTCAGGGGTCGAGAGGAGTTTTGGAGCATCGCCGCAAATCATGCTAGCGGTTCAGGTGCTTCTTGACGATTTCAACTGCGATCGAAACATCTGACACCAGACCAATTGGGGAAAGATCCGGGCGTCTTTGGCATATCTTCGAACCAATCGTTTGGGCTCACTGCACATGCGATGCAACCACTCGACCCCGCTTCGCTGCATCCAGACCGGAGCGCGTCGCTTTTCACCGGCCAGGAAATCAATCGTCGCGCCGACGCACAGGGCAACCGGGGCTTGAATCTGATCGCGATACCGATGGACCCAAACCTCCTGCTTTGGCGCGCCCAATCCGACGATCACGACGTCCGGTCGGCACAAGGCAATTCGGCCCAGTATATAATTCGATTCGTCCGCGTCGTTCTCGAAGCCAAGTGGTGGACTATATACGCCCACTGTTTCCACATTGTGCCACGTTTGTTGCATTCGTTGGGCGGCTTGGGCGGCGATGCCGACACCAGCCCCCAACAAGAATACTCGCAGTTTGAGCGAGTCGGTTCCTGGTTCGGTCGGCACCTCATAGGAATCAAACAGTTTCGGTACCAATTCCGAACCTGGCACCCGTTCGGGCAGTGGTTGACGCAGCAATCGCGAGGCCCACACAATCGGATGTCCATCGGCCAGGATCAACCCCGCTTCATGATACGATTGTCGCAAACCTGCATGTTCCTGTAACAATACGGCATGGTCCACATTAGGCGTCACCACGTAACGACACTTCCTGGATTCCAAAATCCAGGTGCGCAAGACTGACACTGCTTCCTGCATATTTAATGCGTCGATCTCAATGCCAAATAGTTTGCATTTCGTCTTAATCGGCAAATCTCCAAGGCTGGTTCGATTGGATCGGGCTCTTTGATTTCGAAAATTGCGACCCGGCTGCGAGAGTTCTCAGCAGTTCGTTAAATCTATGTCGCAAATCGATCACGGGCTGTCCGTTCCAATCAATTTCTCGCGACCCCTTACCGACCAAATTGAGTCCGGCAAACGATCGAAACGAAGTTAACGATTGCGAGGATTGTGACTTACAGAAAATCTGTGCAGGCCATTTGAATTCATCGCAGAATAACCAACACTTGATTTGACCTTATATGACTTGGCAACCCCGATGGCAAACTGGAAATCCAACTTGATCGAAGCCTATCGCTTCACTACGACGCCGTATCGCGCTTGGCAGATGCAGCAGCGACGCAGTGCCGGACAGGTTCCAATATTCGTGTTGTTCTACCATCGAATAAGTGACTCGTTTCCCAACCCGTGGACACTTGGATGTCGCGAGTTTGAACAACAGATCAATTGGTTCGAACGACACTTTCAGATTGTCGGTCTGGATGAATGCCAACGCCGGATCGTCAGTGGCCAAAATACACAGCCAACATTGGCGATAACATTCGACGATGGATATGCCGAAAACTCGGAGTTCGCGTTGCCTCTATTGGTGGAACGAAGAATTCCGGTCACGTATTTCGTGACCGTCGACCATGTTCTCCACCAGCGACCTTTCGCTCATGATATTCAATTTGGCCAGGCACTACCCACGAATTCGATTGAGTCCTTGCGCGCCATCAGTATGGCTGGTGTTGAAATCGCTGCCCATACTCGCAACCATGTGGATCTTGGAAAAGTCACTGATCCGGCACAACTCGTCGATGAAGTCATAACCTCAAGTCGCGATTTGGAAGACTTGATCGGACGTCCGGTCCGATATTTTGCGTTTCCCTATGGTCTACGGCCGAACCTGAACGCACACGCGTTCGGGCTGCTCAAACAGGAAGGATTTGCTGGTGCCTGCACGGCGCTGGGAGGCTGGAATGAGATCGGCGGCGATGCGTTTCAAATCTCCCGAATTCATGGTGACCCGTCGTTTTCACGGATGAAGAATTGGCTGTGTTTCGACCCACGGTTGGCAAACGTATTACCCTTTGACTACGAAAATGCCGAACCCTACCCGATTCCGACGTCACCTCCTTCGCCGATGTTTCCGCCTATCAATTTACCTGGTTTCAATCCAACGCAGCCGCTCAACCAAATTCGTTAGATCGGTGTGATCGACAATCGACCCTGACCCCTCGTCGCTTTACCACGCCGGGAGAATTGTCTTTGTCAACTAATTCTAGGCATTACTCTCCTTAACACGCACCCATGTCACACCTCGCTACCGTGAATCGTCCGCTCCGGGTAATGTTCTTGTTGACCAGCATGCCAGTCGGTGGAGCGGAAACATTACTCGTCAATCTGGTTCGCCGATTCGACCGTGATCGGATTCAACCCCTGATAGGCTGTCTGAAGCACAAAGATGAATTGGGCGAATTGATTTCGGCGGAAGTTCCCGTGTTTGACGCCTTGCTCCGTCACAAATTCGATCTGGCTATCGTCGGACGTCTCAAACGACTGTTTCGGGAACAAGCCATTGATGCCATCGTCACCGTCGGCGCGGGTGACAAAATGTTCTGGGGACGCATTGCTGCTAAACGGGCGGGAGTCCCGGTCATCCTGTCGGCATTGCATTCCACCGGCTGGCCCGATGGTGTCGGCCGGTTGAATCGGTTGCTAACCGGAATCACCGACGGATTTATTGCGGTTGCGAAACAACATGCCGAGTTCCAAGTCGAACAAGAAAAATTCCCGTCAGAAAAAGTGTTCTTGATCCCGAACGGAATCGATACCGATCACTTTCAGTTCGACCCACAGCGCCGCGCCACTTGGCGCAGCAAACTTAATATCGCCGCTGACTCTCCCGTCGTGACTATTGTGGCGGCACTCCGACCGGAAAAGAACCATGCACAGTTCCTCCAAGCCGCTCGTAGTGTGTCCGAACATCTGCCGCAAGCCCGGTTCGTAATCGCCGGCGATGGACCCGAGCGCGCGGACCTCGAATCGTTGGCGAACGAATTGGGACTGACGGACAAAGTCCATTTCCTGGGTTCCGTGGGCGATATCGTTGGCGTATTGTCGATGTCCGATTTGTTCGCCTTGACCTCGCACAACGAAGCCAGTCCGGTTTCCATCATGGAAGCATTTTCTTGCCAACGTCCCGTCGTAGCGCCTGCGGTGGGGTCGATTCACGAAACAGTCCTCAACGGCAAAAACGGATACCTCGTGGCGGCAGGTGATGTGGCCCAAACGTCGCTTCGTTGGCGCGAAATCCTGTGTCAGCCCTCGTTGGCACGGCGCTTCGGCGAAACAGGTCGAAAACATATCGTTGAGAATTGCTCGTTGGAACAAATGACGCTGGGTTATACCAATCTGATCGAGCACTGTTTTCATCGCAAAACACAATCCACGCGCGAGGCCAGACCAGTACCGGGTCGTCAAATCTACGATCACAATTGGCAAAATCCAACTTTGGAAAAACTAAACTCGCACTAGCGTAGTACCACTTAGGCGTTTCACCAGTCGACGAATTTCCAGCACACTGATTGTTGACAACACTCGCGCCGGCGGCAAACCGGTCTGTACCACGATCAAATCAAACGAAGTCGGTTCACTGGCAATTGCGTTCAAAACCAGTTTTTCCTGATCCGACAATTTCAGTTCCGCGGGATGTCGAATCGTTTCGTCAGCATGCAATTGAGTTGGAATCGCCAGGGGACCCAATTCCTCCAAAACGTCATCCACACATTCGACCAGTTTCGCTCCGTCGCGTATCAGTCGGTGGCATCCGCGCGACATCCGACTGTCAATTCGCCCAGGCACCGCAAACACCTCGCGGCCTTGTTCCAAGGCCATCCGGGCGGAAATCAAAGCGCCGCTCCGTTCACCCGCTTCGATTACGATGACACCCAACGACAGCCCGCTGATGATTCGATTGCGGCGCGGAAACGAACCGCTCTTCGGTGCCTGCAAAGGCAACGCTTCGGACAAAATCGCCCCTTGATTGCGAACCTCGGCAGCCAATGGACCGTGTTCGGGCGGATACAAATTCAACAACCCTCCGCCCAGAACGGCAATCGTCCGGCCACCCGCTTTCAATGCGCCTCGATGAGCCGCGGCGTCGATGCCGCGCGCCAATCCGGAAACAATCGTAAAACCAACCAGTGATAACTCCGCGCTAAGTCTCTCGGCGACCGTCAAGCCATAGTGGGTAGCATGTCGCGACCCGACGATGGAAATCGCGATTGAATCCGCCGGCACCAGCATTCCCTGTGAAAACAGGACGGTCGGAGGATCATAGATTTCCTTCAGTGCCATTGGATATTGATCGTGCGTTTGATCTAAAATTTCAATGCCATGGTCAGCGCAAATTTTCAATTGCGGCCCGATATCCAGACTGGTTTGGGCTTCGGAAATTTCACGCGCAAGTTTTTGGGTGACACCCGAGACCTCACGTAGTTCCGACGGCGCAGCATCGAGAACCTGTTTTGCCGATCCGAATCGGGCGATCAAACTCTCAAAGACTCGAGGACCGACTCCGGAAACGAGATGTAGGCAGAGTGTGGCATCTCGTTCCGTTAACGGAACCGACCGAGCGGCGATCAGGGATTGTTCTTCCGGCGATCCATTCATGCGAGCTTCCTGTTTTTGAGTAGTCTTGAACTTTAGCAGATAGAAATTCGCAAACCAGCTTAGGGAAAGGTGTTCCGCAAACTCTCGGCCAGCAATTCATCATCGGGTGCCGCGAATTGTTCCACCGAGCCAATCCGAGTCGGCAGAATCAACTTCAGTCTGCCGCCGGCAACTTTCTTGTCATGTTTCATGGCCGCGATCAACTCCGCGTGTCGTTCGGTCGGACAAATCGTCGGTAGTCCAACCGCCGTCAACCAAGCGGTTTGGCGCTCGAACAGCGCGGCATCGGTGATTCCCAATCGCACCGCTAACCTGGCGGCGCAAGTCATGCCGATCGAAATCGCTTCGCCATGCAAGTATTCGCCAAAGCCAAACACCGCCTCGATTGCGTGACCATACGTATGGCCATAGTTTAGAATCGCCCGGCGACCGGTCGTTTCTCGTTCATCTGATTCGACAATTTCTGCTTTGGATTGACAACACCACGCGATAATTCGCGACAGAGTTTCCGGATCTCGGCCGTTAATCGCCTCGAGCGACTGCTCCAGAAAATCAAACAGAGATTCATCCATGATCACGCCGTATTTGACCACTTCCGCCAATCCAGCCCGATAATTTCGGGCATCGAGCGTCGATAACACGTGCGGATCGATCAAGACAGCGCGAGGTTGCCAGAATGCTCCAACCATATTCTTGGCTTGGGGCAAATTGATGCCGACCTTGCCTCCCACACTACTATCAACCTGCGCCAGCAGTGTCGTCGGAATCTGGATCAGGGTCAGACCACGAGCAAAACTTGCCGCCACGAATCCGGCCAGGTCTCCAATGACACCGCCCCCCAATGCGACCACGACAGTTTCCCGATCGGCATGCAGTTCGACCAATTTCTGCCACAATTGCTCGCATTGAGCCACTGATTTAGAGGCCTCGCCAGCTGGGATCACGATCGAATCGACACGTCGCGCTAATTGTTTTAGTTGATCGGCGACCAATTGCAGGTATAACGCCTCTACAACGCTGTCCGTAAACAATACAATATGGTCCGAGGAAACCGAGTTCGACAACAACTCAGCGCAGTGTCCCAACGAACCGGAATGGATCTGAATATCGTAACTGCGGATACCCAAACGAATCGGAACAAGCGTTGGTATTTTCAAAGACGAATTCCTATTTCAATGACCCACTATTGGTAATTGTGTCGGTTCTGGAAAAATTTAACAAGCGATGGATCGGTAACAAATTGCGATTTATTTTGCAGCGGTCAAGAAAGTAATAAAGTGATGGAAAAAACCAAATCGACTCCTAAACCAAAAACTGGAACTGTCCCGCTGCGATCGAACAACTCCATTAAATCTCCCAAAATTTCGGCGGTTCCGAAATCGTTGAAAACAGGCAAGCCCCCCAAGTCGACCGCAGCCATTGGCTCGCCTGTTACGCCAGCAGGTTACAGCGGTGTGCCATTGGTTAAGAAATTAGGAATCAAACCCGGTTCGACGTTGACCTTGCTCGGCGAGCCACCGGATTTTCTGAAAACGTTGGGCAAGTTACCCGACAAATTGAAGATCCGAAAAACGGCACAAGGCGATCGAGATTTGACGGTTTGGTTTCCGCGAAATGCATCCGAGTTAAAGCGGCGGATTGAATCGCTGGCGGCCGGCGTTGCCGACGGAGGATTGTGGATTGCCTGGCCGAAACAGGCCGGCGGAATCGAAACCGATTTGACCCAGGATCTCATTCGAAGTTTGGGATTGCAGCAGGGAATAGTCGACTACAAAATTTGTGCCATCGACGACACGTTTTCCGGACTCAAATTTGGAAAACGGAAAACGAAGTAAGATTCGGCGACGGTGGATTTTCGGCCCGCAAAAATAAAAAAACGCGATTGACCGTTTTGGTGGTCAACCGCGTTGAACAGCGTACTCCGAAACCATAACCATCGCTGGTCAAGGGTCGCGACTGTACGCGAAACTATCTTGTTGTGACAAACTTCTTTCGACAATCTGAGGCGCGTCTCTGCAGCCCTATTTACCTGGCCCATCCAACTCGGGAAGTTCAAGAACCGAAGGCCCAAATTCGACGGTTGGTGAATTCTCCGGAAAAGTCGACTCGGCCTCTGGGGCCAATTCTAATTCCAATTCCGACAGCGTCGCTCGTTGTTGCGAAATCAGCTGGTTTGTGGAAGGCGATAGATTTGGATCGACAATCGGTTGAGAGAATTGACTGGTTTGAATTGCACGTGCCCCAGACGGTTGAGAACCAACTTCGGTAACGGTCTCCAAAGTGGCTGGTTGAGGTACAAAGTCGTATCGACCGGTGAGCGGCTGACCAATACTATTTTGTTGGAATTCGGCTGTTGGCGATGGCGTCGAATCGGCAATCATCTCTTGCCCAGCGGGAACAATCGGAGCTTCTCCAAATTGAATCAAAACTTCTTTGATTTGTCCTCTTCGGCTGAGCTGAAATTCCATTTGATCGCCTTCACCAAGCACTTTGATGATTTCTGTCAATTCTTCCTTTGTTTTCAAGTCGGAACCGCCAATTTTGACGACCATGTCGCCTCGTTGAACTCCCGCCTTGGCAGCATTGCCCCGTGGATCCACCTGGACCACCACAAATCGATCATTCTTGTCGACTTGGATTTCCATACCCATGCCAACAGCCTTCGGTTCGTTGTTGGCAACGACGTCGGACGGACTCTTGTTCACCGCTGGAGCAGGGATTCGGTGCGCCGCAAATTTTGTGGGATTCGTGGCCGCCGGTCGTGTTGAATCTGGACTGGCAGTTCGACTTGGATTACGTGGGCCAGCAGTTCGGGAACCGTTTGATTGGTTCCGGTTGGGTTGGGACGATTGCCGAGCTGAAAGTTGTTGTTGGGGCGGATTGGTTTGCTGCTGAAATGACTGATTCGAACGCTGTGTGATTGGCGGTTGGGCGGACCGCTGAGGAACAGCTGGTTGAGGCTGGTTCGGATTAACTCCTGGCCGGGACTGAGGTTGCGCTGGCGTAGGCTGCTTGCGTTGATTTTGAGCCGCTGGTGGTTGCGGTTTTTTCTCTTGGGGTTTTCCAAACAAATCATCGCGAAATTGTCGCAATAATTTTCCGCTACCAATTTTATCCTGCGGTTGCGCCGCGTAGGTTGGGCCACTCAACATCGTGGTTACCAAAATTGTAAATAATAATCCGTGAAGCCGTTTCATCGCTGGAACTTCCTTGTACTAATCGGTGGGGCAGGCCTGCTTAAGTGGAACAGTCGATTCCCAAAGAGCAACCGTCACAGCCTGCACGACTAATTTTCGTCGGATCGTTCCGGATAAATCAGAAAACAAAGATCAACATCCAAAGTTCACGAAGTCCGAACATTCGGATCAATCGTTAGGTTCGCCATGGCATGTTAATTTGTAATGCTTGCGGTTGCTGGACGGATCATGACTAACGCAATAATCAAACCCAACAACCCGCCCAAATAGCTGGCATTATGAATGTAGGCCACTCGAATAAACGACCAAGTGTCATCGATCCGAAGTGCCAAGAAAGCTTCTTCATAAGCGGAGTAATCTCCGTCGGGCCCTCGCCAGAGTCCGTAACAATAACCGAGCAAGCCCGCCAACATTCCAATGGCAAAAACACAACTGAAACCCGATCGAATTTGACGATAGGCATGAGCTCGTGGTTGACCGGGTATCAGACGTCGGGCAAGAAACCAGGCAATAATCAGTCCCGCCCACCAAGTAGCCAAAAACCCAACCAAGGCGACAAAAACTCGATCACCAAATCCGAAATCAGCATAATCAAATTGCTGAAATTTTAGTTTGGTAAAAAATTCCGGTGATATCGAATAGGTAAACTGGTCATGAATAACACCGTACCCGCCGGCAATGACAGCTCCGGTCAAACTGACCCAAATCATGCCAGGTAAATCGGCGCGGGCAATCTGCGGCATCAAGTATCTAAGCATTGGCGGCCCAATCAAAAGGTCGGCCCTCAAAACTGAGAATCGAACTCGAAAAACGATACTCAGTTTGCGGTGCTGTTGCCCCGCAGGCGACTATTTAAACCACTCGAACACCCAATAGTTTCGCCGGAGAAGTTACCACCGATGAAAGGCCGGATGACCCGGCTTGACCGCGACAAAAGTCCCGAGTCCCGCCGCGGTCACTTCCAAAGCCGATTCAGCCTCGTCCGTCGCCGATGACGCAACACTGACCTTCGCGGGACCGATGGTTCCCTGGACGATCGCCTTTCGCTCCGATGACTCGACGACCCAGGCTTCCAAATACAACGGGACACCAATGGGCGTTGGTGCCTTAAAAGCCACTTCATACTTTGCTGTGACGCAACACGGCGGAGTCGGCAAACCATTTTTCTGCATCAAATGCCAGGCGGCAGTCCAATTCAAATGACAATCCAACAACGTGCTAATGATGCCGCCGTTGACGATGCCTTCAAATGCCACATGGTGGGCCGCCGGCGTAAAAATGGCAGTGATTTTCTCGATCGCAAAATTCTTATTGCCAATGCTCTGTGCATTCCGCGGAGAGCCCGAACCGCCAACCTCGGGAGCGAAACTCTTTAGCTGTAAGCCCAGCCGGTTCGCTGGACCACAACCAAAACACACCAGTTGCGGAGCGAATCGATCCTGCAAACTAACTCGAGCGTCCATTGATTCACCTATCTCTTCCGCAAGACCAACACGGTTTGACGCGTGTGGTGCATCGGCAAAATTTCTTCGATGGTAAAAAACCGACCCCAGACATTTTTTAAGTAGTTGTTGGAGTGAAAAACTTGTGCCCGGTAGGGGCCGGACTGTGCAAATCGATAGACGGTTCTAGTATCGGCCAGCGGTTGATGAATGGATTGTTGAACACTGGGATCAATTTTCAAAATTGATTGGATCAAGCGGTTATTCTGATTGTCCAGTTCGTCGCGCAACAAATTCCAGGTATCCTCGTTATGCACAGTTAGGTAACACAATCCATCGTCGCGCATGATTCGTCGAAGCTCGGCCAACCAACACGTTTCGAAAGTATCGATATGCGTGAATACCGAAAACGCAGTTATCACGTCGACTGAGTTGTCTCGAATGGGAAGTGCCGGAATGCAATGATTAAAGATTGGCTTGACTTGGCTCGGCAAATACTCAAACAACCAGCGCACATGGCGGGCATTAATATCGCTGCCCCAGATTTCCGGAATCTTCGTCTGCGCAGCATAATGCCGAATCAGTCGCCCGGACGCACACCCAAAATCAAAAACACTTTGCGGCTCGACCTGATAGCGTCGGGCAACTTCCTTGACTTTCAGAAAATCTTCCAGGCCACTCAACCAGTAATCGACATCGAATCCAGGCAAATATCCTTCGCGATCATCCGCACTGGGAATCGGGTAGGTATCTTGAGCCGCCAATTCGGCCAATGGTTGGTCACCCAACAATTCCTGCACGCGCTCGGCACGTTTAGGTTTCTGCACTTCCGTCAAATCTCGTTCGCTGACGGGGGCAACATTTTGAAACGGCGCGATGTCCAACGTATTGCGCGAGATGTCCTCTTCCCAGGCTTCCGGTCGAGTACCTTTCAATCGCAACGAGATCAATTTATTGGTCTCTTCGCGTGTCATCACGTCGGTTGGTTTTTGCGGGTTCTCGTTTTTCAAAAAATTAACTTTCGGATTTCGTCGTCCTGTTGGAAACAAACCACATGATAATGCTTGGCCCCGAATCGGCCAACCGTCGCGATGGCCTACTTCGGGATACGAAAGTCGCGGCCAGTCCGACAGGCCAGCAACACGGACAGCGCCACAGCGATCATGAGCACGGAACCGACGAAGTAAGGCAGAAACAAATAGGCTTTCAACAGCGGAATTCCCAGGGCCGAACCAAATATTCGTGCCAACGCACTGACGCTTTGCCCGACTCCCAGCACTTGCCCCTGTTGACTCGGATCGGACCAACGCGACAACAACGAATATAAACTTGGCTGCAGACAACTATAGCCCGCCACGATGACCGCCAGCGAAGCAAATAAGCAATTCACGGATCCAATATTGACTGCGTACGAAATCAAGCCAAAACCCACCACTTCGATCAAGGCACCGGCGATGGCCAAGTTCTTCTCAGGCACGAATTTGACCAGCCTTCGCACAATCCCGCCTTGGACAATTGCCACCAACAATCCAATGACCGCGAAAGTCAAGCAGACCTGACGATACGTAAAATGGAATGGCACCTGACCGAAACTCTCGGAACCCTTGATCAACAGGCTCAACGTCGTTTCGAATTTGGCAAACGAAAATATGCACAGAAAGAACCCAATCAATAAATACACCATGGCACGATTATTCAGGGCCACCGACCAGGCGGACCGATCCCACAATTTCCTGCCGGCCAATTTCGAATTCGGTTGCCAGGATTCAGGCAACACAAAAATGGCCATGCCGAGAGCGATCGCTGACAACCCAGCGGCAATGAAACCGGGACTGGCTCCAGGATTTCCTGTTCCCGCGGCAGGCACGGCGAAATAGGCAAACAATGGTCCCAAAGTGAATCCCATTCCAAACGCCATGCCGATCAACGCCATGCCGCGTGCGCGATTCTGATTCGAAGTCGTATCCGCAATATAGGCTTGGGCCGTGGGAATCGTCGCGCCGGCAATGCCGGCCCCAATTCGCGTGATAAACAAGCCGATCAGACTTTGATACATTGCCGCGATACCAAACAGCGTATAAAAGATCATGCTGCCGAACAATCCGACGATCAACACCGGCCGGCGACCGATCCGATCGGACAATCCTCCCCACACTGGCGCGAACAGGAATTGCATGATGGAGAAACTGGCCATCAACATCCCAATCACAAATCCACTCGGGTCATGTCCGTATTGATCCGCGTAGAGTGGCAATAAAGGCAACACGATGCCGAAGCCCAGCAAATCAATAAACACCGTCAGAAAAATTACCAGTAACGAACCTCGGGTCGCAGTCGGGACGCCGGTTGCCGGTCGATTGAGGTCCACTTCCGATTCGACATCAGATTTTGAGTCAGGTGGGAAATCCGGATTGCTACGGGAGTTAGTCATGCGCTGGCGCGTTCGAATTGGTTACCGGTGAAACCCCAAAGATACACGTTGGGAACAAAAAAGCCCATCCGACGCTCTCCTGTACCGAACCGGTTTCGCCGCTGGCTTCCCGTAGCGATGCTCAACCCGAAGCCGACTCCTCACCCGCCTCCACTGCGATATCGGGCTTCTGCAAAACACTCGGTGAGTCGGGTTGACAATAATTCTCCCAACTCTTCCCCTGACAACTCGCTGTACTCACGAAACAAGAGGGGAGTACCAATCACTACATGAATCCGAACGAACCGAATTCGCCAACTCGCTCGTGGCAACGCTTGGAACGTTC
This sequence comes from Mariniblastus sp., assembly GCA_031400405.1. Taxonomy (GTDB): domain Bacteria; phylum Planctomycetota; class Planctomycetia; order Pirellulales; family Pirellulaceae; genus Mariniblastus. The sequence continues at coordinate 98,034 of JANNPW010000045.1, forward strand.
CCGCCAATCCTACGGGCAAGAGACTCGCTTTCGCGCGTCGTCCGACAGCCGCAAAACCAAGCTTGACGGGTTGCAGTTCGCCATTCGTTGTCCGCGTTCCTTCGGGAAAAATCAACACTGTCTCCCGTCGCTCCAATCGTCGCATCGTTTCTTTCAGTCCAGCAAGGCCATTCCCTTCGCGGTCGATCGGAATCGTATCATTCCACCGCAGGAACCAACTCAGCGCCTTAATCCGAAACAATGATTCCCGGCCGAGATAATTGATCGGACGAGGACAGATCGAACCCAGGACGACAGGATCAAGGTGGCTTTGGTGATTGGAGCAAATCAAAAATCCATCCGTCGCCGGATAGTTCTTCAACCCGTGAACTCGTACGCGAAACAGTATCATTAACACGACGCGACAAATCCAGCGGACGCTGGACTGACCGATTTCGATAACCAAGGGACGACGTCGCATGAATGTAAAAAAATACTACTCCGATCCAGAAACCGAGACAGGGTGTCGACACCGCTACCCCGCGACCTAAACTATAACCAAAAAACCACGCTCCGTTGACTTGAGGAACAACTAATTGAACGCCCCGCCCACAAAAATCAAAAACACGGAAATCATCGACACGTACGCCGAGGCGTTTTCGATGCGGTATGTCCGGTTGATTGTCACGGCGATCAACGAGCGTTGGTTGCGAACGGCCCTGCAGGAATTTTGCGGGTATGGCAGTTCCGTCATCGGATGTGACGCTGAAGTCGGAATCGAAAGCTGGCTTGCCCCGGCCCAATGTCCCGACTCGCGACCTGGTGCCAGCGTATTGGCGTTTGGTTTTTCCACGGACGCTCTTGCCAAAGCGATCACCAATCGGACCGGGCAATGTCTGATGACTTGTCCAACAACCGCGGTATTCAATGGGCTGGAATTGATGGGCAGCGAATCGCCGGGCACTGAATTCGCACCGGAAAAAATCGAACTCGGTTCGCATCTGCGATTCTTTGGTGATGGATATCAAAAGAGTAAATTGTTGGGCGCGCGGCGATTTTGGCGGATTCCAGTCATGGATGGCGAATTTATTGTCGAGCAAGCCGTTGGAGTCGGTAAGGGGATCGCCGGCGGCAACTTGTTGATCTTGTCCGTCGATCAACTGACCGGTCTGGCGGCGGCCGAGCGTGCGATCGATGAAATTCAAAAACTGCCCGGCGTGATCACTCCCTTTCCAGGGGGCGTCGTTCGCAGCGGCAGTAAAGTCGGTTCTCGATACACCAAATTGCGGGCGTCGACATCGCATACTTATTGTCCCACGCTGCGTGGACGCGTGGAAACCTCACTGCCCGAGGGAGTGAACTCGGTGTATGAAATTGTCATTGACGGTTGTGATTTTTCCGCTGTCGCTCAGGCGATAAAAGCTGGTTTGTTTGCCGCTGCCGGTAATGGCATACTCGCCATCAGTGCCGGAAATTATGGCGGAAAATTGGGCAAACATCATTTTCATTTGCATGAATTGTTAACCGAAAAGGCCTGATTCGAAATGTCGATTCCCGATGCCAAAATTGTCTACCTGACCGCCGGTGCGGCTGGGATGTTTTGTGGCAGCTGTCTGCACGATAATGCGCTAGTGCGAGCGCTCGCAGAACAGGGTTGGGATATACAATTGGTGCCGACCTATACTCCCATTCGGACCGATGAAGCCAATGTATCGATCGACCACGTTTTGTTCGGTGGATTGAACGTTTATTTGCAGCAACGAATTCCGCTCTTCCGTTATCTCCCCTCGATCCTGGACCGGTTTCTCGACAATCCGCGTTTGATTCGCCGCGTCACGGCCAAGGCCATCGATACCGACGCGGCCCTGTTGGGTGGATTAGCGCTGTCGATGTTGCAGGGCTCTCACGGTAACCAACGCAAAGAAGTTCGCCGGATGTGTCGTTGGTTGAAACAGGAAAAACCTGATCTGTTGATCTTAACCAATCTTTTGATTGGAGGTTGCCTGGAACAAATCAAACGGGATCTGAACGTGCCCGTGTTAGTGACCTTGCAAGGGGATGATGTTTTTCTCGACAGCTTATCGTCTCCGTTTCGTGAAAAGTGTATGACGCAAATCAAAAAACTGGTGCCGTTAGTCGACGGTTTTATTGTGCATAGCGAATTTTTTCGCGAGTCGATGAGTGATTATTTTGAAATCGATCCGGCGAAAATCTACCTGACACCTCTCGGCCTGGACCTGCGGGACTACCAACGATTTTTGCCGGGTGCGCAGCAACGACCGCAAAAGCCCAATCGCACGATCGGCTATCTCGCTCGTTTGGCTCCTGAAAAAGGTCTTCAAAATCTTGTCGAGGCGTTCATTCAACTCAAACAACGTGCCGAATTCGCCGACTTGAAATTGCTTGTAGCGGGTTGGCTGGGGCCGCCCAACATGGATTTTGCCCAATCGCAATGGGACCGTTTGAACGGTGCAGGTCTCCAGTCCGAGTACTCGTACCTGGGCGCGGTTGAACGCGCGGCCAAATTGGATTTTTTGGCTGAAATTGATGTGTTGTCGGTCCCGACGAAGTACCGCGAACCCAAGGGGCTGTATGCTCTTGAAGCGATGGCGGCCGGCATTCCCGTTGTGGTTCCGGATCATGGAACATTCCCGGAGTTAATCGCGCAGTCGGGCGGGGGATTGTTGTTTAACGCCGAGAATCTGGGGTCGCTGACCGCCACGTTGTCGGCGATCCTCGATGATGAGGGCCTACGAAAACGGCTCGGTCGCGACGGCCAGCATTATGTGCATCAATTTCGGAACTCCGTTTCGATGGCAACGTCCACTGGTGAACTTATCAAGCGATTTCTGCTTTGATCTGGAACTCAATCGCTACGGTTCAATTTCCGAAACTTCGCCATAAAAAATCCGTCCATGAAATCATTCGGTAGGACGCGACGACAATCCGCAACTTGAGGGTCAAATTCCTTGTCGGCAAACTGAACCAGCCCGGGAATCACGTTCGATATAGGCAATTCAAATGGGACCAATTCGATCGCTGTACTGAACTTGTGCAACACTTTGTCCACGACTTGTTCATTTTCTTCCGGCGCAAAACTGCAGGTACAATACAGCACCTCGCCACCAATTTTCGTGGCGTGAATCGCGGCCTTCAACAGCCCCACTTGTTTACGCGCGGTCTCCCGAAGTTTTCGCCGACTCCACGTCGACCAGCTGGCGGGATCATCGGCTTGAAACCGGGCTTCCGAGGAACAGGGCGCGTCCAATAACACACGGTCAAATCTCTCGGGGGTCTTCTGTCCCACCGTTCGACCGTCAGTGAGATAGGTCTTGGCAATTTCCACGTGGCAACGCTTCAGATTCGCTTGCAACTTGTACATGCGACTGCGAACCGATTCAACCGCTGACAATACGCCCGCGTTCCGCATTTGTTGCGCAAGTTGGGTTGTCTTGCCACCGGGAGCGGCAGCCAAGTCCAGCACTGTCTCGCCGGGTCGCGGATCAAGAATCCAGGGAGCCAGCATGCTGGAGACGTTCTGCAAATAGATTTTTCCCTGGTTGATGGAGTCGCTATGCGTCAGGGTTTTCCGATGGATCGACGGTGTTTTGAAAGCCAACGGCGCGCCGTGTTCATCCTTAAACCAATCAACTGGCTCCAGTGGAATTCCCAACTGTATCATTTCGTCAACAATGGAATCTCGCGAATCAGCCAAAGTGTTAATTCGAAACGCAATCGCCTTCTCCGTCGCAAAACTTGCCAGCACGGACGACAACTGTGCGATTGGAATGATCTGGCCCAATCGTTCAAGAAACTCCGCTGGTATCTGATTATCTTTGTCAGTGTCAACTGCCAATACAGTTTTTTTCGTTCGTCCGGCTGATCGATGTTTTGCCACCGTTACAAGTCTTCATCCGGAACTGGAGTTATCGCTTCGCTGATGACTCCGCTGAACTGAACCAGGCAAAAAATTACACTTGCCAAACACAGCATTAATCCAATCCAGGCTAACCGACGACGGCGAGACGAGATCCCCCAGATGCCCAACACAACGCCCAATGCCGCATTAACTATGCTCCAAGGCGTAACAAAGGCTCCCAACAGGGACCAAGCACCCAACACGAACGCCCCGACTGCGCCGCCAACGGCAGCGACGTTGTCCATCTCGCTTGGCATTGGGGGTGTGGTTTGCCGTCGTGAATTCAGCATATCCCCCGGACTGAATTGTCCGCCCGGCGGCCCAGTCGCCGCCACTAGCGCGATTGAATCGCGGCTGTTCGTTGGAATAAGTGACTCGACCAAGATCGCCGTAACAAGGTTGCTTTGGTAAGTCTCGGTGCGAGAATCCACTGTGCCAACCACATTTTGTTCGACCAATTCGGCTTCTGGCACATCGGCAGACCTATCGGCAGCCGATAAGGAAGATTTGTGGTTCAACAAATCCTGCTGCAATTTCAATTCGGCGTCGTCTGGAGCCTTTTCTTCGCGACTCATTTCTGAACAATGTGACCTTAGCGGAAGAGACGGGAAAATAAGATATTAACCAACTCCGTTGCGTACTCCAACACCCCAGAGATTTCGAATGACCCGTTTTATTACGCATTTTCAAGCGGCGATTGATCCCGCCGTGATCCTGGATGCCAATGTTGAGCAGACCATGTATGAAAATCGCCCACTTTGGTCCCGCTACGATTTGGACGGCGTGAAGAAATGTATGACCAAGTCCGTTCTCGCCGGACGACGGCGAGATATGTGGAGATATCGCGAGCTGTTGCCCATCGGCGATGAAATCCAGCCCGTTACTCTCAATAAATCGATGAGCCCGTTGGTATCGGTTCCTCGATTCGCCACGCAGCTGGGAGTGAAACATGTATGGTTCAAAGACGAGTCTCAATTGCCCACTTGCAGTTTCAAGTGTCGGGGGATGTCCCTGGCGATAACGATGGCACGGCACTTTGGTAGAACCCGCGTCGCCATGGCCAGCAATGGCAATGCAGGAGGCGCCATGGCCCTTTACGCTGCCCGCGCCGGATTGCAGTCGGTTTGTTTTATGCCCTTTGACACGCCGGCGGCCGTGCAAAACGAATGTCATTATGCGGGCTGCAAATTGTTTCGTACCAACGGACTCATTGACCAGAGCGGCAAGCGAATTCGCGAGGGTCATGACTTGGGATTGTGGTTCGATATTTCCACGCTCAAAGAACCCTATCGTTTGGAAGGAAAAAAAACGATGGGATTGGAACTGGCCGAACAGTTTGATTGGCAGTTGCCCGATGTAATTTTATATCCAACCGGCGGCGGAACGGCGTTGATCGCCATGTGGAAAGCCTTTGAGGAGTTGCGCGAAATGGGGTTTCTGACCTCGACCAACATGCCTCGGATCTACGCCGTCCAGTCCAACGGATGTCAACCGATTGTCACCGCATTCGAAGCGGGCGAACGGTTTGCCAAACGACATGAACACGCCGCGACGATCGCATCCGGCATGCGAGTACCTTCTGCGCTCGGTGATTTTATGGTACTCGACACGCTTCGTGCCAGCGGTGGTGGCGCCATCTCGGTAGAAGAAACTCGAATCATCGAATGGCAGAAACAAACTGTACGAGCCGAAGGGTTGATGATTTGTCCCGAAGCCGCCACGTGTGTGGGAGCGCTTGAAAAACTGCTGGCGGCAGGAAAAATAATGTCGGACGAGCGGATTGTAATTTTCAACACCGCAGCCGGGCAGAAGTATTTCAACGCCGCCCCCGACGTGCCACTGATCGATCTCAACCAACCGACCGATTGGGATCAATTCGCGGTGGAGCATTTGCATGGCTGATTTGTTTACGGAAAAACGGCTGTTTCTCCTGGATGCGATGGCGTTGATTTACCGCGCTCATTTTGCGCTCGTTCGCAGTCCGCGATACACGTCGTCTGGGGCCTGTACGTCCGCCGTGTTTGGCGTTGCGAACACGGTTTTGGACATTATTAACAAACAAAAACCGACCCATTTGGTGGTGGCGTTTGACACTCGCGAACCGACGTTTCGGCACGAGCAGTTTCCGGCCTACAAGGCCCAGCGTGACGCGCTGCCCGAGGACATTGCAGCCCAATTTCCACTCGTCGAACGGTTGTTTGACGCTTTGCAAATTGCCACGATCCGGCTGCCCGGTTATGAAGCCGATGATTTGATCGGGACCATTGCGAAATCTGCCGAACAACAGGGATTCGAATCCTTCATGGTCACACCGGACAAGGATTTTACCCAACTTGTCTCTGAACACATTCAGATTTTTCGACCCGGTCGCCAAGGCGGTGTCTATGAAATGTTGGGCATTCCGGAGGTTCTTGAAAAATGGCAGATCCAGCGCATCGATCAGGTCATCGATGTTCTCGGACTGATGGGCGATGCCAGCGATAACATTCCTGGTGTACCGGGTTTTGGTGAAAAAACCGCCCAAAAACTGATCGCTCAGTTCGGCTCGATCGAAAACCTGATCGAGCATTCACAGCAACTGAAAGGCAAGCAAAAGGAACTCATCGAAACCCACGCGGCCCAGGCTTTACTCTCCAAACAATTGGTCACCATCAAGACCGATGTCCCGGTGGAGTTCCAGCTGCATGATTTCGAATGGACCTGCTACAGCGAAACCAAGCTGAAATCGTTGTTTGCCGACATCGAATTTGAATCATTGGGCAAACGACTGTTCGGCAATTCGTTTTCCGCAGCGCCAGCCCGAGCCGCCGTCATTCGCGAGAAACGGGAAAAGGAAATTCAGACAACTCTATTTGATGAACCGGTTGAAGAAAAACAAATCGGCGACGTCGAACATCGGTATCGGACGATCGGCACCGCACAGGAACGAAGCGAATTAGTGCAACTGCTAACTCGCCAAAAACTGGTTTGCTTTGATACCGAAACTACCGGACTCGACCCGCGCGCAGCCGCACCCTTGGGAATGTCGTTCTCGATCGAACCCCATTGTGCCTATTACGTGGTCTGCCCCAACGACCCACAATTGGCGCAAGCGGTGTTGGATGAATTTCGACCGATTTTCGAAAATGTCGCCATCGAAAAAGTCGGACATAATCTCAAATATGATGCCACGTTGCTGCGGTGGCATGGCATCACTCTATCGGGTACTTTGTTCGACTCAATGTTGGCCCATCAAATGAAAGAACCGGAGATGCAGCACGGGCTGGATTATCTGGCCAAGCTTTACCTGAGTTATGCGCCGATTCCCATCACCGATTTAATCGGCAAGAAAGGCTCGCAACAACGCAACATGCGGGATGTACCGCTGGAAGTTTTGGCCGAGTACGCTTGTGAAGACGCTGACGTGACACTGCAGGTGGCCCGGGCGATTCGACCGGATATTGAAGAGCGAGGCGTCGCCCAGGTTTGTTACGAAGTCGAATGCCCGTTGATTCCAGTATTGGTGGAAATGGAATACGAAGGGATCTCACTCAACGTCGAAGCACTGCGCAAATATTCGTTGCAATTGGAGTCCGAGATTGCCGATTTGGAACAGAAGATTTACTCGGCCGCTGGTCGTCGATTTAACATCAGCTCCCCCAAACAATTGGGGGTCGTGTTGTATGAAGATTTGCGATTGGTCGACAATCCCAAAAAAACCACCACGGGTCAGTATTCGACACGAGAAGCGGAATTGCTACGATTGGAAGGCAAACACCCGATTATTTCACAGGTACTGGATTATCGAAACGCGACGAAATTGAAATCGACTTATGTCGATACGTTGCCGGATTCGATCGATCCGCGAACTGGCCGGTTGCATACGCATTACAGCCAGGCCTGGACGTCGACCGGCCGAATGCAATCCAATGATCCGAACTTGCAGACGATTCCGGTGCGGAAACAACGCGGACGCGAAATTCGAGCCGCGTTCGTCCCGCGCGACTCGGAGCATTTGATCTTGGCGGCGGATTATTCCCAAATTGAACTCCGTATCATGGCGGCCTTGAGCGGAGACGTCGGAATGATCGAGGCCTTTAAGTCGGGGGTCGACATTCATACTGCCACGGCAGCAAAAGTCTACAAGGTTGGCCTGGATGAAGTCGATCGAGAGATGCGTGCCAAAGCCAAAATGGTAAATTTCGGCATCATTTACGGCATTTCCTCGTTCGGCTTGCAACAGCGACTGAACATTCCACGCCATGAAGCCAATTCATTAATCCAAAATTATTTCGAAAAATATCCCGGCGTGGAATCTTATATTCAAACCACGATCGAATTTGCACGTCAACATGGCTATGTAAAAACGCAAACTGGTCGTCGTCGGCAGCTACGCGATATCAATTCGCGAAACAAATCCCTGGCGGCGGCCGCCGAACGACTGGCAATGAACAGCCCCATCCAGGGCACGGCTGCCGACATGCTGAAACTGGCCATGATCAAGATTCATCACGCCTTGCGCGACGGGCAATTCCAAACGAAAATGCTGTTGACGGTGCACGACGAAATCGTATTTGATTTGTATGTTGCCGAACGCGAGCAAATATTACCCGTCATCGAAGACTGTATGAAAACGGCGTTGCCACTGGCCGTACCCATCGAGGTCGAAATGGGAACGGGCCAGAACTGGCTGGAAGCCCATGGATAATTCTCGGCTGAAAAATGGTCCGTCGCCCGCGACTAGGTCGCCCGCGACTAGGCCAGTAGAGATCCGAGCGGAGGTTCCGTTTTTACAAACAGATCCAGCCACTGACTAATCGGCTGTTTATCGAGGCCAGTGCTTTCCAAGGCTGACAGAATCGATTTAATCTGAGGCGGATTAAAAATTCCTGACAGGCTGTTCTTGAATTTTTCTTCCAGCAACGGAATGCCTTCGTGGCGTCGGACCCGATGTCCAACCGGGTACTGGACTTCCACGCGCTCGGTATGCGATCCGTCCTGAAAGAAAACCTGGATACTGTTGCCAATCGCACGTTTTTCCAAATCATAATAGTCGCTGGTAAATGAGGGATTCTCGCGGACCACCATTTTGCTGCGTAGCCGATCAATTTGCGGGTCAGTCGCGACTTCATCGGAGTAGTGTTTCGCCGTTAATCTCCCAAAAATCAAACCAATGGCCACCATGTATTGCAAACAGTGATCGCGATCGGCAAAGTTATTCAAGGGGCCTTTCTTGTCAATGATTCGTATCGCTGGTTCTTGCGTTTCCATTTCGATCCGTTCAATTTCGCTCAATCGTTCCCGGATTTGCGGGTGCAATTTTAGCGCGCACTCCACCGCCGTCTGGGCATGAAACTCGGCGGGAAAGGAAATTTTGAACAGTACATTTTCCATGACGTAACTAGCCAGCGGTCGCGCCAAGGTGACCGGCTTTCCCCCAAACAACACATCACTAAATCCCCAACGTGGTGCCGACAGGGCCGTCGGATATCCCATTTCACCGGACAGCGCGATCAACGAAAGTCGCACAGCACGACTGGTCGCGTCGCCCGCCGCCCAGCTCTTACGCGAACCGGTGTTGGGAGAGTGGCGATACGTTCGCAACGCCCCACCATCAATCCAGGCATTTGATAGCGCGTTGATTGTTTGTTCGTAATTACAACCCAACATTTGACTGGCTACCGCAGTACTGGCAATCCGAACCAATAGCACATGGTCCAAACCCACTCGATTGAATGAATTATCCAGGGCCAAGATGCCTTGAATTTCATGGGCCTTAATCATGGCGATCAATACATCTCGCACGGTCACGCTCTGCTTGCCCACCCGATTCTGATAATCGGCAACCGCCAGAATTGCTCCCAGATTATCCGATGGATGACCCCATTCCGCCGCGAGCCAAGTGTCATTAAAGTCCAACCAGCGGATCATCGTGCCGATATCAAACGCGGCTTTTACGGGATCAAGTTCCAAGCTGGTACCGGGGACTCGGCAGCCACCCGACATCGTCGCTCCCGAAACGATTGGTCCCAACATTTTTCGACATTGCGGATACGCCAAGGCCAGGAAACCGCAACCCAAACTGTCTTTCAAGCAATGTCGAGCAGTCTCCAGGGCGAGTTCGCTATCTATTTCATACGAATGAACGTAATCGGCAATGTCGATCAGCAGCGAATCCATAAAAGTTTCCGTTAAGGTTGTGGGTAGATACCAGTGTCAGTTCGTGACTGTATGTTATCGGAAATCGCTTGTTGCCTGACAAGGCGGATGCAGACCGCTGTCAGGACACGACCGCTCAACTTGGACTGGGCCGTCGCGATGTAAACCGGTCCAGCGCCCCCGATTTGCAAATGCGTCACAGGGCAAATTGGCGTCGTTGATTTGCGCGGGCAGTTGGACGATTTTCAATAAAATGCACCGAAACGGCCGTGAAAGGGCAGGGGTCATGCGAAATCGGCATCCCTCTGATATCCTTACCAGATTCCGATTTCCCAATGAGAAAACTGCAACCCGATGGCCAGCTTGAAACAAACGCTTGAACAATACGGTATGTTCGTACCCGAACAAGCCTATCCAGCGCTCAAGCACTATTGCCAACATGTTTGGGAAATTAATGAAACACTGAACCTTACTCGACACACGACGTTTGACAAATTTGTCACCCGCGATTTGCTGGATACACTCGAGCTTTCAAAATTGATTCCAGAAGATAAAGAAGTGCTCGACGTGGGTTCGGGAGGCGGAGTACCAGGCATGGTCCTGGCGATTTTAAGACCTGATTTGAAAATCACGTTGACTGATTCTGTCGGCAAGAAAGCCGCCGCGCTCGGTGAGATTGCGGAAGGGCTAAAGCTGAAAGTGGAGATCTACCAATGTCGTGCCGAAGACTTGCTCGAAGATTTTCGTTTCGATTACACGACGGCCCGAGCGGTTGGACCGCTGAAGAAATTGGCAACCTGGTTCGAAGGCTCCTGGCCGTCGGTCGGGCGACTACTGGCGGTCAAGGGCCCGAAATGGTTGGAAGAAAAATCGGTTGCCGATGAAAGCGGTCTGTTCCAACGCTGTGACCTGCGAGTCGTGGCGGAGTATGATGTTCCCGGCGTCGATTGGAAAAGTGTGATTCTGCAAATCAAGGCCCGTTCGTAGCGGGTGATTCCGCTGAACTACCGTCGCAAAGCAATCGGCATGCCGCATTTTTCGAAAAATAATTTCCGCGCGGTTAAACGAGAGAAAAGCACTACCTTTTCGCTCTGGACGCTGACTCGGCGAAGCCCTATAAACCTCTTTTCACAACCCGCGATTGGTCATGCCGAATTACTGGGTTGATTTTTCAGAACTTCGTGAGATTATGATATAGTCAAATGCCGATGAAGATTTCAGCCGATGTTAATGGCTTGAATTAACTTCGGTAATTACCGAGACAGATTACTTCGACTAATACACGGCTGAGGGACCATTTAATTGGGTAGGCCAAAATCATTAGTGACTTGTGCTTAGCACGTCCGATTTTCGCCTTTCTCCCAGCGACTCCCATCGCTGAGGATTCGTCGAAGTATCTTATAATAGCCGCCTGACCATTTCTGGTCAGGCGGTTTTTTTTGTTTACCAACCCATTCCATTTGTGATCATGCCAGCCTCCCATTCCTGTGCTTTGTTTACTCCCTCGGGTCGCGGAGCGATTGCTGTCATCGCGGTCTTCGGGCCCCATGTGGCGCTGGTACTAGCCAAGCTGTTCCGTTCCGCGTCCCATCATCGGTTGAATGTCGCGACCCGTCAGACCGTTTTCTATGGCCACTGGATCTCAACGGGTGAAGATGTTGTCCTTGTACGGTCAAGTGTCGAGCGATGGGAAATTCATTGCCACGGAGGGCAGGCGGCACCGATTGCGATTCTGAATTCGCTGCTCGCCAACGGATTTCGTGAACTCAGTACTGCCGATGCAACCGAAGCGATTCATGGTGCCGGCTGGAAATCGCAAATTGCGATCGCCTTGACGCAAGCGTCGACAGTGCGGACCGCTTCGATCTTGTTGCGTCAATACAACCTCGTCGATGAAACGTTGCAACGATTGAAAACGGAGCTGACCACGGATCCTGTCCGAGTGGTCGCGGAAATCACTGACATGTTGAAAGTCGCCAAATTCGGAAAACATTTGGCGACTCCTTGGTCCGTGGTGTTGTGCGGAGCGCCCAATGTCGGCAAAAGCAGCTTGGTCAACGCGTTGATCGGTTTTAATCGAGCGATTGTCCACGAAACCGCGGGAACGACTCGCGATGTTGTATCTCAAATGACAGCTGTGGAGGGTTGGCCGATCGAGTTGAAAGACACCGCCGGCCTGCGAATGGCCGAAAACTTGATTGAAGAACTGGGAATTGCCTTGTCGGAAACAGAAATCCGCCGCGCCGATCTGGTTGTCGTCGTACTGGATGCGGCGCGTGAGATAATGCCTTCTGATCTCGAGCTGATCCGCGGCACTAATGCAGCACTGATTGTATTGAACAAAACCGATTTGGTTGGAGTTTCAAAACTGACACACGACCACCAACTGTTGAGCGTGTCGGCGATTGACGTGATCGCGACGTCCACCCGTGACAAAACTGGCATCCCAGAACTGATTCACGCTTTAGCAAATCGATTAGTCCCGGCGCAGCCAACCGATGGCATGTTGATCCCCTTGAACGAAATCCACATTGCCAACCTGCACCGTTGCGTGGAGCTGATGCGGCAAAATCAAATCACCGCGGCGACCGCCATAATCGACCGGTTGTCGGGCTAGCGGGTCCAAACAACTATTCCAGCGCCACCACGACGATGCCATACTGTTCGGCGGCGGCGATCGTTTGAGCCTCATCCAAGATAATTGTCTTATGGGCTTCAATCGCCAAGACACGACCGCCTGATTCGTGGATCGTGCGAATTGTCCCGACGCCGATGGTAGGAACATCGAATCGTAAATCCTGGTTGGGCTTGGACACTTTCACTACAACGAATCCGGTTTGACAAAGTTGCCCAGCGCGACGAATGCACTCATCGGTTCCTTCGATGGCCTCGACCGACATCACCGTTTGATTTTTTACCACGACCGTTTGTCCAATATCGAGTCGTCCCATTTCTTTGGCCATCTGCCAACCGAACTCGATGTCTTTTTTTTGCGATGAGGTGGGCGTCTGACGTGTAAGATTGCCGGGCTGGACCAACAATTCCGGGGCAAAATCAGTCGCCGGCGAAAAGTGAATTCCTTGGGCCGCATACAACTCGGTGACTGTGCCCAGCAACATGTCATCACGGCGATTTTGCGTTTTCGTCACAAACATCGGATAAAAGTACCGCAGTGTCAACCAATCGGGGAAATGTTTCCACAAATGGAACTTGCGAAAAATGCGGGTCTTAAATATTTTGCCAGCCATGGTCGCTTCCGTAATACCGGCGCGGCGCAGGTATCGGACTTGCGCCCCCATGCGACCAATTCCAAACACGCGATACTCATGACAGAGACGAGCCAGGCTCGGATCAGCATGGTCCTTGATTGCGAGACAATGAACTTGATATCCTCGTCGGTTCAGCGATGCGGCGACGCGCAACGGAAAATCACCCCAGCCCGCGACAAGGCCAATTTTAAGCGGCAAACGGGTAGGTTGAGTGGCATCCGTGGGGGTCATGGGTTCCAGCGTTGTTTTGTCGCGATCCGAGAGGCACGATTCATTTCGTTACGCCGCTTTGCGAATGGTACTGTCGATAGGAATCGATTGAACCACCGCATCATTCAACTGATGTTGTAACTGTTCCAGTTGTTTCTCCAAATCCCGAATTGTTCGTCGCATCTCGGGCAGCCGAGCGCGATTGGCTTGTAGCTGCATTTCTTCGCGAGCCGGTCGAGCCGGAATTCCGAAGTAGCGTTGGCCAGCTGGAACATCATGCATAAGTCCGGATTTGGCTCCGACTTGGGCGTGACTGCCGATTTTCAAGTGATCCGCCGAGCCGACCTGACCTCCCATGACGACATAGTCTCCCGTCTCGCAGCTGCCAGCGATGCCAACCTGGGAACACAACAAATTGTGTTTTCCGATTTGGCAATTGTGCCCAATCATGACCAAGTTATCCAATTTCGTTCCCGCACCAATGACTGTCGAATCATAAGTTCCTCGATCAATGGTGGTGCCCGCTCCAATTTCAACATCGGATTCGATTCGCACATTTCCCAACTGCGGTGAAAGCTTGTGTTCTCCATTGGAGGTGGAATAGCCGAACCCATACGCCCCCAACACCACATTGGCGTGAATAATAGTGCGATCACCGACTTCGGTATGTTCGTACAGCACCGCGCCGGGATAGATCTTCACGTGAGCGCCGATGCGACAATTCTCCATGATCGTCACATTGGGAAATATCGTCGCTCCACAACTGATTTCGACATGGTCCATAATCACCGCACCCGGATGAATACAAACATTCTCGGCGATGATGGCCGTCGGGCTGATCACAGCCTGCGGACTGAGGTGGTCGCGGGACCGTTCCAAAACGGGTCGGAATAGCGCGACAATTTTCGCGAACGCGATTTCGGGTTGGTCGACCTGGATACAAGCCTTTGACTTGGGTATCACGTTCGGACCAACAATCGCTGCGACAGCCGGTCCAGATTCGAATTCGTCGAGGTAGGCGGCCGAAGTAACCAGTGTTATTTGTTGCGGCTGTGCACGACAGACCGAGGCGGCGCCTTGGATTTCCAAGGTGGGTGAACCGGTAATTTGACCGCCCACGAGTTTTGCGAGTTCATCCAAAGGCCACATGATTCAGGCATCCTTTCCTGAGTTTCGATCGCAGCACCCACTCGATCAGAGCGAGCACTACGGGGGTTTAGGCCGGTATTTAAGACGAATTTGCCCCCGCTGGCTAGAGCGAATTTTGTGATAGCAAACACGTCAAATCGTTCCAGGAAATAACGCGGATAATTCTCCGTTTCCGAATCGCCATCCTGGTTTCGATCCGGTTACCAAACCACAGGTGAAAAAAAATGTTCGACTCTTGCATTGCAAAAATCGAACATTTGATCCTGACTCGCGGGTAACGAAAGTCGAATATTTGGAAACGTGATTGATGTTTAGCTAAACAGCTCAGTAATCACTTTGCCACTGTTGGCAATTTTCATCGGTCGACCACTGGTGCTGGTGAATGTCGTTTCCAGGGAAATACCCAAGGAGCGGCAAACCGAGGCCATCAGATCTTCGGAGGTGTACGAACTGCCTTCGACACTTGTACCGTCTTCATTGGTTGCGCCGACAGCAATACCAGCATTCATACCGGCTCCGCCAACGACGGCACTCCAACTGCGCGCCCAATGGTCGCGTCCCGAGTTTCCATTGATATTCGGTGTGCGGCTGAATTCACCCATCCAAATAACCGCCGTGTCCTGCAACATTCCACGTTCCTGAAGATCCTCTAACAAAGCGCTCATGCCTTGGTCCAACTCGGGTAATTTGGTGTCTTTGAGCGTTGGGAAAATATTTTGGTGGTTGTCCCAACCTCCCAACTCGACCTCGACAAAAGGAACGCCCCCTTCCACCAATCGACGGGCCAACAAACAGCCTCGACCAAAGCCGTTGCGGCCATACCGATCTTGAACTTCGTCGGATTCTTGGGCGACCCGGAATGCAGCCATCTGTTCGCTGGTCATCAATTTCAAAGTCTTATTGATAACTTTGGCGTGTTCAGTTGCGGCGATGCCTCGATTGTCATTAATGAATCCAGTTTCCATCAAACGCAAAGCCTCAACACGCCGCGTCATTTGATCAGGTCTCAAGCCCAGGTCGAGATCGCGTATTTGACCGTTGGAGTTAACGGCAAAGGGAGCCCAAGTCATCCCCAGAAATCCTGGTCCTTCACTGCCCCCCCCAATCGCGACGAAAGGTGGAATTTCGAGATCAGGTCGTGAGCCGGAAAGTTCGTGAGCGACCACCGAACCGTAGCTGGGATGCTGGACATTCGGATTGGGTACATAGCCAGTGTGCATGTAATACCGACCACGGGTGTGGTCGGCTTCGCGAGTGCTCATGTTGCGAACGATGGAAACCTTGTCCATATTTTTCGCCATCAGGGGCATGTGCTCACAAATTTGGACATCTCCATTGGTCGCGATCGGACGAAACGGGCCGCCCGTACTGGCGCCTGGTTTCAAATCCCAGATATCCATCGTCGACGGGCCACCGCCCATCCACAACATGATCGCGGCTTTGTGACTCTTCTTGAGCACTTCGGCGTTGGCTTTCAGCGTGTGCCCCAACGCCAACGCTGTCCCCGCAAAAGCAGAAGCGCCGGCCATGTGTCTCATAAAGTGTCGGCGATCCATCCCATTGGGCGTGCGAAAATTCATCTTGGATTCCTAGCGAAAAAGTTCTATTGACGGTACGGACGCGCATTCAGCGGAATTGGAACTCACTGAAGATTATAACCCTTTCGTCGGCGATTCAAAGGATTTTCGATCAATTTGTCAGTCGGATTTTTCGAAATTCCGGCAAAGTTTGAATTTGGAAATTTTGCGTAAAACCCGCGGAACACATTCTTCCTCGCGAATTTGCCGCAAATAATGGTTGCGATTTCTTCGACGCGCGATTAATGATTGAAAATAAATTCGTTGGTATTCAACACGACCCACCAAATATCTTTGAGGGCTTCTGGCACGTTATTTGGATTGGCGGCAAAGATCGCGTTGGTTAACTCTCCCTCTTTGCCAACTGGTTTACGGCTAAGTCCTGCCAGAAAAAGATGTTCAACTTTTTGTTTGTCGCTGAGGCTGGAGGTGGCCAAGCGATTGATCAAAGTTCCTTTTTCGGCGCTCGTGGCTTTCTTGATTAGATCGCCGTTAAACATCATCAGGATCTGAGGAATCGTGCCATTGAAATTAGTGGCTTCCAAGCCTTCATCATTTCCAAACGCAGTATTGAACTGTTGCAGCCACGTATTTTTTTCACGTTCTTGATCTTCATAACTGCCCATCGAACTGGCTTCCGTGGCCACCATCAGCGATTCGTACAGTTGTTCGGCTTGCATTTGTCGAATGTAAAAATTGGAAAATTTGGGAGCTTCGCCTAACAGTGGATCGTCTTTGAAATTGGATTTATTGCGCACACTGGACAATCCATAGGGTCGCGACAAGACAATCCAAGACATCAACTTTCGCAAGTCAAACTCTGCACTGCGAAACTCTTGAGACAGGTAATCCAGCAGCTCTGGGTTGGAAGGAATATTATGCGGACCGAGATCGTCAACGGGAGTCGTAAATCCGTATCCCAGAAAATGTCCCCACATTCGGTTGGCGAGCGCCCGAGCAAAATAGGGCGACTCAATCATCAACTCGGCCAATTTTTCGCGGCGATTGACCACTTTGACATACCCGCTGCGAGGAATCGCCTGTCCATCGACGAAGACGGGATACGCAACACTGACCAACCCATTTCGCAGCTCATAAAACAGCTCAGCCTCGTCGGGGTTCTTTTGACTTTCGCCGGCGAAATCCTGGTCCCTCAATTGGGCCGCAGCGTTCATGGCCGCATTTCTGCCACCGCCGAAGGCGCGCGATTGGCGGAAAAACGCATTCATCTCCCAATACTTCTGTTGCTTCCAATCGTTGAACGGATGGTTGTGGCATTGTGTACACTGAACCTGCAACCCCAAAAAGATTCGCGATGTCGCGGCAGTTGCCTGAGCAGCGCCCTCCTCATTGACTTTATCAATCAAGAAGTTTGTCGCTCCATTGAACTCCTGGCTATCGGGCGTCGTGGTTCCGGTTGCCGTGACCAGCTCTTTCACGATTTGGTCATACGGTTTTTCTCGCGCAAACGAATCGCGTAAATACTTTTGCATCCCGGCGCGACTGATCATCGAATTGTTATCATTGCCGCCCGTTCGACCAATCAACAGGTTTGTCCAAATCGTGGTCCAGTTGCGGGCAAACTCTTCCGTATAAGCGTCATCGTACAACAACTTGTCGACGAGATTTTTTTTCTTGTATTCTCCCTTATCGGCAAGAAAACTATTCAGTTCTTTGACATTGGGAATCCGTCCCAACAAGTCCAGATAGATCCGGCGGCACCATTCACCATCAGTCGCTGGTTCAGAAGGCTTGAGCTCACAATCCACCCAAACTTGCTCGACGAGTTTGTTGATTCGCTCTACTTGGTAATCAGGTTCAACAGCCCCAGAACGGAAATTGGAACCGGTTGAGACCAACGTCGCTCGATCGCGTTGTGGTTGCTGACCAACCCCAATCACCGGAACCATCGACGGGAAAAAAAGACCGAGGACCACCAAAACCACTTTGTACCTGAGTAGGTACCCCATATCAATTTTTTTCACTTGACGACGCTCCGTGTTAACAAGTCGTGATTGACAACCCCTAGTTTTAGCGAAATTTTGCCAAAAAATCCAAAAAACAGCAAAAGCCGAATAATTTTGTTGGAAAAACTAAATGTTCAATAATAAGACAAGTGTTCAATTTTGCTGTATCAAAATAGAACAGGCTGGTAAATTGAATTCAACTTACCAGCCTGTACCGAAATAAAATTCGCATAATTGCGGCCTGAACTGCCCATAAATGGACAGCCCAGGCACTGCCTCGTCTCTATTCCGCATTGAATTGTTTTCACAACCCAATGCGAACCACTTCCGAAAAACTTAAATAGCATACGGCGTGCCAATACGAATAAATAGTCAACTGTTTTACCGCTTGGGTATCAGTTTCAATTCAAGAAAGGCCTCTATCTATTTGGAAATCCAACGGACGACTTGAAATGCGACGCTGGCGAGAACTAACAACAGCAACGGAGACATGGCTGTTACGATCACAAACCGTCCGATTTCATCAGTTTCACCGTTTGCAGCACGCCACAAATGGGCCAAACTGGCCGCCGAGGCAGCGAAAACAGCGGTAAGTACGAGAATCGAAACAATCGAAAATCGAGCTCTCGTTTCGGAGGTGGGTTTAAAGGGTTCCGACATGGGCCTTACTATTTATTGAACGACAATCCAATGAACGAGAATCCAATCGACCGCAGACTCAACGCTGCTTTCCTATTATGCACGACCGGATCGCTTACAAAACCATAGATTAACCAAGTTTTCTGATTTACTCAATTCTCCGAATTGTGATGACGATGACAGGTCTGGGAGAAGTTGCGACCATTTTGATGGTCTTGCATTCCCGCAAATGCAACAAACTTACGCCCGCTCGATTTAAAAAAAGACATCCAGCGTTATTGCTTTTGTAACACGTTGGACTTGACCAAAGTTCCGCCCGGATCGATTTCAGTGGAAACCGACCGCTTGCCGGTACCGACCCAGATTTCAAAAGGATTTGAAACCATGCGATCCCTCAGCAATTCAAAACTGTATACGGCAACATTAATATGTTCCGTTAGTGCTCTGCTCAACCTCTCGATTTGTACTGCTCAACATCCTGCCGGACCAGGCTGCGACGCTCAGTCTGGCGGCGGTGTAACGGCACATTTGGGTGATTCCGGCTCCGATTGTGGATGCGGAGCAGGTTCGTCTGACTGTGGTTGTGGAGGTGGTTCAACAGATTGTGGATGTGGCGCAGGCAATTTTGGCCACGGAATGCCGTGTGGATTACGCGGTCTGAAATTACCTTCAATCGGTCGAAGAACTGCGGCTTGTGGCGGTGAATGCGGTGGTGGCTGTGAATCTTGTTCGGGTGGCCGGCCCAGGTTATTTTCTGCCAATCCAATTGCACGCGGTCCGGCTACCGGACTTTCGCTGTTTTCACGGGGTGCCGTTTGCGAAGAAGATTGTGGTGGTTGTGAAAGTTGTCGCGGTGGACTCTTGGACGGTATCGGTCAAGGACGAGTCGCTAGCCGAGTGACGGGTGGCGGCTTGGGTAGTCGTGCCAACACCGGTTGTGCAGACGGATCATGCGGTAACGGCGGACTTTTGGCAAACGCATTTGGCGGCCGAAGAGGTCAAGTTGGCTGTGGTCGTGGTGGTTGTGGCATGGGCGGAAATGGCTTGTGCGGTGGTTGTCGAGCCGGTCTTGCTGGACTAGGCCATGGCGGTTTGGGTCATGGCGTTTTCGGTAATGGCGGTTTGGGTAATGGCGGTTTAGGTAATGGCGGTTTGGGTAATGGCGGTTTGGGTAATGGCGGTTTGGGTAATGGCGGTTTGGGTAATGGCGGTTTGGGTAATGGCGGTTTGGGTAATGGCGGTTTGGGTAATGGCGGATTTGGTCAAGGTGGACTTGGTCTTGGCAATGGCAATGGCGGGCTTGGTTTCGGTAACGGTGGTCTCGGGAACGGAATCGGTGGCTGCGGTCGTGGCGGCTGTGGCTTGGGCGGAAACGGCTTGTGTGGTGGTTGCCGAGCCGGTCGCGGTTTGGCCGGAGAGATTCCTCATACTGCTCAGGCGCCTCTGGGCATGGGTGGCCAAAGTCCGACTACCGCCTATCCTTACTACACAACGCGTGGACCACGAGATTTCTTGATGGACAACCCACCGAGCATTGGTTGGTAGAACAATTGCGACGCGGGGTTAGGCAAACCACGTCCCGGCGCACGGTCTTCAATTTCGCGGCTGATTAACTACGAAGCGAGCTGTTTTCTTAACGGCTCGCTTCTTTTGTTTTTTTGGTCGACCCTCGATTCCCGAAAACCAGCTGACCAGCGCGAGTTTTCGATCATCCCGCCTAAAACCACAGCGAACCTGGCTGAGGGCGATTGGGCCCGAAATCGTCGAATCGCATTAAGGGCGATGAACTGAACTGGCATCAATCCAGCTTGCTCGCTATCTTGCTCGAATTGTGTTGCGATGTGCGGATTCCAAAGGATTTGGAGCACCGCCCGATTATTCGCGTCAACGACTCGCTGCACTCTCAACTTGATCATTCCCCGCATGGAGGCGGCGATTGTGAGTTCATTCCCCTGCGGGCATCGGCATTGGGTCGCGCTGGCAATCATGATTGTCAGCGTCTGCCTGTTTTCTGTTTTTATCGGTTGCGATCCGTCGGGCCTGGATGCAAACCGGAATTCGCCCCCCGCCGACAATGCGGGCGCGATAGCGCCCGTCGATCCTTCATCCGGGTCGCACACGCCGTTGGTTGGTCGACAAGCCATTATTGTCGGCTCATTCAATATCCAAACTTTCGGACGCGGCAAGATGAGCAAATCCGAAGTCGTATCGGTGTTGGTCGACATTGCCCGTCGCTTTGACATCCTCGCAATTCAGGAACTCCGCGATGTCCAACAGGAAACCATTCCAGAATTCCTCCGCTTGATCAACCAAAACGGCAGCCACTATCGCGCAGCCATCAGCCGGAGGATCGGCTACACCGATGTCGCATCCAATAAACGCTTTGAAGAACAACTGGTTTACCTTTACGATTCGGATCAAGTGGAAATAATCGGCCAGCCCTATGTCGCCCAGGACCGCTATGCGCTCATGCATCGCCCTCCCTACGTGGCCCATTTCCGCTGCCGCGTTGACCCTCGGCAACAAGCATTTTCGTGTGTTCTGATGAATGTGCATGTCGATCCCGACGATACAGTCGCCGAGTTTACGGCCCTGCAAGACATTATCCATGGCATCTTCCCCAATCATCCCGGAGAAGACGATTTCATCCTCTTGGGAGACATGAATGCAGAGGCCAGCAAATTCTCCGGATACCGCTGGTTAACGGATCAATTCGCGACCATTCCGCCGCATTGGAAAACCAATACCCGCCAGAAAGAAAGCTACGACAACATTACCTTTGATGCGCGACGCACGGCAGAATTCCTGAATCAAGCTGGTGTCATGAATCTAATGCAGGAATACAATCTCAGCCGCGAGGCCGCCATTCAGGTTTCCGATCACCTGCCGATCTGGGCAGTTTTCGCGTCCCACGAGTTTGTCCCGGCAGAACTGACTCAGGAACAACAGTTGTTGCGATAAACTAACTTACGGGGATTTTTCCGATCGATACCAGATATTCGAAAACCGAATCGACCAGCTCAGTGCTGGGCAACGAACCGTCGAGATGTATCTCGGGGCGCAGCGGCGTTTCGTAGGGATCATCGATTCCGGTAAAGCCAATAATTTTCCCGGCGCGCGCCAACTTGTACAATCCCTTGGGATCGCGACGCTCGCAAATTTCCAGCGGCGTATCCACGAACACCTCGACAAAATCATTTGGTTGACCCGCGATCGTCACGAGTTGTCGAACCAGATCCCGATCCCGCCGATAGGGACTGACGAAGGCCGTCAACGCAATCAAACCGCTGGCGCAAAAAATCTCCGACACACATCCGATCCGGCGGATATTCTCTTCGCGATCAGCGGGGCCAAATCCCAGTCCAAACCGTTTGGCAAAATCTTCACCATGAACCGGAGCCAGTCGTTCCGGACTTGCATTCAAGCCATGTCGAATATTATCGCCGTCCAAAACATAACTCGCGACCTTGTGACGGGCCAACTTGGCATCGAGTTCGTTGGCAACCGTACTTTTTCCGCTGCCCGAAAGACCAGTGAACCAAATCACGCATCCCCGCGGACGGGCTACTGTTTGTTGGTGCCACACCACTGTTGTTTCTTGTGTCATATCAATCTTTGAATTGGCAAGAGTTGATTCCAATCCAATTCTTATCCCACAACCTATCGATTCGAGCAAACGCGTGAACGTTGCGCCGAGCTGAATTTTTCTCGCCTGGCGTGGGCTGACGGAGCTCGCATAGTGCTTCAATTGCGGCGAGTTGATAACCAATCGCGGCGAATTCCGAGCACATCCGAAGGGATGTCCGAAGTGTCACGCAGGGAGCCAGCTAAGGAACTATCCCGAATCAACTTCCCGATTTCAAATCGATCGGTGAACGGCGATTTCTGATGGTCCATTGGGGTTTGGTTCAATCGAATCACAACGATGAACCGGGCTCCCCCGCTACCGTACATTCGAACGCTTTCGATTTGCCTGTATATCAAGGCCTCTCGCCCGCTAGTTAACCCAGCGCTGATTTCGCAACCCATAGGGATCATTGCCTCTGGCAGTTCCTCCACCATTCGGGTTTCCACCATTCCCGCTTTGGGAATTCCCACGGTAAACGGCTTCAATATTGGTCAATTTGAATCGCAATCCGGCGGCCGGTGGAATCCCGTTATTGTTAAATGGATCGATTCCTGGTCCAACAACTTTCGGCCAACGACCAGTTCCTCCGCCAGTTGGCGGCGGCGAAGTATTGTCGTTAATGCCTTTTACTTCAAATCCCAAATCAGCAAATGATCCCCAAGTCGCATTACTCACAAACTTTTCTGCACATATGAGTTCCCCCGTACTCGGGACTACATCGCAGGCGAAACCGGTCATGATTTCTTTTTTTCTAGCTGGCGTAAACACTTGATTGAAGAACGGAGGCAGGTCAGCCCAATGTGACAAGGCCGTACCTCCACCCCCGCGTTGTTCAATTGCCACAAAGGGAGCGAGAGGGTTATTTGTCTCCAAACGGTGCCCCCGCAACGCGTATTTGCCGCCGGTGTATTGAACCAAACCAACGCCCCCGACTGGCGCAATCAAGTCGTTGTCGACCCATAATGAGCCCATTCCCATCGCGTGCGCAATCTCATGCGCGATGACTGTTTCCAGTATCCCGTCGGCAACCAAGCCTGGCAGATCTTCCAAGTCCAACACAAGTTCGCCACCGGTTGAAACTGAGTAGCTCCTGGGCGCAAATAGCGTACCACCTTCCATCGTTAACATCGACGTTACGCTGGCTGCACCTAACACTCCACCAGGACCATCCAGCACTGGCGTACTGCAAAAAATTGTCAAACGGGTGAGCTGAACCAGGATCGCGTTGGGAAGATCATTGCTGTAATTCTGGATCCGCGCTTCCCACCGGGCTTCAGCCATTCGAAATGCTTCGTGATAAGCGGGATCCACGCCAGTCAAATCGACATTAAGCACATCAGCGCGGGCGGCTGACGAAAAAAAAGTTGCCAACCCCAGCGCGGCAAACAAATTGACACGGTGAAAAATTTGTGTGAATGAAATATCCATGGGAACTACCTATTTGCCTGGTTTGGTAACAATATTTAGCAATTAATAAACCGAACCGATTAATCTGAAATTCCAAACGAGTGTCTGAATTTCTTCTTCACGTTGGCTCGGGAACGGACTGACGGCAGAAAAACCTGCCAGCAGCTCATGCAATCACCCATTATTGTAATTCGGCCGATCAAGACCAGCAACAAAACCGGGCCAAATAATTGCAATTTGCAACATTTGGGACAGATAGGGGGACCAGGTTCCGCCAGAAAGCGATATCACAACGAGAAAAACCGATATGTTCGGCAAAATCCTGTCTTCTTATTCAACCCGCACAAACCAACATCCGATAAAAACATTGAACGGGAAGCCCCCACTATGGTGGCAAGCAATCTGCATAGGCAGGAAGAAAAGCAATGGCTTTAAAACACATTTTTATCTTTGGTTCGCTGTTGGCGACTTACTTGGTTTCCAGCACAACAAACGGGCAGGTCAATGTACCCAGCCCGAAATTTGAACACAAATCGGTTGAGTCAGCGGAATCGACTCGTCCGTTTGCCACGCCGGGAGTGTTCGACTACGACACTCAGGTATTCGCGCCGATCGAATTTACCAATGGTGAGGAAATGAAACCGAATGATGGTTTCTATGCCACCTATGATCGGGTCTACACCAGTGTCTCGCGAGCTGGACACTTTAGCGGCGTCAATGGCGCCGAGGTTTCGACTGGCTCTGACTTCATTTGGGGAAGCCGGATGGAGTTGGGTTGGATGTCCGATTCAGATGACGGTTGGGGACTTGTTTACCAACATTCGGACGGCAGTTATTTTACGGCGGGACAAGACATTTTGGTTTCTAACCCGATGCTCGTTACGACCAAGAATGCCAATGTTGAACTGAACAAACTGTTTCGGCAGTCCCTGAAAAACGGTGGGTACTTCGAGCCCTATGTTGGTGGCCGGTATTTGAGCGTCTCCGATCGAACACTTGAGGACACGACCCAGACGCTCGGTGGGATAGTGGTGGGCAATCGTTTCAAACAAAACGCCACCAACAGTGCCTTCGGATTTCAAGCGGGAGCTCGGTTCAACAACCATCGCGGCCGCTGGCGAACCACTACCGATGGTGCGATTGCCACGACCTATAATCAGCAACGTTACTTCGCAACCGACATTGCCAACAATCGGACTGCCACCACCAATACGCAAGGCATCATCGAGTCGTACCAGTCCGACCAGGCTTTCGTACCAGTGCTGGATTTCCAGTTCGAGATGGCTTACCACATCAGCCGCGACGTCGCCTTGCGAACCGGTGTCCAAGCGATGTATTACTGGGATGGCATCGCTCGGGCCAACACGCTGACTACCTCGTTGAATCCGAATTCCGCTTTCAACACGAGTGGTGCTGCGGGGGCTGGATTGTTTGACGACAAATTTGTCTCAGCGGGCTTTATCTTTGGTTTGGAATGGCGTCGCTAGGTCCCTTCCTGATCACACAAACCCGGTCAACCTGCTAAACTTGAAACGGACGCCGATCATTTCGGCGTCCGTTTTTTCGTTGTTCGGCTGCCTGGGCGGCGCGCGGTTGATGCGGGCGCGAATCGCCGAGAGTCTTATTTGAGGAATAACAATTGTTTGATCCCGAAAACACTCCAATTCAAACTGCTGAATTTACACAGACAGAACGGACCTCTCCAGATCCAGAGCGGTCGGCACCAACAAATCTCTTTCTGCTTGATCCGCAATTCATCCGGTTGGAGGTGGTCAGTGGAATGATTTTCAGCGGTGTTGTCGCAGTCGCATTTTTGGCGGGTTTATTGGCTCTCTGGTTCACGGTCGGGATCAACTGGATTTGGTTTACGGCCTTGGGTGTGGCAGTGTTGATTTTGTTAGCGCTGAGTTATTTGACTTTCATCTGGCCCTCCAAAGTCTACCAACATGCCCGCTGGCAACTGGATGATGAAGCTTTGGATATCTATCGAGGGGTAATCTGGCGACATCGAGTTTCGATTCCACTGGGTCGTGTGCAACATGCCGATGTCTCTCAAGGTCCTTTACAACGCCAATTCGGTTTAGGAAAACTTACGGTACACACGGCCGGTACGCAAAACGCTTCCGTCATTCTCGATGGCTTGTCGCAGCAGGTCGCAATGGCGCTACGGGATCGCCTGGTTCAGCAGAGTCAGACCCGCGATGCGACTTAACTTCGCGACACCAGCCGGTCCGGCGATCCATTTTCCGACCAGTCAGTCAGTCGATTCCCTGGCAATACTAATATGAATTTACCATCGTCTGCCACCGAACTCTCACGGCTGCACTGGACGTCGTTGCTGTTCGATGTCATTTCGCATAGCCGCAATTATCTGATTCCCGCATTGATTGCGGTGTTTAGCGCCGCCAAAGGAAACACCAGTGGCTTGATCGTCGCTGGCTTGATTTTTATTCCGGCCTTGCTCACCTCGGTGTTTAGATTCTTTACCTTGCGCTATTGCATTCGAGATCGACAACTGATTGTGACCAAGGGTCTGGTCTTTCGCAGTGTGCGCACCGTTCCAGTGACGCGAATTCAAAATGTTGATTTTGTTCAAAATGTCCTGCATCGAATATTTCAAGTCGCCGAGGTTCGCGTGGAAACGGCCAGTGGCACCGAACCCGAAGCGACGCTCCGGGTGCTGTCGATGGTTCAAATGGAACGGCTGCGTCGCGAGATTTTTGAATTGCAGGAAACGCAAGCGGCGGAAATTGTATTGACAGACAGTTCCGTTGCCGACCCGGTCTCCGCTGAATGTGAGGGTGCTGGCGCAGCTGATGAGCCACCGGCAACGCCCCAACCCAAGCGAATCGCAAGCTTACCAGATGCGGGACAAACGCTATTGGAGATTCCGATTCATTGGCTGATCCGCGCCGGTTTGGCAAGCAACCGAGGAATGATCATGTTGGGGGTTTTACTGGGTGTTTTTTTTCAAGCGGATTTTCAAAAGCGTTTTGACTTCCACCAATTGGAAAAATTTATTCCCCAGCAGGCAGACCGAATGACTTTAATCCTTGGTTCGATCATTGGAATCATCTTGATACTGCTGTTGTTGCGAGTCCTCGGTATCGGTTGGTTCGTGCTCAGATTTTTTGGCTACCGACTCGATCGGCGCGGAGACGATTTGAGAATCTCCTGCGGTTTGCTGACCAAAGTGAGTGCCACGGTTCCACGGTCGCGAATCCAGTTCATCAGTATTCACCGAAATTTGATCATGCGTTGGATGGGTTACTGCTCAATTCGTATTGAAACCGCCGGCGGCGCGGGAAACGATCATGAAGATGCCACGAAAACCGTTTCGCGCCGGTGGTTTGTGCCGATCGTGCCGGATCAACGTCTAACCGAGTTACTCAATGAGTTGCGACCCGGCTTGGATTGGGACGAGTCACAATTGGATTTTCAACCGCTGTCGTTGCTGGCAGGTCGACGAATGTCTCGTATGGCGATTATCGCCGCGATTGTGGCCGGCGGAATTGGACTGTTAATCAGTCGACCCTGGGGCTGGACGGCAGGCGTGATTGCATTGCCACTTTTCATGGCCTGGGCCACCAAAAAAAGTCGCTCAATGAATTACGCCCGCATGCAGTCTGGAGTCGTGTATCGCAGTGGTATCTTGAACCGTAAAACCAGCCTGACATTTTTTGAAAAAATCCAGGCCGTTAGAATTGATCAGTCACCCTTTGACCGGCGGTGGAACATGGCGCGACTGTCCGTCGACACGGCGGCCGCCGGACCCGCCGAACATCGCATCGAAATACCCATGCTCGATCAGTCCTGGGCAATGGCTGAACAGGAACAAATTAAGCAACGTGCCGCGCTGCAGCGGCCAGTCTTCGGCTAAGATGAACGGTCTTCGACCGCCGACAACGAATTGACATCGAAATCATCAGGATCGTATCAATGTTTCACAACCAACTGGTTTGTTCTTGCTGGCTGACATTCAGTTTTTTCTGTTTCGGACCGCCCTTGGCAACCGCTTTCCAAGTCGAGGTCGGCGGTGAATCGAAGACGCACCTTGAACCGTATTCGCCGTCCGGCGGATTAATTCTGGTCGGTGGCGGCGAGGTTTCGGCCGAAGTGCGACAACGTTTTTTTGACTTAGCCGGCGGGCCGCGAGCGAAGATTGTTGTAATTCCAACTGCCAGTGCTTCCGCCGACGAAAACGAATTTGACTACTGGCTCGAGCCGTGGCAAAAACTCGTTCCGCTGTCCGTGAAGATTGCCCACACCCGCGAACGGGCCGTCGCTAACACAGCTGAATTTTGCGCCGATCTGGAAGCTGCAACCGGTATTTGGATTTCTGGCGGCGATCAAGCGAATCTTGCAGAAGCCTACCTGTCAACGCGCGCCGCCCGGGCAATCGAATCGTTGCCGCAGCGGGGTGGTGTGGTCGGCGGGACCAGCGCCGGCGCGGCGATTGCCAGTCGAAACATGATTGCCGAAGGGAACGACACGCCGAAAATGGCAACCGGCTTCGACCTGTTGCCAGGAGCAATCGTTGACCAACATTTTTCTCAACGCAAACGCAGCGGACGATTGATCAAAGCTGTCGCCAAGCATCCCGACTGCCTTGGTATCGGCATCGATGAAGACACGGCGGTCGTGTTCCAAAGCAGATCCATGGAAGTCCTCGGACCAGGGAAAGTCCATTTGCGATTCGCTGCTACATCCCACCATCCGATTAAGAAAATGGAACTGAAGCCTGGCCAAAGGAACGACTGGGAAACATTGTTGCGCGCCAGCCGAGAACGATTTGTCGCTCCGTTTCCAGTTCCAAATCTGGCACCTCAAATTGTCTTTCCTAAATCGGGATCGCTCGTCATCGTTGGCGGTGGGGGTCTTCCGAAAGATATCCTGCAACGATTTGTGGAACTGGCCGGTGGCTCCAAGGCTCGAATCGTCGTGTTGCCAACCGCCGTAGAAAATGTCGCCGGTGAATCCGGTGAGGGAGAGATGTTTCGCCAAGCGGGGGCAGGCTCCGTTGTCGTGTTGCCACAAACGACTCCTGCCGAGTTGGCGAGTGCAGAATACCTGGATCAAATTCGCGCCGCGACTGGCATTTGGTTTGGCGGCGGTAGGCAATGGAGATTCGTCGATCACTATGCCGAGACTCCAGCGTTGGCAGAGTTCCGACAATGTTTGCAGCTTGGTGGCGTGATTGGCGGAAGTTCCGCCGGCGCCACGATCCAGGGCGAATTGTTAATCCGGGGCGCACCAATCGGAAATGAAATCATGGTGCAAGACGGTTATCGACGCGGCTTTGGTTTCTTGTCAGGCGTCGGAATCGACCAACATTTTACGCAACGAAATCGGTTCGCCGATTTGCGCGGCACGATCCAACGATTTCCTTCGATGATCGGCTTGGGAATCGACGAGGCGACGGCATTGGTGGTAACGTCCAAGCAAGCCGAGGTCATGGGTTCGGGAAAACTGCATGTGTTTGTTGCTAAAAATGTAATTGACTCGATCGTTCCGGCGGATGACCGCCAGGATTCCGCCAAGGCGAATTCGGCTGCGACACTGGGCGAAGATGGAGCGCTAGGAAATGATGGGGCCGACTCCAATTCTGCTGCTTTGCCGAATGATATTTTTACTCGTGAATATAGCGCCGGCTCAATCCTGACCCCAGCCGATTTTGTCGATCGCTGATTTTCCGCACAGATCAGTCGGTTGATTCCGAGGCCCCGCCACGTTGTTGCCCGTTTCCTTGAATCGAACCTGGCCTATAAACCTCACAACCCATCCAGAAACTAATCCACGGGTAGAAAAAAGGGAGTTCAATCACTCACTTACCCCACGAATGACGATATTTACGAAAGTGTTAACTGAAAACTTCCGGCTTCTAATCGGTTGATGATCCGTGAAGAAAGCACCGAATCGGCAACTAGTTGCCTGAAAAATCCACCAAACAGTAACTGCGTATGGACTTCTTCAAATCTGTCGTTCTGGTAACGGGACTCTGGGGGGCGATACAAACCACCACGGCCCAGGGGCAAATGTTTGGTAATCGACAGGTTGGCCAGCCGATTGGTCGTCAAGTTGGACCAAGTCAACCGCTACCGCCCGACAATTCAACGGGCCGGCTGCAAGGAAATGAGCGGTTTGTTCGGGGGAATCGTCAGGGAAATCAATTTGTTGGGGCGGCCCCGGAAAGCGTTGCCAACTTTGTAGGTCAAGTCAATGCGGGCGAACAAACTGCGTCCGTTGAACCGGCAATCGCTCCGGCCCCCAGTTTCGATCGAGCCCTATTAATCAATCAACCTCTACGGATCCGGCGTCCGAATTCCCTGCTGGAATCTCCGCTGCAGATTGGTTTTCAGCTTCCTGCTGGAACCACAATGCTGCTTGACGAGAAAGCTCGGATTTCGATAGATCAGGCTTTGGCCGCTCAGTTCGGAAGCCAGATCTCGGTGTCGGTGGCAAACCAGACAGCCACCCTCCACGGTGCGGTTCACGACGAAGAGCAGGCTCAGTTGGCTGAATTGCTGGCCCAGCTGGAGCCGGGGATTTCGCAGGTGGAGAACCGAATCGCGATTGAACGGTCATGGAATTCGAATCCTGAAAAATAGACTCGCCTAGTGCGTTTCGCCCTACGCCTTCGGAAGGCGATTTCACGTTGGTTTCATTCTTGGCCAAACTTGATTGCTGCAAGCGGTGGGCAAAACTCGGCGTGAGTTCGATCGTTTCGGTTTTCAAGCGATTCATGTTCGCGCTAGATTTGTCGCGCTCTTGATATTCCGCCAACAACACCATGTTATCCGCCGCAACGTCCTCCCGATCCGTTTTTTTGGCGTCCCTGGGGAGCGGACCTCGGCCGGTCAATGCTTTGCGTGTCAAACTGGAAAGCACGGTTTCGCCGTGAATGCCGTCTAACTTCGCAACCAAACTATAGGGTTGGGTCGGAGCATCGACTGGCACCAGTGGGATCCAAAAACTATACGATGGACCCAAATCCGATTTGCTATGATGCTGTTCCAGCACATTTGCCGGGAAAATGAAACGATACTTGGGAGCCGGGTCGGTCAAATCTTCACGTTGATCATCAAAAACAAAAATTGTGACTTTGCCTTCCACCTTGATTGCCTTTTGTTCCGCATCATAGAACATCAATCGGCCTCCAAACCCGCGTTCACTGGGTTTGCCGGTTTGATTATGAACTGCTTCGGTCCACACCGCCATGATCTTTTCGGGAACCGGAATTGACTCTTCTTTTTCCCACGGGAATTTTTTCGACGACAAATCCAGGCTCTGGCAACCAGATGACAAGATTGCCAGCACGCACAGCAAACACTTAAAGGTTCGCCCGTGCAATCGGATCAATTTATTCGGAGGCATCATGATCAGCTTACACTATCGGTTCGGACTGGAGTTGAGTTCGGCGGGGACACTTTCAGGTGGCGCGAAATAGCTAGATCTTGGCGGAATCGGTTGAGCGAAATCGCCGTCAAGCGTTGGCGATTGAGCGGGTATAGTTGGCGATTGACCGGGGTAAAATTCCTCGGTCAAAGGCGAATCATAGTCCAAATTGACTGGATTGAATGTTCCATCGAGCCCACCGTGCAGCGCTTCGACTTCGGACAAACACCAATTCATGCGAGCATACTCCATTTGCTGCAATCGCTGTTCATCGCCATGATCGCGAATTACATAGGGTGTAAGAATGATCAATAGTTCGGCCCGTCTGGTGAAATCACCATCGTAACGAAAGAGACTTCCCAGTAGGGGAATATCCCCCAGCAACGGAACCTTGCGATCAATCGTGGTTGTTTTCTTGGTAATCAAGCCGCCGAGAATGATGGTTTCGCCTGAGGCGGCACTGACGGTGGCTTGTGCGGTGGTCGTGTCGACGCGCGGCGAACGAATAATACTTCCATTGGGTGACACCGAAACGGGAATCCCTTCGCTTTCCGGCCCGAGACCGGAACGTTCGGCATCAATTTCCATCACCACGGTACCGTCGGGGCTGATACGGGGCGTGACACCCAAAATCAAACCAACATTCTCGAGGGCAATGCTGTTCGATTGGCCATTTTGGTTGACTGTGGATCCGATAATCCGCGGCACCCGTTGCCCCACTTGAATGAAGGCCGGTTGATTGTCCAGTGTCCTGATTTGAGGTCGACTGAGGATTTCCATTCGTCGACACTCCTGCAACGCGCGCAACAATGCGCTGACGCTCTCGCTGCTGGCTGACAGGACCAAGCCACCGAAGCCCAATTCGTTGTTGATACGCCCGACGGAGAAATTACTAAGACCTTGCGATCCGACCACATTGGAACGCGCTAGAGATGAGTTACTGCCGGTGTTTCCCAAGGGGGAATTATTGAAATTGAAACCCGGTTCGTTACTCGCCGCTTGTACGATTTGCTCGGTTGAGGTGACCACTCCCCCGGGAGTTGAAGTCTGCGTTGTCGCGGTGGTCGTTACCAAGTTACCCAACAGGCTACGATCAAACAACACTGAATCCTGGAGCCCCAATTCGATTCCAAACTCACGACTGTTGTCCAGCAACACTTCCGCAATCATGACTTGAATCATGACTTGCGGTGGCGGTTCGTCAAGTTGCTTAATGAGTGCCTCGATTTCCCCGAAGAAACGCGGTGTCGCGCTCAGGATCAAGCGGTTACCAATCGGCTCGGGAACCACGATCACCTCGCGCTCCAATTGCTCAAACGGACTGACGCTGGTGGTCCCGGCCATTTGAACCTGGCGCTCGGACCGTAAAAAGTTGTTAATGGCCAAAGCCACATCCGTCGCGGGAGCATTTTTTAGTCGATAAACCAAATTTTTTCGCTCGGAAAATTCCTTCTCATCCAACCGCAACAACAATGCGTGAATGATCCGTAAGTCTCCTTCTGACCCGGTGGCAATGATCGAGTTGGTCCGCATATCAACCGAAAATCGCAACGGCGCCAATGATGATTCCTGTGGATCATTGGCCATTTTCAGTGCTGGTCGATCGGTCGTCTGTTCGGGCATCAGACTGCGCAACATTTGTACGAGTGTGGATGCGTCACCTTGTTGAATACGAAAGACCTTGATTTGGGCGGTCGAACCGCTGACATCCAATTGCTGAATCAACCCTTCCAACAAGTTAATACTCTCCGCTGGGCCCGTAACAATAAGTGAATTATTGGACGGATTGGCAGTGATCTGCACTTCGTCTAACACACCCGATTCCAGAATATTCTGCCCCTCCGCGCCGTCTCCCAGGAGTTCTAAAAAAGCCGTGTTTTGTTTACCAGTTCCTTGGGCAGCAGTGATGGCACTCTGCAAAGTCGCCGCCAGTTCCGCAGCCACGGCGTTCCGAATTTTGATTACACGGGCCTGTTGTTTTTTTCGAAAGTTGGGTACATCGAGTTCACTGACCAGGCGACGAACTTCCGCGAGATCCCGGGGCGCGCCGAATGCCACCACTGAATTGGAGCGCTCATCGGTGACCACTTGAACATTGGTTCCTATGCCGTCTCGATTCTTAAAAAAGCTATCGAGTGCCAACTGCAGCGACTCGGCATCGGCAGTGGTCAGACGATAAACCTCGAATTGCGTGTTCGGGTCGACGGGTTGATCGAGTTTGTGGATCAAATCCGTAATCGCCACGATGGCTTCCCCCCAACCGATCAATAGCAGCGCATTCGGTTTACCCAACGAGGTGACCGTGACTCGGCCCGACCGACCAGAGATCAAATCTGCACTGGTGGTCTGCAGGATTTTTTCAATGCTTTCACTGCGACTGTGCTCCAACAAGACAATCTGGTACTCCGGCTGTGTTTCGGCGCTAAGTCGTTCCAGCTCTTGAATGATGCGACTTAGTTCCTGGACTTCCTTTTGACGTCCTCGCAAAATAATTACCCCTAATTCGGGGAGTGTTTCAATTTGTATCGAGTCCTGAATTTGCCGTAGTCTCTCGGTCGGTTTGAAATCGTCCGCAATTGGATTACTCAGTGCTTGTGGAAGTGCGGAATTGACACCCGGAATCGGCTCTTGGGTGGGAGCACTTCCTAATGAGGGCGCGAATTCAACGACTGACGGAATTGAATTTCCCGGTGACTGATAGCCAGTGTTTGCCGTCGATGCTCCAGTGTCGTAGGCATCAAACAATCGATGTACCGCTGCTGTCGACGCATTTCGATAGGCCACGATACTGGGTTTCGTGGCGGCGTCTCCAGCGTAGTCGAGCTGCCGAACAAGATCTCCGAATTGGTTGATCAGGTCAGTGTTCCCCGACAGATTGATCACGGGCGTCTCCCAATCCCAACCAAACCGAATCGTCGATTGATCGGCCAATGTGACCTCGTTAAGTATTCCATTCCGTGTCGGCTCCGACGAGAGCCGGCCATCAAACAGGCTCCCCAAGGCGGCTTGCATGAAACGCAAATCAGTGCGCTGCAACGCAACCTGCTGCCAGCCGGTCCCTTCATCGGCCAGCGGTAGAAGCCTGGCTGAGTTGGAGGGAGGTTCTGCGGCCGGAGAAGCAGTAAACGGTGCGGCGGTTGCCGGAGCATTCGAACGCGTCGCGCCGGCCATCTCAAACTCTTGGATCAACCGACTGCACAACTGCAGGGCATCGGCGTCTCCAACCACCACCAATTCTCGTTTGATTTCAGGACTAACAAAGATCTGGTACTGACTTGCGACCGGCATTTTCGATTGAAGAAACGCCTCGACTTCACTAGCCGTTCCGGACGTAATCACGAATCGCCGATACCCCGTTTCGCCCTTCGCAAAACTCCCTGTTTGGCGGGCCAGGCTGGATCCGGCGAACACCCAGCAAATGCAAATCAAGCCCGTCGCCGTCAGATACCTAGAGGGAAGCGAACGCCGCATCAGGCGGATTAAAGGCAAAAGCAGTCGCGAAAAATCCAGCTCAAGCATCGATTATCCTTGGTTCGCCACTTGCTCAAATTTGAAATTCTGGCGAAGAGTAGATGGTTGGCGCGAAAGCGTCAATCCTCGTCACGCTAGCAGTTCCGGGCATCCAGTTTGCAAATGTGGTTGGTATCCGTACCGCCCAAAATTGCGTCGGCGCGCTTTTCACGCAACTAATTTCGTTGGGCCACCGGAATCACTGATTCCGGCTTAACGACTGGTTTGGCGGCACGGGCGAAAGCGGTATCATCTCGACGAGAGTCTTCCCCAACTCCAATCGTCCGACAACTCCATCAACGTCAAGTACGACATATTCGGCGGCGATTTCTATGAGCCGGATCAAAATCGAGTCGAGATCCAAGGTCTCGCCGACATGCAAAAAATGGGTGGCTTGTTGATTCTCGACATTCAACCAAATTTCGCTGCGGCCGAAACGATCCAGGGTGATAGCAGACAAGCGCGTCCCGCGAATTAATTGAGAGGCAGCGCCTTCTCCAAACAGATTTCGTTTGGCAATCCCCGAATAGTCTTCGACCTGCGAGTATACCAGCCGAGTGGATTTCAACCTGCTCAATTCTGCCAGATCCTGGGCGCGATCCAAAGCGATGGCTTCAATCCCAATTTGAATTTCCAGCCGATCACTGCCTGCCGAGGGCGTTAGTGAAATCTGATTGATCTTATGCAAATGCCCGGCCTGAAAAAATTCAAACAACAGTTTCGTAAATTGTCGCAAGCTTGCTTTGCCGCGGACATTGAATTGGAGTCGCGTGGCTTCACCTTCCACAATGGGACTGGAAGAGTCGACGGTGGGATTGGTTAACCCCAATTGCGTGACCATATTCAGCAACCAGGCTTGATAGAGCGACGACGCCAACTCAATGTTGGAGGGCAAGGAACGTTGCTCGAGATCGTCGCGACGAGGAATTTTTTTGAGTAGTCGGTCCAGCTCCTTTTTGTTTTCCCGCAACCGCTTGCTTAACGTGTTAGCCTGTCGAGTTTCCGCCGCTAAAGGTTGCAGATAAAAACGATCCACCAATTGATTGACGAAATACCCTCCGACAACCAATCCCAGGACCACTAACAAAAGCCGGCGTCGATTATTGAACATCAGCGAATCCCCGGAGTTGTTTCGGAAGCGTGCGAAGCACCGTCGATGACCAACGGCGAGTTCTCAGGTACTTGCGAAATTGGCAGCGAATTGCCCAATATCGGTTCGCGAGCTGGTTCCAGTATGAATTCGTCCCGTTCGCGACGATTAACCAGAACCGAGGCGACGAATTGCCAAGGATATTCCTCGTCCGTCGCGCTTTGACTCAATTTGTTCGTACGGACGGTATGGTGTTCGTCCCGAATGGACTGCTCCAAACGTGAGATGACCAAGTCGTCTTTGGCGCGCAAATTCATCGATGTAAGTCCTTTGCCGTTGGGGCCGATCGACATGGACATCGACTTGACTTGAGCTTGTGAACGTTCGGGAAATTGCAGCGTTAACTCCCTTAATTCATCCAGCCAATTGATATCATCGATCCGCCAATTATCGACATAATCGACAATCGCTGTATTCCGTTTCAAATTGTCGATTTTCTTGGACGCTGCATTCAATTCCGTTTTCAAGGCAGCATTTTTTTTGCGCAAGTCGCTGACCTCATTCAGCCCACTCCAAATCAACAAACCCAACACGCAAGCAATGGCCCCCGCGTACAAAACCAGGCGTTGATAGACCAGGGGAAATGATTTGGCACACTTGGGGTTCATAAAGTCCACCGTCTGCCGTTTGGGTTGCTCAAAAATCGAGCCGAGCAACGAAGCAAACTGGTGAATCTGAGCCGGTGATTCTTTCGTCGCTCGCGCGATGCCGCGGAGCGGATCCAACACCGTGACCTGCATCTGCAAGGCCTTTCCCAGCTGTTCCGCCATGGTCTCTTCTTCAATCGGGTCGCCGAACAGAAAAATGGAATGAGACGGATCCGAGGCGCCGAGATTGGGATTTGCCGTCACCATCAAACTGCGTTGAATTTCGACGGTCAGTTTCTCTGCCAACAAACCTGGGTCAAAACTGGAGGACAAGGCAATCGTGCGAACCAGCGTGATATGTTCGTTCGAAAATACAATCAATTCGGCTTCTGACGGACTGAGACTGAGCAAAACACATTGCCGGAGTTGTGACAGGTCCACCTGCCGTCGAAACAAATTGACAGCCCCCAAATGCCGAAGTTGGAGGCTGGCGGGGCGCCAGCCAACTTTCTTGAAAGTGCCCTCAATGACCTTCTTTTTTTCCGTTGGCAATAGCACAATCGAAACGCGAGACATCGCGTCAATATCGTCTTCAAGCGCATAATAGTCGATAATCGAATGATCCGAAATTGCCGGCCAGCGTTCGTGAGCCTGATTAACAACGAATTGAGCAATTTCATGTTCGTCGGCAGGCGGCAATATGGCTTCGGCCTCTTCACACTCCGACCGCGCCAGACTGATCTCGACCCTGGGGTTCTTGATTCGCAACAAACTTTTGATGTCGGCCAACATCGTCTGCAAGACTGCAGCCCCATCTCCTTCGGCGGCGGCAATTCGGCCAATCGCCCGAACCAGAACTCGACGACCGGCCGTGCTAGCCCATACATAACGGGCTTCATGGCGATCCCATTCTATCGCGAGCAAATTGTTGGATTGGGAAATCATTGGATGTTCGGTTCGTTGGGGGATCCGCTGGGAAGCAAAACTGCGATATCTATGACGTTTTCCACGTCGCGCAAGTCTTTACAGTATACTTGACCGCGAGTCGGATCCGTGCCGTCCACCACGACCAATTCCCGCAAGAGTGTCGGTCGAAATGGGAAATAGGCCACAATATTGGCTTGAAAAACGTTTCCGCCGGTCGTCACGAAGGGCAAAAGTTGTTTCATGCGGGTCAAATCGACAATCCCTCGTTCGACCAACCAAGTCGCGTGGAGATGAGAAAGCCTACCGTCTGCGGGTAGATGCCGAAAGCTCAATATCTGGTCGGCGATGGTCGGATCCATACCCGGAATTGCCAATAGAACTTCCCGTGGCGCTTCATCAATATTGATTCGCCCTTCCACAACGGAACGCGAATCGACCGTGACCTGATCCATCCAATGTTCCAATTGCCCAGTCGATCCACCGCGCCGGAACACCAACGGACTATTGATAATCATCATCTGGTTGTTTCGCGGTCGAAACGAAACCACCGCCCCAACCAAGTCCAGTTCCGATTGAAATTGAAACCGAGCGGGAATCGAAAAATCCAAATCCAGATCACCGGTAAATCGAGGCAATTGGCCCTGCGCTGGCCCATATTGCCGATAGAGCAGCACAAAATCCGCCAACGATTTTCCCAAGCGAGCCGTCAATCGTTGATGCAGGCGAATCAAGTCGTTGTCATTCAAATAGACTCGCGGGTCACCGGTAGCTGATTCATTTCGTTCGCGGCTATGAACCGTCAAAAACCGATCCCAGCTCACATGTTGCGTCGACGCCGCACGGCGGGTCGACGGACGTACCTTGGCCAAAGCAGTCGACGAATCGCCGAACCAATCGCCGCGCGACGTCGATTTGACTTGCACTAATTCATCCAGTTGTTTCGGGACTCGATTCGCCGGTCGAGCAGGTCTGCCGTCCGCAACGTACTGTTCAATTTCGGCGCCCATCGGTCGACTTACCGAATCCCCGTCCAGCCAGTCCATGATTGCCGCGGCGGAGTCCGGAGTCATGCCAGGCAACCCCAGCAACGCATGCTCGCCACTTCCAGGCTGCCGGTTTTCCCATTCCATCAACGTGTTCAAATTCAATTTGGAGGATTCATTCGACGCGCCAAACCGCACCGGTTCATCCGCATCGACGGGAATCGACGGCAATATCCCGAAACTACCCGCGTCACCATCGGAATTCGAAACTAACGACTGATGTCGAAAAAACTCTGGATTGTCAGTCAAACCACCCAAGCCGGCGCGCTCCTCGCGGGACAATCCCGCCCAAGCCACCAACAGGCTTTCGCCCGAATTCGACAAATTTTCCAAAATCATTTCTTCGCCGCGTAGATGAGTCGCGCGCAAATCGGTCTGCATCAGTGAAATCAAACCCACGACTGCCAGGCTGATCAACACCAGCACCACGGTAACCACCAGCAAGACAGCGCCGA
Organism: Mariniblastus sp.; assembly: GCA_031400405.1. GTDB lineage: Bacteria > Planctomycetota > Planctomycetia > Pirellulales > Pirellulaceae > Mariniblastus. The sequence continues at coordinate 136,983 of JANNPW010000045.1, forward strand.
CGCGCTGCGCCTGATGATTGTATCGAACGGTACCGCGAGGTTCCTTTTTGCTATTGATCATTGGTCCTCCTTCGATCGCGATCCAGGCCGGCCGCTTGTGCGAAGCGGCAGTGAAGCTCCCAGATCGATGGGCTGCAACTTGACCATCAACAAAAACTCGGCGTCGTAGGCCAGCGCTGGGTCGTCGTCATCGGTCGTGATATCGATCTCCAAGGGAATCAATTCTTCCCTTTCGCCGTTCCTCGAATCGCGACTGCGTTCGTTTCGACCACCCGATTCAGGTTTGAGAAAACAGAATTGAACCCGAATCGCAATCGGCAATCGGTTTTGGTCGCGGCTGTTCCATCGAGATAGCCAGGATCGACCATCGAAATAAGCGAATCGCACGGCGACGATGTCTGGTAGGTGGTCGCGCATGACAGTTACTCTGGATACAACAGGAGTCCGCTCCGCTGTTTGATCAAAATTTTTGCCAAAGAAATTCGATAGCTGGTCCGGCCACGATTCCCTATCATCCGATTCAACTTCAGCACCCAGTGGTTCGCGTGGATCAATGATTGATTCACGACGAACCAACCCCTGTGCGATTTCCTGATCGACGCTCGGTCGACGGGAAGTAGACTTCGTGGACGCTGATGCCCGATCGATTGCGAACGCTGCTGCTTCGTCGGCCAACCCCAGTTCGTAGCATATTTGTTTCGTCACCGGTCCTTCAGAAATTACACTTTCCTTGCCGGTATGGTCCGAATCCAAGACTGCTCCCGACTCGATCGTCTCCAACGGTTCTATAAAAACTTCCAATTCCAGCTGAGCCGAGCTGCCGCTCAAGACCACGGTCGGTTGCGTCGGCGAGCTTGCCGAAGGCACCGGCACTGGGACCTGAAACTCACTCGCGCCAATCCGAAACAACGCGACATCGGAAGAGTGGTCCGGCAATGATTGTTCTAACAAGTCGTCCAAGGCGACCAAGTTCTTCAAATCGCGGGTCAGTCGTTGATGCAGTGAACGAATTATTTGATTGCGATCAGCTTGTCGAAGTTCCGACTCCTGACGCCGCCCCAACAAATTGAACATCGTCCAGACGGCGCCTAATAATACCATCCCGAGTGACATGGCAATAATGATTTCCAACAACGAAAATCCGCGCGAACGAAACCGCGACGATTTCCGACTCAACCATTGGTTGGATGGGCTGGGATTCATTCTTCGGTCTCGTTTCTTTGAGACCTCTTGGCGGATACTTCCGCTAACTCTTGCGGACTGAGCGGCAACAAACAGGCGAGTCGAAACTCTCTGGCCGAGGTCGACTGTTTTGCTGCATCTGCGATTCGATCGCCGGTGCCGGCCCGCTCCCCAGGCAATTTGGCCCAAACCGCGACCTCAACCTGCCGCAGCGGCAATACAGGATGTTTGGTCGAGTGAACCGAGTACCAAAAATCCGGATTTTCCTCGCACTCCAACCTTCGTGCGTCGTCTGAATTTTCCAGACCCAACGCAATCTGATTCAATTTGTTTTGACACAGAATCTGTTGCTCCAGACCATCCGTCGACCGTCGAGAAAACATTGCCGCCGTTCCCAGCATTTGCAGAATCAACGCCAATCCGGCGACGCAAATCGACATCGCGATCATCACTTCAAACAGAGAAAATCCGGCGCGCTGTTTCATGTTCCCGCCTCTCCATTGGCCGCCTCACTCGATTCAGTTCGTTCCAAGTCAGTAATTTTGATACGACCGGCCAAGCCCTGAATTTGGACCGTGATTCGATAGCCATCATCACTTTGCAGCAGCAATTGCGCGGATTCCATGCGGCCGCTGGGATAAAATCGTAGGGGCACTGACCAATCCCCAGGTTTCATTCCCGACGAGGTTCCCGATCGAACGCCGCGATAGGTCGCCGGGCGCCCGTCCTTAGGTTGTGACGATCGCTCGGAAGTTTTCCGCGGCTTGGATTCATCGTCAGTTGTACTGCGACGGAGGCTCACCGAAGCTGATGACTCCTGGTCGTTCGCTCCAAACCTTGTTCCGGACGGCAAGTCACGCTCGCTGTTGGCTTGGTCCTCGTCCGAACCTGTCGACGAAATTGACTCCGATTCCCAACTCGGTGATTCGTCGGATCCTCGCAACTGGGAACGAAGTTCATTTCGGACCACCGCGCTACCGATCCGGTACGACGTGGTTTCCCAGCGAAACTGAAAAACCTGCCGCTGACCCGTTTCCATCGCGGTGATACGGGCGGTTTGCAAATCACGTTGCAGTTGCTGTGCAGCGCCTTGAATGTAACTGCGGTTCAACGGCCGTCGCAGTGCGGGCCAGGAAATGGCAAACACGGTGGATAACACCGCGAGTACCAACAACAGCTCCAGTAGCGACAGTCCCCGAGATCGACGGAACTTGCGCCGCAATTTCCGGCCTGCCGCGGCCGAAGTCACCAACCCCGCCACCGCGGTCCCCGCTGTCATGACTGCGAGTCGCTATTCTGGGATGGTCGGGAATCTTCCGATTCGCGATCGCCTTCCGATTTGTCGCCGGAGGACTTCCAGTTAATAATGTCGTCCTCACTACTTTCTTCGCCATCGGGTCCAAACGACCAAATATTGGGAAAATCTCTTTTGCCGTTGGTGGGGGGGTACTCATAGCTAAATTCGTTTCCCCATGGATCCACCGGCACCTCTTCGCCATCAAAGTACGGCCCATCCCAATTCTTGGAACGTTTTTCATCCGAAGGTCGTTCCAACAATGCAAACAATCCTTCTTCGGTATTGGGAAACGAACGATTGTCGGCCGCATACAACTTAAGTGCTTCTTCGATATTCGAAATCTGCAAGTTGGTCGACTTGATATCAGCTTTCTTTTGGGAACCAAGGATGCGCGGCGCAATAATGGCAATTAACACTGCCAAAATCGACAACACAATCAAAATTTCCAACAATGTCATACCGGAACGTTTCATAGCATCACCTTCCAAAAAAAAATCGACCGCATGCCGCAGCATCCGGTTTACAACTTTCCATTCCCCTACAACGACAGTTTTCGAACTGTCCGGAAAAGGCTTTCTAAACTACTTGATGGAGTTGCTCATGTCGTAAACCGGCAATAACAATCCCAACAAGATAAACAACACGGCCGCTGCAATTAGCAATAACATGACCGGTTCGATCATCCGCACCAAAATATCGAGCCGACGCTGGATCTTTTTGTCGATCACATCAGCGATTTTCAACAACACCCGATCGAGCGAATTGGACTCCTCGGCGATGCGGATCATGGCCATTGTCGCCGCTGGAATCAGTCCACTTGCACTCAACGGTTTAGATAATGTTTCTCCCGACGATACATTTCGGGCGGAATCGGCAACTGCTTTTTCCAACAGCTTGTTCCCGATGGACTTACCACTGATTTCCAACGACCGCAACAGTGGCACTCCGTTGGCCAACAAGGTCCCCAGAATTCGACAAAAACGAGACACCGCACTTTGCCGAACAATATCACCGAGTTGAGGAATACGCAGGATCCAGCGATCCATCCACGCCCGACCCCAATCCGTACCGGCGGCCTTGAACAACAAGAATCCGACCGTTCCAAAAATTAACAGGATCAACCACCCTTGGTGCAGCAAGATCAACCGGCCGGTCAACAGGATTTGAGTGATCGCCGGCAGTCCGGCGCCACTTTCTACCAACCGATCGAACAGCTGCTGAAATCGTGGCACGATGAATAACATTAAAAAGACCGTGACAACCAGCCCCGCAACAATCAAAAAAGCCGGATAGGCCATCGCGGATGTGATGCGCCCCCGCAACTCGGATTGTCGCTCCAGATATTCGGCGACCCGACGCAAGGCGTCTTCCATAAAACCACCCTCCGCCCCTGCGCGCACGACACTGATGCAAATTTCCGGAAACTGGTGCGGATACTTCATCAGTGCGTCTTCAAACGAAATCCCTTCGGCGACCTGATTCTTGATTTCTGTTAACGTCGCCGCCAACTGTTGATGTGTTGACTCTTTGGCCAACACCTCCAGGGCCTCAAGCAAGGCCACGCCATTTTCCAACAAATCGGCCAATTGATTCAAATGGGTCGCGAGCACCTCGGCGCCGACACGTCTGGATCGCAGCAAGTCCACCCAGGGCAAGCCATCGGATTTCGTGTCCTTGATCGTTAACGGATACAATGAACGCAGACGGAGTTCGCCAATGGCATCATGCCGCGAGTCGGCCGAAATCGAACCACGCATGGTTTTGCCATCCAATGATCGAGCGACGTAAGCGAACTCAGGCATTATCAGCTCCTTGAAATTCGGACCGGAAATTGGCGGGGATTCCCCAGTGTTTTCGCTTAAACATGGTCGATCTTCGTTACTCGCAGGACTTCTTCAATTGTCGTCAAACCATTAAGTGCCTTGCTCCAACCATCTTGTCGCAACGTCCGCATACCGGCGCGAACCGCCGCTTTCTGAATTTCATTTGACGTTGCCCGCTCGTTGGAGAGTCGGCGAATTTCGTCGTTGACTAATAGCAATTCAAATATGCCCACGCGTCCCCGATATCCGACGCCGCGACACGAGCGACAACCAGTTGCCTGATACAAGGGTTGTCCGCGCTCCTGAAATTCGTCCCATGGAAAATCGCTGGGGACCTCATCATGCGCGAAGGGATGAGGTCGCCGACACTCCTGACAGACCAACCGCACTAACCGCTGGGCCAACACACCCTCCAGCGTACTGGAGACCAAGAACGGTTCCACGCCCATATCCGACAGCCGCATAAACGCACTTGAGGCATCGTTGGTATGCAAGGTACTAAACACCATGTGCCCCGTCAACGAAGCTTGAGTGGCATTTTCAGCGGTCTCCAAATCGCGAATCTCGCCAACCAGAATCACATCGGGATCATGCCTCAAAATACTGCGTAGACTTGCTCCAAAGGTCAGCCCGACTTTGTGATTTACCTGGATCTGATTGATCCCATCCAAGTGATATTCGATTGGATCTTCGGTCGTAATGATTTTCGTGTCTTCACTGCGAATCTCGCTGAGGGCACTATAGAGCGTCGTGGTTTTTCCAGAACCCGTGGGGCCCGTCACCAACACGATTCCATGCGGCAATCTGATCAGTCGTTTAAAATTCTCATACAGCTCGCCGACCAGTCCGACGCCGCTGAGCGAAAATTCCATGTTGGATTTGTCCAGGATACGCAGGACCACACCCTCGCCAAACAGCATTGGGATCACCGAGACCCGCACATCGATTTCGCGACCCCCGACTCGCAGGTTGATTCGGCCGTCCTGGGGCACACGTTTTTCCGCAATATTCATTTTTGCCAAAATTTTAAGGCGACTGATGATGGCGTTGCGAAACCGATCAATCTCGGGCGGCGTCGGCTGTTTCTGCAAGACACCATCAATGCGGTAGCGCAATTTGATGCCACTATCATGAACTTCAATATGCACGTCACTGGTTCGTGCTTCGACAGCCTCGGCCAGAATTTCATTGACGAGTTGCACGACGGAAGCCTGTTTGGCCTGTTCCGCTGCTTCGGATCCATCGTCGGCGACCTCATCCAACAACTCCACCAGGCTGGATTTTTCCGGTTGCAAAGCGATCAAGCCGTCGATCGTCTCCGCCCCCAAACCGAGATGTGTTTTGATCAGTTTGGTCAGCTCGGCCGGCGAAACAACGACCGGAATAACGGACATCTCCAACGCTGCACCGGCCGCGTCAATCGCCTGCAAATCAAACGGATTGGCCGTGGCAATAACAATCGAATTCCCCTCGCGATACAAGGGAAAAATATTGTGGCGATGGATCAGCCGGGCCGGAAAACCCTCCAAACAGCTCAAATCCGGGGTAATTTCGCTTGTATCTACCACCGTGATCCGCAATGTAAAGGCGATCGCATTCAACGCCTCATCGATCGAGTCGAATCCGGCCTCCGTTGCAAATCGGTCCAATCGGCCGTCGCGATTCTGAATCGTTCGCGCAAGTTGCAACAGGGTTGCGTCCAGCTTTTCCGTCACGCCATCTTGAGTCATTCCAAACAACCATCCTTCCGCTTAACTAAGATCGCCTATTTTGTCGCCTATTCGGATTGTCACAAATTTCTCTGAGGAAGTCGGTGAGTCGCCGTGCTAAAAACATCAATCTTGGAAATGTGTATTGAGGCCGAGCCTGATTGTACATCAAATCATTGGCATATCGATCGGTCTGACTTACGTTGAGGTATGGCCAGTTACCCCAAATTTCGCCCTTTATTCCTTCTTCTGCTCCAGTAACAGATCGAGCGCGCGCTGAATCCGCACAGGACTCGTGTCCCGTAAGCGAATGATCTCGATTGCTTCACCTGGTTCGACTTCCACGACGTGATCTAAATCCTCCACCACCGCCCGTACTTGATCTCGCAATTGCTGCGGTGCCATGACGATGATCGAGTTGGTAATCGTATCAACCCCCAGCGTCAGCACAGGCCCCGAGGTCGCCGCATTAACTTGTTGCAACATCGTTGCTACCTCAGCCGCAATTCCCTCCGGAATTGCAACCTGTTTCCTGCCTCCACCCGAACTCAATTGAGTACGGTATAAACTGTTCAAGATGGTCAGAATCCGATCCGCGCCTGTGTTGCGAACAGGGACGATCACTGGCTGATTGAGGGCGAACGCATCCGGGAGATCCGGCGAGTCTAAAGCCTGCATCAGACTGCTGACAATTTCACGATCCGAGCGACTTCCCCGCACGATGATCATATTCAATCTCCCATCAGCCGTGATGACAACCGGCATGCCAGTCAGCCCTGTTCGTGAAGTCGCTAATCCCTTGAATAGCTCTCGCAACAGTACCGCCACTTCTTCTGCCCCGGCATTTTGGAGCACAAAAATCTGAAAATTTCTCGACGCCGATTCGGGAGCACCCGACCGCTGAATTACCGAAAGCAATTCTTCCAACTGATTGAGCGCTTCCACATCGGACGAAGTCAAAATTAGACGACCTTTTTCCGGTATTAACAAAATTGGAGCAGGGACATTTGGATTCGGGACTTGGCTCGTCGGGTCCTGTGCATTTTGTTGAGTCCGAATCGACGTCAGGTGAGTCGCCGAGGCCACTGAAATCAGCGGCACGGATTGCGGTATCAACGTTTCGGAATCGGCCGCTGGCAACTCCTTCCGGGGGAGCACGGGAATCGATTCCGGTCGTATGATCCTTAACTCGTTTTGACGAATTTGAGGCCATATTTTTTGCAGTTGTTCCCACACTTGTTCGACATCTTGATTCAACGGAATCACTCGCAACGTACCGGTTCGGGCGGACGCCGCTCCGGGAACGAGACTCGTCTCCCCCAACTGAACCAACAAATCCTTGACCTGGTTCAATTGCAGAACCGTCGCCCGAACAATCAACGATTGATTGTCGAAGTCCACATCAATCGCCGGTTCTGATCCAGGCGGTTCATCTCGAAACATATTTCGCAAGGCCGACGCGGCAGTCTGAACGTCGACTTGCGTCAAGCGAAAAACTTCGATCTCTGGCGGCTCCCCCTGAAGCGGTTTTAATGTTTGCTCAATCATCAAGTGTTGTTCCGGTGAAGCCAATGCCAAAACCCGTTGACCACTGGTATCAAAACTGAGTTGCGGGATCACTGGTTCGTTTTCAAATAAATCGTTGAGTGACGCGACGAACGCCTCGCCATCTGATCGCGTTAACAGATAGGTCTTTAGCTGGCGAGTTCCAGCTGACCCGGCCAGACCGGCTTCAGCACTGGCAACCAAGGCCCTAATCATGTCGTGCTGATGCGGCCGGGCCACGGCAATCAGCGACCGCGAATCTTTTTCAGACACAACACTGACCTGCGCATCGTTCTTGAACAATGTCTGCAATGCGGTCGCCAACGACGCAGCTGGCGAATGCGTCACAACATAACTTCGAAGTTCAATTCCACCCGCCTTGTTGCCGGCACCCTCCAACGCCGTTGCCGTCTGTTCAATTAATCGATGTTGATCCGCCGAAGCGGTGGCTACCATCGACCTCGTGGTCAAGTCGACGGCGAACGTCGCGCCGGGCAACAGCTTTTGTAAAGCAGTGGTTGCGGCCTGCGGATCCGCAGTGGAAAACGTATAAACGCGGGACGTCAAGGCGCGACTGGGATCACCGGACCATTGGTCAATCGTTGTTTTGATCGTGGCCTGTTCATCGGACGTCGCCAACACCAGCAACGATTTGCCGGTCGTTTCCGCGACAAACGCGCCACTGGGCACCAAACTCTTGAGCGCCAATGCCAGCGCTGCCGCATCGCCGCTGGGGATTGGATACACCTGCGATACCGCCGCGTTGGGTGCGTTGCGATCAATTTGATCCAATGTTTCAGCCGCTGTCGCCTGATCTTTTTCATCCGCCACAACAATCAAAGTTCGCCCCAATTTGTCCGCAGAGATCTTGGCATTGGGAAGTAATGATGAAATCGCTTCCGCCGCGACAGTCACATCCGCATGGGTTAGTAAATACGCCCGCGCCGTCTTGCCACTGGTCAAAACCTCGCGAAAATCTTCCAACAAGGTTTCCAGCATCGCATGGACCGGCGGTCGCGCAGTCACCACCAGACTATTGGTTGCCGGATCTGTCGCCACCGCGGCTCCCGGTGCCAATTGCAACATCAAGGCTTGCCAGTCTTTCGCCGGCAAACCGCTCGCCGGATAAACTTTTGATACCGGCGATTGAGTAACATCGTCCAGCTCTTTAACCGTCTCAGCAATCAGACGATGTTGATCCGACGTCGCTGTCGCCGCCAAAGATCGTGATGCCAGATCCACCGCCAAAGTCGCCCCCGGCAACAATTTTTGCAACACCGTGGCCGCCGCTTGGGGGTCCGCGCGATTCAATGCGTAAACCTGCGACGTCAAGGCGCGACTAGGGTCGCCAGTCCATTGGTCGATCGTTGTTTTGATCGTGGCCTGTTCATCGGACGTCGCCAACACCAGCAGCGATTTGCCGGTCGTTTCCGCGACAAACGCGCCACTGGGCACCAGACTCTTGAGCGCTATTGCCAGCGCTGCCGCATCGCCGCTGGGAATTGGATATACCTGTGATACCGCCGCGTTGGGTGCGTTGCGATCAATTTGATCCAGTGCTTGCGCTACGATTTCATGATCAGTCTCGCTGGCCACCACAAGCAGACTCCTTGTGGATGGATCGACATTGACTTTGCCATTGGCCACCAGACTTGTAATCGCCAGCGAAGCGACTTGCAAATCGGCTCGCGAAACGCGATAGGCCCGTATGATTTTTTTCTCAACCAATGCGGCGCGAAACTCGTCGATCAACATCAGGATGGTTTTGTGTATTTGAGGCCGAGCCGATACGACCAAGCTGCCTGTGAGGGGATCATAGACAACGACCGCGGTTGGCGCAATTTGAGCGAGCAACGCCTGCCAATTACTCGCTTGCAACGTATCCACGCTGTAAATTCTGGGAATCGCTCGATCAAGTTTGGGGAGTTTGGTTTGCAATTCAGCAATCGCAGCACCGATCAATGATTGCACTGCCTCGGGGGCGGTGACGACGATCGAATTGGTTTCCAAATCCGACTTGATCGTTGCCTGCTTGGACAGCTCAATAGGGAGTGCGTCAATCAACAATGTCAACGAAGTATCAGGGATCGGGTAGGAGGCGACTTGTTGCGGGACACGCGTTTCAACAGTCGATTCCAAGTCAGTCAAAATCGATTCGATTTTGCCATGTTCTTCTACGGTGCCCAGTACCGTAATCGCGCGTTCATTGGCTAGTTCGACAAAGGCCAATGGCGGTAGTTGCAACAGCAACGCCGCCTTGGCTTGCGTCGCCGTTATTTTCTCCAGTTCGAAAGAGCGAAAAGTCTTGGGTCCTGTTACCAGTTGCCGTTCGGCCTCTTCAATCATCGCCTTCAGTCGCTGATGATCTTCGTCGCGCGCCCACACGGCAAAAAAACCAGGATCGGTGCCAATCATTTTGAGGGCCGGCAGGGCGGCCTGAATGAGGGGACGAACTTGACTCGCCAAATCGTTGCGCAATTGATAGGTGCGGAGCAATAAACCACTGATGTCTGGCATGTCGGTTTCCAGCAGATCAATCAACTCGCCGATCCGCAGTTGGTCGCGTTCGGTTGCCAAGCCGATAATCTGCGTGGTCGCTGCACCGGCCACCAATCTGGCCTGAGGGACCAGCGGGCCAATCGCCGCGATTGCCGCGACGCTTCCCGAGCGATCCACTCGATAGACATTGACCGTGAGCGGACCGTCGTTGTCTTCCAGATCGCCCACTTGTTCCAAGGTTTGTCGAATCAGTTTATGCTGTTCACCGCGTGCCAAAACCGTTACGGCCGCGGTGGATTGCTGTGGAATGACGGTCGTATCGGGAAGCATTTTGGTCAACAGCGCGGCCGCTTGTTGGGCATCCATTTTGCCAGTCGAGTACAGCTCCACAGATAAACTTTGGGGGTCGTCCGGCAAATTGATTTGCGAAACAGCAAGTTTCAATTTTTCGTGTTCTTGTTGGCGACCCCAGGCGACGATTAGACTCTGGTCCGTGCTCGCAACCAACTGCATTCGCGGAACAAGTTTTTGCAACAGTGTCAGCATCGTGGTGGCTTGACCACCCGGCAATCGGTAGGACTGCAACGACAGCGAATTGTCGCCCGGCACCGGTTGGTTCAAGGTCAATTCTTTCAAGGCCTCCGAAATTTCCAGATGTGTCGAAGCTGCGGCCCAGATCAATAGCCGCAATCCAACTGGATCGGAAACGACTTTCATATCGCCGAAAATTCCCTTGAGAAAATCCGCGACCTGCACCGGATCGGTTTCGCCCGTGGGATAAGCATGAACTACAAATGGCTCGACACCAACGATCGGCTTCAAAAGCTGGTCCACGATCGCCTGAATCAGGCCGTGCTCAACATCGGTCGCCATCAACGCCAATTCGCCTGGTCGTTGTTCGTCGATTATTTTCACCTGAGAAAACTCCGGGGCGGAAGCGGCCAAAACGGCGCTGAAGCGTGCGCGCAGATTTGCGGGAACCGGATAGACGACCAAACGAGACGTGGCGGACGCGGGCGCGGATTCATTGATTTCCGTAAGCACTTGCGCGATCCGGGCTTGATCCCGTGGTTTCGCGAATACGGTCAAGCGGCGCTGGGTCGCATCAACAGTAAACTTCGCATCGGGTGTCAAGGGCTGCAAAATCGACAGGGCTTGCGCCGAATCCAACTGTTGAAGTTGGTACACCACATATTTGGCTTCCTCACGGACGGGCATTTCGGCCAGCAAGCGTTGCAGGGACTGTGTTACCTTCGCTTGATCCTCCGGCCCGGCCCACACGACAACTTTGTCTTTGGCGGAATTAAGCGAAAGTGAAGCTTGCGGGTGCTGTGGTTTCAACATCGTCAACAGGTTGTCCGGATCCTCGATGTTGACGGCGAACGATTTAAGTTCGAATGCAGAATTCGGATCGGGTTCGGCCTTGATTTGCTCAATGATCCGTCCGATGAACTCATGTTGTTCGGTAGAACCCCAAATCGTCAGCCGTGTGGGCGTGGTGTCGGTCACCACCTTGATCGCTCCCAGCTCGGCGACCAGCGTAATCGCAATATTTTGAAATTTCGTTTTCTGGGCAGCCGTCAATTCATAACTGACCAACTTCGAATTCAGTGCCTGGGAATGAATGGACTGATATTGCTGAATCAATGGTTCCAGTTTGGCGAGGTCGACGGTCGACGCGATGACAAACATTGTGCCCCCAGCGGCATCAGCCTGAATCTTGGCCCGTGGCGCAAGCGACTGCAACATGGTCAGAAAATCAGCTGACGGAGCCGAACGAACCGGAAACGACTTGAGCGACAATCCAACTTCTGCAATCCCACCATTCTCCATCTGTTCGACCAATTGTCGAATGATAGCCAACTCGGCAGAACTGGCACGCACCACCAAAGCCGACGTAGCCGTATCGACAGTCACTGTCGCGCGCGGCGAAACGGCCAATGCCATTTGCGAAACGGAGGATGGGTTCGCGCGTTGCAAATGGAAAATTTGTACTTCCTTGGCGGCGTCGACCGATTCAACCACATTCAGTTGTTTCAGTGTCTCCTGAACTTGGGCTTGTTGAGACTCCGTAGCAAACACGAGCAACCGTTGTCCAACTTCGTCCAAGGCAACTTTCGCTTGCGGCGTCACGAGCGCAATTTGTTCCAACAATTGTTTGCCGTCAACAATGGTCTGCAGGGAAAAAATCTGCAGCTTGGGCAAGGCACCGTCCGGTGCCGCCCCGGAATTAAGCTGCTCGAGATACGATTTCACGATTGCCAGTTGGGTCGGAGGTCCATAGGCCACGAGTTTTCCAGCCGACGAATCGCCCGTGATGATCGCCGCAGGCGCCAACTGCTTCAATGTGGCAATGGTCGCGACAGGCTCCAACGCGCCCAACGCAAACGACTCTAACACGGGAGGCTCGGGAGGCGCCGGTTGTTCCTTGGCTGGCGGCGGGATGGGTGATGGAATGGACTGGATCAACAGGTCGATCGCGCGTATTTTTCCCACCGTTTCGGTAACCAGCAATTGACGCGAATTCGGCAACGAGGCCATCTTGCCGTAGCTGCCAAGAATCGGCTTGATTTCGGCCTCCACAACGCTCAACGGTTTGTCGCCCAGCGAGAACAACACGCTGACGATTTCAAAAGTCCCTCGCTTGTCAAGTTCGTCCAAAGTCAATCGTGGCAAGATTTCGTCTGGAATTCCGTCTTTGATCTCGACCAGAATCAAGAGTTTTTCGCGTCGTACGAGCGTGAATCCCTTGGTTAACAGGATACTATTGAGCAGGTCAATCGCTTCCGCCGGGGTATGTTCACGGTTATCCGTGTAGTTAAATGCGCCGGAAGGAGGATCATTCATAACCAGCGAAAGGTCCGCTTGTTTAGCAAACCAACGGAGAACATCCTCCCATTTGGGACTGACGAAATTGAATTTCAGTTTGCGAAGTTCTGGAAGTAGTAACATCCGCTCGTTCTGCTCGACGGTCAAAATTGCTTTGATCTGCCCGCGATAGTCGTTTGTCACGGCTGCTCGATCGGTTTCAGCAGCAGCCGCGATTTTCTCGGCTAATTCGGCGACCAGCCGTGTGACATCCAGCCGCTGGGCATCGCTGAGTTCTAAAAACTCGGCGATCTCAGGATGAGCCAACCGGGGGTAGTCAAAATCGGCCACCGGATCTTGGGCTTCAAGGCTTGAATCACCTGCCAACCAGAAAACCAACAACAATCCGCAAATTATGATTCGTTTTGGCGTTAACACGGCAATTTGCTTTCTGAAACTATCAAAACGTGAATTCTCGCGTGGCAACGCAATGATATACGTCGGATTCGGACACACCGGACTGGCTTCGGTAGACTTCGCCGGTAAACTCGGGCAAACTCAGGCATCCGAGAATTCACGTCCGAGGCACAGTTTTTGGTTTTTTGCATTAGTATGATTTTTCTTGAAATCAAGAAACGCTCGGCAAATTGCCGGATCAATCGGAACCCCGGGAATGAAAAAGGGCATTGTCCAAATCAAGCCCGCATTTTAGCACGGATCTCAGATGCACATGCTCGAAAACTTCAATGCAATTCAAAACGCCTTTGATCAGTATTTTAAGGAACAATAGATTCCCTAATTAATATTTTTCGGTCGACTGTTTCCCGGCTGGTTCTCACAGGGTATCCAAAATTGACTTTTTCGAATTCGTGCAATCCTGCTGTTCCAATGCAAAACCGGGTTTTTTAGAATCTCGGGCACCGTCAACCTGTTCACTCCGAGGACAAATTAACTGAACACGTTAAAATCCTGCCATTGTTGCGGCCTGATCCATCGCATACCGGCCATGGAACCAAACCAAAGGGCGACTTGCACGCGCTGCGGGACGGCTTTCAAGCCGCCGGTCAACTTTGCCCTTTCCGCCAGCCGGACTGCGGCGGCAGCGTTGGGGGCTTTTGTATTGTTTTGGCCAGCGGTGTTACTGCCCATTCTTCGAGTGGAACAACTCGGCGTGAAATCCGAATCGAGCATCATCGGTGGTATTTTAGCTCTGTTTCAACACGGCAGCTGGTTCGTGGGAGGCGTGGTGTTTCTGTTTTCAATCGTCTTTCCACTTACCAAGATCGTACTGCTATTGGAGTTGAGTTTGCTGGACATGCTACATCGCCGACATAAATCATTCACGTTGCGAGTGATGGAGTACCTCGGAAAGTGGAGCATGATGGACGTCATGCTATTGGCCTTTATGGTCATGCTGGTCAAACTCGGCGATCTGGTCGAATTTCACATTGGACCGGCGATCGTTGCCTTTGTACTTTGTGTTGCGATGAGCATGGTTGCTTCGATTACCTTTGATCCCCATAGCATCTGGGCGGAAACCAATGACTGATAAAAAAACTGCCGTGGTGGCGGATGATCTGGGAGTCCAATCGCTGCCCATTGCCAGTGTGGGCCCGGCGCGATTGAACTCGGCGGCGACGCTGGCGGGATCGTATATGTGGTTGGTCGCCTTGATCTGTTTGTTGATTGCGATCGTCTTGGTAGCTTGGTCGCTGCCGGAGCGGGGTGTCGCTATTGAAATTTATTTTCCGGATGGACATGGTTTGAAAACGGAAGACGTCGTGCGATTTCGCGGCATCGATGTAGGGATTGTGAAAGACGTGAAACTCAATCACGATTTGACCGGTGTCGACGTGCAAGTTGATCTAAAGCCATTTGCCCAATCGCTGGCTCGCGAAGGGACGCGATTCTGGATCGTTCGTCCGGAACTAAGTCTCGCGGGCATCTCCGGCTTGGAAACAGCAGTCGGGAACAAATACATTGGCTTGATTCCCGGTGACACGGATGCCGATTTTCGAAATTCTTTTGAAGGCCTGTCGACATCGCCGTCCGATGCACTGGCCAGTGGCGGAATGGAGATCATCATTCGTGGTGAAAAACAACATTCGATCAATGCCGGTTCACCGGTGAATTGTCGTGGTGTCGAGATCGGTCGAATTCTTTCGGTGGGACTTTCACAGGATGCTCGCTTCGTCGATATTCGCGCCAGGATTTTCGAGAAATATATCCCGCTTATTTCGACCAAGACAAAATTTTGGGCCACCAGCGGCGTCAAATTGGATTTCAGTTTAAGCGATGGCCTCAAGATCGATGTGGAATCCCTGGAGACTCTCACGCGCGGTGGACTCTCGATGTTGACGACCGACACCGGTGGCCAACCCGCCAAACCGGGCGATGTGTTTCCGCTCTATTCCCAGTTGGCTGAAGAATGGTATGCGGCTGCCAATCTGGTCAGCGCAACCAACGTAAAATTGCGCGGTGTGCTACCATTGGAAATCAATTGGAATCAAAAAGGCATGCTGCGCGGGGAATCGACCAAACAGGCGACTGTCAACGGAATTCCGATTCGTGATGCTGGTGGAAATTGTTTTGTGACGGTTCCGGCCGATGTGCTGTCCTTCAAAAAAATTGTTGCGGGAACTCTAACCCTCCGACATTCCGCCGACGGAGACCCGCCCATTTCGATTCCGGATTTGGTGTCGGAGACTGCGGAAGCTACGTTGAATGTTGCACCGCTGCGCAATATTTCTGTACCAGAAAATTTCTCGTCGGATTGGTTTGATCCGGCAGCGATTCGCTTGCCAACTGATTTGGAGGAGTGTTTAGCGGTTCGCGCGACGGGCCCGGCCAAAAGTCTGACCTACTTGCATTATCCGATCGAGCAGGTCGACATCAGTCAATCCGAAGGCGGCTGGGTGCTGAACAGTTTCGATGGAGATCGGGACGTCTGGCATGGCTCGCCGATTCTTGCTACTGCTGACGGAAAACTGATTGGCGTCCTGTTGATCATCGACCGCCAAGCCCTCATCGTCCCGCCGACAGCAAATTAGCCCTGTATTTTGCGCAATTTCTGTTCTAAGAATCCGGTCCAAAGGAAACTGTGGTGACGAATCATGGTGCCAGGGCAGGTTATCGCGTTGGAGTTTCTGCGGTCGACATCATTGGACTATTTTTCGCTCACAATTTCTCGATAGGTTAAGTTGATCCGTTCGCCGATGTTCAGTTTCGTTTTCGGGACCTCATGTTGCCAAAACTGTTGCATCGTATCGGCCATGATAATCAGCGTTCCATGACTCGCGAGCAACGTTCTTGTTTCGCGGGTGTTGTTATGTCGAATCCGAAACTTGCGTGTCGCTCCCAATGAAAGCGAACCAATCACAGGGCCGATTTCGGGTTCGTCATCCGCGTGCCAACCCATACTGTCGGATCCCGACCGATAACGATTCACCAAGCAGAAATTGTATTGTCCTTGGACTTGTTCGATGAGTGCTTTGATCTCCAACAGCGGAGTGATCCAGGGCAACGCGACATAGTCGGCTTTGGAATAGCGGTACGAAACGCCGGCATCACCATAGGAAGCAATCAAGCGGGGTTGCCAATGGCCGAAGATTCCAGGCTTTTGTTCCCACTGACAACCATCGCGCAATTGCTCGAAGTAACGGTCCGCTGTATCCGACCCCAGGAACGCTGGGATATACAAGATCCGTCCTCCATCGGTCAATTCAATCTTTTCCATGCTCTGAATTTGTTTCGACGGGTAGCGCAAGTCGAGTGACCGAGAATTCCCTGTTCCGACCCGGAAACTCCCCTTTCTGTCGCGCGAGAGATTTCACAACGGGGCGCTAATGGGGCAAGATGGCGTTGTGGTAGATGTCTTGAACGTCTTCGCATTCGTTCAGCATATTCATGAATTTTTCGAACATGGGCAGATCGTCGGCGCTAATTTCCATGCGTGATTGTGGCAAGAATGTAATCTCGTCGACTTCCAATTCGATTCCCGGCAGCGCCTCAAGCAATGTTTGTTTGGCTTTGAAATACTCGGAGGCCGGGGCAAACAACGTGACTTTGCCGTGCTCGCATTCGACGTCGTTGACATCGACTTCGCCAGCCAACATGGCTTCGAGCACTTGATCCCCGTTGTTCCCAGCGAAGGATAAGATCGTCAAATGCTCGAACAAGTGGGCCACCGACCCGGGTGCACCGAATTTGGCACCTGTTTTAGTAAAGCAATTGCGAACGTCGGTGATGGTCCGATTACTATTGTCGGTCAAACAATCGATAATCATCGAGCAGCCGCCGGGACCAAAGCCTTCGTAGCGTGCGGTGAAAAAATCCTCGCCGCCGGCGCCGCGAGCCTTGTCAAGTGCCTTGTCAATCACATGCGCTGGAACTTGATCTTTTTTGGCCTTCTCGATCAACGTTCGCAAAGCTAGATTGCCAGCCGGATCGGCTCCGCTGTTCTTGGCAATTACATACAGCTGTTTGCCATATTTGGAATAAATCTTGGTTTTCTGTCCGGCCGTTTTGGCCATCGATACTTTGCGAACTTCGAAACCTCTTCCCATGACGATCATCTCACTACAGATTGCGTGGATTTTTGCGATTGATTTGATGCAACCGAGGCCAGCTTTGCCATTCCAAAAAAATTGGTTGTCAGGCAAATGGCACGGTGACCAGTCTTCAATTCTAGCTCAATCGCAATGGGACGAAATGGGTGCCATGGACGATATCGATCAGGGTCAATCCGCCCCCAACAGCACGCATCGTTCCGGTCCCAAACCATCACTTTTCTATTGGGCTACCCCCAAATTATCAGCATTCTCCTCACTGCGTCCACGTTGCCGGTAAGATATGCGGTCGGTCGTTGCCGCTGCATCATTCGTTTGAATTTTCGATGCGTATTCTTCCAACAAAGAGAATCGCGAGCCAAGCGAAACGTGGCGTGCCTTAATTGACTTTCCAAATGAACTGAGTTTCACAGTTGTTGTTTACCGATGCGCAAACTTCACAAGCCGGCCACTTGGGAAAAATCGTAAAACTCTCGGCTAAGTCTTTACTGCATCAAGCACGAGAGCGGAGGACACGGGGGTCGAACCCGCAACCCATTGCTGGGCAATTGATTTCGAATCAACCTGCTAGCCATTCGCTTATCCTCCCTTGCATCACGGTTTTTACCGTGTAAGATGTTGGTGATGGGCAATTGACGATTTGTCACTAACACCCCTTACTAACACCTTGGCAAAAGTTGCTGGCAGTGGATTGCGACCACTACCAGCGGCTACCACATGGGAGATACCCCACATGGCGACCGCACAGTCTACCAAAATCAGCATCGACTATAAAGGCGGCAAAATCCAGTTTGGATTACACCAGCCAACCGGCCAATACCGTAAAAAATACAAGGGACACACCCTTTATCTCGGTTCCGAACCCGATTCCGTGCTCCGCCAGTGGCTTGATAAAACCGACCAAATGGACACCGAACTTTCGACATCCGTACATCTCGCTGCCGACACCCTAACGGTCAAACAACTATGTGATTTGATGCTGGCCAACAAGGACGAAAAAGTTGCCACCGGCGAACTGGCAAAAGCTACGTTTCGCGGCTATTTGGTCCACGGCAAGTTGATTACCAAGTTTTTCGGACGAGACACGTTAATTTCGTCACTAACACCCTCCGATTTTGAAAGGCTCAAAAGTCACTTCGCGCGACCCAAACCCCAGAAGCGCCTCGGTCGAATAATCAAGCAGAAAAAGTCCAACCTGTCACTCGAAACCCTTCGTACCTATATTCGCATCACCAAAGTATTTTTCAACTACGCCGTCGATGCAGAAATTTTGGACCGCGTTCCCTGGAACAAGTCCACGTTTCAAATGCCGAGTCAAAAATCGGTCGACAAACAACAGGCTAAACGATTACCACGACAGGCCACTCGCGAAGAAATCAATGCGGTGCTGGCCATTGCTAACGACACCTGGAAAGCGCTAATCCTGTTGGCTATCAACAGTGGCAGCGGTAATACGGATTGTGCGTTGTTAAAGTGGTCTGACATTAAAGGTGACGGTTGGGTTAACACCCCCAGAAACAAAACCAGCAAGCCACGCCGGTTCAAACTCTGGCCGGAAACACTGGAATCTTTTAATAAACTCGATAGGTACGAAGATGGTTTGGTGTTCCATGGCCGACAAAGTGGAGACTACATTCCCAAAGGCAAGACCGATCAAATTTCCCGAATCTTTATGGAGTTGACGGTTAAGGCTAACATCAACCGACAAAATTTGAGTTTCTATTCGCTTCGCCACACCTTTCAAAATGTCGCTGACGATCATCTCGATTTTCCTGCGACGATGCGCGTCATGGGGCATGGCAAACGCGAGATTAGCGACGTTTATCGTGGTAAAATCAGCGATCAGCGACTGGAGGCAGTCACTGAGCATGTTCGTAGATGGTTGTTTGGTTTGGACGTCAGCGCATAAAATACGGTTATTAGATCGGCTAGGTTAGCTCCCGAATCGCGGTTCACCCACCGCTTGCCGATTTTTTTTCGCTTTGGGTGCGCTAAGGGTGAAGCACAATGGTGGACGAATTAACTACGCTAACAGCGGCTCGTACTGAACGCGACAGTATTAACAATCTCGCGGTTGAATCGGCGGTCAACGACATTTTGACAGCCGGAGATTTTCGGATGGCTTGGAACGAACTCCAAGAATCATTGGCTGATTGGATTTATGGGCGCGACCGACTCGGCACGAAGTTGACTGGCCATATAAAAAGCCTCCACGATCTAGCAATAGAACGGCATGGCAATAAATGCTTTGTTGCCGTTGCCGGTTTTTCTGCAAGCCGATACTCGCCCGGTTTCGATTTGGATCACGCGATTTCGGTTCAATTTCTGTTGGAGTTGTTCAATCGGATTAGTGTTGGCAAAAGCATTAAGTCGAATCTCAAAAAACATCGTGACGCGCTAGGAGATCTATCCGATGCTAATAATTCAAAACAGCGGTTTGCGACTTTAGCCACCGCTCTCCGGTTCGTCCCAAATTTGGTTGCCAGAGGAGAACCGGATGCAAAATGTCAGAGTTGTAATAGACCACTTGAACTCCACCGCTATGAACTTAAACACTGTACCGCGTGTTACGAAGATCATGGTGAGATCGATGAAATCAAAAGACAATTTACTGAATCGGTCCATAGAATTAAGTTGATTGAATTGGAAACCAAGCTAACCGCAGCAAATTCTCTGGGATCAGTCACGGCTTGGGTTGATCAAATGTGGGACGAGCTGCATACGATGTGGTTCTGTATCAAGGCCGCGTTTTTCGACGTCGAAGAAGTTTGCCAAAAAGCCACCGCAATCGAAGAACTAATCGTCAAGGAATACGCCGCCGGAAAATTGAAACTTGGCGATTGTTATCTGGATATACTGCGATATCACTGCCAACTGGCAAGTGTAATTTTTGGGACTGACAGAGTTGGCGACGAAGCGCTGAAAAATTCCGAAATCAAGGCCCGGAAAATTCTGCTTAAGTTGAAGGGAGCCATGCAAAAGCTCCCTAATTCCCATGAAGAAGTCTGCATTGTGCCGATGGAAGAATTACTTGAAATGATTGGAATCACGGCCAGCAACCTATACGGATGTGAAGGAACTTTTAGAGGAAAATTGCCCGATGATTGGTACAGGCCAACGGACACCAAATCGGACACGGAAAAAAAAATTCGAGAAAAACGCAAACCCTCAGCAGCGGCTTTGGTTTGCGGTGACTATGTACGCAAGGAAATGAAATTGGATCCAACCAACAAGCGGAATCGACTTGTAAAAGATTGGATTGAAATCAAAAAAAACACTTGGGAGGGTAAGCCGATCTCGTTTACTGGCATTACCAAAATGCTGCAGGATAACCCAGATTGTTGGAAGTAAAGAATCCCTAGCGGACATGTCTGCGGACATGTCCGGCCAGCAGTTGCACGTAACTTACGACAATTAAACCCGCTAACCACATCGGTTGAGCGGGTTTTTGTTTTTGGGGAGTCAAAAAATGTCAAAACAGCTTTTTGCGAGAAGCCAATGGGAAACACCGCCCCGCTTGGCTAATGAGACTGGTACATCACCGGACACCATCCGTGCCGCAATTCATCGCGGCGAACTTGAGGCACACCAATTCGGCTCAGCAAATCGCCCGAGTTACCGAATATCCCGAGCAGCCTGGGAAAAATACCTCGCCCTGAAATCCACGTTCAAGAAATTGGACAACCGAGGCAAAACACACCACCGTCGGCGCCCCTTGGTCAGCAAAAAAGAATACGTGTGACTCGCCAAGAGATAGCAAAACGAGGGCGCGCAGAACCGGTATCGCGATGGTGGCGAAATAATCAACGAACGTACCGACGAGGGATTAGTCCCGGCCTCGGTGTAACCGAGTAGCAAAACCAAGATTACAGACTCACGGACTTTAATACGGAAATAAGAAAAGGACCAGAAAAATGTCTACAGACAATGAATTTCCAGTGCATCCATTCGCCGCGATTTTTCCAATGATGGAGGACGATGCATTCAAGGAGCTCGTTGCGGACATCAATGAACATGGTTGCCGGGAGTCAATCATAATTTGGAAAGACCAGTTAGTTGATGGACGGAATCGATTAAATGCTTGTAAACAACTGAGGTTAAAACCGGTAACAAAAATCCTTGATTCAAACGCAGACCCGGAAGCCTTCATTCTAAGCCACAATTTGCATCGACGGCATCTATCCGAATCCCAACGGGCAATGGTTGGGGCTCGTCTAAAAGAGTCTTATGACGACCAGGCCAAACTGAGAAAATAGGAAACGCAAGGTAGGCCGAAAAATGGAACTAAAAAACTGGTGGCAAATTTACCACCAGTTTCCAAATCCCGTGATCAGGCTGGCAAGGCGGTTGGCGTATCGGGCAAGTCAATCGATCACGCCGCCAACGTACAAAAACTTGGTTGTCCCGAACTTCAAAAAATGGTTTCCGACGGTGACTTAGCAGTTTCTAAAGCCGCCAAGATCGCCAAGGAAGTTAAATGCCCCGAGGAACAAATTTCTTTGGCGAAGAACGAAACCACTCCGAAATCAAGAGATGGTGAGTCCGAAAAACAGAAAGCCATCAAAGCGGCCGAAGCAATGGTTAAGTCGGTCGAACAGCTGCATTGGTTGCAGCCGAATCCAACGGCCAAGAAAGATTCGGTCGATCTGTTGGAGGATTTGATTCGTCTCTTGAGAGATTGGAAACCGGCGCGATAACTCGATATCAAAAAAAAGCCGCAAAACCCGGCGTGGAATTGGGCGATGCGGCAACAGAAAGGAATCTCCCATGATATCAATAGCGCGCATACCCGTCCACCAGTCGGACATTAACGAGGTGATCTTGCTGGACGTCATGCTGTTGGGTGAACAACTTGAACGAGGGCATATCAGCCCAACCGATGCCGCCAAAAAACTGGTCGAGGTGCCCAGATCCGCACGGGACGCAGCGCGCCAGACTGTGGGGCGACCATGACCACTGACTGGATCCGTCTGTACCGCAAAGCACTTGAGAGTAAAGTTTTCAGCGACCCCTTTTTGTGGCAGTTGTTTTGTTGGTGTTTGCTAAATGCCAATTGGAAAGAAGGCTATTTTGAAGGGAAAATAATACCTCGCGGAAGTTTTGTCACCGGTAGGCTTGCCGCCTCCAAGGCGCTTAACGTGACCGAGAGCAAATTCCGACGCGGAATAAAACGTCTGGAAAGTTTTGGAAATATATCGTCAAAACCGACCAACAGATTTACAGTGATTCGCATTGAAAAATACGAAGTTTTTCAATCGCCCAACGGTCGAGGCGACCAACCAGTGGCCAACCAGCGACCAACAAGTGGCCACAATAGAAGAAGGGAAGAAGTGAAGAAAGAAAGAAAAGGGGGCAAGCCCCGTCTGCCTTCGCTGGTTTCTCCGACAGTTGAACAGATCCAAATCTACGCTGACCAATACCAGCGCGACCAAGCGGCTAGCGGCAAGGTATGGCCGATACGGAAGTTTGACCCCGCCGCGTTCTTCGACCACTACGCCGCCAACGGTTGGAAGCAATCCAACGGAAACTTAATCAAGGATTGGCAAGCGACCGTTCGCAGTTGGGGTCGACGTTCGTTCGGCGATACCCCAGCGGAAAAATCAGCCGAACCCGTTTATCCAAAATTCACCACCCCCCCGAGAAAGGTCACACAATGAACTACCTAACCAGAAAAAAACAGCGCGACCATGCAGAAATTGAGCCCTCTGAGGAAGCCCTCATCGGAAGCATCTTGATCGATCCATCGGCCATCGATCGGATTGGCCCCGTTTCGCCCGAATCGTTTTTCGTTCCGGAACTGGGCCAGTTGTTAGGGTTGATTCAGAAGCGCCAGGATGCCGGTTTACCGATTGATCCGATCCTGCTCCATGCCGATTGTCAGTCGATCGGATTGGATATTAGTCGAGCCGATCTTGCGCGATTGTTTTTGGAGGTGCCACACGCAAAACACGCGCCCTTCTACGGTGGCAATGTGGTCGAGGCAGCGCGACTCCGAAAACTCATTGAGCTACAGAATTCGCTAGGTTCGTTTCTAAGCGATCGAACGCGTAACAGTGATTCAATCATCAACGAACTGGAAAAATCGCTGGACGGGCTACGTCAGGACACGCAGGCAGGGCAACAGACGATCCACAGCGCTGGTTTGAAACTGATTCAGGAATGTGAAGTTGAGAAAAATAAAAAGCGATCAGCTGAAACCGGAATTTGGGCGATCGATTCAGCTATCGGCGGAATGATGCCGGGGGAGCTGATTGTTTTGGCAGCGCGGCCGGGGATTGGCAAAACCAGTTTGGCGATGCAAATTGCAATTCACAATGCGACGAAGAATCGCAAGGCGTTGTTTGTCAGTCTCGAAATGCGCGCCGAGGAACTGGCGGGCAGGGTTTTCGGTGGGTTGTCAAACGTGGATAGTTCCGACTTGCGTTCACGAAATCTGTCCGGATCACAGCTACAGCAGCTGCGCGAGTCCGTCGAGACAATGGCATCGATGCCGCTGATTATTTTCGACCCCGCCCAAGCATCGATTCGCGACATTCGAGGGCAGGCCAAGCAAGCCGGTGATTTGTCGTTGATCGTCGTGGATTACGTGTCATTGATCAAACCAGCAGACAGCAGAGCGCAACGTTGGGAGCAGGTCAGCGATATCAGTCGCCAGTTAAAGCGACTGGCCAAGGAATTGCGGGTTCCGATATTGGCGTTGCAGCAACTCAACCGCGAGGCCGACGGTCAGGTACCAAAGCTATCCCACTTGCGCGAGTCCGGCAGCATCGAACAGGATAGCGATATCATTGGGTTCCTGCATCCAGAGGGGACCGAGACATTTTACGATTTCATCGTCGCAAAAAATCGGCATGGACGAACCGGAACAATCGACCTTCGATTTGACGGTCCGAAAACGCAATTCTCGGAACGGGGCGGGACGGAGGGTAAACCGTAACCAAGTCCCTCACGGCCGAACAACAATAGTAGACATCGGCCTTCCTCTTTCGACATTATCGCAAATCGGATGCCGGACCGATTACAGCGTGGGATCGCGGTTGGAAAAAAAAAGGATGTTTGTTTAACGAAACATAGAAAAAAATTGACACTCTACGAAGAAACAGCTAGTCTCACTGCACGGAACCAAAATCCGATGGTTCGGGTATATACTGCGTTCCGTATAATAATTGTTAGGCGGCAGCGAGTCATCGGGTGTTACAAACGATTTACACCAGATTTGTATCCGAATAACGCGAAAGGACAA
>JANNPW010000049.1:0-47781 GCA_031400405.1 Mariniblastus sp.
CGCGATTCCCAGGCCTTCAGCCTGGGCTATGAAAACGGCTGGGGCTTTGCCCCGCAAAACAAGCCATGAACGGAACAAGATTGGCGCAATAGAAAATCCAGACAACCCCAAATTTTTAGCAGTCCAGGCTTGGCCCAACAACGGCTAGAGTATCGCCCCCGATAAAACGAACGGGGCCAGACAACTGCAAATACAAATGGTCGTAGCGCGAAAACAGTTTAATGATGTCGTTTGCCCCGATAACAGAAACGAATCGAAAAATGCCGTAACTAAAAATGTCTTGGTGTGGGCCGAACGGAATTATTTTGCCGAAACGAATACCGGGCCACCACAAGACATTTTTCCCTTGACACGTTTTATTCTCCTTTTATTCTCTGTTCTGGTGAGTGTCCTTTGTCTTTCTTTTCATAGTATTTCCGATTGGCAATGTCTCGTATTTTTCTCGATTTTTTTGCAACGAGCGTTCTGATCTCGGGTGAAGCGCCCGCCAATTCTACTTCACAATGACCATAGGCAAATCCACTGCAACCGGGAAGACAAACTCGGGGCCACACTAAGTAAGACATTTTTCTCGTTAGTTGCATTCGATCCACCGGAAAACAAATTCGACCATGCGATTGAAATTTTACGCGATCGTAGCGTCTTTCGCGTTGTGACCAATTTGGAACACAGATTCAGTGTTCCGCCATTTATTTGGCGGGGATTCTTTCACCACGACCAGTGCGCTGCGACCAATTCAAAAATGGCCGCCCATAGAAAAGCCTGACTGAATGGCGTCAGCTTTGAGACAGACAAACCAACCTAGCAACTCTTAAACCGGATTGTAATTATTGTCCGTTCTCCATTGCAACAAATGCGATATCCCATGCTGCAATACCTGAAAAAACGCCGGGTGACAATTTTTTGAATGCCGACAACCGAGACAAAAAGCGGCCCGAAAAGGCCAGATAAACCGGGAAACCCCACCTGTAGCGATCGGCAAAGCTGGATCGGCCCTGCTTGGCCTGAATTTATTTACCTAATCAACAAACTGGGACAAAAAACCCCAATCAATTCAAACACCCTAAATCACCCAAAGCCACTTGAAATACCGAGATTCGGGATTATCCTTAATTTGTCAAACAAATCTGACTATTGTTGTGACGTTCATTTTTAGGAGAAATTGATGAAAATTCTGGGGATTGGTTGCGCGCGAAAACTGCGCAATATGTGGCTAGCAGCGTTCATTTCAGCAGGTTTGCTTCTGGTCCAAACTGGTTCGCTTCAAGCCCAAGGTGGAAGCTGGGGCAGTAGCGGCGGCAGCTGGGGAAGCCATGGCGGAAGCAGTGGCGGAAGCAGTGGCGGTGGGTTGTTCGGTGGCCGCCAACCCTTGCGAAACCTGCTTGGACGAATTGGTGGTCATTTTCACGGAGGTTCATCCGGCGGCTATGGTTCATCCGGCGGTTATGGTTCGTCCGGCGGTTATGGTTCGTCCGGCGGCGGTTACGCCAGCCATGGCTCGACTGGATATTCCTCAATGGGTTCGACGGGCAGTTCCGGCGGAAGCACTGGGTACGGCTCGATGGGTTCCAGCTACGGCAGTTACGGTAGCACGGGTTCGAGTTACGGTAGCACGGGATCGAGCTATCTTGGTTCGGTAGGCGGATACGGCCAATCTTACGCAGCCCCGATGGAAATGAATTACTCACAACCGATTTATGATTCGGGATACTCGATGAATGGCGTGGTTCCGGCCGACGGTGGAATGAGTGGTTCCAATTCGCTCAACCCTGTCCCAGGAATCTACTATGATGGCGGGATCACCTCACCGATTGTCCCGGGTTCTGATTCGACCCTTCCCGTAACGCCACCGAATCCTGGTCCGACCGAAAATGGCGACACTACCGGCGCCGCCAAGCCGACGGATGGATCGGCAGTCTTGAATTTGTTACTTCCCGCTGACGCCCAAGTTTACATCAATGAAAAATTGACACGAACCGCTGGCGAAAAACGGAGCTACGTTTCGCGAAATCTGAAACCATCGAGCGATTATCACTACCAAGTCAAAGCCGTAGTGGTACGCGATGGACAAGAAATTATCCGCACTCAATTGGTAACAATTGAAGCGGGCAAATCCGAAACAGTCGAGTTCGATTTTGCCACGGCAGCCGTCACAACTTTGGCGATCAATGTTCCTGAAGACGCACAAATTAAATTGTGCGGCAAAGAAACGGCAGCCAAAGGAGATTTGCGTCACTTCGCAACCAGTAAACTCGAACCCGGCATGACTTGGCAAGATTACACGGTGGAAGTTACGGTTCAGCGTGCCGGAAAAACCGTTCGGCAAGAAAAGAAACTCGATCTCCTGGCCGGGGAAACCTACGCTTTGAATTTCGAGTTCGATTCGGTCGACGAAAAAATTGCCGCGAAATAGGCACATCGGAGGTGGCCCAATTTTGGACAACCCACGACGATTGCGATTTAGCGACCCCCGCGGCGGCGATCGGTGAACGCCTCGAACCGCCATAATGGAACTCGCAAAAAACTCAACCCTGACGGTCCCTGACCGCCAGGGTTTTTTCGTTTGCCCAGCTTCGTCTCGCTTGCGCGGACAGCTGGTTTAGGGCTGTTCGTCATACTCCCCAACTGCCGCCGTTGGTGTTCGTGGGGCGACTACGTCCAACACACAATCTGGATTTGCTTCCCGGAATTTTCGAATCGCCTCTTCCGAAACATCGGTTTGCCTTAACAAAATTTTCTTGAGTTTTGGAAGGGGAGAAATTGATTGCAGAACTACATCATCGGCGCATTGAAAATAAAACGTTATTGATTCCAGTTGAACCAAACTTGTCAACTCACGAACTAATGGAACACTCAGCGGTTGCCCTCCATACGCATAGAAGGAAACATCCCGTAGACCATCGCCTATTGCCAGACCTCCGCGCAAAGATTCCATATCATTTCCATAAAAATGGAGGCCGGAAAGCGATTTACACGACGCAAAAATTGACGGCAACTGCGCAATTCCCTCCGAACTGACCTGAGTGGCATCGATTGACATAGTTTTCAGATTGCGAAATCGATTTGCTTCCTGCGCAATCAGCTTCAATTGTTCATCGCTCTCGACGACAATATGCATGATCGAAATGTCCGCAGGCGCCTTTTGCATATCGCGCACGAAATAAGAAATCCACGGCGGAATCCAAATCACTGGCTCATTGATGGTAGGAGTCTCAACAGAATGATTACTCCATTTGGCTCCTTGTTGAAAACTGAAATCTTCGGTGTCAAGCCTGGTGCCAGCTGCCAAGAGCAGAAGGCCACCGCGACGCTGATCACGATATTCAAGCAATGGCTTTAGACTCGTCCCAAAAAACAGGGAAATCACCGCAACCGAAATCAGGATCATCCGTAACGAAAGTCGAAACCGATTCAGCAAAAAGACAATAGCAATGATTAAAATGGGAAGTGCCATTACCAGAATTGACGCGAGCATTTGCAGCACGTTTCCGGTTTCGAACCAACCCAACTTGCGAAGCGATACCAACAAGCCAATCTCAATCGCCATCAATCCCAACAATAGCCAAGTCAGTTTGGTAGGCCGTGGGCTTGTATCGCTCATAGAGTATTTCGGATTAGGACAGTTTGACCGCTTTTTCAAAGATGACCGGATCCCTACAGCTGTCGCTGATCCGGTACAAAAGGCAATTCCAAGGTTCGATTGTACCACTCAGACGATTCGTCTGCGAATGATGAGCTTCGCCAATTGTCTCGACGGTTTCTGTGCGACCGGATAGAACAATTGTAATATGGTTCTTTCTCCGCATTCGACCAGATTAATTGTTCCAAAGTCAAATAGCTTCGATACACCGATTACAATGCAACTATCGGACTTTCCGCACACACCCGGTAGACTGCCGGTGGATTAACGAAAACAATCGAGTCGCCTTAAATTTCGTTCCTCCCCATTGAGCTTCATGTCCAAACACGTTCCCAATCGAAACCAACCGGCGCGCGGCTCATTGGGCGGCGTTGAACCAACATCTGGCCACGCTGATTCGGAGAACCCGTCCCAGAAATCCAGCTTCGATTCGCGCGTCGTGCGCTGGATCGTTTCGGGTGTGCTGGTCTCCTACCTGTTGATCGTGTTGCTTGGACCGCTTGCCAATCCCGTCGGTTCGGAATTCTTGACGCGACCGATGGCCCGATTCGTGGCGCCGGTTCATCGCGCCTTGTTTCTCGGACATGGGTATCGATTCTTTGGTCCCGATCCTGGCCCCAGTCATTTGGTGGTCTATCGAGTTACCGACGACCAGGGCAATCAGATCGAACGGCACTTTCCAGATCGAACAGAAATTTGGCCCCGCCTGTTGTACCACCGCTGGTTTATGCTCAGTGAAACGGTCCATCAGGAACATGCGTCGACACCTAACGAAAAGTCGTATTTAGAGACCGCTCAGGAATTTGATAAACAGATCCAGGCACTTCGTTTCCATGGCCGAGCAGCGTTGGCGCGTCGAATGGCTGAGGAACGCCAACGACTCCAACGGCAATATGCCAATTCGCGAAAACGCATCGATGGCTTGGTCACTGGCATTGCGACGCACTTGTTGGCTGCTCACGACGGTCAGCAAATTGAATTGTTTGTTCAAGAACGCACCATTCCGTTTCCAGTTTCCGTACTGACTGGCGAAAAATTGACCGATCCGAAATTTTTGTCACCGCTGATCAAGATCGGCGAGTTTCGTCGAACTCAAGATGGCAACGTGGAGTCCCTGGAAACATTTCGAGAAAAACCGGGAGCCCCGTTATGAGTACCGCCGAGAAAATCGGCTCGACACCGAGAAACAATTTGAATCAAGTTTCATTTGCCAGTCGTTGGGCCAATGCTTGGAACCAATTTTGGTTCCAGCCTCGTGATCCATCCATGTTGGGTTTGATCCGTATTTTTACGGGCTGTCTCGTATTTTATTCGCAACTGGTATGGACACTCGAACTGGAATCATTTTTGGGAACCGAAGGGATGTTGCCGGTCGAGTATCGACAACTGCTGTTCGACGATTATGCCTGGAGCCATTTTGATTGGATTCAATCATCCGCCATGATCTGGTTCGTGCATTGGCTGGGACTGGCGGTGGTCGCGCTGTTCACGATCGGTTGGTGGACCCGTCTGACGGCGCTGCTGACTGCCATGTTGGTGATTTCGTATGCCAACCGCGCAACGGGCGCGTTGTTTGGACTCGATCAAATTATGGCGCTGCTGTGCTTGTATTTGACCGTCGGCAATTCGGGTGGCGCCTTTTCCCTGGACCGCTGGTGGCGCACTTGGCGAGAACAGCGACGAGAAAGCGGGCAGGGCAGGGGAGTCGTACCGGCTGAGCCAGTCCCTCTGCAACGAAACGTCGTTGAAGCGTCCTTCCCTGGAGTGGGGGCAGCCGATGTGCTGACCAACATTGCCACGCGACTGATCCAGGTACACCTTTGTCTGATTTACTTTTTTGCTGGCTTGGGAAAACTTCAAGGCGAGACGTGGTGGAATGGTCAGGCGATCTGGTATTCGGTCGCGAGCTATGAATATCAAACGCTGGATCTGACTTGGCTGGCCGATCACATGGGCTGGGTCAGTCTGCTGACTTTTGTCACGGTCTTTTGGGAGGTGACCTATCCGGCATTAATCTGGTCTCGCCTGACTCGCCCGATCGTGTTGTTGATTGCTGTGCTGACGCACTTGGGAATCGGGCTCGCGATGGGCATGATGACCTTTGGACTGGTGATGCTGGTGGCAAATCTCTCCTTCGTTGAGTTGCCAATACGGACCAGAAAACATCGAGTTCCCGCCGTTTGAACCGGCTCCATATTCTTTCCTCAGCCTATCTGTCATATACTGGTGTCCTCAGTAATTTTGGACTCGTAAATCGTGGAGAGGATTGTGGCTCAGAGAATTGCGATTGCCGGTGCGACCGGAGCGGTGGGGCGATTGGTTCGTCAGATGTTGGAAGAGCGCGAATTTCCGTACGAGACGATTTCCTTTTTGGCGTCGGCACGTTCCGTTGGCCAGACGATTCAATTCAAAGGGGAATCTCATCGCATCAAGCTGTTGGAACCAGACGCCTTCAATGACATTGATTTAGTCATCGGCAGCACGCCGGATGAGGTCGCCGCCGAATTTGTTCCCTGGGCGGTCGAGCGGGGTACAGTGGTGGTCGACGAGAGCGGATACCATCGGATGCTTGAGCATGTGCCGCTGGTGGTTCCCGAAATCAATCCGGAAGCGCTGGAAAACCATCGCGGGATCATTGCCAGTCCGAACTGTAGTACGACTCAGTTGGTCGTCGCGATGCAGCCGCTGCATGCCGTGTCGCGAATCAAACGCGTGATCGTCTCGACGTACCAGGCGACCAGCGGGGCAGGGGTGTTGGGTCAGGACGACCTGTTGCAGGGTTCTCGGGCCGCGTTGGCCGGTGAGAATTACGACTATCGGACCTTCAAGCATCCAATCGCGTTCAACTTGATCCCGCAAATCGGCAGTTTGAAAGAACAAGGGTACACGTCGGAAGAAATGAAGATGATCTTTGAGACCCGCAAGATCTTCAATGATCCGGAGATTCAGGTCTGTCCAACTTGCATCCGGGTACCGGTTTCCAACTGCCACAGCGAGTCAATCCTGGTGGAGACGGAACGGCCGATTTCCGTGTCCGAAGCGCGTGAGCTGTTCGCCGCAGCACCCGGAATCAAATTGCTGGACGATCTGGCGGCCGGCGTATATCCCATGCCCCACATCTGCGATGGTCGCGACGAAGTGTTTGTCGGTCGAATTCGCAAAGACCTCAGTTCACCCAATGGGCTGGCCTTTTGGTGTGTGAGCGACAACTTAAGAAAAGGTGCGGCGACCAATGCGGTTCAAATTGCTGAACTGCTGGTCTCGGGAAAATGGGCTCGATGCGGCACCTCAAGCTAACCATCGCTTACGACGGCACCAACTATTGTGGCTGGCAAATCCAATCCAATGGCATCTCCATTCAACAGCGGTTGGAGGAGGGATGGCGAAAAGTTACCGGGGAGTCGATTCGGATCACCGCCAGCGGTCGCACCGATGGAGGCGTCCACGCGGAGGCTCAAGTTTGCTCCTTGGCAACGAACTCGCCATTATCGCGGCGCGATTTGTTTCGGGCGCTCAATGCCGAAACACCGTTTGACATGTCCGTGTTAACGGTCGAGGAAGCGGCGCCTGGGTTTCACGCCATCCGCGATGCGATCGAAAAAACGTATCGCTACCAAATTCAATTTGGAAAACTATTGGATCCTTTGCGACGTCATTATTGGTGGCATGTGCCCGCCGACCTGGATGTAGCGGCCATGCGCGAAGCGGCTCCGTGTCTGTTAGGTACCCACGATTTCGCCAGTTTTCAATCAGCCGGCGCTGAACGGGTTTCGACGATTCGCACCGTGACGACGTTGTCGATTGTCGATGACTACCGACCACCGTTTCCAGGATTGCAAATTACAATTACAGCCGATGGTTTTCTCTACAAGATGGTCCGCAATATCGTCGGCAGTTTGATCAGGGTAGGGCGGGGAACCGAATCGCCGGTTTGGCTGGCGTGGGTGCTCGCTCAGCAGCATCGACGCTCGGCGGGACAAGCAGCGCCGGCGCACGGCCTTTTTTTGCAACAAGTCGTTTATCCCGAGGAAACGGCAACCGCCTCAGGCGGCGAATTTCAGCCGTGATAATCGACGAAAGTAGCGTACTTTGGTTTGGCCGCCGGTTGGACTAAAATTAAATTTCGGGTGCCACGAGCACTTCAATTCATTTATTAGACAGGCTGCATTCGTGTCCATCGGCAGAGACTTCATTGGTCCTTTTCAATTGCTGCGTTTGATTCGGGCAGGTACGACGACTCAGGTTTGGGAAGCGCTGCGGTCGGGTGAAAAGGAACGCATTGCGCTCAAGGTCTTGATGCGCGATTTCCGGACCGACAAAAACGAAATTGGACAGTTGAAACACGAAGCCCTGGTTGGCGGGAGCTTGAATCACCTAAATGTCATCAAGATTTTTGGCTATCACGAAGACCAAGGCTATCCGTTGGTGGCCATGCAGCTGTTTAACGCCAAGAACTTGAAACTGGAATTGCGCGACCGACCGGAATTCACGATCGCCAACATTTCGCCGATCATTCGTTGCTGCGCGATGGGCCTCGAACACATGCACCAACAGGGATGGGTGCATTGCGATGTTAAACCGGATAATTTTCTCGCCGACGAACAAGCCAATGTGAAACTGATCGACTTTTCGATTGCTTTGAAGTTGAAAAAACCCGGCGGACTGTCAGCCTTGTTGGGCGGAGCAAAAACCAAAACCGTTCGCGGCACCCGCAGCTACATGGCACCGGAACAGATCCGACGCAAATATCCCGATGCCAGAGCGGATGTGTATGGATTCGGTTGCATGGTGTTCGAGTTACTCGCCGGCAAAGCACCTTATACTGCTAACTCCCCGGATGAGCTGTTGCAAAAACATTTAAATGCCCCGCTTCCTTCGCTGGAGGCCTTTAGTGATGCCTCAACCGAATTCTCGGAACTGGTAAAAAAGATGATTGCCAAGAAGCCGGAAACTCGCTTGCAATCGATGACTGAATTTTTGACAGCGTTTGAGCAAGTACAAATTTTTCGATCGGGGAAACGTCCGGCAGGTTTTCGCCGCTAACCCGACCGTTCACTTTAAAATGAAACTAACTTATGGACCATCTGGATTTCGAACAACCGATCGCGGACTTGGAAGCCGAAATTGCACAGATTCAATCCGCCACGGTTAACTCGACCGAATCTGCGGAACGACTGCGCAAGCTCAAACAACAATTGATTGAGTTGACTCGCGAGACCTATGCGAATCTGACTCCCTGGCAAACTGTGTTGGTGGCCCGACACAAAAATCGACCGCATACAATCGATTACCTGGCACTCGTGTTCGATGAATTCGTGGAACTGCATGGTGACAAACTATTCGGTGATGATCGCGCGATCCGTGTAGGCTTTGCCAGCTTGGATCAAACCAAAGTCATGGTCTTGGGTCACCAAAAAGGCCGCACGTTTCGTGATCGAACCGAAAACTTTTTTGGCTGTGCTCATCCCGAGGGATACCGCAAGGCGATGGCGAAAATGCGATTGGCCGCCAAGTACAAGTTACCGGTGATCTGTTTGATCGATACACCAGGGGCCTATCCCGGAGTCGGTGCCGAAGAACGAGGGCAAGCCCAGGTGATTGCCGAAAACATGTACGAGATGTCGCGACTGGATACGCCAATTATCTGCATTGTCATCGGCGAAGGGGGTAGCGGCGGAGCGTTGGGGATTGGCGTAGGAGACCGAGTGGCCGTGTTGGAACATGCCTACTATTCCGTCATCAGTCCCGAAGGTTGTGCGGGAATTCTCTGGAAAGGCGCCCAACACGCCGAAAAAGCCGCGGCCGCTCTTAAATTCACGTCAAAATATCTGTTGGAAATGGGTATTGTCGACGACGTGATTGCCGAACCGCTGGGTGGTGCCCATCGCGATCATCATGGGATGGCCGCACGAATGAAATCGTATTTGAAAAAAAATCTGTCGGAATTAAAAAACAAGCCGATCGACCAATTGCTGGAGCAGCGATATCAACGATTCAGAAAAATTGGTGTCTTCGAAGAAACCACTGAATGACGGAAGTTGTTGGATCGTTTGGACGTCAGAATTGATGAAGTCAAACTCGATGGAAGCCAGACTCCGGCGGCTCGCAATGCCGACGCAGCGGCGATGGACTTGGTAAAAAAGGGGAATCAGCGGCCAAAATCCGCCCATTTCCAACGTCCGATAATGTTTCTTATGTTCGGTTAGAACTCTCGAATTGCCGAAGGTTTCTCAGATTTGTCGGAAAACATTGTCCAACCAATTGTCAGGTCATTCCCGCTTAGCGAGCAATCGATGCCCCGCTCGGCATTCCTACGCAAGTGGGAACCCTAGCTGGCTCCCGCCGGCGCAGGGATAACGCTCGGCGGATGCGAAATGGATATTCGTCTACCTTGGGTTGGGTCGTTCAAACGCTTTGCGCGCCGCATCGGCCGCCGCTTGGGTCGCTGCTTTGGTCGCAGCGTCGAACAGATCTTTGGAGTTGACTTGGTAATTTATATCCGGCCAGCCGCCATTGCTGTTCGGACTTGATGTGATCGTTCCCGGATTGCCGGTGTTGTTCGGCGAGCCAGTTTGCTGGTTTCGATACTGCTGGTTTTGATATTGCTGGTTTCCAGTTTGCTGCTTTCCCCAAATCCCACTAAATCCTGTATTGTTTTGGGCAGGGGGGTTAGTCGGTTGATTTTGATAGCCGGCAGTTCCCAAATTCCCGTTGGGGATCGTCGTTCTGGGCAATTGCCACTGACCATAAAAGCGTTGTACCTGATTGGGGTCCTGCCTCCCCTGCTCTGCGGCTGGGTATTGATTGAACTGACTATCGGCACCAATTGATTGATTAAGTTTATTCACATGAGGTTCGACAAATGGCTTCAATTCATTCGGCACGATTGCGGAAACCTGATGAATTCCCCAAACCACGTAAGATCCTGTTTTGGATTGATGAATGGCCTCAGACGCTTTGGCCCCTAACAACGAAACGGAGAACATGGTGATGATCATGCATAGCAACCCACCTTTGAAAGCTCCCAGCAATGCTCCCGCCTGTCGGTCAAAGCCTTTCATTTCCATTTTCTTCAGCGACTTGTTGACGAATGCGTAAACGGTCCAGATCGCGAATGAGGTTCCTAAAAACAAAATCAGCATTGCTCCAATCCGATTCCAAGGCTCGGCGGCGGTAATTAAACGCGACACGGGATCGCGAAAATTCATGGAGACGAAATAGCTGGCAATGATGGCGGCTATCGAAGCGATCTGCCAGGCCAGCCCCTTCCAATATCCAAACAGGATGGCACCGCCAAAGACAACCAACATGATGATGTCATAGAGTGACATTAATAAACTCTCCAAGTCAGGGAAGGGAGCGCAGTGACTATTTTATGTCCGATACGCAGCGGGTCGCGAATTAAATCGGAAACCCAAAAATCACTCAAGGCTAAATTGAAATTCCGTTAGCTAGCGGATCATGCTATCAACCTATTCTCTTTGAACCGAACTAAATCAGCATTGGTTCAGTATTCCAACTGTTGTCTAATGCAATGTTAGACGGAACGGGCGGGACGCCAGTTCGCGGGGCACGGAAAAGGATTTTCGTTTACTCACATAGTCATGGCTGATTTCAAAACCCACATCACCGTCAGCACGCTCCTGGGAGTCGCCTATGGCGGCGTGGGTTATCTGAATTACGATCTGCCGCCAGCACATTGTTTGATCGCCACCAGTTTGTGCAGCGTATCGGGCATGCTACCTGATCTCGACAGCAACTCCAGCGTTCCACAGCGCGAGATGTTGTGTTTTGTTTCGGTCATTGTACCCATGTTGATGATGCCGCGGTTTCAGGCGCTGGGATTGTCAGCCGAACAAATGGTATTTGTGGCGGCAGTATTATACGTCTTGATCCGTTTTGGAATCGGAGGAATTTTTCGCCGCTTTACCAAACACCGCGGGATGTGGCATAGTATTCCAGCGGCGATGATCGCCGGCATGGCCACATTTCTGGTTTGTCTGTCCACTGATTTTGAGATTCGATTATTCAAATCCTGGGCAGTTGTAATTGGTTTCGTGTCTCACTTGATTTTGGATGAAATTTACGCAGTCGACTGGCAGGGCAGACAAATTCGCGTGAAAAGCAGTTTTGGAACTGCGTTGAAGCTTCTTAGCTCCAGTCGCTGGGCAAACCTGGTGACGTATGGCAAACTGATTTTGTTAACGGCAATGATTTTCAGCGACCATTATGTGATGGATTGCGTGTGTGACCAACAGATTGCCGTGCCCAAAACCGCCAGCGATTGGCTGCAAAATTGGTTTAGTCACGATGCGGATCACCAACACAAACCGACGTTGACTCGTTGAGTTTTCGCGTACTGATCAGGCTCGCCGACTATCGATAAGGATGGTCACAGGACCGGCGTTAGTCAAACTGACCTGCATCTCGGCCCGAAAGACTCCCGTTTGGACCAGGATTTTTTCGGCTCGTGCGCGACGCACAAATTCCTCATACATTTCCTGAGCCTCTGCCGGAGCCGCGGCGGAGATAAAACTGGGACGATTTCCCTGTCTTACGTCGCCGAGCAACGTGAATTGACTGACGATCAACAGCTCACCACCGACATCGCGAATTGCCAGATTCAGTTTCCCTTGTTCGTCGTCGAATATTCGCAAGCCGATCGTCTTCTTCAGCACGAAGGCGAGATCCGATTCCGTATCTCCCGCTTCGACTCCCAACAACACCAACAGTCCGGCTTGGATTTGACCGGTTACTCTCTGCTCAACGGTAACACTTGCCTGACTTACTCTTTGGATGACAGCGCGCATGAGGCCGATTCAAGGGTTGAAAGTAAATAGTGATGTCGCGTTACGCATTCCCTGAATTACCGGCTAGATCGTGTATTTACCGTATCATCGTTGCGTTTCCAGCGCTCTGGCTCGCTTGACGGGCGAAACCAAAATCGTGAACTTGCTCGACATAGAGATCCGTCACGTCGGTCGATTCCACTTCGTCGGTATTGATTTGGAGGAACTCGTCGGGGTCGAATACAAACGATTCTGGTGCCGAGAATTGTACTTCGGCGAGGACCCGCATTAACGTCGGACTCGAATTTTTCGCTGGTCGAAAAAATGTAAGTTTTTGCGGTAGCCAACCGAACGCAGGAACATTTGCCAACTCGATTTTTATTCGAGATGGAATTTGAGGCGGTAAATTTTCCAGGAAAATTTGCCGCTCGCTTTCCGAGCTGATTGATGCTCCGAGCAGTTCGGCCAACGATTGAATTCGCCAATCCCCTTCGATCGTGCAAACGGCAATGCCTTTGACTTCGGACACAATTGCCGGTCCCAAGTTAAATGCGACGGCCAAATTTTCCAATAAACTGGCCAGACCACCGGTGGCGATCCAGCTCAGGGGATTGTCGGATTGGGCAAGTCCCGCAG
Source organism: Mariniblastus sp. (assembly GCA_031400405.1). Lineage (GTDB taxonomy): Bacteria > Planctomycetota > Planctomycetia > Pirellulales > Pirellulaceae > Mariniblastus. Next base: position 13,066 of record JANNPW010000049.1, read on the forward strand.
ACAACCTGGTTTCCTGCAATCGGCGCAGGTCAATAAACTCCAACGTCTTTATTGTGCCGCGCTGTTGCAACGAGTAAAGAAAACGTCCATCACAGATTTTCGTCATCGTCGTCGCGTCTGCTCCGGTTCCCACTCGCAGTTCCATTTTTGACTGACCACTCCCCTGCCCTGGTTGCGCATAAATGCCACCGATCGAATAGCTTCGCTCGGACCATTGAATTTGTACTTGCAGATCGGTCTGAAACGGAGGCGCGAGCCGCAGATTTGCGCCGACGGATTGCAAAAAGGCCGCAGATTGGGAATTCGCTGGCGAGGATTCTGCGTCCGACAGCGGAACAGCGGTCGAAAGCAGCAAGCCGGAATTCGTGCGCGCTCCATCGTTGCCCGCGTCAACCGATTGACTGTTCCCCGATCGGAGGAGGCTGAAATTTAGCCACTTGTTTTGCCCAGCCCACAGCAGCCCGCCAGCAGCTAGCAACACGATCGAGATGGGTAATTCCAGCTTCATGGTTTGGATATGAGGATTTTTCCAAAGAAAGACATTGTATCGATCCGAATTAGAGCAATGGAGTTTCGATTCTAGAAGTGGCGTGTTGGTCGGTCTACGTCAGTTTTCCCAACGCAAGGCGGGCATGATGATCGGCGATGGAAATATTGAACAATGATCCGAATCCGTTTTGGTCGTGCCACGTGGGCGCGAGCAGGTTCGGCGATGCTCAGCAAAGGTGCTTTGCAGCACAGGTAGCTTGGCGAGAATTCTAAGGGGGATATGATGTACGCACGTGTAATAACGGGCTTCACAATGCTGGCCTTGGCTGCGGCGACCACCACGGCTCAAGCCTACCAGGTGCCAGGCTTTCGCACAGGGACACCGGTCGGTCACAATTTGCCACCGGCACAAATGTTAATGGAACCCGGTCCGGGCGTCGGTGGCCCTGGACCTGGCGTGTTATCGGCTCGTCGAGGCAGCGATCCAGGAATGGCTGGCGGCGCGGCTTACGGTCCGTTCGGCGCAGTCAGCTACCAACCGGTTCAAGTCTTGTTTGATCGTCCCGAAATGATGCAAGTTTCGTGGGACGTCACGGGAATCGGTCGTTACGATTCGGCCCCTCTCATTGTCCCGGGACGTCAGAACTTTCAACAAGGTGGAATCTACCGTTTGAAAGTCTCCAACATCGAAGGCAGCCCTGGCATGACTTTGTATCCAACCATTGAAGTTGGCAATGCGTCACCGCGGACGTCGGCGTATCTGGCCCACTCAGCGATTCCGATTCAATTTACTCAAGAAGATTTCGATCAAGTTTCAGCCGCAAACTTCGTCACCAAAGTAATTTATGTTCCCGATCCTGAGTTTCAGGAATTGGCTTTGGCCGGCGTTGACACGATCGTCAGCACACGACTTGATCCAGGTGTTGACCCGATCACTGAAGCTGATCGACGCGGTGCCATCCTGGCCATCGTACGAATCGGCAACAAGGATCTGGAAGCCGCTGGCATGGATCCATCGTTGGCTGCTGGTGCGATGCCCTACGGCGCTGGTGGCGGTGCGGACACGTCGAATTATATTTCGGGAGTCACCGGTCCAGCCTATGGGATGCCTTATACCGGCACCAACATAGGTCTGCCCGGCCCGCCGCACATTCCACTGGGAGGTCCTGCCGGTTTGCGTGAGTACAACATTCACAACCACACGGCGATGCAGATTCCCGGTCCGACTCCGGAAGTCAACGTGCATGTTCGTCAAAACCCCGGTCTGAGTTATCCGCGACCTGCTGATCGTGTCTTGATTCAAGAGAACACGATTCGGGCTCCGCATTTCAACGGACAACCACCAGCCAACATGGTGGATGGGGTCCTGCCTCAGAATTGCCCACCCGGACAACTGGACAGGTTCCGCCGTTAAGTTTGCTTTGAAAATCAAACGAGCCGCGACAGCCTGTCTGTTTCGCGGCTCGTTTTTTTACATCCGTTACGATTTGGCAACCCGCTTTGACCGCGCTGAAGTCTCCGTCCTCGCTGGCCAAGCACGCATTCCTGTCGTCGTTCAGTCACCCACTCAGCCCGAAACAATCACATGGCCGACTATCGCCCCCCTGCCCTGCCAGTTGCCCTGGCCCGCATTTTCAGTTTGGCGATCCTGTTGCAACTGACCGCCTCCACTTACGGTCAGCGTCCTTACGAACGCCATTCTTTGATACGAGGGGACATGCCGCCAGGTGTCGCCGCCGATTTGTATCGCCTGTCCAATCCAGAGCTCAATTACTACACACAACCTGTGCGGATTGTCGTGCCCGATGAGGCCCGAGTCGAAGTCGGTGGCAATGGTTCGTTTACGGAGACTTTTTCCTCACGCGTCACCGTGGGCATGTCGGTCGGTCCAGTCTATCGGTTGAAGGTTACCAACATTCCACGAAACCCCGGCCAGGAATTGTATCCGTCGATCGAGGTGTTGGGAAAACTCAATCCACCCGCCGGTCTGGAAAACGAATTTCCAATTCAAGTCAATATTTCGTTGGATGATTTGGAACAGGCAATCGAAGGACGCATGGTAACTAAAGTAATTTATCTCGAGAATCCGGAAACGGCGCTGGCCCAGCGGCATGTCGAAGATCATCAACCCTATTTTGATGTTCGCGGAAACGAAGATCCGTTGCGCGCCGCCGAACGATTGGGACGCCCGATGGCGATCATGCGAATCGGTTCGCGTATCCCGATGAATACGCAGGATGATGCCGGATTTGGTTTTCACAGTCCCGCTCCCGTGATGGTGGGCGAAATGCCACCCCTGGTCGAGGGCGCACAAATCCTGCCAGCGGACTCAATCCCTCAGACGTATTTGCCGCCGATAATTTCAGCACCGGGCAACCAACAAAATTAGCAACCCATTCAAATTGATGATGAAGTAGTGCTGCAATTACGCAGAGAATTCTCGGGATTGACTTAAGGTATTCGAAATGCAGTTCATGAACAACAATCGACGTGATTCTCGCCCCATTAGCGCAATTTTGCTGGTCGCTGCGTTCGCGTTGGGTTTCAGTTTGATGTGTCAATTCCTGCAGGCCGACGATGGCTTGATTCGCTTGCGAAACAACTCCAATCAGCCGACGGCCGCTCCATCTTCCCGCCGCATGGCCACTCCGCCCGCGGGATCTGCCACCAAGTTGAATCCGGCGGACGCGAATCCGGCACCCACCAATCAAGAAAATTCATTGCGCCTCGTGGGGCATTTCCAGGATTTCAGCCAGCCGGTTCCAAGCTTGGGATTCCCCGCGCGGGGGGATGCCTGTGAAGTTCCATCAGAAATTCTCCCACTACCCTTGGCCTATGGTACTGTGATTTTCGATCCGGAACAGCAACCCAATCCCTGGAATCCCAACTCTCGAAAAGACGAATATGTGTTCGATGGCGGCGATCGCGAAAAAGCGGTATCGGTCGACGCATCCTGGAATGTTTACGGGCTCGACTCCGAGGATACGATTGGGCACTTTGATACGTTGGATGGACGGCGACTGGCGACCGCCAGCAATCGAGTGGCCATTTACGCGCCGCGGTTCGGCGCGGTCCGCAAAGTCGACGGATTGATCAATGCCGAAACGCGATTGAAAGTTGGCGAACTGGAAGAACGTACCCAATTGGCGCGCTCGGATTCTCGTGATTTTTCGACGACTACCAAACAGCATCTGGCTGTCGATCGATTTGAGGGAGCGGATCGAGCCAGCGGTTTGATGGACCGGAATCGGGGCGTCGTGCAAGAGAACGTGACGCACCTGTTCGGCACCCGCAACCATTTTGAAGCTTTTGAAAATCTTTCGCTCATTCGAATTGGCAAACATGCAAATGCCGAAATTGCCCGCCTGGGCCTGGGCCTGCAATCGGCCAATGTCTGGCAAGACAATTTAGGACTGCAAGTCGCCGTCGAGGGAGCCCAACCAGTTATTGTGAACGACGTCTACCGCGTTCAACAACTGGTAACCATCGAATCGGACGACAAGACGGCAATTCTGCGGGTCACCAAAGTCGCCTCCAAGATCTCAGCGCGTTCCGGCGAACCGGTCGATTTCACCATTCGATTTGACAATCTGACCGGAAAGCGAATCGGCAATGTAACAATCATCGATAACCTGACCGGTCGGCTGGAATACGTGCCCGACAGCGCTGAATGTTCGCTCCAGTCCGAATTCATTCAGAAAGAAAATGAAAACGGTTCATTGATGTTGCGTTGGGAAATCACGGATCCCTTGCCAGCCAACAGCGGCGGCCTAATTCGATTCCGTTGCCGAGTTCGATAGCGCCACTCGAAAGATCTAATGGGTAACCGTTTTGGGCGGGGCTGATTTTGGCGCAAAGACCAACACCATTACAGCGCCCGTTATCACCAATGCCAAGCTGCCATAAAACAGCGGTTGAACTTCGCTCAGCAGACCCTTGCTGGTCGTTTCGACCAGCGTGTTGACAACCGGTGCAAATCCAAACACCAGTGGCATGACAAAGATTGGTTTGCCACCAAAATTGAACGCATAGATAATTCCCAGCGCGCCGATCGCGCCGACCGCACCAGCGGCCATTGACCACCAAACGCCGGAACTGATCCACCCAGTTGAGGTCAACCACTCACCAGATTCAGGAAAGTAGGGCAAGAGAAAATACGGCGCAACGACCGCTATCGCAAAGTAGGCCAGCCCGACGCACAAAAATGGACGCAACCGACTGCCATTCATTTTGGCCTGCCCCCGATGCAGAACTGGACCATAGGCTCCCCAACAAACCGCCGTCACCAAAACGCTGAGCGCGACCAACATGGTGTTAGAAGCCGTCGTGACCAGACTACTTTTGTTTTCGTTCGGCGATGTTCGTGGGCGATTGGCGCCTGGCACAACCGGCGCGGCGTTGCTTTTTTCTGGAAGTGTCGAACTTGCGGTGGCGGTCTCCGACTGGCCTGGCCCGGACGGCTCGGTGGAACCGACCGCGGTCTCATGAGCCCTGAACGAAACCAATGTTCTGGCCGACACAACGGCAGAGTCGGAACTGACTTTCTGGGGGGAGGTCGGCTTGAACGTCAGCACGCCGGCTGCCCCGATGGCCACGATCAAGATGCCAATAAAGAACAAGATGTTTGCCTGGCGAAAGGTCTTGCTCATGGCCATCGTAACCAAAGTATTCACAATGGGAGCGCACCCGAAAACCAGCGGCATCACGTAGACCGGCTTGCCTTGGAATTTGAACGCCATGGTGATCCCCAAAGCACCCAGGGCTCCGACCGCCCCGGCGATAAATGACCAACCGAAGCCCGCGACCGACCAGTTCCCTTTTTCGCCTGCGAAAACCAACGTCAATACTGGAAAAATCACCGCGATTAGAAAGTAGGCAATTCCCACGCACATGAACGGACGCAACGAACTCAATTTGCCATCCGTTCCCATCGCGGCTTGGCCGATATGCAATGTCGGGCCGTACGTGCCCCAACAGCAAAATGCGATGACGACAAAAATCAGAAAAGTAAAATTGCGCATGGGAGCTTCCGGTATTGGATTGAGTCAGGTTCCGCGTTTATTGCCGTACCATTGGATGTGACGCCGAGGGCAAAATGTAAATCCGTATTGTTCACACAGGGGTCGCAACCAGATTTCTTTTTCAGCCAGCGTTTGGGAGTCGACACCTTGTGGCATTAGCATCACACGGGCCAACGAATACGGCGCGATGATCGCTAAATAGTCCACGATCTCACGCAGATCGGTCGGTTGATCGACCACAAATTTCAATTGGTAATCATAACGCTCGATGAGCTGCCGGACGATGGCCGGTCGGAATCGAGTTAATTCATGTTTCGCCTGCCACTCCCCTGCCCGACTGATCGCCGGTGTCGAATTGGCAAATTTTGGACTGATCGACATCAAATCACAAGGCAACTGCCGGAATAGCGTACCAGCCGTCTCGATTGTGACATGAAACCCGGCGGCGTGTAATTGCTCACAGAGTTGGCTCACGTCGCGCGGTAACAGTGGTTCGCCGCCGGTCAACACGACATGCCGTGCGGCGGGCGAGCAATGACTGGCACAAACGGCAACTTGACCGACAATTTTTCCGATCGTCAGTGAGTCGCCAACGGGATTCCAAGAGGCAAACGGTGTATCGCAGAAATCGCACCGCAAATTGCAGCCACTGGTGCGGACGAATACACTGGCCACGCCGGTCAAACTCCCTTCGCCTTGAAGGGATTGGTAGATCTCTGAAATCAACATACCGGGGTGTTCTATGGCGTCCGATTGTTTATGTTGGTGAATTACTCTTTCATCCCATTCCAAGTTTTGTATTGTAACGATGGCCCACCATTTTCGCGACCTGCTGGAGTCGTTTGAAAACCAGTTTCCGCAACGCAATTACACGATCAAAATCGTCTGTCCCGAGTTTACTTCGGTCTGTCCGAAGACCGGTCAACCTGATTTCGGTGCACTGACTTTTGAGTACGTGCCTGGCCAATTGTGCGTCGAGTTGAAAAGTTTGAAGTTGTACCTCCAGGCATTTCGTAACGAGGGAATTTTTTACGAAAATGTGACCAATCGAATCATGGACGATTTTGTTGCCGCAATTCAGCCCCGGTCGGGCAAACTGACTGCCGAGTTTACGCCGCGAGGAGGCATCTCTTCGGTCATTGTTGTGCAATACCCGTATTAGTTTCCGGTTGCGAAATCATTTTTCAGAAGTCCGCCGATCATGTCTCCACCAACGATTCTGCTGTCGGGTTTTGCTGACGAAGCCGCGAATCAAAAAACGTTGGATCAACAATTTTCCGCAATGGCGGCGCTCGGGCTGCGTTACTTCTCAATTCGATTTGTGGATGTCGGCAACGGGGTCCAGCACGCGATGGCGTTGAGTGAGTCCGAAACCCAATCCGTTGGGCAGAAGATGCAGGAATACGGATTGAGTGTTTCCTCGCTCGGATCGCCAATCGGAAAAATCAAATTGCGCGATATCGACGACGGAACCGCGACGAAGTATCGGCCGTTTGAACAATATCTGACTGATGAAGTTCCCCGGGCCTGTGATTTAGCGAATCGTTTGGGCGCCAAATTGATCCGCGGGTTTTCCTTCTATCATCCGAAAGATACGGCTTGGGAACCCTACCTTGATCAAGCGACGGACCAGGTCGGCCAGATCACAGAAGTCTGCCAAAAACACGGCCTCGTGTTTGGATTGGAAGTGGAAGCAAACTTGGTAGGTCAAAACGGATTTGTTTTGGCCAACATGCATCGCGCGATTGCCAACGCGTCGCTGCTATTGATTTTCGACGGGGGCAACCTCGTGATGCAAGGTTACTCGCAAAACGAAATTTTTCAGCAGTACCTGGCGATGAAGCCCGGACTTGGTTGGATGCACATCAAGGACTTTGGTGCGCCGCGCGGCACATTCTCAACCAAAACTGGACATGTCGACGAGGAAGCAGTCAAACATTTCGTGCCCGCGGACTGCGGGGACGCCGGACACGAGCAAATCCTCGCGGATTTCGTTTCATTCTTACCGGAGCTCCAACAACGCCTGACGTCGCGCGGAGTGGCGGGCGTGTTTGTGGACCTCGAGCCTCATCTCAAAGGCGGAGGCCAGTTTGGAGGTTTCAGTGGCCCGGATGGTTTCGGTGTTGCGTTGCGAGCGTTTTGCGGACTATGCGATCGAATCGGAATCGGCTACCACTTGACCGATTTTGCGGACATCCAGGCGGATCGCGGATATTAGCGGGAGGAGGTCGCGCGCCAAAACGCGGTTACCGGTTGTGCTGATTGTGGTTCGAGCCAGGGTTCATTTTGCCGACTTGGTCGCTGCGGCTTTGGCGTTCATCGTGGTGTAGTACCGAAATCCAAGAAACCCGGTGAGTCCCAAACAAAATGTGCCAATCAAGAAATGGGTATCACCCACTGACTTGCACAGTACTAAAAAATAATAGGCCGACATCATGCCGCTTCCGATGGCAATGGCCAGTTGTACGTAAGCCAACGCTTTGAGGCGATCATCTTCGCTGGATGCGACGGCCGTGCGAGCCGAAGTGTTGGCGAGTTCCCGCATCGCGCCCAACGTTTCTATTTTGGCAGCTTTTTGCTTTGGAATAAATTCTTCTAGTGTCATTGGACCGGTGGCCTGGGCGGCCGCCGTTTCGAAGGAAACAACACTTGATTCGGGACTAACAACTGACTGGACTGGCTGAGCCGTCGGCTCCTGCCCACCGCGCATACGAGACAACAATTGCGACATATAGTCTTCGACGTCTTCCTGATCGGTGGGCAACGGATGTCGAGCAGGTGCATGCGATTGGACCTCTGGCGCCGGCGGCGGAGGAACAGGCTGGTAGGACGGATTTGACGCGACCGGTTCATCGTCGCCACCGACTCCTCCCCATTGCCCTTCCGATTTCAGTCGCGCAAGAATTTCGGCGACGCTTTCGGTTTTTGGGGGTGCGGGAGGTGCGGGCGCAAACAATTCCAGCGTTTCGACCGGGATTTCTGCCTGGATTGGAGGGTCCGTAGCTTCTTGGAAATTGTTATCGATTGGCTGATCGCGCACACTCTGAAATTCAGATGTCGACTGGGAACGAAACGCATCCAACTGAAGGTCGGCCAGCTTTTGATGTTGGATCTGGGGCGGGAAATCAGGGTTGTTCTCGACGACGCCGGCCACAAGCGACGGCTCGTTCACACCGGGACTAGCAAGTTGCGCGATGTCGCGCAAGCGGTAATCGGTTTCAACTTCCTCGTCCGTTAATTCCGGCGGCTCGGGAAACTCCTGGCCTGTTGCATCGGGGCGATCGTCTTGGTCGTCGCGCGCTGGTGCTGCTGGGTGGTCGTTCGTATTCTCAAAGACCGGATCGGGTACAAATCGGTCGTCCGCCTGCGGTCGTTGCCACGCTTCAATGCTGGCCCATTCGTTGGCGATCGTTGGATCCTGATAGAGCGATTTCGGTTTGACAAATGAAGTGCCGGGCGAGTAATTCGCTGTGGGCAACTGCGGATTGCTCGCGCCATTGTCCGCAAGATCGACGACGGTTTCAGCAGCTCGGCGGATGGGTTGCAAGCTGGATTCCGAATTTTCATTCGATGTACTTACAACAACTTGGCCATTTCCAGCCAGTGTCACCAGCGTGGAAAGCTGTTCCGTCAATTGAGTCAACCGTTGATCGAGTTCGTTGAAGCGCCCCGTAACGTGTTGATTTTGCTGAGCGATTTCGGAGATTTGTGATTCCAGCCAATCCAGTTTCAGTTGAGCCTCAAGCCGATCGCTCGCCGCTTCCGAATCAGGAGGGGAATCAGCCGGCGAATTGGCAGTCGTATCGATGGAGTGATTCTCTGGTGCCACGAACTCGGCAGGAATACAACCGAGTTGATTAACAAACAGGCAAACCGAATTTGGAAATTCAATCTGGTCTCCGTCAACCAGCCAATGAGTGGATTTGTATTCCCCGTTGATCAAGATTTGGTCGGCGTAGTTTCGCAGAGTAACGCCCGCCGGACCGCGAAAAATCGCACAACTGGGTTGCTCGGCCCGGTCCGTCCACCCCTCAATACCTAACATGCATTTACGGGTGCTGATGGGCAAAAGTTCGCCGTCGCGAATGCCGCCGGAGACCATAAACACCAAATCAGAGTTTGAGTAAGTTTGTTCTGTCATAAAAAGGTCTCAACTTCTTCTTAAAATCAATCCCGTATTTTTGGACGGACAAAAATGAACCACAGAGCAACGGTATTACGTATCTTTCTCGGGGATGCTGGATTTTGATTGGCGACGAGAATAGATAGTAAATAACAGGATGAACAACAGAACTTGTTTACAATGACCAAACGCGGCAATCGGAAAAATCGGACTTACCGATCTGCTGATTCGCGAACTGAAAGTATGGGAATAGGCCTCCCACTCCCTGCTCGCTGAAGCTGGAGATATCCGATTCATTGACTGCTATCGGCTGTCAACAAAGTGTCTTGATAGCGTTATTGGCGAATTTGAATCGAATCCACAACTTGCCGCTCAATATGATGCCTATTCGCAACATTCCCGTCTTTCGATTTATTTTCCAAGATCCCGATAACCAGCGATTTGCGTACTATAGTTCTGGGAGCTGGCCCCTCGCCAGTCAATCTCAACCCGATCGGAACAACTATGACACGCTCAGCATCCCTCAACAAACTGCGAGAAATCCTGATACAGCGCCGCGACGCACTCCGCCAAGCCACTTTGGGGGATGATAGTTTGCTGACCGAGCTCAGCCAACACTCGGGGGGTGATGTCGTGGATTTCGCTTGCGATAGTGCCAACGGTGAATTGAGTTCTCAATTGGCAGAAGTCGAAAACCGCGAACTGAACAGCATTGAAATCGCGTTGCAGAAAATGAAAGACGGCACCTACGGAAAGTGTGACGCCTGCCATCGTAATATTCCTCAACCGCGACTCGAAGCCCTCCCCTATGCGGCCTATTGCATCGACTGTAAACGCGCCGCCGAACAGGCCGGTGTTGAACCTGCCGCCGTGGTGGATTGGTCGCTGATCGTCGATCCCAATAGCAACTCCATGATCGATATGGACTTCAATATTTCCTAATTGTTACATCCCGCACCGAACCGACGAATTTTGCGAAAAACGATCGCAATACGTTTTAGTTTCGGCTGGCGATCCGCTACCATCAATTTGTCCGAATACGACTTTCACCCGCAATTCGCCATGTCATACCATCGACTCACGCACGACAACCCCAGCGACCCAAACGGCGTCGGTCGCGGACGGTTCGCTTCTTTCGTTCGAATCGAAGCCATGTTGATGGCCGGCTGCATATTGCTCGCTCCCAGTGTCGTTTTCGGACAGTCCCAGTTGACCTCACAGTCCACGCTCCCAGCCCATTCGGCGTCCTTGAATCAGCCGACTGACGCAACCCCTCCTCCACCCGTCGCCACATTGTCTCGCGATGAGATGTACAACGAGTTGGCGATCGAAGCGTCCAAGCATGATCGACATCATGCTCTGCTGAAACGGCTGATAAAAATCGTCAGCCCGAGTGTCGCCCATATCGAAGCCAAAAAACGACAGCCCGCGAGCGAGTCCCGCACTTCCAACAACAATCAACCGCCGGCGGAAATCGAGGCTGGCTCCGGTGTCGTGATCGAGCGCAATCATCGAATGTATGTAATAACCAACTTTCACGTTGTCGAGAATTCAGAGTTGTCTGATATTACCGTCGAATGTGATGGACGAATTTATACGCCCTCCAGATTGCTTCACGACCGGGAAACGGATTTGTCCGTGATGGCCATTGCCCAATCCGATTTAGCACCGGCTCGACTTGGTGATAGTGCAACCGTCGAGATCGGAGATTTCGTCGTGGCGGTCGGCAGTCCGTTTGGCTTGAGCCATTCTGTCAGCTACGGAATCATCAGTGCCTTGGAACGACATGATCTGGAGCTTGGTCCGCAAGGCGTACGTTACCAGGATTTTATTCAAACCGATGCGGCCATCAATCCGGGCAACAGCGGCGGTCCACTAATCAACTTGCGCGGTGAGATCATCGGGATCAATACGGCAATCGCCAGCAATAGCGGTGGCAGTGATGGAATTGGATTTTCGATTCCCATGAACATGGCCTTGCGAATTGTCAATGATTTGATCGATTTCGGTGAAGTTCATCGCGGATTTTTGGGCGTTTCATTGGATGCTCGGTTTTCTTATGATCGGGCAACGGCACTCGGATTGAATACGGCTTACGGCGCGCTGGTTTCGGCAATCACTCCGGGCTCGCCGGCCGCCGAAGCAGATCTCCAGATTGGCGATGTGATTCTGGAATTCAACAATCACCCAGTCGCCAACGATTCGCACCTTGTTACGAAAGTCAGCTTGTCGGCTGTGGACACTCCCATTCCCATGAAGATTTTCCGCAATGGCCAGTTCAAGACTGTTTTTGTCAGCGTCAAAAATCGACGTGAGTTTGATCCTCGCGGCTAATTTCTTCGCGGAAAGCCCGGTGGCGTTCCACCTGCTGCCAACCTTTGGGAACCGCGACTCCAGTGTTCAACCGGCTGGATTCTGACGGGCTGACAATCCACTGGACGCGTCTGATATACTGGCAGATTAGCACCGTGCCAGTTGCGAGCGCAGTCATGCGAAACCAAGTCCTGCTTTTTATTAATGGCAATCCGTATCGCGTTTCCGGTGAAGACGCCTTCTTAACCGTTTCCGACTTCTTGCGCCAGCGCTTGAAGTTGTGTGGAACAAAAATCGTGTGCTCGGAAGGGGATTGCGGTTCTTGCTCCGTGCTGTGTGGCCGAGCGAGTCCGACGGGCTCCAACGAATTTCACTATCTGCCGATCGATTCTTGTATTCGATTCATGTTTCAATTGGACGGCTGCCATCTGGTGACCGTTGAAGGACTGGCTGGCAATCCGCTAGTTGCCGACAGAAATCCGAAACTAACGGATGTTCAACAATTCATGATCGATTGCCATGGCTCACAATGCGGATTTTGCACTCCCGGATTCGTGGTGGCAATGACCGGTCTGTTGGAAACCAATCCTCGACCGGCGGTCGCGGACTGGCGGCGTGGGTTAACCGGAAACCTGTGCCGCTGCACGGGATACGATTCCATAATTCAAGCCGGATTGCAGTGCAACTCCCACAACCGACCACCGATCAATGAACTTTATCCGGCCGCTTCGATGTTGGCTTGCCTCCGACCAACGCTGGACGACGAGATCTTGATTCAGTCGAACGACGACCCATCAGTCGCCCTTACGATTTACTCCCCGAACACAATCGATCAGGTTACGGCTTTCCTGGCCGAGAACCCCACCGCCAAACTGGTAGCCGGCGCGACCGACTTGGGCGTTCAGTTCAACAAGGGATTGTACCAACCGAAAATCTGGTTGGATCTAAACCGCGTCGGCGAACTTACTGGCATCGAAATCAACGAGCGAGCGATCATCGCCGGTGCTCGAGCCACCTGGACCGATTTCGAAACGCTGACGCAACAGCGAATGCCCCAATTTCACCAGATTGTTTCTGTTTTCGGATCGCCGCAGATTCGACATGTGGGCACGATTGGAGGAAACTTGATCAATGCTTCGCCAATTGCCGATTCGTTGCCGTTTCTGTTTGTTTGCGAAGGTGAGTTGGAATTCATCAGCCGAGCTAGCCGCCGCATTGTCAAGATCAATGACTTTTATCACGGCTATAAACAAGTGGATTTGAGGCCTGGCGAATTATTGACGCGAATCATTATTCCTGTCCTGCCGCAGCAGAGCGAGCTGCGTTTGTACAAAGTCTCACGACGAAAGGATATGGACATCGCCAGTTTTACCGCGGCGATTCGTTTGGATCTTGAGGGTGCAATGATCAAGGCGGCTTTTATTGCCTATGGCGCGGTAGGTCCAAGGGTGTTGCGACTGGCTGCTACGGAGTCTTTTTTGCGAGGTCAATTGCTAACGGAAGAAACCATGCGTCAAGCCGGTGAAATCGCGGTTACCGAAATTACTCCGATCACGGATGTTCGCGGTCGAGTCGATTACCGAATGCAGTTGGCAAAAAACGTGTTGCTGAAATTTTATTTCGAGACCCGGAAAGAACTCAGCCCTTCCGCTCGCTAACGGTGCCTGGTTCGATTGTCACATTCCAATTTTTTCGGCCCCCAGATATGAACGATCATCCCTCGTCAAAGAAAACCGACGTGGCCCCTGCCCTGCCCTACAGGCTGGCGGTTGGGCGAACGATTCCGCACGATTCGGCCGTGGGACATGTGACCGGGACGGCACTCTATATCGATGACTTGCCGCGCCGCGAAGACGAGTTGCTGGTCGGGTTTGTCGGTTCGCCCATTGCCAGTGGCACCCTCGATTCGATTGACTGCACCGCCGCTGAAAAGATTCCGGGGGTGGTCTGTATATTGACAGTCGCCGATGTCGGCCCCCACAATTTGTTTGGTCCGCTGTTTGCAGACGAACCGTTTTTGGCCAATCAGCAGCTGCTCTATGTGGGTCAACCGGTCGTTATTGTCGCCGCTGAATCAGCCGCTGCACTACACCAGGCTTGCCGCTTGATCAAGATTCAGGCGACCGAATCGGAACCGGTCTTTTCAATCGAAACGGCGATTGCCGGTCAACATTTTATAGGCCCGCGGCGTCAAATCCGGCGCGGCAATCCAGATCAGGCAATCCGTTTTGCGACGCACCGATTATCTGGTGAATTTCGTAGCGGTGGACAGGAACAGTTCTACCTCGAATCGCAGTCGGCTATTGCTTACCCCAGCGAAGAAAACCAATTGGTGATTCACTCTTCCACTCAGAACACAACCGAAGTTCAAACGATGGTGGCTGAAGTGTTGGGGCTGTCGCTACATCAAGTCGTCTGTATTTGCAAACGGATGGGAGGAGCATTCGGCGGCAAAGAGACTCAAGCCGTGATTCCGGCCTTGATGGTCGCCTTGGTCGCGCGGCGAACTGGTCGCGCCGCCCGCATTGTTTATGACAAGGACCAGGACATGCGGGTTACTGGGAAACGCCATCCCTATCTATGTCGCTGGGAAGTTGGCTTTGAACCTGATGGTGTAATCAACACTATGAAGTGCGATTTCTTTTCGGACGGCGGGGCAGCCGCTGACCTGTCGACGTCAGTCATGGAACGCACGTTGCTACATGCGGACAACTCCTATTACATCGAACACGTTGAATTCAACGGACAAGTCTGCAAAACCAATTACCCACCTAATACCGCGTTTCGTGGATTCGGTGGCCCACAAGCAATCGCAGCAACCGAAAATATCATCCAGCGAATCGCCGAGTCGTTGTCGATGGACGCGCTCGATGTGCGGCTGAGAAATCTCTATGGCACCGTCGACCGCAACATCACTCCCTACGGGCAATTGTTTTCCGGCAACCATCTTCCGAAAATCCTGACGACGCTGGAACAAACCTCCGATTATCGGCGACGTCGGCAACAACTCGTAGGTCGTAATGCCGAAGATGCGTTTCATCTTCACGGCTTGGCACTGACTCCCGTCAAATTCGGGATCTCATTTACCTCGAAATTTTTGAATCAAGCCAATGCGCTGGTTAATGTTTACACCGACGGCACGGTGCAAGTGTCGACCGGCGGCACAGAAATGGGGCAAGGGCTAAATACGAAGATTCGACAACTGGTCGCTGATGAATTCGGGATCCCCTACCCCGCCGTCATCTTAATGGCGACCTCAACCGAAAAAAACAATAACACCTCACCCACCGCGGCGTCGGCCGGGACCGACCTGAACGGGGCGGCCGCCGTCGCCGCCTGCCGAGTCATTCGCGACCGACTTTCGGAACTCGCCGCCGATGTATTTTCAGCGCGGGAGCTGGGTTTCATTCCTTCTTCCGAGCACATCGTTTTTGCAAATGGCCTGGTGCGCGATTCGCGACAACCAGACACAGGCATGCCGTTTGCCGAATTGACTCGGCGTGCCAGACTGGAACGGATTGACTTGGGGGCGCGGGGGTTTTACAAAACGCCGGGCGTCGATTTCAATCGTGAGACGGGACGCGGCAATCCGTTTTTGTATTTCACACAGGGTGCCGCGGTAGCAGAAGTTTGCGTCGATCGGTTTACGGGAGAAATGACTGTACCGCGAGTCGATCTATTAATGGACATTGGCGTGTCGATCAACCCGGGAATCGACCGCGGGCAAATCATCGGCGGATTTATCCAGGGACTGGGTTGGGTAACCACCGAATGTCTGGTTTACGATTCCGCCGGCCGGTTGTTGTCTCATTCCCCCACCACTTACAAAATTCCGGGAATCACCGACCTACCAATCGATTTTCGTTGTGACTTGTTTCCCAACGATGACAACACACATTGTATCGGGCGCAGCAAAGCGGTTGGCGAGCCGCCCTTGATGTTGGCAACCGCGGTCTGGGCGGCAGTCAAGGATGCCTTGCATCAATTGGCCCAAGACAATGAAAACGCTGGCGACGTGAATCTAAGCCTCCCAGCGACTGGCGAAGAAATTTTGCGTTGCCTCACTCAGTCTCGCGTCGATCAGCCACCATTTTTGTAGATTCTTTGTAACATCTCGGTGGCCGTTGTTCCAAAGGCCGTCGTGAAAGAACGTTCAAACGATTTGCCATCGCGCATCGAATCGAGCAAATCATCGAAGCTGCCCCCTTTTGATTTAAGCGATTTTACAAACAGATAACTCACCAGTCCCGCTTGTTCTGCCGGCATTCGATTGTTGATAAAATCATCGGGCTGCTTCATGGTGGCGGCCGCCGCCACAGATTCGTCGTCCCAAGCCTTCACGGCTTCCTGCTGGGCCAAAATTTTCTTGGCGGTCCAATAGCCGACTCCATCGGCAAACCATCGCGGGACGTCTGGTGCCAGACTGGCAACGTGAAGCGCAGCCATTTGCCGGACCAGCGCGATCTCCGCATCGGCGGCAGTTTGGTTTGGGGTTAGCAGGATGGTCGCATAGGCATCGCTTACGGTGTAATTCCAATAGGCCGAAACGTCTTTGGAAAAATCCCGTTGTTCGACCATTTTGCCAAATTCACTGAAGTCATATCTTTTTTCAAACACAAATACCGAAATATTACCTTTCACGAGGGGTGCAGCAGAATCCGATTTCAAAGTCGCAGCGACTTTTGGAGCGGCTTTGGTCAGCTGCGATGAAATTTCGTCCAATTGTTTTTTATCGGCGGATCCAATGACCAAAAAGTTGTCACTCTCCAGCGTCAGCGACTCGGTTTGGCCCATCACCAAATTCCAATTTTTGGCAGACAGGCCTTTGCGGTCTGCCATTAATTCCACATGAGTCTGCGATTTTGCTTTGGCCACGGTGGCCACGGTCGCAGTCGACAACTTCGGATCCACACCATCGTACTTGGCTCCTTCGGCAATCCAAATTCCAAACAATTCGATCAGTTTGGCATCCAGTTTCCCAGTCGGCGGCATTTCCCCCGCAACCAGTCGTTTGTACAACATGCTGTCCTCGGTCTTGTTCGGAACGACGGGCGGTCCCGAGTCACCTCCGCGCAATAGCGTCTCAAACGACGCCTGATTGAAATTACCCGACGGATTGGCGTTCATGTGACATTGCCCACAATGTTCCACCAGGATCGGAGCGATCTGCAATCCAAACGAAACGGTTTCTTTGCCAGTTGGCGCGGCAGGTGTCGGGGCCGCCGATGTCGCTGCCGGAACCGCGGTTGCGGTGACTATTTCTCGCAAGTTTTGACGCGGATTATCGCCATCGAATTTCGCACCTTGCGTGATCCAGTCTTTAAGAATCTGCAGTTCCGCCGGCTCGACGGTCAGCCCACCTTTGGGCATTTCGCCGCTCTCGATTACTTCAATCAGCCGACTGTCCTGGGGCAATCCATAGGCCAGCATCGTACTTTGATCGAGCGCTTCGAAGGTTGCCGTGCTGAAATTTCCCTGTTTTCGGTTGATGTGGCAATTGCCGCACTTGGCAACCAGAATCGGCGCGACCGAAGTCTTGAAACTAACCGCCGCCGAATCGCCCGAGGCGGGCTGCGGAAATGAAGGCAACGCCGCTAGTTTTTCGCCCGCAGTAGACAACAACTCGTGCGCTTTCTGCAATCGGTCATACTCCGGTTTGACTAATTCGAGCAACTCCTGACGTGCACCCTGGGTAGCAGTCAAGAATTGGGGAATCGCTGCCTCAATCGCTTCGCGACACTGGTCCATTTTTTTTGATTTATAGAATTTTCCCGCCTGATCGATTTTCGTTTTCATCAACCGGACGGCCTGTTTTTCCTTGGCAGTTGGTTTTTGGGCCTGCGCCAGTGACATCCAGCAGAGGTGGCACAGACACAACAGCAACAGAGCGCGAAAAACAGATCTAGAATTCATTTTGATTATTCCACAGGCCGATTTCGGCGATAAACATTTTTCAAACAATCACAACAGAGCGGTTCACCGGCGCGGGCGATGGATGCGGCGTGGCAGCGCCTTGGATTAATTGCGACGCGAGATACAACACCGCGACTAGAATCAGAAACATGGCGATAATCACGACTGGCAAAACCCATTTCGGAGGGGCCTTTCGGCGGATCGACCGGAAACTGCCGCTCGTCGCCATTTTTTTGCTGGACGATTTCGGAGATGGCTGAGCACCAGATTTGTCAGAGGATTTTCCCGGGGACGACAGCCTCGCATCCGAACCCGACGATTTGGAGGACGTTGAGGACGCGCTGGTGTCAATGGTGAACGGCGATTCCGACGAATCCGCGGTTGGTAGACCGGCAGGCCGGATTTGCTTTTCTGGCGCCGCGCCGATGACGATACCAGTCCCCAGCTGACGACCGGTTTCCAACCAACCTAGCAATTCTACCTTTACATCGACACAATTCTGATATCGCTCGTGGACGTTTTTTTTCATCAAATGTCGACAGATTTCGACCAATGGCTCGGGGCAATCGGCGCGGCTCTCGCGCACGTCCGCCGGCTCTTGGGTTTGATGCATCGCAATACGTTGTGCCAATGTTCCTTTGGGAAACGGCGGATGGCCGGTCAATAGGAAGTAGAGGGTACAACCGAGGCTGTAAATATCGGCGCGTCGATCCACGTTATGGCTGTTGACGGCTTGTTCGGGCGACAGATAATCCGCCGTCCCCATGACTCGCTCGTTGTACAACAGGGTCAACGATTCGGAATCCTCTTGATTTACTAATGCCAGCCCCAAATCGAGAATCTTGACGACGCCATCATTCGTCAGCAACAGGTTCGCCGGCTTGATGTCGCGATGCACGAGCTCGCGGCGATGAGCATGCGACAAACCCTCGGCAGCTTGGGCGCAATATTCTACGGCCTTGTTAAATGGCAAGGGTCCTTGGGCTTTGACAATTTCGTACAAGTCCTGTCCCTGCACGTATTCCATCACCATGTAATGCGTGTCGCCTTCGTTGCAGATGTCGTAAATTCGCACGACATTGGGATGGTCCAGACTCGCAGCAGCGCGGGCTTCCAGGTAAAACCGATCGAGATAGCTTTTGTCAGAGACTTTTTTTCGCGGCAGGACCTTGATCGCCCTCAGTTGCCCCGAAAGACGATGTTCGGCCAGATACACACTGCTCATGCCGCCGGTTCCCAAATGACCTAGCAGCTTGTATTTGCCCAGAAAAAACCCCTTGTACTTGCCGGCTAGCAGCTTTTCCAAGTGCCAGTTCGTGATCAACCCGGCGTCGAGCAAATGACGGGTCAAACGATCGATTTCCAGCGACCGGCCATTGGCGTTTTCGGTCAACGCCGTCAACTCGGTTTTTAGTCGATCTTCGGCAATGATCCCGCTGCGTTCAAGCAATTGAACGAAGCTTTGGGTGCTGGATTCCGACATTGAAATGAAGCCTCGACAAACGGTCTATTAGCTACGACGACGCCCGATTGGTCCGGAACCGGGGACGTGATAGTCTGAATCCAAGCTCTTAGTTTAAATACCCGGTGGCGGAATTCCTAGCGATCTCGAACGGAGTCCAGGAACGCCATACACGATAGCGCCGGACGCAAGGATTATATCAGAGATTGGGTTCAATTTTCGATGATATCTGAAAACCATATCGGCTTGTTCGCCAAATTTTGGCAACCCGGCCAAGTGAAAACCCGACTGGCCCCAATGGGAATTCACGCGGCCAGCGAAATCTATTTTGAATTTTTATCCCATTTGTTGACTCAGTTGCGGAGTTCCGGTCACTTTCGTTCGATCGTTTTTAGCCCTGACCATCGATTGGAGGAATTCCGGCGATTGGCTGGCCCCGAGTGGAGTCTTGTTCCCCAAGTCGACGGAGATTTGGGTACCCGATTGCGAGCCTTTTTCGCCAGGACGTTTCTGGGAAACCAGTCTCCCGATGCGGTCATGAACGATTCGACAAAGGCTGGCGGCGTCCATCGAAAGATTATCGTCATCGGTTCTGATTGCCCATTGATCCAGCCAGCCCTTTTGGAATCTGCCTTCGAAAAACTCGATCATTGTCCGGCGGTAATTGGTCCAAGTACCGATGGAGGATATTATCTGATCGGACTGCGTCAACAGTGTGATAACATCTTTCAGAACATTGCCTGGAGTACATCGAAGGTCTGCTCCCAAACTATGGCCGTCTTGCGGGAACAACAGATTGACTTTGATCTGTTGCCGGAAATGAACGACGTTGATGATATCGACGACTTTCATCAATTGATGTGTATTTTGTCGTCGCCGCATGCCCAACAAGACACGACCACCGAAAAACTCTACCTGCGACTGAGTCGAATCCGCCCCGGCCGATAGTCTTTCCGCTTGCCTCTTAAGTCTCTCACTTTTGGAATTGAACTTCGTCATGCCCCAGACCCTGATTATCGGCGGAGGAGTAATCGGACTCTCGCTGGCCTACGAATTATCGCGGCGACGACAACCGGTAACTCTCTTGGAACGAGAGCGGGTCGGCCAAAAAGCATCTTGGGCCGGTGCCGGAATTTTGCCGCCAACGCAAGCCACCACTGCCATTCATCCGTTAGAGAAACTCGAAGCCCTCAGTTCTGAACTTCACGCGCAATGGGCGACGGACTTGCGAACGCAAACCGGTATTGACACGGGCTACATCGAATGTGGCGGTGTCTACCTGGCGCGTTCGCGAGGTGAAATAGCTGCCTTGATCGGCCAACAACTGTATTGGCAAGAGCGTCACATTCCGTTTGAGACATTGGGTAGATCGCAGCTGGCCGAACGAGTACCTGGCTGCCGACTTGAGCCATCCGCGCAAGCAGTCTTCGTGCCGGGCGAATCCCAGTTGCGCAATCCGCGACACCTCCAAGCCTTGCTGGCGGCATGCCGACAAAACGGCGTGCAAATCGTGGAGGGAATCGCCTCCCTTGAGTTAGTCGTCCATGATGAACAAACCGAATGTATTCATGCCGACGGGACGGAGTATCGAGCCGATCAATACTGCATTGCTTGCGGCGCTTGGAGCGAGCAGTTGTTGACGCCCTTCCAAGCGTCGTTGCCCATGACACCCGTCCGCGGGCAAATGGCCTTGTTTAAACTTCCGCGACCAATCTTCGATTCAGTTATCAATGAAGGCATTCGCTATCTGGTTCCTCGAGCCGATGGACAGGTGCTGGCCGGAGCCACGATTGAGGAGGTCGGCTTCAATTCCGACACCGTTCCCGCCGATATCGCTGAGCTGGTTGCCTGGGCCAGCGAGTTGATTCCGGCTTGTAATCCACAAACGCTAGTCAGCGCCTGGGCTGGCTTGCGGCCCGGCACCTGTGACGGATTTCCTTATCTTGGCTTGATGGGCAATTCAAAAAATACCTGGGTCGCCACAGGACATTTCAAAGCCGGCTTGCATCTCTCGACGGGCACCGCGGTAGTGATGGCGGACTCAATCGAAGGTCAAACACCAGCCATCGATTTGGCTCCCTTCTCACCGGGTCGCGTCTCGAAGTGTTGACCGTTACTTTGCTCGTCGAGACGATTTCAACTACTGATTAGATTGATTTGTTTCCGCCGAGTATTCCGGATAGTCCACACTCACCAGATGTACATTGCTGTTTGGAAACTGGGCGAACCGGATCTGCGGCACGAATGCCCGAACTGGTTTTTTGTCAGCACCTCTTTCGAATGCCTGCGATGATTGTTCATTCCTTGTTGGCCAATTTCGCAATTCATCAGTGATCTCCTGCAACAGGTTGGCAGTGACTGCATCGGCCCGAATGATTAACCACCCTCCCCCCTGCTCTTGCATCAATTGGATATCGCAATGGCGAAAGTGTGGACGTATCAGTGTCGGCGCGGACATGATTTTTCGATGAGTCGTTTCCACGCGATCCAGCCCTTGAATCGGAAACAACAAATATTCCTGGAACGCAACATCGGTCCGTTCAAACGCCTGCACGTCCTCGATCAAATTGGCGAACAGAATCACTGGATGGGTCTGCTTGTCCGCCCGATTGTTGATTTCAGCAATGGGCGAGTGCCAGTCTTCAAATCGCAATTGGACCGACATTGGATGTTGTCCGAGTGCGTGAATCAATGGGCTCTGAAACAGACTGCTGCCGATTAAAGTTCCAGCGACAGCCCACTGTCCGAAACAGTTTTTCGGAGTGCTTGCACACAAACCACAAAAGATCGGCAGCGCGGCCGATCCCACCAGGGTGTAACGACTCAGGGCCAGTGGCGCTATTTGCCAATGATCCAGCAACCAGACACTTCCAATCGGAACCAGCGCCCACACAAGCACAAACAGAGTGCGGCCAAAATTCCGTTGCGAGAACTGGGTACCCCGCCATTGTGTTGCCATTGTTCCTTCAAAAGCGCCAACGATCGCAACCAGGATCAATGGTAATACCAGCCATAATAATATCGGCCAGCGAAACTCTTTAAGTAGCATCGCTCCGGACGAAACCGGCAACCAATTATCCCGCCGCCCAAATATCGAATGGGCTTCCATCAAGGCCGGAACACAAAACAGCGCTGTCAGCAGCGCGATCAGAATTGCTGACTTCCACGCCGCTTGCCAATCAAAATTTGTGGCGACTTGGAATCGGTTCACGAACCAGCAACCCATAAAAAAAATCACCTCAGCGAGCGGCAACCACACGCTGGTCGAATGCAACGCAAACAGCATCGCGGTAACCACCGACAATAGTAATCCGCTTCCTCGCCAGCGAGTTGGTCGGTTCGTTTCTAACAACGCTTCCGTCGAACGAAAACGAGACAGCCAACTCCAAAACGTCAGGACCTGGATTACACTGACCAATTGAACCAGTACATAGGTTCGCGCTTCGGTCCCATAGAACACAAATTGGCTGTCGGTAGCGATCAACCAAGCTGCCAAACATGTTCCAACGGTCGACCGAGTCCAGCTCCAGGTTAAGTGGGCTGTTACTAAAATAAGCAACGTACCGGCCGCGATTGAAACCGCACGCACTGCCAATACGGAGTCGCCCAAGACGCCGCGAACGATCCAGACCAAACCGAAGTACCAGCCGCTTTGATTTCCTGCGAACGCACGTTCCCACAACGTGGACCTGCCGCTACCCGTGGTCCACGCGGTATGCAGTTCGTCCAGCCACAAGCCGTCGTGTTGCGCTATCGACAATCGCATCGCGCCTCCCAACAAGGCGACAATCAGAATCAAGATTAAACAAATCCAGCGCGATGGGTTCACAGGCCGTGCTAAGCCACATTCATCGCCGCGTTTTGCTGGACACCGTTCTGAGCCACCACAAAACGGCTCAAACCGAATGTTTCCAACCGGTCTTTGGTCTGCAGGAACCCAGCCGTATCGTTGCCCGGATGCACGATCAATCCAATATCGACCAGAAACCGCGACTGGCTCAGCTCGCTGATTAGCTGATTGGCAGGTCCAACATCAAGCACCACCAAATCAAAACCCGCCGCGACCTGATTTATCAAGTCACCCAATTGATCATAAATAAAACGAGGCCACCCGACCCGAGTAACAATCGGCGATAACGGCATGATACAAAGTGAAGTCTGTTGCGAACGAATGATCACTTCGGCGGGATTGAGCGAGCTGACAATTGCGTTGACCCAGGAAATATTCGGTCCCAAGCCAACTTGCGCACTTAAACCAGGTCGAGCGAGATCGGCATCCACCAACAATACTCGTTGACCGCCCGAAGCAGCCCACCGCGCTAAACTGATCGCGATTGACGTTGAGCCAACACCGCGGCCCGGACTGGTGATTGCCACCCGTTTCTGGTTGGGTCCCAGCGTTTGGAACACCGAATTGGCGAGCGCTTCGATCGCTTTGGCACCCACCGAAACCATTTGATTGGAAACTTTAGGCCAACGAAAATCCTCGACATCCCAGGCGGCGATACTGGTGGGAATTTCAACATCGGCATCAAGCAGCGGAGCCGTTTTGTCTGGGACATCGTTGACGATTTGTTGCGCGATGTCGGGAGGCAGCGAGTTCAACGCGGCACGGTGAAGATCGTCGAAGGCGTCTCGATTGGTCGTTGATTCTACATTGGCAACCGGACGAGGTTGACCCATATGTTGACGGATGTTGGACTCGATCACCGTCTCCGATTGATCCGTCAACACCGAGGCGATCGCTTGGGAAATTTGTCGAATGATTTCATCCGTATCCATCGGAGCATCCTGGCGAGCTCGTGCGGACTCGGTCATGCCCTTCGCAGTAACGCGGGACTCCGGAAAGCCGATTGAACTCCGTTGAGCTCCAACCCCCTGAAACGAATCGGTCGGGGTTTCATGCTTGGCCGACGAACTTGGCAGTAGTATTTCCGGCATATTGAGTTTTTTCAAGATCCGTTCCAGATCGGCTTCAAATTGGAAATCGGGGGCCGCCAGCTTCGGCGCCGGAACCGTTTGCTGTTTTCCCAATTGGGAGTGAGGTTGATCGACGCGTTGCAATTTCTGGATAGCGACTCGCGGAGAAGTTTGCTGCACGGACGGCAGTGAAACAACCGGTGCGGTGTTTACGGATCTCACAACCGCGGATTGCGGCGTTTCCCGACGTGCCTGTTCGTTTAGCCAACTTACATAGTTCGCCAGTTGATCGGTTCGCAAGTGTGGACCGTGTGCCGGATCCAGCTGGGCGGCGTCAACTCGAACGGAACGGGTGGTCCCTTCGACCTGTTGGAGGGGGCGAATTACCGCAGCAATGGGCGCTCGCCGCGTCGCCTGCCCCGCACGAATATCCGCGACTTTAATATCCGGAAATCGGTTCTCGTTCGCAGTGCCAAATTTTGGTGTTAAATTGTCTGAATTCATGGCTTCATCCATTATTTTTCGACCTAATTTCCGGTATCTAACTCATCGGTTCGCATTGTGATTGTCTTGAGTCGTGGATAAATTGGATGGATTGTCACGAAGTTTGCGATTCCAAATCAAAAATTCAATTTCACGACCACGTTCTCCGCTTTTGCGTTAGCGCGGATGTTACACCCTTTAAAGAAATTCAACCGTGTCAGTTGTCGAAAAAAAACCGAACAGCCAGCAGTCCGTTAGCCAGCAAACAATCAGCCAGCGGTTTTATGACCGTTTAGCTAGCGAGATCCTGATTCTCGATGGGGCTATGGGCACCATGACCCAACGGCTTGGGTTGACCGAAGCCGATGTTCGCGGTCCCCGATTCGCTGATCATGATCCGGAAGTGCAACTAAAAAACTTTGGCGACATTCTCGGATTGACGCATCCGGCGGCCATCACAGAGATTCACCGACTGTACCTTGAGGCAGGTGCGGACATCATTGAAACCAATACTTTTAATGCCAGTCCAGTGGGCATGGCGGAGTTCAAATTTCCACTTGGCCTGATGCGGGAAATCAACGCGGCTGCGGTGGCCAATGCCAAGGCCGCTGTCGCTCAAATTGAAGCCAGCCATCCTGACGGCCCGCAGCGTTTTGTCGCCGGCTCGATTGGCCCCACCACTCAGCAAACTGCGATCAGTACCAAAGTCGATGATCCGGCCTGGCGTGGCGTTACTTTCGAGCAGATGGAAGACTCCTATTACCAACAGGTTGCCGCGCTCGTTGAAGCAGGGGTCGACATTCTTTTTCCCGAAACCGTCATCGATACGCTAAATCTAAAGGCTTGCCTGTTTGCCATCGCTCGATATTTTGAGGAAACCGGTACCGTCGTACCGGTGATGGTCTCGGGAACTTTCGCGACCTCGGGCAGTACGTTTGTTTCCGGGCAAGTTGTCGAAGCGTTCTGGAATAGTATTTCACATTTTCCAATGATTAGTGTCGGCATGAATTGTGCGCTCGGCCCGGATGTAATGCGTTCGCACCTCGAGGAGTTATCGAAAATCGCCACGCCCTTCATCAGTGCGCATCCCAACGCTGGTTTACCCAATGCGATGGGACAATTCGATCTGGAACCGGCACAGATGGCTGAGATGGTTGGCGAGTGGGCAGACAACGGCTGGATCAATATTATTGGCGGTTGTTGTGGCACAACTCCGCCGCATATCCGGGCGATTGCCGACCGAGTGCGCGGCTTGAAACCGCACACTCGAAGTTTGGTCGAACCGTTAACGCGTCTTTCCGGCTCGCGCCCTCTGAACCTCCGTCCGGATGCCAACTTCCTGATGGTTGGCGAACGAACCAATGTTACCGGTTCGCGGAAATTCGCCAAATTAATTCGCGATGAACAATTCGAGGCCGCCATCGAAGTTGCGCGGGAGCAAGTCGAAGGGGGCGCCGCCGTCATCGATATCAATATGGATGATGCTCTACTCGATGGGGAAGCCGCCATGACAACGTTCTTGCGATTAATCGCTGGCGAAGATGATATCGCATCGGTTCCGATCATGATTGACAGCTCGCGATGGTCGGTCATCGAAGCTGGTTTGCGCGCGACGCAAGGCAAGTCGATTGTTAATTCCATCAGCCTCAAGGAAGGTGAAGCGGAATTTCTCGAACGGGCTAAATTGGTTCGCCGCTACGGAGCGGCTGCCGTCGTCATGGCGTTTGATGAAACGGGGCAAGCGGTCGAAACCGAGGACAAGGTTCGTATTTGCAAACGAGCCTATGATTTGCTGACCCAACAAGTTGGCTTTCCACCCGACGACATTATCTTCGATCCGAATATCTTGACGGTCGCTACCGGGATGGAAGAACACAACAACTATGCCGTGAATTTTATCGAAGCGACCCGGCAAATCAAACTGGTTTGTCCCGGAGCGAAAGTTTCCGGCGGTGTTTCCAACGTGAGTTTTAGTTTTCGCGGCAACGATACTGTCCGTGAAGCGATCAATGCGGCGTTCTTGTATCACGCTATCGCCGCTGGCTTGGATATGGGAATCGTCAACGCCGGTCAGCTCGAAATTTACGAACAGATTCCCAAAGACTTGTTGGAGCGCGTCGAAGATGTACTCCTCAATCGCCGCCCGGACGCCACCGATCGGCTATTGGAATTTGCGGAAACAGTCAAAGACAAAAAGAAAAAAGAGAGTGGCGGTGAAAATCTCCAGTGGCGCAGCGGAACCGTGGAAGAACGATTGTCGTACGCGCTAATCAAGGGCATCGATCGCTGGGTTGTCGAGGACACCGAAGAGGCGCGCCAACAATACGACCGTTGTTTGCAAATCATTGAAGGCCCCATGATGGACGGGATGTCAATCGTCGGCGATCTATTCGGCAGCGGCAAAATGTTTCTGCCCCAGGTCGTTAAATCCGCTCGCGTGATGAAAAAAGCGGTCGCCCATCTACTGCCCTATATGGAGCAGGAAAAACTGGACGCTGGCCTCGAATCCCAGTCCTTTCGCGGCAAGATCCTGATGGCAACTGTCAAAGGGGATGTGCATGATATCGGCAAAAATATCGTCGGAGTCGTTCTCGGTTGTAACAATTACGACGTGATCGACCTGGGCGTGATGGTCCCCTGCGAAAAAATTCTCGCGGCGGCAGTCGAGCATGGCGTGGACATCATTGGATTGTCGGGCTTGATTACGCCCAGTCTCGACGAAATGGTTTATGTCGCCAAAGAAATGCAACGGACCGGTTTGAAGATTCCCTTGTTGATCGGCGGTGCCACAACCAGCGACAAACACACGGCCGTCAAAATTGCTCCGCAGTACCAGCATGGAGTGGTTCACGTTCTCGATGCCTCGCGCAGTGTCGGCGTGGTCGACAAATTGATCAATCAGGAACTGAAGCCAAATTTCGTCGCGGAGAATGTCGCCCTGCAAACAAAACTCGTGGACAGTTATGAAGAACGGCAGCTGACTCTCGTGCCTTATGCGGATGCTTTTGCCAATCGTTTTCCCACCGATTGGTCGCAGGTTGATATTCCGACACCTGTATTTACTGGGGTTCGAATTATCGACAGCCGGGCTTCTGTTGCCGGGGTCGAATTAAAACGTCTGTCCCATAGTCACTCCAACTCGCTCCCGTGTTCGTGTCAAGGTTGTCAACCAACGGGTCCGGCCAATGATCGACAGGACACCCCCAAGTACAACGGTCACTATCAGGTAACGCTGGCTGAAATTGCTGAGTATATCGACTGGACGCCTTTTTTCATGGCTTGGGAGTTACATGGCAAGTACCCGAAAATCTTGACTGACAAGGTGGTTGGAACAGAAGCCACCAAGCTGTTTCGCGATGCCCAGAAGATGTTGAAGAAAATTATCGCCGAAAACTTGCTGGTCGCTCGTGGCAGTTACGGTTTCTGGCCGGCAAATTCGACTGGCGATTCGATCATTGTGTACTCCGATGAAACGCGACAAACCGAACTGGTTCGATTCCATGCCCTGCGCCAGCAATGGCAGCGCAAAGGAATCGAACACTATCGCTCCTTGGCCGATTACATCGCGCCGGTAGGGAGTGGTCGCGGAGATTATTTGGGAGGCTTTGCCGTAACGACCGGACATGGCTGCGATGAATTGGCAGCGAAGTACCGCGCCGAACTGGACGACTACAATGCGATCATGGTCTCCGCCTTGGCCGATCGATTGGCGGAGGCGTTTGCAGAATTTCTTCACCGACAAGCCCGCATCGCTTGGGGATTTGGTCGCGATGAAAATCTCAGCCAGGAAGAGTTGATCAAAGAAAGTTACCGTGGCATCCGACCGGCGGCAGGTTACCCGGCGTGTCCGGACCATACCGAAAAAGCAACGCTCTGGGAGTTGATGGATCTAGAATCGACCACGGGAATCAAGCTAACTGAGTCTTTCGCGATGTGGCCGGGTGCTGCCGTCAGCGGTTTGTATTTCGCTCATCCCGAATCGCGTTATTTCGCGGTTCACAAGATCACCAAAGATCAAGTCGAACATTACGCAAAATTGAAACAACAAACCGTTGCCGAAATTGAGCGTTGGCTCTCGCCAGTATTGGCGTATTGAAAACGTCTTTGTTGTGTATCGTCGGTACCATTCATTGTGCTGGAACGCCAAGCGGCAGTTAATAGAGTGTCCAGATCGTGGTGACGCAATCGTGGTTTGCGGTTACACGCCGGTGCCAACAGCCGAGTGGCTCAATAGGACGATCAACATCGACACCGGGTGTGTGTTCGGAGGCTCGTTAGCGGCGTTGCGCTATCCCGTACAGGAGCTCGTTTCGGTCCCCGCGAAAAAACTGTATTGCGAACCGGTTCGACCCCTTGCCGCCAATGTGGCTCATTTGAGTTGGAGTGGACAACAGGTCTGCGACGGATTACCGCGTTTTTGCGCATGTTTTTCTATTCAGATATCGCTTGCAAAGGATAGTCCAGATCGATCGACTCAGTGCGACATCAAGGCGGATTTTTACGACGGATCGGTTCAACCTCAGATTCCGAGTAGCGGTTTGATTATGAAAAAAGTCATCGCCGTGATCAACACGATCGAGACCGCATTGAGCCACAAACCAGCTTTTACCATCTGCGGAATCGTGACTTCGCCTGAGGCAAACACAATTGCATTGGGAGGCGTGGCGATCGGCAGCATGAAGGCACAACTAGCGGCAATTGTGGTCGGGACAATCAGCAGGCAAGGATGAATACCCAAACCCGGCGCCATCGCTGACAAAACCGGTAAGAGGGTCGCGGTCGTAGCGATGTTGGAGGTTAACTCCGTTAGAAATACCACCACGACGACAACAATTAACACCAACCAGAATTCGGACAAGCCATGTAGATGACTCGATTGGCAACCGACAAACTCCGCGACTCCATTGGCCTCGACAGCAGCGGCCAGACTCAAACCGCCCCCAAACAGAATGAGAATTCCCCACGGCAACTGTTCTGCTGTGGACCAATTCATAACATATTCACCGGGCTGTGATCGAGCTGGAATCACAAACAACAGCAATGCACCGGTCATGGCAATTCCGCCGTCCGTCCAACGCGCTAAAGGGTACATGACTTGGCCCGAAATTTCCCAGGGAATCTGCGCCAACCAGGGTCGAGTAATCCAGGCCGTCGCGGTCAAACCGAACGCGATCAAGGTGGCCCATTCACCTCGATTGAGCGATCCTAACAATTGGTACTCGCGTTCGATCAACTGATGACCTCCGTCGAGTTTCATGTCGTGAATCGGAAAGAGCAGGCGAGTCAGCAGAATCCAGACGATCGGTAGGAAAACTACCGCAAAAGGTACGCCGATGATTAGCCAGCGGGCGAAACTGATTTCGGTACGAAATGGTTCGGCCAACGACTCATTGAGAAAACTGATCAGGAACACATTCGGTGGCGTGCCAATGATCGTCGCGACCCCGCCGATCGAGGAAGCGTAGGCGATTCCCAACATCAGACAGGTCGCAAAATTTTTGGTAGCTTGGCTACGCGAATCACTGTCTGGTTCGGGATGGTACACAACATTCATCGCCGCTTGCTGGCCAACGCTCAGGCCAGCAGTTCCTGTGGCATTTTCAAGTTGTGGTTTGCGAACGGTCAACGCCACGACACTCAGCGCGATGGGCAACATCATGGCGGTCGTGGCCGTATTGGAAACGAATGCGCTGATCATGGCGGTGACCAACATGAAACCACCTACCATATTAACTGGTTTGGTTCCGACCATGCGCAACGTCGCTAACGCAATTCGTTTATCCAGACCCCATCGACGCATCGACAGGGCTTGGAAAAAACCGCCCATAAACAAAAAGATCAATGGATCAGCAAACGGCGCGGCGGCGTTGTTCATGGTGGCGATTCCCAACAACGGGAATAACACGATCGGCAACAGTGCGGTGACGGAAATGTCGATCGCTTCGGTCAACCACCAGACCGCCATCCAAATCATCACCGCCAACGTCGCGCGACCGGCCAGCGAAAAAGCCACCGGCTGGCCCGCCGCGTCGGCATATTCGATCGGCAGCCACCCAAAACTCAACGCTGCCCATAGTGGTCCGGCTAGCAGGCCAACCAGTTGGATCTTCGATCGCCAAACCGAGCCGTTGGAATTGGAGTCAGCCACGACGTCAATTTTGGATTGCTTGTCTAAACGCTTCCGTACCGCCGACAATCGGCAACTCGAGTTTCGTCGCTTTCAAGTCCACAGTCAGTTCCGTTCCCGCCTCGGGCCACAATGTGAAGTCGCGATCGGATGAAAAAATCATCAGGCCGATCCGTTTTCCAGCCGGAATGATTTGATCATCCGGTTGTAGCGAGAACTTCAATTCGTAGAAGTCACCCGGCACTAGCGGTTCGCTTTCGGTTAGCGAGCGGTAATTCTGCGGATCGGCCCAACCTCGGGTAATCAGATTATCCGTAATGCGGGCATTGTCTTTCCATGGCAATGAAACCAGCCAGACCGATAAATTGGCGGCCGGTTTGCTACTGGCCAGTTTGATCGTGATGTTGGCAATTCCAGAAAGATGGACGGGCTGAATCAACTCGGGACTGGCAAACAACAAGCGATGCTCCGAGGTTTCGGCCTGCGCCAATTTCGCACCCGTAAACGTCACATCATCGATCAAGGTCTCGGACGTTGAGCCTTCGGTCGGTGACAGATTCAAGGTACCCACTTTCGCTCCCTCTCCAGTCAAAAACAATTCCACAGGTTTCGCCTCTGGATTGGGGTAATCAGCATAGGACGTGGGTTCGGACGGATTGGCATTTTCTCGTACTATCCACGCTTTGGGGTCGGCCTCGACATTATTTTCGACACCGTACAGGTAACGAGTAAACCAGCGATTCATCATTTTGAACGGTGGGTCGCCGCCATGACCCCCTTGATGGTAGTAGGTTTGACAAGGTACTCCGCGTTTGTTCAAGGCATCATAAATGCGGAAGCTATGTTCCGGCATGACATTCCAATCATTGAAGCCATGTGACATCAAAGTGGCAGCGGTAATTTTTTCGACCTTGTTGAGATAATCCCGTCCCGCCCAAAAGACATTGTAATCGCCAGTCAGGCGATCATGATTTTGCGCCATTTCTTCATCGCGAACGTGACTATCACAGAATTCACGTTTTTCCGGATCGCCGCTGTGAATAAAGTTGTACAACACATCGATATCTTCGCCCATGTATCCGCCGGGATGTCGAACCAGTCCGTTGGAGCGGTAGTAATGGTAGTAGGAGGTGTTGGGAGCGACTGGGATAATTGCTGCCAGTCCTTCTACTCCTGTCGTCGCAGCGGCGATCGGCAGCGTGCCGTTGTAGGAGGTTCCGGTCATGCCTATTTTTCCCGTGCACCAATCGCAGACGACTTCTTCATCGCCGTCGGGGGTCGTGTAACCCTTGGCCCGACCGCACAGCCAATCGATAACCGCTTTGGGAGCCAACGATTCATTCTCGCCGCCGACGGTCGGGCAGCCCTGCGACAAACCGGTGCCGGGTGAACACGAGTGCACCACGGCAAATCCGCGTGGAACCCATTCGCTGGTCAGTCCTCGGGAAATCACTGTTCGATGCGATTCATGTGGAATGGGGGGCGGGTTCGGTCGTACCGGCGGCGTCGCACCGAGTTCATGACTGGGATTCCAGAAGAACTCTGAGCCGCCAGCACTAACGCCGGAATAGTACGGACTTGTTCCGTAGACCACCGGGACCTTCAGCCCCTCGGTTTGCGTTTGTTCCGGTCGGCAAACCGAAACATGCATCCGATCCAGTTTCCCGGTTCCGTCGGAATCAAATTCGGTTTCCACAAACAAGTCCTGCCAGATCCATTTGCGCGGATGATTAAATCCCTCAACGACTTGAGCTTCGCCGTCGACAAATACGGGCAAGGTAGGTTCGAGCTTCCGTCCTTCTGTTCCGTCGTTCGCGTCCTGTTTCGATTGTTGTTTATCGGCAGGGTCCGGAGATTTTGTCTGGGAGGTTGCTGCCGAAACAAAACTAAATCCGCTCATCACTCCAACTGCAGCAAAACAAACTGCCAATCGCCGGCTGGAAAATTTTTGTAGGGTCATTCGTGATAAATCCATAACAGTGATTGGAAAACGTCTTGCATCAGTATCGCTCAACCTGGCGCCGGAATCAATTCGACCGCAAAAAATCCGCCAATTGCAATCCAGTGGTGGTTGGCGAATCCTGCATCTTTCCCAACACCAAAAAACTGGCCACGGCGATATGATTATCTTGGCCCGCCAAAGGAAAATCATCGAGAAACGCCTGGTCAATATCGGCCGCATGTTCGGCGAGAAATTTGGCTGTCGCTAAAAATAAATTCCGAGCCCGCATCGAACCTGCCGAAACGGTGATTTTGGCTTGATGTTTTTCGGGTAGCTCCGTCCACCGGACAGTGATATCGTTGGAATCACGCGATTCACAAAATGCCAGATAGTGTTCGCAAATTTCGGCGGGGGACTCCAGTGCGCGACTCCCGGGCGGATACGATGAAATAAATTCCGCAACCGCAGCGGGGGCACCACCCGTTAATCTGGCGACCGCCGCCACTGTATCCGTAAACTCAAGTTGACTGACTCGTGTCGGTCGATGTTCCACGACTGGGGATTTGAACTCAAAGAGGTCAATGATGAAGTCATGAGTCTTGGACGTGAAAATTCGGGCGCCAATCAGCGGTTGCTCATCCGGCAGACCGGCGATAATTTTCGCCAGTAAACCCGGGTAGTTTTGCCGCGCCACAACAGCAATATGCCGGTCATCCTCACTGCGGAAAGTCAATTCACGTTTCAGGTTGCAAATACTGATTGCAAGCAGGGCTTTCAAATGCGTCAATTGGTCTTCATGAGCCAAGCTGCGAAAATACTCTTCCGGCAAATTGCGAACAATGTTGGCAATCACGTCGTCGATTTCGAAATCGACCTCGGCGCGCAATTCCTCCACCAACCGATGGGCGCGTTGAGAGTTATCTTGGGACATTGGTCGTTGCCGGGAAATAAGTGACAGCCGGACGAAAGAAAACGGGCCGGATTTTTAGAAATAGCATACCGAAACGGACAGCCGGGACCAATCCGTGAACCGAACGTCCATCGTCAGTCAATGTCACGACCCAAACAAGCTAACTTGGTGCGACAAATACGCAGGACATTTCGCCATTTCTTGTTGAACGCCACCCCGAACTCGATCGTCGAAGCTGCGCTTTGGACTCGATGGCCGTTCCTTGGAGTCAATTGGTGGCGTTCTCCGAGAAGCGGCAAATTTTTGGTATTGAGACGGCATACTCTGGTTTTGGAACGGAAAATTGATTTCCGAATTCCACCATCATCGGAATCGGAAATCGTGACTCTTCGCCTTGGCTTGCCGTTCCGGATTGAAGTTTTTTGGAATTGGAATACGCATTCCAGTTTTTCAAATACTTGCACTTTGTTCACAGAGGCTTAAAGTTGGCCGGTTTGGTCGCGGTTCTCCTCACCTTGAAGGTTCGTCCATCTGGGAACCAGAAACAACTTGATCGTACGACAAATGCCATGAATGAAGATTCAACGCTTTGCATTCTGAGACTCCCGGTCGTACATCGTGACGGGAAAAAAATCGAGTTAATAGATTGCACTGCGGTCATGAGCGAATCCGCCCTAAGAATTCGCCGGCGACCCTCAGCGCCCCTGTTTGCCCGGCTGTCAACAAAAAGAGCCACTGTTTTCACAGTGGCTTATTGGTTTAGTTCGAGATTCAGTTGCACTCGTTGAACTTAATCACCTGTTCCAGCTACAGACACTTGTCCTTCGCTACATCATACATTTCGGGATGGCGAAATCAGCCGCCGGGCGATGGCCCAATGCCACTGACTTTGGAGAATCTTTATTGGATCGCTGGAGTTGGCACGAGATTTGCGCCAGTGAGTCAGGTTTAGTTGCGCACCTGACAATTTCGTTGAGTGGTATTCATGAGCCAGCCACGCGTTAGAGTTACTT
>JANNPW010000106.1:0-22086 GCA_031400405.1 Mariniblastus sp.
GGCCTGCGGAGGGAGTCCAGGTAATAACCCTTGAATTGATGATTTGGTGGCCGTCCTTCGCCGACAATCCAAGGCTCGTTAGCATTGTCCAGATCCGGTCCTTTGGCGAAATCGATGGTCTTCCCCATGGGTTGCACATTGCCCGATCCCTGACCGGTCCAGACTCCGCTCGGATCGACAAATTTGCCTTTCCAGATGGCGTTCAATCGTAACTGTTCTGCATCGAATGACAGATTGACTCCGCCAGGATAGCCCACGCCGATGCCACGTTTGCCGATGCCCGGGTAGCTTCGTCGCAACATTTGGGTTTCGTTTGCCACGACAATTTCCAACGGTTCCCGCACCACACCGTGCGGCATGCCGGCCTGTCGCCCATCCAGCAAGTATTGCCAGATCGCTTCGATCTGATGGTCCGCCGTGCCGGCGATGTCTTTTCGAATCGCGTGCCCACCGGGCCAAAACGACGGCATGACCGTGTTGGGACTGAAAGTTTGAGGAGCCAGCATATATTGATAAAACCAATCTTTTTTCAGGCGGTCGGCCATCTCGGACAGATCGACTGCGGGCATGGTGTCGGAAAGTTTGTACTGATACGTATGACAGGAGACACAATTAAGTCCGTTGTTTCCAGCCAGTTCCAGACCTTTTTTTCGCATCTCCTCCTGGTCTTTGAATTCAGCGAATCTGGTTTCGGCCAGTTGGTCCTGCGCCTGAAACAACTCGACGAGGTGACCCACATTTTCTTCACCGTACTGTGGCATTCGCGTTTTCATGTACGGGCGAATCGTTCGGCCATTGACCAAAACCTCCCGCATCCACTGCGTTTTCAGCTTGGCGCCCACGCCGGTCAGTGTCGGCGGGATTCTACCTTGTTCACCAAGGTTGAGATTGGTTGTCTGAAAATGTGGATTGCGTTCGGAAGTCACGCCTCCCAAACTGTTGCGATCATGACAGGCAATGCAATTGAACGACGTCAGGCTGAGGTCAATTTGCTGCTCGCTGGTCAACTGCGGCGAAACGCGATTGATCGCGGCTCGAATCGTCTGTTTTTCGAACTCGGGAAGCTGGAATCCGGGCCAGTTGCCGAGTTCGCCGGACAGACATCCCTTTTCAGGATTCAGTTTGTCGAATGACAAGAGACCTGCAGGTTGGGGAGTCTCCGCGATCAGATCGGCGTGGCAACGATTGCAATTGTTTTCGGCGAAAAATATTGCTCCCTGTTTAGCCAATTCCGTATCGAGCCGCCAACCAGTGTTCGTCTCGTTGACCGATTGAAGCAGGAAGTTCGCCATGTCGGTCGCTTCACGATGGCTGAGTTGCATGTTGGGCATGTGCCCGGAGGGTCGCACGACGAGTGGGTTTTCCAAAAATTGAACCAGCCCGCTAATATTGTATTTGGACGCGAGCTCGCCCAGTGACTTGGAATTGGGCCTGGGTTGTTCCACGGCCTGTTCGTTTCTGGGTGCATGGCAAGCGACACAGCCAACGGAATTGAACAGTTCGTGACCGCGTGAAACAGCGCTGGAATCAATCGCTTGAGTTTGAAACTGGTTGTCGGCTTGGGACACCAGGAAATGAGTGATGGCTTTAGCGGTCTGGGAACGTGTTGCTTCATCGAGATGCCCGAGCAGTTGCGGCATTGTTGTTCCCGGTTTGACACTGTGTGGAGCACCGATAAATCGTTCCATCCATTCCGGATTCAACCAAGCGGCGGACCACTTCAAACGGGGTGCCTGTTTGGCACGGACGATCTCAGGAAACGTTTCTGAGGTGTGGCAGGCCAGGCAATTCAATTCCTGAATCAAGACCAATCCTTTGAGTTCAGGGTCTAGTTCACGGCGGACAGTGGCATTGGCAGCCGCGACTTTGAGCTCCGGTCCGCGCTCCTTGACATCAAGGACGTACCGCAGCAGATCGAGAAAGTGTTGGCGATCTTTTAGTTCGTTGGCCAAATTATCCGGCATGCTGGAGGTCTTGCCGGGTTTAATCTCTTCGATGTCAGCACGTTGAATGGTTATCGTTTGGTCCACATTTTGGCTGTCTCGAATGACAATTTTCTGCGCGTCTTCGCTCAGCATGATTCCGTTGTAGATCCGCCCATCAACATCCAACACGATTGTCGTCTCGAACCCTTTCTTGATGGCCTTCGAGGGCTGGAGGATCGATTCAATAATGAACTCGTCGGTAATTTCCCGCTCCATTCGGCTGAGGTCCGGACCAACTCGATCCTGTTCAGACGATGGCCGATGACACTTTGCGCAATTAATGTTTCCCTGGTGAAACAGGATCGCGCCACGAACGATATTGCCGTTTAGCCGTGCTTGCTCGGCCAACTTGGTCGGATCTTCAGCGATCAGTTTGTCGGTGAGCGTCTGTGCAATAACGCCATTTGCCCACAGAACCAGCAACATGGCCCCAACCAAAAAGGTAGATAATCCGAGTTTCATTGAACTTCCAATAGACCTTGGTAAACGTGCCAATAGTATCACCCGGTTATCTTGCGGATTCAATGGTCTCGGACAACGATTGGTGCGGTTGGCGATTCAAGGCTTGTTCGTCCGAAAAAAAGTAGCAAATTGCGCGAACCAAACCGGTCATGGCTCGTCTGTTTATTCGAATGCAAGTGTGTCGGTTTTGTTTTCGCTCTCAGTTGGCGGTCCCAATTGGCGAAAAAAATGTCCCGTAACCGACAAAGAACTGTCAATAAATTTTGGAAGTGGAGTCATGTCTTCAAAACAACCCAAGTCCCATCCGCCGATTTCGGCCGAGCAGTATTGCGAGAGTAACGAGAATGTCGCGTCGCCAGACGGGCAAGCGCTCGGCTTACGTCGTGAGCTGAGGTGACCTGGGTTTATATCTTCGCGTAATCGTGAACGACCCGGTGTGACCAAGAGTGACACCGGGTTTTTTCATGCCGGTTGTTTACTCAACACGCGCAATCGAAGCCCTTGTTCGAACATTGGAAGCAAAGAAAAAGTGGAAGCACAATTGCGCTAGAGGTGCGCAGCTACGGAAACAAGTTGGCTCGTTTGACTTCTGGTGAGGTCACTGGTTTCTCAAGCCAGGCAGGTTGGGTTCGAATCCCACACGAGCTGCCACTCACTGAACACTGAACACTGAACGAGGGCTTGCCGATGGGTCGGCGCTTTGACTTGCAATCAAGGCTACTGGGTTCGACTCCCAGCTCGTCCACTTGGACCATGGTAGTCGCGGGCTGGTGCCCCTATCCGTCTGATATGCGGGTCGCGCTGAGTTCAATCCTCAGGGCTACCACTTTGGCGCTTACTTTGTAGCGGTACGGCGCGAGCCGTCCGGTATTTGCGTGGGAATTACGGACGAAAACCGGGCGGCTCGCGCCGACTCCGCTAACAATTACTCGAATGTGAGTGCCATTGGGCTACCACTTGAGGAGACTGAAGGCGGTTGGCCGGAGGTTGTAGAGAAAACTTGACTTATTTTTGGAGACACTGAAATGCAATTATCACTTCGTTTGAAACGCCACGTCATAGCCAATTGAGGTTGTGGTGTAGCGGAAGCATCCCTGGCTTTTACCCAGGCGGGCGAGAGTTCGAACCTCTCCGACCTCTCTTATGTTTGCGGCGTGTAGCTCAGCGGTGGGAGCAGCGTTCTTATAAGACGACATGTTCTTCGAACGCTTCGGCGTTTACGTTCTTTGACAATTTAGAAAATCAAAACGCGTTCATGATGTAGCGGAAGCCTGCTGCCTTGCCATGGCGGAAGTGTGGGTTCGACTCCCGCTGGACGCTTCGCGGGATAGAGCAGTTGGCAAGCTCGCCAGGTTCATACCCTGGAGGTCGATGGTTCAAGTCCATCTCCCGCCACTTGATTCAGGATGTAGGAAAGTCTGGTATTCCACGTGTTCCGGAATCACGAAATCGCTGGTTCGAATCCAGCCGTTCTGACTGCCATGAGTTCGGGTGTCGGCGATTGGCAAGCCAATTTATTCCATGGGGGAGCCGTTGGTGGCTCGGACTGACTGTTAATCAGTTTGCCGCTGGTTCAATTCCAGCCTATGGAGCTGTGGCCGTCCTGCATTGGTTCAGGGACTTGACTGTGAATCAAGTTCATGTCGGTTCGATTCCGATCGGTCACCCTTGGCGCTTCGCTGCAGGTTTCAGTTTTCAGTTTTTTTGCCGCATTCGACTACTGGCTAGGTCGGCTGCTTTTCAAGCAGCAGGAAGGAGATCGAAACTCCTCTGCGGTGCTACGGAAGGCATCCGGCTGGATGAGGAGACTGTCTTGAAAACAGTTGGCGGATCAAACCGCTTCGGGGTTCGAGTCCCTGGTCTTCCGCTTTCGAAGTCGGAGTGGGGAAACACCAAACATGAAGTTCACGCGATTCAATTTCACCTGGTCAAATTCCGACTTTCAACTTCCCCAGTCCCGTGGCCCAGCGGCGAAGGCAGCTGTCCTACAAACAGTCGATCGACGGTTCGAGTCCGTCCGGGACTACTATTTTTAGTTGGCGCCAGTCCGCTTGGAGCGGAGCATGTCTGCAAAACATGTTTGATTGAGTTCGAATCTCAATGGCGTCTTTGACTTTGGCCCATCAGTCCAGCCAGGAGTGGACGCTGCCCTGTCACGGCAGAGATCACCGGTTCAAATCCGGTATGGGTCGCCTGTAAAAGTTGGATCACGGTGCGGTACGCCAACGGCTGAGCGGCTTGTTTTAGAAACAAGTGTTTGTGGGTTCGAATCCCACCGGCACCACTTGGGAAATTTAAATGGTGAATTGCGAGGTCTGATATTTTGTCTGCGAAGTGTACTGGATCAGCACGCGACTCTGCGAAGGTCGTAGACCAGGTTCGATTCCTGGCGTGGACACTGAGTCATTTTCCGAACGGGGTTCTCAGATTGTTTGGCTTGCGAGTGTGATGGATTCGCACGACTGTCTTCGAAACAGTTAGACGAGGTTCGATTCCTCGGTGAGCTACTTTCCGGGTCTTGCAACCAACGAACCTAGGAATTGTCCCGAAAACACTTCCGTGATTGGGAATCGAAAATGACGAAATTTTATCGGCATTTGCTCCCCTCTCCCCGAAAATTCCGACGCTGAGTCTCGCCATCGAATTCAAGACATATCCGAATCGGGAAGTTAGTTCAGGACAGTTCCCTAGCGGGTGGGCCAGTGCTCATCGGAGCCTCATAAGCTCGGACTCTCAGGTGCGACCCCTGAACCCGCCACTTTGGAAGGTAGCCGGATACGGTTCGCCGGGCCTGTTTGCTAAACAGTGCAACCTTGAGTTGTGAGGGTTCAAATCCCTTGCCTTCCGCTTTTTAGAAGTGTGCCTTATGAAAACAGCATTTGGAAGCCAGTCTGGACTTTTAATTCCTGTTTCGCACTGCAAACTTCATGCTGCCCGATGGTGAAACGGCAATCATCTCTCGCTTTGAACGAGAAGGCCCAGGTTCGATTCCTGGTCGGGCTATTCACTTGACTGCTGGTTTGGAGAACTTGGCTTTGCAGGTTCGATCCCCGCCCGCTCGAGGCAATCAACTCGGGTTGGAACTCCGGCCTCACATTGGTCATGTGATTTTTTTTCCTCGTCAACTGCAGACTCGTTCAAAACTATAAATCTGATTTTAGCTCATTGATTCGTTTTACAAAATCGGTTCGACTGATGGCTGAAACTCTTAAGCGGGCCCGATCTTCCGCTTAATAACGCTCGTGATCGATAGTTTGTCCTTGAATGTCATGCTAGGTGGAGCGATAATCTGCCGAATCCGCTTTTTCAGTTTTGCAAGTCGGATAAATCGTGCGCTATGCTGCGCAAACGAAAGTGCTTCAATTGGTGCTCGACCGGGAACCAAAAGGGTTGTGATGTTTGTTGAACAACTTCGCATTGAATGAAAATCCCGTAGGCCGGAGCTGAGAATGAGATGATTTTTGAGGCTTAGATCAAGCGTTTACAGAAAGAGGGTGAATTTTCATTCTCTCAATCTCTGATTCTACAAACCTGATTCTCCCATGCACAGAACATCGAACTATTGCTGGAAATATCTGTTAGTGTTTTCTTGGTGCCTGTCGCGCGGCACACCAACTTTTTCACAACAACCCAGCTCACCACTCCTGGATTCGTTTGATTCTTACCAGCGAATGAAGAGTGAGACCGTTTACGGGTTGGAGTGGATCAGTGTCGGGGCTGTCGTGAATTCGGCACGAGTGGAAGCCGTGCAGCTCGATCCATCACTTCCGGGATTGATT
The DNA here is from genome assembly GCA_031400405.1 of Mariniblastus sp. Lineage (GTDB taxonomy): Bacteria > Planctomycetota > Planctomycetia > Pirellulales > Pirellulaceae > Mariniblastus. The sequence goes on from JANNPW010000106.1 coordinate 6,227, forward strand.
TACGTCGCGTTTGACTTCGCCAACATCTACGTCAACCCAACAGATGACGACGAGATCTTTGCTTTAGGGGTCCGAGTGGCCCACAGCGCTGACGGCGGCCAGAATTTTGATTTGTTGAGCGGACAAGTTGCTCATATGATTCCCAGCGCTGCCAGTGGATTGCATTTGGATCATTGTGAAATGTGGATCAACCCCACGAATCCAAATCATATCGTACTCGTTAACGATGGTGGACTTTACCAGAGTTTCGACACAGGCGCATCGTGGGTGCACTTCAATAATTTGCCGACGGGCGAGTTTTATGACGTTGCCGTGAGTCGAGATTCTCCTTACCGGATTTATGCTGGGGCGCAAGACAACGCCACCGTCTTTGTTAGGCCGAAATCTGCCAGCCTGCAGTGTTTCGGATATCGTGATCCAGGAACGCGAGCAAGACCTGATTGTGGCGACGCATGGTCGTGGGATTTACAAAATGAACCTGTTGCCGATTCACGCGCAATACAATCGCACGCCAGCATCACAATCAAGCGACTACTTGTTTCCGATTCCAGTGGCCGTAAAGCCCTACCTCAGCGATGTCCGGCCCGGAGAGAACTTGCGCGAATTCGAAAAGACTCCGATTACTTTTTGGCTATGCAAAACAGGCTGTTTGAAATTCTCCATGTTGAAGGAAGATGGAGAGCGCGTAACGTCCTTCACGATTGCCGGAACCAAAGGATTAAACCAGTTTCGCTGGGACCTGGTGCTGAAAACGAACGTAAGCCCCCAGCCGTATTTCATCAACTATAAAGAGTACCTGAACCCTGGAAAATACCGGCTACAAATTGACGCTGGTGACAAACAAACGATGGAACAGGTATTCACCGTCGTGGATGCTCCCTATTCAGATTAGATCCCGTAGGTCCTAAAAACTGACCGACAAGCAAGATTCGATTTCAAAAACATCTACCGAGGTTCGAGAACTTTTTCCATGCAGAATTATTACCATGATTGAGCCAATTCCTAAGCTGCGCCGCTGGCGATGGGGGCTGTTTTTTTCGGGAGTCATGTTCCTAATTGGCGTGGCTCAGGTCTACGGTCAAAAACCAACCGATTCTGACTGGCAAGCCAATGCAATTGTTATTGAAGCCCAACAAATTACGCGCACGGAAGTAGGTGCAGCGCAAGGTGTGTCGCTGATCGACGGCCATCTCTACATTTATGGTGACGCAACTCGAACCGAAAAAGCTACCGGTGTCATTCTGGAATTGGATTTCCAATTACAGCCAACGGGTCGAACGCTGTTGCTGAGTAAGTCGGGCGTTCCGATGTTGAGCCATCCGACCGGGTTGACGAAACATCCGAAGCTGGGAGTCTTCATGGGAAACACATTCGAAGGAAAGGCCCGGATTTTCAAATTGGACTGGGAACGAGCCTGGCAAGACGGCAACCTCGACAATGCCGTGATTGCAGTTATCGATGATGATGCGGCAATCAATGGAAGTCGCCCTGAATTTGTCAGCCTCGGCGACCGGGTTCTGCTTGCTACTGCTGACTACGGCGACGTGCGTCCGGAGGTGCGTTTAATGGATGTCGAGGCGATGCTTAAACACACTCGGACCAGTGCGCCAGGTGTTGTTGTGAACCGATTTATCGCCGGACCATTTAATCAGACTTTGAGTTTTGACGCTGCCACCGGAGACCTGCTGTGCCTTCAAAATGTTGTTGCCGGTTTGGGGTGGCGAATCGAGCGATTGAACCTCGAAAATGCCGTTCGCGATGGTCGTGCATGGGGTCCGGGAGTGCTTCGCGAACGTCTCGTTTTTTTCCCTCACAGTGAACTGGAAGGTTATTGTAAATTGCCCGATGGTCGAGCACTGCTGATTACATCCTCGTCGCAAAATAACATCACGATTGGAACAATAAAGCAATTTCCTGACCTACTCTCGCCGGCGGGTGAAATGCAGATTAATCCTTCAGGTCAATCGCCCCGTACGCTGTTAGAAAATACACTCAAGTTTTGAAATGAAATCCTGGCCTTGATCTCACTGACGCGCTCTTAACATGAATATTCGGCAACGGGCAACCATTCTTTAACCAACTGGACTATCGTTTGGCCGCCCACCCTCGAAGTAACGTCGATTAGTTTAGGCAACGACGACAATTTCCTACTTCCTGTTTTCCACTACAATACAGGAGTTCCAACGAGGCCTGCTCAAGACCCATCGAATCGACTATCTCCATCATGACGCCACAACTACGCCTTTTGATTTTTGGATTTGTTGCGCTCGCATTGAGCTTCATCAATTCTTGCCTGCCGGCACAAACCACAGACCTCTCCGCACAAACCACCGCGGCGGGTTCAGCGGCTACAGATTTCAATGTCGATGTACGTCCGATCCTGGCGACGCATTGTTTTCCCTGCCATGGTCCTGACGAGGCGTCGCGAGCTGCCGACCTGAGACTCGATTCGTTTGCCGGTGCGACCACTGATTTGGGGGGGTATCAGGCAATCAAACCGGAGTCGCTGGCAGACAGCGAGCTGGTACGGCGCATCGCGTCAGCCGACCCAGACGAACGGATGCCCCCACACGAATTCAACAAGCCCTTGACCGCCCGTCAAATTCAAGTGTTGCGCGCGTGGGTCGAGTCAGGAGCCAACTATCAAAAGCATTGGGCGTTCGTTGGCCCCACGAAATCCGCTTTGCCGACAATCGACTCAAAGCAATTTCCGGATTGGTCCAGGAATCCGGTCGATCATTTTGTATTGAAGAAAATGCTGGACGAGAACCTCTCGCCATCCAGCGCTGCGCCTCCTAATGTGTTGATTCGCCGCCTCTTTCTTGATTTGATCGGCTTGCCACCGACGATTGAGGAATCGGAACACTGGCAGCAACAATTGACGATGTCGCCACTGGGCGTCAGTGGTTTCAATTTGAAGGCCTACGAGCGGCTGGTGGACGACTTGCTGGCCTCGCCTCATTACGGCGAACGTTGGGCGCGGCGTTGGCTGGACCTGGCCCGCTATGCAGATACCAATGGCTATGAGAAAGATCGGCCGCGCAGCATTTGGCCGTATCGTGATTGGGTTATCGAGTCCTTCAATCGCGATTTGCCGTTCGACCAGTTCACCATTCAACAATTGGCGGGCGACCTGCTGCCCAACCCTGATCAAAACGCCTTGATCGCCACCGGATTCCATCGCAATACGATGCTGAATGAAGAAGGCGGAATCGACCCGTTGGAGTTTCGCTTCCATGCCATGACGGACCGGGTGGCAACGACCGGGACAACCTGGTTGGGCCTGACACTCGGTTGCGCCCAATGTCATACCCATAAATATGATCCCGTCACTCATCGCAACTATTACCAGATCATGGCCTTCCTGAACAACACCGAGGAGCCTGATTTGGAACTGCCCAAGCCGGCAGAATTACAACGCGATGAGCAGCGTTTGGCCGAAGCAGATGCTCTGATCGCTGAATTGCCCAATCATTGGCCGCTGGTGGACAACTCGAACCTCGATATCGAATTGAGGCGAACCACCGCGATCGAAACAGCCTTTGAATTATGGTTGGAGCGCGAACGTCGGCAAACAACTCGTTGGCAAATCCTGCGCCCGGTGATGGCTTCCTCAACGACACTGAAACTGAACATCGAGTCCGATCATTCTATCTTTGCCTCCGGCGATATCACCAAGGACGACCTGTATACGCTCACTTTTTCCGAGATTCCTGCCGGCACAACTGCCATCCGTCTGGAAGTCTTGCCCGATGATCGCTTGCCGGCGCGGGGGCCGGGAATGGCCTATTTTGAAGGACCGAAAGGCGATTTCTTTTTGGGTGAGTTTGCTGCGAGTATCACAACCGCCGACGGATCAAGTTCCCTCCAATTGATCCGCGCTACCGAGACGGATGCCAAAAATAATTTTGGGGGGGAAAATGTCTCAGCCCAGTTGGCTTTGGATGGCGACCCACAAACGGGCTGGTCCTGTGCAGACCAGATCGGCGAACGAAATGTTGCTGTGTTCAATTTATCCGAGCCGTTGACCACGGACGGGTCTTTGAACCTGACACTGCGGTTCGGTCGGCATTATCCCTGCTCGCTGGGTCGTTTCCGGATCGCCACGACGACGCAAAATGGCGAGGTAATCGCCGCCCTGACACCGACAATTATTGAAGAGCTGTTGTTTCGTCCTGCCGAAAATTTATCACCTGAAGAAAATCATCAGCTGCGTCAATATTTTTTTCTACAGGCTCCGGAACTAAACGAGCAAGCCAACAAGATTCGCGAACTGAAAAAACGACCGCGTGTAAGAACCACACTTGTTTTTCGCGAACGACCCGCCGACAACCCGCGCGCGACGTTTTTACATCACCGCGGCGAGTTTTTGCAGCCCAAGGAACTCGTTCAGCCCGACGTTCCCGATTTTCTGCCTCCGCTGACGAAACAAGCAGTGGCAGAACCGCGTCTGGAGTTTGCCAAATGGCTGGTCGCACCTGAAAATCCGTTGACCGCGCGAGTTCAGGTGAATCGAACCTGGTCGGCGCTTTTTGGACAAGGGCTTGTCACCACCGAAGGCGACTTTGGTCTGCAAGGCAATCCTCCGTCCCATCCTGAACTGCTCGATTGGCTGGCCGTAGACTTCGTCGAACGGGGCCAATCAATCAAGAAACTTCAACGCCAATTGGTGCTGAGTGCGACCTATCAGCAATCGTCCCTCTCGACCGAGAACCAACTAAACCTGGATCCGCAAAATCGTTGGCTTTCCAAAGCCAATCGAATCCGACTCGATGCCGAGCAGGTTCGTGATCTTGTTTTGACGGCTGCGGGTTTACTCAATCGCCAACAATTTGGCCCGCCCGTTTTTCCGCCGCAACCCGAGGGTGCCAACGAAACGGCCTATGGGGGCGCCGCTTGGAATACCAGCGTTGGACCCGATCGCTTCCGCCGCGGAATCTATACTTTTCTCAAACGCACCACGCCGTATGCGATGTTCAATACCTTCGATGCGCCGAGCGGCGAGTTTTGCCTTGCACAACGGGAGACGTCGAACACACCACTTCAAGCGTTGTCGATGCTCAACGACACTGTGATCCTTGAAGCCGCCGAGGCGCTGGGTGAACAATTAGCATCCCAGCCGGTCACCGACGCGGAGCGGATCGATCTTATTTTCAAACAATGCCTCAACCGTCCCGCTTCATCCGAAGAACAAATCCGCGTCGGTCAGTTTGTCCAACGACAACGCCAACGAATTGTCGCGGGCGAATTACCGCTAAGCACGCTGTTGCCCAACGTGTCTTTGAGACATTCGAAGCCGAATGACACTGAATCGCGTCAAGTTGAAACGGAAAAACCAGCAACCTACCTGAACGAGATCGCTGCCTGGGCCGTCACAGCGCGGGTGATTCTGAATCTCGACGAGACCATCATGCGAAACTAATCGCAATTAGAAAGATCGCTGGCATTATGAATTGTCAAATCCATCAATTTGCTGAACGCGGGATCCGCGCGTCGCGTCGTTGGTTTCTGGAGCAATGCGGGATCGGATTGGGAAAGATTGGACTGGCGACACTCGCCGGTGCCGGCTTGGGTCGGACCGGTGTGGCGGCTCAAGCCGCGCGGCCTGCAAATTTTCCCGCGCCTCGTTCGGGGCAGGCCAAGGCCGTGATTCATCTGTTCATGGCCGGAGCGCCCTCGCATCTTGAACTATTTGATTTCAAACCCGAGCTGCTCAAGCACGATGGCAAACCTTTGCCTCCCTCCATAATCGGTAACCAGCGGTACGCTTTTATTCGCTCCGATGCGGCGGTGATGGCGCCGCGATTCGCCTTCGCCAAACATGGCACCTGCCAAATGGAACTTGGGGAAACTCTGCCCTTCCTAGGACAGGTCGCGGATGATCTGTGTTTGGTTCGCTCGGTGACCACGGATCAATTCAATCACGCGCCGGCACAAATACTTTTCAATACAGGTTTCGCCCAACCTGGCCGGGCTTGTATCGGATCGTGGGTCACGTATGCGCTAGGGTCGGAGTCGAAAGACCTGCCGGCATTTGTGGTGATGAGCACAGGAGCTGGCATCAGCGGCGGCTCCGCTAATTGGTCCAGTGGATTTTTGCCGACAAAATTCTCCGGCGTGCGTCTGCGAAATCAGGGGGACCTGATTCTCAACCTTGCCAATCCGCCTGGCGTTGACGCTCGACTGCAGCAGGATTCCCTTGATTTGATTCAAGACCTCAACGCCCGTTCCGCGCAATGGGTCGGCGATCCAGAAATTGAGTCGCGGATCAGTGCCTACGAGATGGCTCACCGCTTGCAATCCAGTGCGCCAGAATTGATGAACCTGAAAAGTGAACCCCAGGAAACACTGGACCTCTATGGATGCGACCCGGATCAGCCATCGTTTGCCCGAGCTTGCCTGGTCGCCCGGCGGATGGTCGAACGCGGGGTGCGGTTTATCAACATCTATCATGAAGGCTGGGATGCACATAGCGATGTCGTGGGAAACCATCGTGAGAACTGCACCGCCACCGATCAAGGCACCGCGGCATTGATACAAGATCTCAAACGCCGCGGGATGCTCGATTCTACTTTGGTGATTTGGGGCGGAGAATTTGGTCGAACACCGATGGTGGAAAGCAACGCCTCGCTGGGGCGCAGTCTGGGCCGCGATCATCACCCTCAGGCATTCTCGATGTTGATGGCGGGTGGAGGAATCCGGGGCGGCCGGACCTATGGTGCGACCGACGATTTCGGTTTCCACATTACTGAGAATCGCGTGAACGTACACGATTTGCAAGCGACCATTCTGCATTGCCTGGGTCTCGACCACCGAACATTGACCTTTCCTTTCAAAGGTCTGGATATGCGTCTCACTGGCGTCGAAGAACATGCGCCCGTATTGGATCTGCTTGGGTAATCCATCCCGTGTCGCAGATCCGGCAACAGGTCGAAGCCAAACTCAGCAGGGTAGGGGACTGGAAAAATGGACACGCATTTGGATTCATCGTGAAGAGCAATTGAGTCTGAAAATAAATTTGATATACGTTGATAATCTCGCGCTGCAGCGGATAAGCACCAGATCAATTTTGGCAATCCGAAACTCGAATACAATCGATTCACACGACACAAATGAATCAATCAACGAATTGAAATCATCCTGTACATCTTGTCCATCCATGTTCATTCATGTTGTTCTAAAAATTATGCATCGGTGCTTAACGCCCTTGACCGAAGCTTTTTCCAAACTTTTTCGTTGTCGAATTAGTGAGTATCTCTATTTGATTGCCGGGGCTACGGACTGCCGACCAGGTAAAGCCGGCGGAACTGCTTCCGAGGGAGTGAGTTGCTTTTGATCCCATTGAGTGACGTAGTCGATTTCCAGACGGGTGTCTCCGACAATCTTCGGGGCGGCACAGACCTGTGGCGGCTTCGGTAAACCAAGGTTGAGTTCTTCGGTAGGGAGCGCGCCGCCAGTCAGGTGGCTCCCATTGAGCCAAACGTCGTAGTCAGTATCCGACCAGCGGGCCGCGAATTCAACCCATTTTCCATTCATCAGGTCCGTGTTGATCGCATCGTCAAATGCCAATCTGGTGGGTGATTTGGCTATCCATTTCCCCGCTACCAGATCATGCCGCTGTAAACCGACTCGCCAAGTTCCCTGGTCCAGAATCAGTGTTAACCAACGCGCCTGAGTGCCGTCATTGCGCACGCAAAAATTGAAAAAAGGATCGCCATTTACGGCCCGACAACGAACCGCAATCGCGCCGCTGGCGAGCCCTTTGCCAAACGGAACCGCAATCCGCTCTTCGAGCAGGCAGTCTTTTCGAAGGACCACATAATGTTGGTCTTCGATAAACCGCGGTTCTCTGTCATTCTCCAACAACTGGAGTTTACATTCCGTGGCGGATGTAAATGCATCGAAAATTGAAATCATCCCTGGAAATAGTTCGGTCACTGCTGCCGTTTCGGTATTTGCAGCTGGCCCAATGACTGCGATAGTGTCGCTCTCAGGTTTGCGCGAAGTAACTCGCAGTACGATTTTATCTCCCTTTACGATTTCAAACTTGTCCGTACTCAGTTGAACTCCGTCCGCACCAACGACTGTGACATGGTAGTTTCCGGGAGGCAAATTCTGGCGATTTTCGTCCGGTGTGATCGTATACTGCAACTTTCCTTGATCATCGAAGACCTGGAGTTTTCCATCGCGAAAGCGAACATCGGTTTCATCGGCAAACTCAACGATCAGGACCCCATGCTTGCCTTGAAAGATGATAATACTCGCCGCTGTCAGACCGATCAGACCCGTTGAAATCAAAGTCAGCCACAACCAACTGCCGAGTTTCCTCCGACCGCCGGAGGCAGAGGTTTCGTGCAACCGCGACTGGGCCAGCGATTGTTTTGCCTCTGGTTTTGCCCCGGTGACACCGCTGGGAGAGGCCAGCTGGTTCACGCGAATATCTTCGAGTTGCTCGGCCACGTCGGCCGCGCTGAGGTCTCGTTGGGTCGGGTTCTTGACCAACAATCGCATCACCAATTCCGACAACGGTTTTGAAATTGAAGGAAGTAAATCCGCCGGAGCGGGCGGCGTTTCAACCATCAGTTGGGTGATGACCGAGGCGGTATTGGCTCCGACAAAGGCTTTGCGCCCGGTCAGCATTTCGTAAAAAATCGCGCCCATACTAAACAAATCGGCTCGCGCATCGACGCTCTCGCCTCGGGCTTGCTCCGGCGCCATGTAGGACGGAGTTCCCATCACCGTGCCCGATTGAGTCAGGTTGAGCTCATCTTCATCAAAATGTGCCAACCCAAAATCGAGAATGCGAATCCGTTCGGTCCCGTTGTTTTTCTGTTCGATCCAGATATTGGCGGGCTTAATGTCGCGATGCACCAAACCAACTTGATGTGCGGCAGCCAGTCCGCTGGCAATTTGAATTCCGTAGCGCAGCATATTGTCTAATGACAGCGTTCCGCGTTTGAGTTTCCGGTCCAACGACTCGCCCTGTAGCAAAGGCATCGCGATAAAGGGAATGCCTTGCTCCTCGCCAACTTGATGAATAGGACAGACATGATCATGTTCGACTTGAGCCGCTGCGCGGGCTTCTCGCAAAAACCGTAGGCGGCTGGCTGGCACGGAAGCCATTTTGGGTAACATCGTTTTCAACGCGACGCGGCGTTTTAGATCTTGATCCTCCGCTTCGTAAACGACGCCCATTCCTCCTTGACCAATTTTGCGAGTGATTCGATACTTGCCCAACATTTGGCCCGACAAATCGTGGGCCCCCAGCGACCCGAACACGGTCGAATGAGCCTGCGGATCGGTGTGGCGCGCCGCATGCAGTTCCGTTTGTTCGTGGTCAGCGACTTTCGTATCTTGATCAACTTGGTCCCGGACTCGCTGAATGATCTTGGCGACGAAGGCGGAGTTGGGGACCGTTTTTTCACCTGCCACGCGCGGCGCATCCAAGGCGTTTTTTAGTTCCTGAGCGAACGCTTGATAGTCATTTCCCGTGTTGGCTGCGTCGTCCGAGGAAAGCTGACTCCATTTGCTAATATAGGCGATTTGTTCCTCGTGGGAGAGCTGTCCATCGTCAATCAGTCGCAACAACTCGTCGGGATGGGGGTTCGTTCTTGACATGCTGATTGTGACTCTTTGGTTTTCTGGTTGACGTTGAGTTTGAAGTTGATCTTTAGGCAAAGACACAGAATCAACGGTCGTCGACTCCCAAACCTGTCGCCATTTTTGCCGATTTAAGAAATTTTTTGCACATCTCCGTGGTCCCATTCCCCGCCACTGGTAGGCCGGATGACCTTGGTTCTCGAAAGACTCGAAAAACCCGATAAATCAGCTAAACCAAAACGCCCCGCAGCAGCCGCACCAGCCCATCCAACCGGACCCTACTCGTCGAGCAGTCCCGCCAACTCCTCGCGGATCCGCCGCAAGATCCTGACACGAATGAGGTAGACCGCGTTGGTCGAAAGTCCAAGGGACTTCGCGACGAAACTAGCCGGTTTGCCTTCCATGACATATTGCTGAAATGCCTGTTGACTGATGAGTGGAAAATCGGCGGTCACCAAGTCATGCACTCGCCGCAACAGGTATTGCCGATACTCAGTCTGTTCGGAGATCACGCCGGGATCAGGTTCCGCCCAGTTTGAAAGTTGGGCCGAGAAGTCTGCGGTTGGGGGGTGACGCTTTCTCAATGAATCCATCCAGGAATTTCGCATCACCGTAAACAGCCAACCTCGAAAACTCCCTTGGTCAGTAACACGAAAAGAGGCAATCGAAGTTAACAGCTTGACCAACGTGTCTTGCACTACATCACTGCGGTCGGTCACGGGAACGCCTAAGCGTCGAGTCCACTCATCCAGCAGCGGAGCATAGATCGCCACGAAGCGATTCCAAGTTTCTACTTGATAAGGTTGGGCCTGTTGCAAGCGACCAAGCAAGGACTGTTGAGTGGTATCCATGTGCGAATTTAGGGGTCCGGTCGGCAGGTTATCGAACGAATTCAATTTTCGATTTGTGGTTGGAAATTCGGTAAATTTTTTTCTTGGCAGCTTACGTCCGGGATCGGTGTTTCCGGGGTTTGTTCGAGATTCCCGGTTCGGCTTGATTGGAAATACTGAGGCTACACAAAGACCATTTTTTGTCCGCTACTGAACAACACCATCGACTTTGGTGGGCATTTTGGCGCCGGTTTCTCGAAGCCAGGTGTCGAGCTTGTCGGCAAGGCGCTGGGTTTGTGCGGGTGATTGTTCGGCAAGATTTTTCTGCTCGCCAACGTCGCTCTGCAAATCGTACAGCTCACACGAGTCGTCGTCGTAGTTCCGAATGAGTTTGTATTGGCCTTCTCGAATAGCGCTACCGAGGCGGTTCTTTTGATGAAAGGCGTAGTTGGGATAGTGAAAGTAAATGGCATCGCGATCAAAACCGGGTGATTGCGTGAACAGGGGTAGCAAGCTCTTGCCGTCCAACGGATGGTTCGGCGTTGGCGGCAGACCGGCGACTTCAAGCAGCGTCGGGTAGCAATCCATGCTGATTACCGGGGTGGCATTAATCGTACCGGGTTGAACCCGGCCCGGCCAACGGACGATCCATGGTATCCGGAGGCCACCCTCGTAAAGCATGCCCTTGAGCCCACGAAGCGGACTGTTGTCGCCGTTGTATCCACCATTGTCCGACTTGAAAATTACCAACGTGTTCTCGCGCAGCCCGGCCTCGTCGAGCGCCTTGAGGAACCGCCCGATCGAGGTGTCCAGGTCCTCAATCATCGCGGCATAGATTGGGTCCTTGAGATCACCGCGCTGGCGATATTTTTCGATCACCTCCTCGCGGGCCTGCATCGGGTAATGCACTGAGTAAGGCCACCAGTTCAAATAAAAGGGCTCGCTCCGAGGTTGACGGATGAAAGCAATGGCCTCGTCAGCGAGTCGCTCTGGCAGGTATTCATTTTCCTTGCCATCGGCAAGTGTCGGAATGCGATAGGGTGAGAAATAGCTGGGTGGACCGCCGCCGGAATAGCCGCCGACGTTGAGATCAAAACCTTGCTGGTCCGGGCGAAGATCCTGCTCCGAGATTTCGTCTCGTATCTCCGTCGAAGTGTAGGAGAGATGCCACTTGCCGATGTGAGCCGTGGCGTAGCCAGCCTCGGAGAGTCGTTCGGCGATGGTCACTGCAGCCAGAGGCAGATGCCGAACGTTGTCGGCCTCCTGCCAGGTAGAGCCCGGCAACGAAAACCCGTTCGGGTGTCCCGGTGCGTGATTCGTGATCCTCAATCGCGCCGGAGCCTGCCCCGTCATCATCGCCGCTCGTGTCGGCGTGCAAACGGGAGAGGCGGCGTACGCGTTGGTGAAACGCAGGCCTTCCGCCGCCAACTGATCGAGCGCTGGGGTCTCCAATTTCGAGTTGCCATAGCAGTGCGTATCCTGCCAACCAAGGTCGTCTGCCATGATGACGACGATATTGGGTCGCTCGTCCGTGGCGAAAACGAAAGTCTGAGCAAAGAGAGACTGAACAACAAGGACGAGGGCAACTAATTTCATAATGTTTCAGCGATTGAAAATTTGATGGCCAAAGGCGCCAAGTTACAGTTTTACGTTTTTTCCTCACAGTCTACCAAGTATACAAGACCAATTGTAAACGACGGTTCGAGCAAGACAAAATTATCCAATGGTAATGGATGATCTTATTTCGATGCCAACCGAGTAATTCCAGATCGGAAGGGTCTTATTCTGGCAACTGGATTTGACTGGTTTTTCTGATCAATAAAGAATTCTCGATCTCCCATTGGGCAGCGCGCCGGCAAATCGTCTCGCCGATTCTTGGACGAAGTTACAACTGCTGCTCCCGAAAGAAGTCAGAAAACAATCTCGCCTACCTGGAGAATTCTCCGGTGAAGCATGAAGCTGGCGGACTTCCAAGAAAACAATTCGGGAATTTGAGTGAACCAGTCGGTCCATGGTTCGTCTGTTTATTCGTAACCTTACACGGTTACAAGTTTGAAGAGTATGAGGTTTGAAGAGCGTGACATTGGGTATTGATTTTGCGTGGAGATGCGCAAACGTCATAACAGACAACTTTCTCGAAAAAAGTTCGGCTGCACGTCGGCAAAAAGAGATTTTAGATAGTTACAGGAACGTTCGCCTGGGTGCGGACTCGGCCTCCAAAGCCGATGGACGGTGTTCGAATCGCTGCGTTCCTGCTTGTAGGCAAGCGTTTGATTGATGTGGTTCCGGCGGCGCCGCGTGCTCAGTTGAAAAATGGTTGGCGCGTTGCGTTCCGTAAACGGGTTCTGAAAACAGCATCGATTGAAGTAGCTCAGTGGATAGAGCATCAGGCGAATAACCTGACGGTCACGGGTTCGACTCCCGTCGACGCACCAAGATGGTTGTTAACCAACTCCGGGCGCGGAAGCGTCCACCACAGAAGCTGGCGGGCAACGATTGTTTAGCTCGATCGGCCGTCTGTTGGCGACAGGTCAACTGGATCATTTACGAATCGGCGTAGGCCCGTCCGTTGATAGGAAGGAAGATCGGAAGCCGGCAGCGGCAACACCGGAATTCACTTTGCAGAATCGCAGCGGCTCGGCAAAGTTGATCAAATCGGTTCGTGACGAAAGTAAAGAAGCTGCCGGAAGATGGTTCCTGCTGCAGGATTTACTTGAGCGCGAATCAATTTTTTCAACAGCGCTTGGCCAAAACTTTTTTCCGTCGAATTCGCGTGTGATTGGCGAACAATTCGTTGCCTTAAGGCGTCTTTCTGTCATCAAAACATTGCCGCTGGCGTTGGTCGGCGTTTTTTTATCTTGCTTTCGTGAAAGGGGCCGGCTTCATGTACTTCTGGAAGAGAATTGTGATTCGTAGCTACGAGGTTGGCCTGAAGTTTCGCGAAGGCGAATTCCTGGGATTGATCGGCGCTGGCCAGCATCGGATCTTGGATCCGTTCAACAAGGTCCGTGTTCGAGTGGTTTCGAAGCGAGAGCCCTGGCTGGTTGATGAACAACTGGACGTAATCGTCAAGTCCGGTGCATTGGCTGATAAAGCCGAGGTGCTCGACTTGAAAGACTACCAACGTGCCCTGGTCTGGATCGACGGACGATTCGCTCGCATTCTCGGCGCCGGTCTTTATGCGTACTGGACGGGTATTCGTGGCATGCGAGTGGAAATTGTCGATTCGCGAGACGTGCGCTTCGAGCACAAGGACTTGAAGTCGATTGTAGGTGCTGCGGAAGCGACTCGCTTGCTGGACGTCTGCAAGGTCCAACGCGACCACGTGGGTGTGCTGTTCATCGACGGTCGTTACGTGACTCAGCTTGAACCGGGCTTGTACACCTACTGGAAAGACGCTGCCGACTCGCGGGTTGTCGAGCTCGATCTGCGCGAGTCGCAGATCGACGTCAATGGTCAGGAGATCATGACACTCGACAAGGTAACACTTCGCATGAACGCCATCGTAACGTTTGCAATCAAGGACGCTCGTCGTGCCGTGAGTGCGGCAAGCGATGTTCGACAGTCGTTGTACCGCGAGGTGCAGTTGGCGCTGCGAGCGGTGATCGGCGGTCGCGAGCTCGATAGTTTCTTGACTGGCAAGGACGATGTGGCTCAGGAGCTTGAGCAACAAGTCCGCGAGCAGGCAACTGTCTTGGGTCTGGAAGTCAGCTCGGTAGGTATCAAGGATGTGATTCTACCGGGCGAGATGAAGGACTTGATGAACAAGGTAACGGAAGCCAAGAAGGCTGCCGAAGCAAACTTGATCGCCCGTCGCGAGGAAACTGCGGCGATGCGCAGTCAAGCGAACACTGCCAAGTTGCTGGCCGACAACCCGACGCTGATGCGATTGCGAGAGTTGGAAGTGCTCGAAAAGATCGCCACAGCAGGTAAGCTGAACATCGTGTTGGGCGAGAAAGGCTTGGCCGATCGCGAAATGAACCTGTTGTAAACCCATAGCCCGCATTTCGCATTGACGAAGTGCGGGCTATTTTTTGGCGAAAGTCGGAGAACGACGACCCAAGTCTTCGAGCCACTCATTGGACCAATTGCCGAAAATCAACCGAACCTTCGGATTCTTGTCACCGACTAGGCAAACTTTCTAACCAGAGTCGCGACTGCCGGTTTGGAAATTCGATACGACACGATGGCGACATCCAGATCGAAATCGCGATATCGTGACAACGCGTTCTCCATCGCCGACATGATCAAGTTGTCGTCGTTGCCAAAAACTCCGCCGCCCAGCAGAGTTAAAAACAACTTGTTCGAGCCGTTCTCTGCTCGATTGATAATCGCCGCACACAATGTCGATTCGTAGGCTGCATCGAGTACGAGTCGAGCAAACTCCGTCCATTTTTCCGCAGGTTGTTCTCCATAAGCAACGGGCAAAGCCGTGCAATAGGCTTGCGAGACACAATGGGTCGCGCCCTGGAGTGTGACCGCGGTATTCCATTGCAACCCGATCTTGAGACTGGCCTGGTACCGATCCCTTTCCAAGTCGTTGGCACTTTTTAGCTTGTTCGTAATTTCCTCAAGTCCGTGCTTGGTCGGAAACAGATAGCCGTTGCGTGTTTTCCACAGGCTGCCGTCTTGGTTCCCGAATAGTGTTCCCAAATTCGATGAGCAATCAAGTTGACGGTCCACGGATTGGCCAATTTGGTCACCGACGGGCACAAAGTAGTTGCGGTAAATCGTGCCCGCTCCGCAAGCAATTGCGCACGCGGGTCCTTGCGTCGGGTCCTGTTCATAAATACCAACACCCATTTCGGGGGTCACGGACGGCTCAGTCATTTCCAAAAGATTGAATTGCGACGCAACCTGAAACAACGCACTGTTGTTTGACTCGCTGGCGTGCAATTTCCGTACGTCTCCGACGACCTCTCTCGGGATCAGCTTCCCAGCAACTTGGATCGCCGAATTTGCCCTCGATCGCAACTCGGCCAGCGTCAGCGTTTCCAATCTTCCAAATTCAATTCGTTTGCCATCGGGGCAAACGAGAAATGTGCCATCAACTTTGAGTTCAGTTCTAACCTGACTTGGATTTTTCTCCCTGATGCCGGTGAGTTCTTCGAACCAAGTCATGCTGCTTCTCCATGGTCAATCGCTTCGAAATTAGAGCTTATCGTTTCTTTGGGAAATTGTCAGGCAATTGCCGCCCCAGCTCTTGTTCTTCCATCGATTCCTACGCATTGCCACAGGAACAATTGGGCTATCGGCACAAGAATAAAAGGTGGGAGAATAAAAGGTGTTAAGTACGAATGGCGTTGTCCACGGTATTTTACGGTATTTTTGAGAACGCTGCGATCGCTGCGTGGTAGAGCCTCCGCGGGATGGTCATCAACTTGAGAGTCTTCTTTCGGCGTTTGTTTTCTCGTGGCTCGGAGCGATCGG